>JAZDJQ010000019.1:0-22233 GCA_043803765.1 Candidatus Iainarchaeum sp. | reverse complement strand
CGCTTAGGAGCAATCGCATCAATCTCATCAAAAAACAAAATACTTGGAGCATTTTCCTCTCCTTCTTTGAAAATTTGACGCACACGCTCTTCGGCCTCCCCAACAAATTTACTCATTATTGAAGGAGCAGAAACTGAAATAAAATGCGCCTGCGTCTCATTCGCAACTGCTTTTGCAAGAAGTGTTTTTCCCGTACCGGGGGGGCCGTGCAATAACACTCCTTTAGGAGGCTCGATTCCAAGCTTGCGAAATAATTCAGGATGACGCATGGGAAGCTCAATCATCTCCCTCACTTTCTGTATTTGATTTCCTAATCCACCCACATCCTCATACGCAATGCGAGGAACGCCTTCCAATTCTCCCTTAATGGGCTCATCCTTCAAAACAAATTGAGTAAAATCAGTAATTTTCACAATACCACGAGGATTCGTTTCAACCACACGGTAAATGAAACCCGAACCAAAAACAGTAATCCACACATTATCCCCGCGCGTAAGGGGCCGGCCAATAAACGTTTTCTTAAGAATACGCTCATACCCCGAAGCAATAATATGAACATCCTGAGTAGGAGCCAACACCACCTTTTGCGCTTCCTTGAATTGAGCGGGGCGCACCATTACTTTTTCCCCCAAATTCACTCCAGCATTATGACGAATCAAATTATCCATACGAATTACATCTTTTCCCTCATCTTCCGTACGAGCAGGCCAAACAATCGCAGCGGTTTTCTTCGACCCTTCAATTTCAACAATGTCGCCCGAGGTTATTCCCAATAATTGTTTGGACTTCCTATCCAGTGTCACAATATTCCTACCCACATGCGTAGGAGAAGGCTCCTGCACCTTCAACGTGATGCTATGTTTATCCGGAAGAGGAGGAGCGTTCGCCAAAGGATTAGGAAAATTGGACATATACCATTTTGCATCCTAAGGCCTTTTTAATCCCTTGAGAAAGGGTGCGCTACATACTCAAGAAGGAATTTTCATCCCAAACTCTCCAGTTGGAAGAGACGCAACCACATCATCTAAAAAAATTGAAATAGGAATTTTGCGCGAAAGAAGAAATTTAGAATAGGATTTTCCAACATCGGATTTCGAATGGGAACCGGGAAGAATCTCAACAACATGCTGTGCATGCGTCTTCACACAATTCAATGGACCGCACATCACACGAAAACCATCCTTTACTGGCTGTATACCAATGCCCATCATCAAACGAGGATCAAACCATTTCCGTTCCCCATAAATCATAAAAGCACCACGACCCAAACTTTCACCGGAAGGAGCTTTCTTGCTTACCTGGGATTTGGACACCTGGTATACGCGAACAGAAAAAAATCCTTTCTTCCAAACAGAAGAAAACAATCCAGCAAACGCCGCCGCATCATCCAAATCACCATCAGAAGGAACTTTATCTCCTAATTTTAACACACAATGAGGCGCCCCTGGAATATCCGCATGAAAATAAGCATCTTTTTCCTCAAGATGATGCTTAACCACTGCCTCATTCGAATGAGCATCTCTCCCGCCAATCACAAGAAAACCATTTCGAGTAAAACACCAACGGAATTTCTCAAACCATTCTTTACTACGCTTTTTAGCAGGAGGAAGAACTTTTTCTTTCTCCACCTGCTTTTGCAATGCCTCAAGTTTGGACTGGACTAACGCTAAACCAATATCCACCCCTTTTGCTTTCGCACGAAACTTTTTAGATTCATCAAAATAATGCTGGGCATTCTGCTGGGCACCCTTAGACAAGTCGAGTATAATCCTCATGATAGTTTCTTCGTTGTGCGTCTTTTAGAAGGTTTGGATAAAGAAAAGGGTTTTGGGGGCACAGAAGGAGGAGAAGGAGGAGGAAAAGAAGCAGAAGAGGAAGGCATCCCATTCGCTCCTGCCATCTTCTTTTTCCAATCATCCTTAGAAGGACAATTATAGTTAAGACAGATGTCCATCTTGAAGCGAGTCCCGGTTAGCTTTATCATAGGAGATTGACACTTCGAGCAGAGCGTGTTTATTCTAGAAAGTAATCCTTTTTGAGGAAGAGAAAAAGTGGCGGTACAATTCGGGTAGTTTGAACAGCCCAAGAAACGTTTTCCCGTCGCCCCCGCCTTTCGAATAATCATATTTCCCCCATCCTTTGGACACAACGCAAGAATTTCTTGCGTGGAAAGAGCTTTACGCAGTTCTCCTGCAATAGACAATTTGTTTTCTAATAATTGAGACAACACTCCCTGCAACATGGTTCGAGAATCCTCTACTACTACACTTTTTCCCTTTTTCCCCGCCGCCACATCATCCATTTCTTTTTCTAATTCCGCTGTCATTTTTGGTTCAGTGACAATACGACAATATTTTTCAAACGCATCAATCACAGCAAACGCAATCTGATTGGGCTCAATATTCTTAAGACCGGAAATATATTTTCTTGAATACAATTTTTGAATAATTTCATGACGAGTCGATTTTGTGCCAAGATTCAATTCCTCCATAAGTTTGATAAGAGAAGACTGAGAATACCGAGCAGGAGGCATCGTTTCTTTCTTGAGAAGGTCCATTTTCTTTACATCTACACGATCATTTTTTTTCAAAGCAGGAAGGACAATCTCTTTCAAAACAGAATATGGGTATACTGCTTTCCACCCTGGAACCAGAATCGTTTGCCCCGTAGCAGTAAAAGGTTCTTTACCAATATCAAGGTCAACCGAAACATTCAACGTAAGAGCGTCTTCCATAAACGTTGCCAAAAAACGACGTGCAATCAGGTCGAAAACTTTGCGTTCTCTATCCCCAATATTAGCAGGAGGAATCTTAGTAGGATGAATAGGAGGATGGTCGGTCGTGTTTTTCTTCCCACGAGAAGGATTAAGCGGTTTAGAAAGAATGTCCTTCACAAACTTGGAATAAGGAGGATGATTACCCATCTCCTCCAAATGCTCTCGTACATTTAACGCAGGAGGATATACCGTATTATCCGTACGGGGATACGAAATGTAGCCCGACATATACAATGATTCTGCTATGTTCATCGCTTGGCCTGCGGTTAATCCCAATACGGTAGCAGAACGAAGAAACTGCGTCGTATCAAATGGAGTAGGACGCGCAATCGTCCGTTCACGTGATGAAACACGTGTAACAATGGCAGTTTTTTCCCCTTTAATCTTTTCAAAAATAGACTTCGCTTTTGCTTCTTCCCAAAACTTTCCTTCTTTATGCTGTGCCTCAAACGCAATTTTATCCATTTCACACACGGCTTTTATTTCCCAATACGGACGCACAACAAAAGCAAGACGTTCCTTCTCACGATTCACAATTAACGCTAACACAGGAGTTTGAACACGCCCAATGGAAATGAATTCCTTTCCCATACGATTAGCAGTAAGAGACACATAGCGAGTGAGGGCTGCACCCCAAATCAAATCAATTTCCCTTCGTGAATCGGCCGAATCCGCAAGAGGATAATCCACTTTTACAAGCTCATCAAAACTTTGGTTTAACTCTTTAGGAGTCATAGCGGAAAAATAAGCACGCTCAACTTGAACCGATGCATTCGTCTCCTGAACAATGCGCAGTGCTTCCACCCCAATGCTTTCCCCTTCCCTATCTGCATCCGTCGCAATGATTACCTTCGTTGCCTGCTTCCCAAAATCCCTCAACAAACGAGCAATAGCCGGTTCGCTTGGATTGTATCGAATAGGAGCACGCACCAACTCCTGCAAATCCGTACCTCTCCAATGGGAATACTTAACGGGAAAATCGACCTCTACAATATGGCCGCGCAATGGAAGAACAGTAGCGGGCTGGTCGCGGCGCATAAAAGAATAATACTTTGCAAAACCCTGCGCATGCGCTTTAGTTGTTTTCCCGCCCAAAATAGAAGCAATCCTTTCCCCGGCCAGATTTTTTTCCGCAATAATGAGAAGCATACATGCACCAGATTAGGAAACTTGTTTAATATAATGGTAAAAAAAAACTAAAATCGTTTCTGTAAAGGAGTAGGAGGAAGCGCATCGGTTTTACGAACCTCCGATAATACGGGAAGAGAATGTATGGCACGAATTCCATCAATATGACCTAATTCCTCAAGAAAACGCTTCACATGCATCGAATCGGGGGCAATCATCTTGAGCATGAACGCATACTCGCCCATAATCTCATGGTATTCCACTACATTTTCCAAATCATGAAGACGTTTTACAATCTGCTTATTCTTACCGGGCTCTGTCTTCAACAAAACAAAAACAGGTTTCGAATAACCTAACACATCCAAATTAAGCTCTGCCGAAATAGATTGAATAATTCCCTGCCGCTTCAACCGGTCAAAACGCTTCTTGATTGCAACGTCCGTTAACATGGTTTCCCTAGCTAATTGAGAAAAAGACGCACGGCCATCTTCTAACAAACGACGAAGAACGAGCAAATCCACCTTATCCAGAGCAACCATACCCATTCAACACGCACAACGTATAAAATAGTTTGGATTCCAAACCACAAGGAAGGAGAATCCATAAGACATTAAAGGAATAGTAGATTAAAGTTGGGAATGGCAACCCAATTAAGAAGAATGAAAAAAGAAAAAAAAATATCATACGCCCTGCTAGAGAAAAAACTCACTCATGCGATTCAAAGAAACAGCTCAATCAAAGAAAAAATAGGCATTGCGTTTTCAGGAGGACTTGATTCGGGCATTCTTGGATTCATGCTCAGCAAAAAAAGAAAAGACTGTATATTCCTAACAGTAGGATTCCCGAGAAGCCCCGATATACTGCGAGCAGAAAAATGGGCAAAAAAATGGAAAATGAAATGGGTGAAAAAGGAACTCACACAAAAAGAAATAGAAAAAAACTATGCACGAGCAGGAAAAATACTCCAAACGAAAGACCACCTACAACAAACACTAGGAGCACTAAACCTTTCAATTGCCCAATTGGCAAAAAAAGAAAAAATAAAAAAATTATTTGTCGGGTCGGGAGCAGATGAATTATTTTGCGGATATGCCCTATTTGATACATGCCGAAATAGTTCCGATGCGTGCGAACGATTACGAAAAGAAAAAATAGAAAAAATAGAAGAGCATGACGTTAAAAGAGAGGTAATGTGCGGAAAGGAATACGGCATACAACTAATTGCCCCCTACCTTGATGAGGATTTTGCAGGCGAAGCGATGAGCTTTCCTGCGCATGAAAACTTAAAAGGAAAATATGGAAAACTACGAAAAAACGTATTACGCATGCTTGGGGAAAAAATGGGCGTTCCCCTTGAAATCGTCCAAGAAAAAAAGAAAGCCATGCAGTACGGAAGCGGAACCGCCAAGCGCTTGCAGACGGTGCATTAGCTATTCTTTACATCTTCGACGATTCCACTGGCAATTCCGTGTGTGTCAAAAATGGTTGTTTTGCATGTGCCTAAGACATCAACTACTTCCACATCTTTTCGAAAAATGAAAGGGTGCGTAATATTCATATCCACTTCCCCTATTTTTCGATAGCACGTGAGAGTAGCTTCAACAGGAATGTCGTCCTTAACAATGATACCAACAGGAAGAGTAGCATAACAATCTACCCCAAAATGAGCCTTCATGTGCGAATACACATCCGACCAATACTGATTTACAACATTAGTAAAATCATCGTTCGTGAAATTACAAGAAGGATAACTTACCTCATCTGCTACTTGCTCAAATATCGCATCCGAAGCAAAATTAACATACGCATTACGCGATAAAAACCAATCACGATACACAAGCTGCTGCACCACTAATGATTCCTCGGCATGAGAATAGGAATCATTCCTCGCGGACTGTGTATAAAAAAGAGAAATAAGGAGAAGAATTCCCAACAAGGCAACCAATGCTGAAAAAAAACCACGCATTAGGGAGCCTCCACACAATTATTTTGAATAATCCAATCGTCAACATCATTGGGGTCAAGTAAATCCGTAGAAACGCGAGGACGAAAACCCAAATCGCATGCATATTGTTCAGGCGATGGAGTGGGAAGAATGACTGGAATCCCAGTGTAAAACCAACTCATCGTAGCATCCTTTGCCCGAATACGATCGAATGCAGTAGAAGGAACAGGATAGGAAATAGACTGAATGAGGATAAGAAACAATAACAAAACCCCTGCCGCGGCCAGCGCCATATCCAATGTAAAAACAAAACCACGCATAATCAGGAAGACCTCCATACGGACAAAGTAAATGTGGTTAATGTTCCTGAACAAGAGGCGGCATCCAAACATTCACGAAAATCATCCGGACCAACTTGTGAAGCAAAAAGAAGAAGTGTACGTTGAACACTCGCAAAAGAAACATTAGGGGGAATGGCATCCCCTCCTAGTTTCGTTGGAGTACTTCCTACATCCGCTGTAAGATTAAAAGAATACCCAGCAGGGATACCTAACTCGGATGAAGGAATATTGCCTCCTTGAATGAGACAATTTTCCAACCAAGAAAGGTCTCCTTCATCCGACCAACCATTCGTTCCGGAAGAACTAAAATTGGGACCGCAGCGAATATTTTCAGTTGAACTAGGAGCAATATCCACCTTGCTTACGAGAGCATTAGAAGCAGTATATGCAATAAGCTGCAACTCCCTCATATTCCGTTCTTGTTGAGAAGCAAAAATATTCAATTCAGTTTGAGAAAGAATAAGACCTAACGCAAGAGTAAACACCACCCCTGCTAGTACCACATCAAGGGACCACAATTGTCCTTTAGCAAAAAACATTAGGTTTCCTCCAATGATGCAGAAAAACAATCAGGAAGAGTAAAATCATACATGGTTTCAAAACCAGCAGGAGTAGAAAAAGAAAGGGATTTTTTCACATCGGATGAAAGACCTGCATCGCTTCCCAACACGGTAAGTTCAAGGTTTTGATTTCCAAAATCCGCATCAAGCGCACAATCAATCCCCTGCGCGTGTTCAAATGCACGAATAGGAGAAATAGGGGTGTGACTTGAGAGGGAAGAAGCAGTATTGATGGCTGATTCGTTGATAGAAGCACTAGGATAAACTAAATCCTCATGATAAATAAACGAACCCTGCGTCAAAAACAAACGCAACAAAATAGCATCCTCTGCAAGTTGTTGATGAATCCCAATCTGCTTTTGCGTTTCAGTATAGGAGGTTACTACCCCCGCAAAGGCACCCATCACCACCAATACAAGAAGAAGTGCCAGGAGCAAATCAATCGCCGCCTGCCCAGTAGAACGCATGGAAAGGAAAACGGGTTGATGCTTTTAATGATTGCCAAAGGAAGAGTGGTGTTATACCACTTTTACAGAAATAGGATTCCCAAAAGAAGAGTATGCTTGAAAAGAAGAAAGAGAGTAGGGGTATCCTAGAATTAAGTGAAATGAACCCAAACGGGCAAAAACATTCTTGTCCGCATTCGAGGCTCTCGTTGAACGAGAAGGATGAGAATGAACCGTTCCAACAATAAGAGGGTCATTGGGAATCAAGTCCGAACGCAATTGAGAATGAACCAACCCATACTCGGCAGGAAGAACAACAAATTCAGTCACATGATGCGCATTTTTTTCTCCCACACTCAACATGGAAATAAACTCATACGGATAGACGCGCTTCGCCGCCGACATGAGATCTTGCAATAATGATTGAGAAATCGTCCAAGCCATGCATGCATAAAAAAAAGAGAAGAGAATATATATCACGCATAGAAAAACAACAAAGGAGGAATAAGAACAAGCAATCCAAGAGAAGGAGAAAGACCCCATTCACGCAAGAGATGAGAGGCAACAAAAGAAAGAAGAAATACACCTAACGAAATAACCCCGCCCAAAAGAAATAATACAAGCACACTTATACTCATGCTAAGGAAAATAGAAGACTCGCTGGGCGAAGGAAAAAAAGAAAGAAGAATCATGCTTATCCACACAGCAAAAAAAAGCCAAAGAACCATCCACTCCCACGAAGGAAAAAAAACCTCTGCAAGAATGGCAGCAGGAACACTACGAAGGTTACCCGAAATATCAAGATAACCCATACTAAAAACCAGATTAGCAACGCCAAGAGAAGGAGAAGACTTATTTGAGAACCAGAAAAAAGAAAGCAATCCAGGACCAAAACCGGGAAAAATTCCTGCCGCAATCCCAATCAATGCATCTTTCAATGAGTTGAAAAATGAAGAAGAGGAAGAAGGAAAAAAACCAGTAAACGAAAAACCAAAAAAACCAAGCAGCAATGAAGGAAGAGCAAAAGGAACAGACCAGCGAACTAAGACAAAATAACCCATCACCAAACACAATACTACGCCGGGAAGAAGCACTCTTAATGAAAGATGCGAAAAAAATAATAGAGAAAAAAGAAGCAAGACAAAACCCAAACCAAGAAAGGGTTCCACTGCATCAACCAAAAAAGAAAAAAAACGCATACTAAAAAGAGCAAAAATAGACAAACCAAAACCAACCCATATATCTCTGGAAAAAACAAATTTCTCCAATGGAGAAAAAGACTCGGATGCAAGAAGAAAACCAACCAGCCCTATCAAAAAAGACCAGTCCAAAATAGAAGAAAGAGAAGGAAACAAAAGAAGAAAAGGAAAAAGAGAAACAAAACCGGAACGACGAAGAAAAAAAGCAGACGCACAACCGAGACCAATACCCATGAGAATCATACTGAAAGAACGCGCTCCACCACGCACAACTTTCCACGAGGAGTTGAATCAATACGTGCAATCAGAGAAAGAAAATCACCATTCAACAAGGGAAAATGGGGAGGAGGACGACGAAAATAACACGTAATTTCCCCACCATTCACCAAATCAAACACAAGTGCGGTTCCCGAATAATGAAGAGAACGAACTACCCCGCTTATTTGCACCCGCGATGAAGAAGGAAGAGACCAAATTTCATCAATGGAAGAAATGGAAAGCGTTGCATGCAATTGATGCCACTCAAGGAGGACGCCCACACAAAGCAAGAGAAGAAACCACCACATTCCACGATGAAACATGAACGCTCAACTAAAAGTAAAGGAATTAAAAACTAGGGAAAAAAATCAACAATTTTGAATACTGCACACGTTTGACGGAAGCGTATCATTTTCCCAAGAAAAATCCACTGAATCAAAAAAACCGCCTGACTTAATTTGACTGCAGATAGAAAGACAGCCACTACTAGAAAGCTCGTTCGAAATAACACTATCTATTTTCCCCTTCGTATGAACCATTACGGTTAGTTTAGTAGTCCCCGCAGGGGTTGTTTTCTCAGCAGTAATAGAAGAAATTTTCAACAATTCGGTATTCCGCTCAATGTAAGGAAGAACCGCAAGTTTTGCTTGAATACCCGCGTTTGTACGCGCCTGATTTTCAAGGAAAGGAATGGAAATAATAAGAGCAAGCAGAATAGAAAAACTTACCACCATGAGCAATTCCAAACTGGTTTGAGCACGCGCATCCATGGAAAAAAACCTATCCCGTATTCACATCAATCACATAAGGAGGAAACATCGTAGACGTGTATTTTACCCCAATCCTAAATGATTGAGCAAACCCAACCGCGCCCGTCTCAATAGCATAATCGTCTATTCCACTCCCACCACAATGCAAATCCGTATTGGGAGGAAGAGTAATTTTTTTAGAACACTCCATGAGAAAATCCCCACTCCCAAGCAATTGTATACACGAAGAAGGAACACTCCCATCCGAATTGAACACGTTAAGATGAAGAGGAAGCGTAATATTCACATCGTTTTTTACCGGGTCGCAAACGAAAGTAGAACCTTTTGGAAGAAAAACACTCACAATTTGACGGCTATCACTATTCGAACCTACCATCATACGAAAAGCAGAATCAAACTGACTAACCCCTTTGGCAACAGAACCCGCACGACCCACATCATCCAGCGAATGCTGCAACTTCTGCCCCAATGGAACAATAATACCCATAACAATAACCAGCATGAAAAGCAAAACAAAAATGAACTCAATACTCGCCTGACCACGATTACCCATTAACCAAACACCCCGGCAAGAGGACCATCTCCCAACAAGGAGAGAAAAACATACGCTAACAATACGGCCGGAACAAAAGGAGAAGAAGCCTTCACTTTTATCTCATCCGCAAGATGACCTGCATGGACTTCCTTCTGAAGACGCAAAATATCATCCGGATACAATCCCGCAGCACGGCGAGGATTGGCCAACGCTTCCCCAGAAGGAGAAATAAGACGAATGAGCATCGTAGCATCCCGTCGCAATCCTGCCTTAATAATGGTTTGGAACGACCAGGGTGTTTCTCTCACAATTTTCCCATCCCGAAGAAAAATAGCCTCTCCAGGAATATCCCCATCTTCCAACTCCGTAATTTTCTTCGTTTTGGTCAGCACATGACGCTGAGCAAAACCATACCATGCACGCAAAACATTCAACAAAAGAAAAGCACCCAAAATAACCAGTACGGAAGAAACAGGGGAAAAATGAGACAAAATAGAAATCAACCCAAATCCTGCTAACCCATACCTAACAAGCGGAGGAAAAAATGCCACCAGCAAAAGAGGAATAATCACCCCCCACAATGGAAGAGAATAAAATTGCAAAACAGCAGAGAAAAGAGAAAGAGTAAACGCATACACCACTGCAGAAAGAATCGCCGACCACGTAATACTCAACCATTCTTTTCGAAGCACTTTTTTAGAAAGCGCCTGCAAAGAAAGAAAACCCGTATAGGGGATGAGCATGAAAACGGAAACAATGAAAAGATTAAGCATGAAAACAGGAAAAGAAGAAAGAACAACCCATTCTTTTCCAAAAAAGAAAAAAGAAAAATTGAAAAAAGACCCCAATACAAAAGGATTTAGAGGATTAAGAACGGCAAGACCCGTGAAAAGCTTTACATCTCCACCCGCCCATGCCCCCGCACGCCAAAAAACATACGCAATAACATACGTTCCAACCATCACCCCTGCGCTTAACAAAAAAGGAGCAATAGAAGAAGCAATAAATGATTCATACAGTGCTAAAACAATACCCATTCCACCTAACGCATACGGAATATAGTTGGGAACGATACGCCAACGCAAGTCCGTATACGAAGCAATGACTAATCCTAAAAGTGAAAAAAGAAAAGAAGCCAGGGGGAACATGGGGGATTACTCCCCCAAAAAGCTCAAAATAGTTTCCTGGCGAAACTGCTCAATATTCTTCTCCGCGACCTGGGCAATGGACACTACCTGGAATGCGAGCAACGCGGCAGCCGTGGAAAGCACCACACCGAATGCAACGGTGAGGAGATACTCCAATGCTACCTGCGCGCGCGAATCCATGAATATCCAATTCCTCGTAACCCTATTAATTGATTACGTGTACGCCGATATTGTTCTTAAATGTGTTCAGATTTTCATCGATAATGTTATCCGTCTGGTTCGCCGAACCAATGATGATCAACAACACAATTGTCGCAATGAGCACTGCACCCCCGATCAACAAGAGATACTCCAACGCTCCTTGTCCTCGATTATCCATACGTTCCCTCCTCTGGTTAAACAATGGTATTTACCACCGTATTCGTCTGACCCGCAACATTGGGTTGGACGGAACTATACAGTCCCTTCATGATGAGAGCCGCAACAGTAGCAACCACCACCGTGATCACAATCCCCACTAATACTTCTATTCCGACCTGACCACGGTTCTCAGTTACTAACATATTACATTCCCACCAGCATCCCAACCGCAAACTGCGATAGATAGAATACTGCGTAAGCGACCATAAGCAACAAAGGGAGGTATATAAGGCTTTTGGATAGCTTCCCGTCCCGCATAATCCCAATCATCGCCGCCGCCGAAACTGCGATAACAAAGACGTATCCTTTCACTCCAAAGATAATAAGGTCGCGTGCGTTCTTCACTTGTTGCAACTTTGCACCCTCTAACCCACCTGTCTGACTGGAAGCCCCAATCAAAAAATCAAGAATAGTAGAAACCAAACCAAAAATAAAAGGAGCCACGATAACACCGGCAGCCAGCATAAAAATAACCTGCAATACTGTCTTCGTTTTCCGCTCCTGAGCAATACGATTCATCTCCCGCACATCCTGGGAAATATCATCCAGAATATCCGCCAATGCCGCCCCTGCACGAACCGTATCCACAATAATTGTAACAACTCTCCTAACAAGACGAGATTCAACACCACGCGACAACGTAAAAAGGGAATTCTCAAAATTCTCGCCTTCTTCCAACTTGCGCAACACTTTCTTCATTTCCTCCGTTAACGGACCATACTGTGACGCGGCCACTTCGCGCAATGCATACTCATACGTCGAACCCGTCTTGAGCGTATCCGAAATCTGCTTCAACGCATCCGGAAGATTCTCCTCAATCGAATCAATACGAGCCTTTCCTTTAATGTAAGGAAAACCAACCAATACATCTGTTACAATAGCAAACGCAAGAGCACCAATAAGAGGCTCATTAATTTTCAATAATGCCAAACCAAAAAAAGTGAACAATCCCGCCGCAATTCCTGCAAGAAAAGAACCCGCTAACCAAAGCAAAGGAGGAACATCCAAATTAGCCTGCTGCATATAGTATGCGTACATTTCCAAGGGCGCCTTCCGTTCAAACATGTTCACCATATGCGTTCAACCATCCTGTATTCACACCCTCGGCTGGGAAATAAACAAATAGTATGCCAGCATTCCCAAGAGCAAAGGCATAATCCCAAAATAAAATGCTAAAACTAAAGGAGGAGTAATCGGAAGACTCATACCTAATGGAAGACCACTATTCGCAATAGCCGCCAATACCCCCACAAAAACAGGCATGACAATTCCCATAAAAATAAAAATAACCCCAAAAAAATTAAGCCGCTCCGAGTAATCACGCACACGCATACGAAGGTCAAAACTCACATCCGAAGCAATTGTCCCCATAATATCCGACAAATTTCCACCCGTGCGCAACGCACGAATAATATGACGCAATGCATTTGAAAGAGGACGGGATTGCGTGCGCGCGGCAAAATGACGAAGCGCATCCTTCGTATCCGTTCCCTCCTCAATCTCGGAAATAGTGCGGGAAAATTCCTCAGAAAGAACACCATAATCCGCCTTAGCAATCGTTTGAATCGTTTTATACAAACCAATTCCAGCACGCAACTCAGTAGCCATATGACGCAATGCAAAAGGAAGCTCGCTCCCGCAGGCCTCACCGCGCTTCTGAGCATTGGATGAAGGAATAAGAAACCCCACCACAATAGTCAAAAGCCAAAAAAAGAATGCAAGAAGAAGAGGAAAAATGTAACTCAATGTTACCATCAAAGGAGTAAGAACCGTTCCACGCTCATTGGCAATATAACGAAGAACAAGAAAGAATAATTCGCCAAATGAAAAAGTGAGAACAAAAACAATGACCGAAACAACGGAAAGAATCGCTACCCATTGCTTATTAGAATAAGGCATGTTGGCACTGTACAAATAATAATTCAACGTACGCATCTGGGGAAACCGCTCAATCAATTTACCAAGCGACTCAAAGGGGCCATGAAGAGCGGCATGCAGATGACCTAACACTCGAACAAAAGCATTTTTTCCTTCACGCAAGGCATCAATGCTTTGAACATCAATCCCCTTTTTTTCAGACCCGGAAATAATGTCCCTTAATTCGCCCAGCTTTCCCTCCACCTCATTAAATTCCATCCCCTCTGCACGATATTTCTTTTTCATGCGCTCCACAATGAACTCAATATCTTTATCCGAAAGGTCCGAAACCTTCTCCGCTGGAGCAGAAGGAACATTACGCATAGTAGAAGTATCTTTTTCCTCTTCAATACGCGTGCGAATATTCTTCAAAACGTCGGCCATGAACTAGTTTCCCCCCAAAAATTCCTGGGCAAGCTTAGAAACAACATTCATGTCACGCACACCCCTATCAATCAGGCTTTGCAGAAAACGCTCGCGCTTTCTCAACTCAACTTCCAAATCATCCACTTTCATTCCCGTCAAAGAAGCAAGACGATCAAAATACTTGATTGGAATATTGGTGCGCTGCATTTCATCCTTCACCGGGTCCCAAGCAAAAATGGTTTGCGTCCGCGCCTTCTTATCAATAACACCAATAACTTCTGCTATTTCGGTAACACGACGATAACTTCCTTTATTGGGAGAATGAAAAAGATTTTCCACAATCACAAAATTCAGCCCCGATAACATGACTTCCGGAACACTCATCGGAGGACTCGTAACACGAACAAGGGTTTCAGCAGCAGAATTAGCATGAATTGTTCCCATCGAATTACCCACCAAAAATCCTTCCGCTACAAAATTATGAGGAACTAAACCTGATTCGATTTTTTCGTTTAAAGTAAAATCATACACAAACCCAAGATAAGGATATGAATGAATGGATACTATTGGATCCCACCCCGTATCCGATGATGACAATTTACTGAGAAGCGAAGCGTCCACTCCAATAGATTCCAATGCACCCGACAATGCACACACTGTTTTCCGGCTTGGCATTCGCTTATTGTGAACAATAAATTGAAGAAGCCCCTGCGAAATACCCGCACGTCGTGCAATGGCACGCCGACTATAGCCCTTTTCCTTTGCAGCACCTAGAAGAATTGAAATGATATGATTACATGGTATTACATCTACGTTCGTATTAGGGGTTGCCGTTGATGAAACTAATTGATTCAATTTCTGTATTTTGGCAGGATAACGAATCGGATAAATAGAGGCGAATTTCCTCACATTTTCCAGACCATAAACATATAACCGATACCAGTTATCCCCATTCGATTTTGTCTCATACTTCCTAGACAATATCCCTTCCGTCCACAATGCATAGCGAAAAAAATCAATGTAATACTCGTTAGCACAGGTAAATACAAGCGCGTTGTTGTTCAAATCCACGTGCCCTTCTGCATCAAAAAATCCGGCTACGAACTCCCTAAGACTCGATACAAAATGATGGTTGTCCATCATGGATTGAAGCCGGCTTCCGGAGGACATATGAAGCAATTCCTGCATCTTTTGGGCACGCGCATGCCCACTAACATGCACTTCAAAACAGCCTTTTTCAGGCCGTGGCAAAACCGTTCGCTGATGAGGGTTATTCAACACCCCATCTATAAAGGAACGAAACGAAGGAATGATTTCCCCTTCCTCTGAATACAAGCTAACCTCTCCATCGTTTGTCCGATATGATTTTCCGTTCTTTACACGAACACGTTCGCGGTCAGCAATATGCCCATCACCATGAAGAAGACCGCTCCAATACTCTATTTCGGGTGCGTTAACATTTTCGTCCCGAATGATTCTCATAGGAACTGCAACCGACATTCCTTCTTCCAGTCGATTGGCTGGAATGGAAACCATTTTTCCATCTTTAAATTGATAAAAAGGATGATTACCCGTACAGGTGATCGCATTCCCCGAAGCAGTTTGAATACGGTATACTATTCCTTCGAATGGACGGCGACGAGCCTCTACAACAGATGAACGTACGGCCTTTCCATTTGCATCTAATGAAGTGACAACGGAATCACTAACCGAACACACATCCCATTCTCCATCTTTCCTAGAATTGTTTTTCTCCAATTGCTCATCCACAAACGAACCAATTTCACGCACCCCGTCTGCAAAAGGGATTCGAGTATCATACGTCAAACAGCCATCATGTCCCGTATTCATCGCAGTAAAAAGAGAGAACGCCTCATCATGACGGACTTCTCCCACAATGATTCGATCCGGACGCATACGGAGACTATTTTTGGTAAGAATATCAAGAGTGATTTCCCCCTTTCCCTCCAACCCGGGAGGACGCCCTTCAAGACGAATCCAGTGTTGTAATGGAAGATTAAGTTCGGATGTATCCTCGATGGAAATAATACGTTCATTGGCAGGAATAAATGAGCACAACACATTCAACAATGTTGTTTTTCCAGAACTGGTTCCTCCTGAAATAAGAATATTAGCCGGTTGAGTCATCAAACCATCCACACACAACCAGAGAAATGCTGCAACCCTTGTCGAAATAGTTTTGTAGTTAATCAAATCAATAATAGAATAAGGGTCTGCACGAAACTTACGAATCGTAAGAGTAGAACCCGAAACGGATGCAGGCGGAATCGTTGCATTAACACGCGAACCATCGCTTAACCGCGCATCCAATAAAGGAGACGAAATATCAACACGACGCCCCACTTCACGCGCAATACGATTAACCAAATCCTGTATCTCAACATCGGAAGAAAACTCAACATTGCTCACCATCATGTCATACGTTCGATGAAAAACAAACACCGGAACGTTTGGACCAATCACCATGATTTCTTCTAAACGATCATCTTTCACAAGAGGGTCAATAAGTCCATAGCCTACCATCTCAGACACTACTGCAGTTGCATAAAAATCAAATTTAGAAGTAGGAACCTTCAACTCAGGAGAAGAACGAAGAATATCAATGACTTGCTGTGCATACACATTACGTTTTTGTTCAGGGTCACGAATACGATAAGGAGTAATGCTAATGAGACGAGTCGTAGCCTCCTTGAGAGTATTAATGATCGAACGCTCCGATAAAGTGGGACGAGCAACCGGAACCCAATAGTAAGGAAGCGGTTCTCCCTGCACACGATAAATTTTAGCCTGACCGTATTCCTCCAAAATGGTTTTAGGGCGGTCCGCGATACGCGACTCAAACGTAGAATCGTTTTTTTCTTCCGAAATAGTACGAAGCTGTTGAACAAGGCCGGTCATGGTAAGACTAGGCGAAGGAGAAGGAATAGAAGGAATTGACGCAGGAGATGCTTCGGGATTCCTGAATGCAGGATCACGCAACTGCCCCAACGACTGAATAGGAGGAATAGCAGTAGAAGAAACAGTCGAATAAGAAGAAGGAGAAGGAATATTCCCAGTCATGGCACGCAAATTTTCTAACTTACGAAGAAGGGAATCCACATCCTCGCCCGGTGCGGCAGGAGGAATTTCAAGAGCAGTAGCTGAAACTGGTGAAATAGGAGTGGGGAAATCGGGTGAGGACGGCATCCTCTTCTTGAGCAATTTGTCTTCAGTCAAGGTAATCCTCGAAGCGATGAGCCGAATTTCCTATATAAATGAACCGATAGGAAAAAGGGGGAAGAAAAAAACGCTCAAAAAAGACGGCGGCTTTAAATAGCGCAAACGGGTTCTGAAAAGAAGGAAACGTATGCGACAAATCATGCTTTTTAGACTTGGTACACGAGATGTGCATCTCCTCAAACTATTCGGAGCATTCATCATATTAGGGGCAGGACTCATGCTCGTGCAAAGCCTTGCAGGAATGTTTGATTCATGGGAAAACGTAAAAGCCATCCACGCATGCATTGACGCCGCCAACACCGAATCAGTACTCATTCAGGAATGTCAAACAATGGCAGACTATGCATTTGGAATATTACTACGCGCCAACCAATACCGATTAACGGACTTGCAAATCATCACAGGATTATTACCCGAAATAGCCAATGTATTCTTCTGGGTCGGCGGATTAATCATCGGAATGATACTCTACCGCTCATGGAAAATAATGTTTCCAATCGAAGAAAATTCGATGAATCGACGCATGCCAAAATGGAAAAAAAAGAAGTAAAAAAAAATAAGTGGAAGTGCTAAAAAAACACTCCCAGTATGCACTAATAGTATTCCATTTATGGGAAAACGACTGTTTTGACAGTCGTATCCCCTATTTTTCCACGCTTAACGCCGACAACCGTCTGCACATCGCACTTGGCAGCCGCATCAACAAGCCGCTTCGTGATAATACCATCACACACGATGGTGTTAACGTGCTTGGTTTCTTTCAACTTATCCACCATTTCCCTAACGGGAACGGAGGCAAGTTCCTTTTGATTCTTATCCAAGAAAGCAGCCATACGCTTCCCTTTCACTTTTTCCAACCACTCACGCAAAGCAGTTGCCCCTTCCACTTGCTCCGATTGCACGGCATTCTCTTTCAAAGAAGGAGCTACAAATGAAGGCAAGCGCTCCTGCATAGTAAAAGAGGGAATTCGGTCAGGCGATTCAATCACTGAATCCCCCGGAAGAGGACGCACCGTACCAAAACGCTTACGTATTGGCATGGGATTGCGCCCATGAAAATGAGAAGAAGGTCTACCGCGCAAAGGAGAAGGAAAACGCTCTCCTGAAGGAAAATCCCCCCGTGCAGGAGAATCAAATCCTCTCCGAGCATTCAAGGAAGGATGATAGGGCACTCTTCCATTATCAAAACGCGGACGAGAAATCACATCATGATTACTATGCCCATGATTTGATTCCCTAGAGGAAACACCAATCGAATCAAGAAACTCGTTCACTGGCACCCTGCGGCGAAGGGATTGAATAATTTCTTTCTGTTGCAGTTCCTCTACTTCTTTTCCATCAGGAGCAACCGCAACAAACGCAACATTCGCAATTTGATGCAATTTGCGCGCATTCAACTCTCCACCGCGGTCACCATCAACAAACAACACAATCGTTTTCCGTTTGGAAAGATTAACAATGTCCTGCGAGATGCGCGAACCGCCCATCCCAATCACATTTTTTATTCCATGGCGCAAGAGATTTCCAACATCCGCACGCCCCTCTACCACAATAACTTCATCTGAAGAATCAATTGCAGGACCAGCTGATAATTTATCATGACCATAGTCCACCATGTTTCCCACACGCACTTCAGAACGAATTTCCTCGGTAAGCGTATCTATTTCAGGAGTATTATCATCCTTGAGACGAGATAAAAGTTCTTTAGCACGCTTTGCAATCTCCGCACGCTTGTCTTTCCGCACATCCTCAATGGATTTTACCACAAACTTAGACTCACAGGGGCCTACTTTGTCTACTGTTTCAATAGCAGCAGCCAAAACGGATGTCTCGGCCATGTCCATCGAAGTAGGAACAAGAAGGTCGCCTTTCGTACTCCCGCCATCCGGATGAGCATTCACTTCAATACGCCCAACTCGGCCCATTTTCTGGAGTTCGCGGAGGTCCATTTCCTCTCCTAATAATCCTTCGGATTGACCGAAGACCGCGCCCACAATATCGGGTTTGTCCACGATTCCTTTTATTTGAAACTGAATTCGAATCATGTATTTAACTGCATCAACATATGTTTTTGCCATTGTATAATCAACTCTTTTTTTGTAAAAAGTCCGATGATTTTTTGGAAAGAATTTGTTTCACTTTTTCGGGAGACAATCCAATAAGAATCGTCTTGCGCACCGAACGTGCACCCCGAATGATACGAACGGGAGTTCCAAATACTAGGGAACATTCCCTTTCGATTTCTCGATTGGCTTCATTGCGGAGCGGGGCAGAGCGAATGTGGACATGCCACACGCCCAATCCAGCATCCTCGCGGGAAAACCCAAAAAGGGTTTTACGGGAGTGCACTACAATCCCTAAACGGGTGTAATCCAAACCCTAACACTTCCAATGATGGTATAATCGTGAATGAAACAAATCCGTCCATAACGGACTTACATAGCTATTGGGAGGGACTATCTTTATAAATGAAAATACTTGCAACACGACAAACAACGTAAAATAACATGTATAAATAGGCGAATCGCATGAATTTTCACACCGATGACACGCTATAACAAAGGGGCTAATGCTGAAAGGGAACTGCTTCAAACACTATACGAAGCAGGAATGGCCGTATGCCGAGCAGCCGGAAGCGGAAAAGGAAAAGACACGATTCCAACGCCCGACGCGATTGCATTACGCAAAGGAAAAATATACGCATTTGAATGCAAAGCATGGAAAGCAGGCAATTTGAGCATCTCAACCCAACAAATGAAGGATTTAGAAAAATGGTGCGCACTCGCAGGGGCCGAACTCGTGATTGCATGGAAAATACCAAGAAAAGGATGGCGATTTTTGAAAAAAGAACACTTTAAAGAGAACGAAAAAAGCTATGGCATCTCCACCCAAAATGCCCACACCCGCGGAAAAAGAATTGAATATTTCAGCGCAGAACCACTCCAATTAGAAGGAAAAACACTACTATTAAAATAACCTCACGAAGAAAAAGGATAGTATGGAATCCCTCGACATCATCATGAACGAATTGGAACAACTACGAGCAAAACAACCCTCCTACCGGGCACGAGTGTATTTAGAATGGGCAATCGAAAACCTTCGAAAATTCAACGAGTTGGAAGTGAATGAAGGAATAGTAAATCGAAGCAAAAAACAATAAATTATTTCTTTTTAACTCAAACTCAAACCAATGTCGAAATGAACATCGCCGAAACACCAATAAGCGCCATAACAATAAACACAATAATAGACTCGATGCTTAGCACCGCATCAAAATTATAAATAAACATTCCCAACGCCGCCAAAACAAACAACACGCCTACTCCTAACAAGAAGAATGATATCCACCTATTCTGCGTTCCGACACCACGCAACTTCATCTCATCCTGATCCACTCGAATCTGCTGCACATCCTTCCCCATCTCATTCACACGAATACGAATGCGCTCAGCCAAATCAGTGAACTTGGTTACTGTTTCAGCCGTTTCACTCTCAAAATTCTTTCGTTTTTGAGAAACCTCATTCTCATACGATTGCAAATCCTGTTTAATCTCACCCGAAAGATTCTGCTTGGCCGAATCCACCGCCGCGTGAGCCTCTTTCTGAATAAACTGATTCAACTCTTTTTTTTCCCCCTCCAAATCCTGCTTGACAATTTTAGAAATTTCATTCCGCAACAAGGCAAACGTATCCGCCTGCCCCAACAACAACAAACGCTGTGCTTTCTTAGGTTCCACTCCCAACTGACTAAGCGTTTGAAGAATCTTATCCTCACTCTCCCCTTCCTTCACCATGTTTTGAATAATCTCAATAATGGAAGGCTCATCCTTAGGCATTGATTGTGCGGTGTTAGGCGGCATTGGAATCACCAATCGATTGAATAGCAAGAGGAGAAAGAATGTCCATCAGAACATCCCGCTCGGCGAACGTACGAGTGGAAGAAAAAACCCGTATTTTAAATGAGAGGGTTCCCGGCCCGTGTAGAGGAGTAATAGGCAATAATACCGAATCACACCCATTTGGAGGAAACGACCAGGAAAGAACAGTTGGAATATTAGCATCCGTTGAACTCAACCCATCGAATGACCCCATAAGATCAAGAGGAAAATTCTCACCGTTGCAGACGCGCAGCTCAATCACCGTAGAATCAAGTGCATAGGCAGCAGTAGGAATAACAAACGTAAATTGAACATTCGCATTATCCTCCACTGCTTTCTTTGTAAAGATAGAAATCTGCCGGCTCAAGTGAAGAGGAGCCGAAACATGAATGATATGAGCATCATGGCTAACATATTTTTCATCTAATTGAATTTTCACTATTTGGTCAGGATCCAAAAATAGAATTTTCTCAATCTCAATAATCGTATCATCCACCACGTATCCAACCGAAACATTCTGAATACGATGCTTCGAATCATTCCAAATAATCACATGACCAAAAGAATCATCCGGGTCAGGAGCAACCTGCAACCCCGTATTGAAAAAAAGAAAATACACCAAACTTACGCCCAACACGACAAAAAGAATAGTAGCTACCTTCATCACACGAGCACGACGCTTCTCAAGCATAGATGAAACAGAAACAGGTGCAGTTTAAGTGCGTTACAACGATTACTCGCAAGAACACGAGAAGAAAGGTTTAAATACGAGAAAAAGAAAGGACTTCGAATGCCGGCGGACAGTACATTAACCATTGTTTTTATCGCATTGGCCGTTTTGATTGTCCATGCGATGTTCCAATCACCGCTCCTAACGGTGAACAACGTGGGACTTGCAGCAGGCGGGGGTACAGGTACGTCGAATTGCCCCCGATTTCCGGGTTGCTATGCTGATACTCATACAGAAAGTACTGGGGGAGCCGGCGAAAAGGATAAATTAGCTGCTGATGCGCTTAATGGATGCAAAGAAAAACAAAAGGGAGCGGTCAGAGAGTGTGAGAAACAACAAATGGAACAGGTGGATGCCTGTGACTCAGTGCCCGGTTGCAAGGCAACCATTAGTAGCATTGACAGCTCCAGTTTGGCAAATCCGTGTACCGTAACGTGGGGCTTGTTGAAATCCTTTATAAATAGCCTAAAATAGGAGGTTTTGCCTCCTACTTTAGGTGGTTTTCGTATGAGTATTCTGATTCCTGTCGAATATAATTCCTTCTATTCGCTCGCGGAGCGAGCCTTTAGCGAGGCT
>JAZDJQ010000018.1:0-159794 GCA_043803765.1 Candidatus Iainarchaeum sp. | reverse complement strand
GGGTTCGTGGGTTCCCGCTCGAGCGGGAACCAAGAAAAACAAGCACTCCTAAAGGCACTAACCTACAATTTGGAAATAATCAACCGAAAAATCACTTTAACGATTAACTTCCTCTAAAAGAGGAAGTCAACAGAGCCTATATTGGGAATATGTTATTGCTCTTAAGAGAACAAAATGAACTGGCAAGAAGAACTTAGAACGAACATAAGAAGCATAGATTTACTTAGAAATTATTATGTTTCGCTAAGCGTAAACAAACAAGAAGCAATTGAAATTGAGAAGGTTGTTCAAAAAAGTGGGGTGAATATCCCCCGAAGATATCTCGAAGATTTAATCGCTTCAATAAAAAGTGAGAAAGAGCTAGAACAGGTAAAAAACATGGTCTTACCGAGATTGAATTTAGACCAAAATATTGAAACGCGTCATACATTAGTTGATGATGATCATTTAGATAATAATCCGGTAAAAGGATTAACTCAAATGTATCCTGACAGAGTGCTAGTTTCTCCAAATTATTCATGCATGAACCATTGTTTATGGTGTTTCAGAGACAAAGAAAATATATCATTAAACCAAGAAGAATTAAGACAAATATATGGTTATATTGCAAAGCATCCAAACATCAAGGATGTGATATTAACTGGCGGAGAACCTCTCCTGACCTCAGATGCCAGATTAGAAGGGATCTTAAGAAGTTTAAGAGAAATTGGGCACGTAGACATAGTTAGATTTCATACAAGGGCACCTGTTGTTTTACCATCAAGAATAGATGAATCCTTCCTGAAAATAGTTAATAAATATAAAAGTAAGGGAAAACCATTCTATGTCGTTACACAATTTGTTCATCCAAGTGAGCTAAGTGAATCTTCAACTGATGCAATTTATAGATTAACTAAAAACGGAATTATGGTCCTGAACCAATCACCAATTCTTAAGGGAATTAACGATACTCAAGAAACTTTTAATGAATTAAATCAAAAACTAATAAAAAATCAGATTAAACCTTATTATGCAATTGCCACGATAGTTAAAGAGGGAGTTAATGAAAGATTTTATGTTCCATTTGAAAAAGTAGAAAAGCTAGTTAATGAATATTCTTCTGTATATGACGGGTTGGGAAGACCAATATTAGTAGTTCCAGTAATGGGCAAAAAATTAACTCCCAATCAATTAAGGGAAAGTATGGAAAGATATGGTTCGCATTTCAGGAACACAAAAAGGGATATTTAAATTCTCAACTTAATTGTATCACAATTTCTTCTGCATTGAGTTTTGGATAAACGTTTTTTCCTTTTTTTGTTTTGGTTATTAGTCCGTTTGCTTCCAGTATTTTGAGGTCGCGGGATATGGCTGCCTGTTTTCGCTGTGTTTTACGTGCCAATTCGCACACATCCATTTTTTTGTCGGCAAAATCAAGTGTTTTTTGAAGCATTTCCATCCGCTGGGGAGTTAGTGCAGTGAGGAGTTCTTTCCAGTTTTTGAGGTATACGGTAGTGGTGCCATCGCGTGCTTGTTTTGGATTTTTGAATACTGCCTGAATGTCTTTTTTCATGCTTTCTCCGATTTTGAAAATAATTTTTTTTCGAGTCATAACATAAATAACCCATTTTGTTATATATAGTTTTCGTTGTATTGCGCGAGAAACCATCTCCAATTGGTGTGAATGAAGTCGATGTAGTACTCTATCGTATCGGTTGTGAGTGGCCGGCTATGGTATTCTTTTCTTGTAGGTTTGAGGAATTGCTGGTGGATGTGGACACGTTCTGATGAATGACCGTCTACTTTGACTATTTCATGCGGTTCGTCTTCTTTTATATGGATAAAAATAAGTGCAAATGAATGTATTGTTTGTGTTGAAAGGTTTGCATGTATGCGTACAATGAAAACATTTTTGTCTGTTTCATCTAGGTTTTCTTTCCATTGTAATTCAGTGAATCCTTTCATTCATCGTTCTATTTCCAGCAGCATTAAAAATCTAGAGAAAATTTTGTCCCGTTTTCACGTCTCGATTTGTACCGTAATCGGGTCCACTTGTATTGCTTCTCCGTCTTTTGGGTTGAGGTAGGTTACTTGCAATAGGCAGTTTTGTGTTGCTCCGGGTAATGCGGTTGCGGGGGCGGTTATTTGTAAGGTAGTTGTTTTCGCGTCTCCTGTTTTTCCATTTTCGTTTAGTATCAAATCGTAGAAGAATGATTCGTCTACTTGTTTGATGTATGCTTCGCATCCTTCTAATTCTAATAGTGTGTTCTCAATGGGTAAGTCTCCTGTGTTTTCCAGTTTCAACAGCGCGTTTTTGAATTCCCATTGTCCGGTGATGCTGTCCTTGTTAATCGTGTATTTTTTGATTCCGATTCCTCCGTCGAGTGTTACTTTCAACCCTATCGGGGCTTCTTCTATTGTTAGGGTGAAGGGTATTTGTTCTGACCAATACCCTGTGTAGATGTGTATTTCTCCTGTGATGGTGTCATTAGCTGCCGTGATGGGTGCGAGTATGTTGAGCACGAC
The DNA here is from genome assembly GCA_043803765.1 of Candidatus Iainarchaeum sp. Taxonomy (GTDB): domain Archaea; phylum Iainarchaeota; class Iainarchaeia; order Iainarchaeales; family VGJJ01; genus VGJJ01. Next base: position 157,289 of record JAZDJQ010000018.1, on the reverse strand, counting down.
GGGCATTGTTTCTGATTTTTTGAGTAGAGAAAAGGGTGGCGTTGGATTGAACGAGAACCATTTTTGTATGTCGGGAATGTCATTATTTTGGGTACTTTTTACGAGTGCTTCGGCGATTGCTCCTTCTGGGCTGTCGATTCCGCTTGTATTGCGCAACGTAAACGTTTTAGTGTAGAGTTTGTTGGCGGTTGCCTTGAATGTTTGCGGTGTTTTGGGTGTTACATCCAAAGAGAGTGATTTGAATAAAATGTAGCTTGCTTCTTTTTTTGGCTTGGTGTATTTCACTCGTACGTTTCCTTTTTTTGCATCCCCATTTTTTATGTTTTTCACGATGGATGTGGATGGAACCGATATGGATAGTGTTACGGGCAGGATAGCATTCGGGTTGAGTGTAATAATAGGTGGTTGTGTGGCGATTCCTATTATTTTGGGGTCGAGGTCTCCTTCAAAAACTAATTCGATTGTTTGGGTTTGGGTTGATTTGTTTTCCAGTGTAACGGTTCCTACTGCTGCGTTCTGTCCTACTACTAATGCGCTTGGAAAATCAATGTTGGTGATGTTTACCGGGATGTTTTTTTCCAGTATTGTTTTTTCAGTTTGTCCCCCTTCTTGGTTTGCTCGGTCAACGAGTAGTGAAATAGACCCCAGGTCTTCGTATTCGGTGATGCCCGTATCCCATTCTACTCGGTATTCGCCCGGTCGTAAAGATAGCGTAGTGTTTCCTGCAAATGTTTTGATGGAACTATTTCCGTTTGTCTCGTAGAGTTTTCCTTCTACTAGTGGTATAATCACATTTTCTGTGTTGCGTGCTTCAAGGGTTACCGTTACGAGGGAGCCGAGGAAATAATCATAGATGAAAAATCCTATTATTCCTAATACTAAGACAATGGCGATTGTTTTTCCGTGTTGCTGGAGGAATTCCTTAGCGCGGTCCAGTGGAGAGGAATTTGGAACATATCCTCCTGATTCGAATGGGCTTTCATACTCGGGGGTGTTCTTCTCTTCTTCCTCAGGAGATGGTTCATTGGAGTCGTACATTCCCGTTGAGAGGAGCAAGCGCCTATTAAAGGTTCACGCTTGCAGAAGTAGTAGTATGCGTTCTTCTTCCTCTGATAGTGTGGAATTGGCTGCGTTGCGTCTATGGAAAATATGCGGGTTGGCGCTATTGTTGTTCGTTCTTTCCTTTCTTGTTATTTATCCCACGCGTGAAGTTCCTTCGTATTCTACTCTCGTGTGGGAGGCGCTTCCTTCGCTGAATATCGTTGAGCGTGGTGCCACTCTTGCGTTTGTTGCGCGTCTTTCTTCGTTTGAACAGAAAAAGGCCTCTTATTTGGTTGAGTATTGGTTGAATGGGAAGAAAGCGGGTGGGAAGGATGTTTCTCTTTCGCCTAGTGGGATTGAGTTTCTTTCATTTAATGAAAGTGTTTCTTCTCTCCCTTCTTCGTTTGAGGTTCGCGTCAAGGTGTGGAAATCGGCGGACGCAAAACAGCCCGATGTGAATGCGATTCCTCTTGAGGTTGTTGCGTGGGTTTCCAATTGATTTTTTTTCCAATTCTTTTTATTATTGTACTCCGCTTGGTCTTTTTGTTTTGATTGTTTCTTTGTTTTTTTCGAATGGCATTTTTTCTGCCATGCGTTGGATTTGTCTTTCTTTTTCCCTTGCCAGCGCGTCGAGTTCTTTGAGGAGTGATTCTTGTTCTTTTACTTTCTTTTCTAATTGGAATATTTTTTGGGCGTGTTTTTCTTCTATTTCTTTTTTGATGGCGTGTTTCTTATCTTCGAGGGTAAGTAGTTCTTTTGAGTAGAGTGCTCGCACGGAGGCTGTTTCGGTTTCCAGATCCATTGCCAGTTTTCTTGCGTAATCTCTTTCTTTTTTGAGCATGGTGAGAATGTTTAGGTGTTTTTTCTGTAATTCGCTTACTAAGTGTTCCAATTTTTTTGTTTTGTTTTCTAAATGCATGTGGTGGTTCGCATATTCGTCTATTTTTTTCTTTCCTAATTCTAAATGGTCGAATACGGCGTGTTTTTCTATGGCAAATTGTTGGAGTAACTCATGGAGTTCGTTTTCCATATCCGTGAGGGAGTATTTCTCGTTTGGTCCGAAGTATTTTTCTCTTTTTAGCACGTCTCGTTCTTGCTTGATTTTTTGTATTTCGTCTTCTTTTGTTCGGATGAGGGAAAATAATTCTCCTTCCATTCCTTTTACAGGATGTTCATCGTTCATGCTTTTGCGTAGTGCAATATTGAATTGTTCATGCACGCGTTGTAGTGCCATCCATTGCCGATGCATGCGTGCTTCGATTTCGGCTCCGAGTGCGGGGGTGGTTATTTTTTCGGTTAAATCTATTTTTCTTTTTGTTTTGTCTTTTTCGAATTGGATGTTGCGTTCGAGCATTTCTCCTGTTTTTTTGATGAATGTTTCGGCTTCGCGCACGTCGACTTCTTTTAGTTGCGCGTACTTGAGTTGTTCCAATTGAAGAAGAGTGAGTAGTTCTCCTGCTTGCTTGGTGTGGGCGTGCCATTGATGGAGTTTTTCTACTAGTTGGGTGCGGTTGGCCTGATTCCATGGTATGAATGGGGTGTTTTTGATTTTGTGCAGTTCGTCTTGGAGTTGGTCGAGCAGGAGCATTGCCTCAGTCATGAAATAATGGATGGGTTGCCTCTATATATGCGTGAGGGTTTCTTTTCCTTTCGTCTATCGGCGTGAATGCCGTGCAGGGGGTGGTTTTCTTTGCAGGGCGCTCAGCCTGAAGGATAGGTGGGTGGCCGTGCGAATAATCTTTTCTATGTGGTGGGTGCGGGAAGCGGGGCTCGTTCAAGTTTTTTTTTCTAATTTTTTTTTGGCGGTTGTTCATCCCATTTGTTTTTATTGGGTGTTGTCTTGTTGCGTGGGATTCCCATGAATGTGTATGATTCTCACGGTGTAGTGCTTGAGGGAGAGGAAAAGCTCATCATTGATCCTCATCGTAAGCGTATTATTGCAGATCGTGTTATTGTGTCGCATGCGCATTCGGATCATGTGGCGATTGGTTCGGCAAATCCTTTTCCGTATTGTATGAGTTCTCCTACTCGTGCGTTTATTTCTCCAAAAATTCCTCCTAAGGCGCGTACGGAGCAAATGCCATTCAAGCGTCATCTGCATACGCCGGATGCTAAAATTTCTTTAATTAATTCGGGTCATATTTTGGGCAGCGGTCAGATAGTAGCAGAAGGCAATGTTAAGGTGTGTGTGACGACGGATTTCAAGTTGCAGGATTCCATTGTTCAGGATGGTGCAGAAATTGTTCCGTGTGATGTTTTGGTGATGGAGTCCACTTTTGGTTTGGAGCGGTTTGTTTTTCCTAAAAGAGAGGAAGTGTATGCGGAAATGGGTGAGTGGATTAATCGTGCGTTGCAGCATCATCAGCTTCCTATTCTTGCAGGGTATGCTGTTGGGAAGGCGCAGGAGATTACAAAAATAGTTAACGAGTATTCGAATGCCACTCCTTATGTGCATGAAACGATTTTTGAGAAGAATGAAGTGCACGATGCGCATGGGATACATTTGGGGGAATATGTGAAGGTTGATCATAATCTTAAGGATGCAGAACTGCTTATTCTTCCTCCGTCGTTGTGTTCTCCTCATGTGTTGCATGCTATTTCGGTTTCTGCGAACAAGCCAGTTGTTTCGGCTAAGTGCACGGGGTGGGTATGGAAGGAAAGTTATGATCGGACGTTTGCTCTTTCCGACCATGCGGATTTTGCCCAGTTAGTACACTATGTGAAAGAGGCTTCTCCTAAGCAGGTTTTTACGCATCATGGTTTTGATCGGGAGCTTGCCCAGTTTATTATGCGGGAATTGAAGATTCCGGCTCGCCCCCTTGGGGATGCCAGGCAATTGGCTCTTGCTTCATGTTAGCGGTTCTTTTTAGAACAGTTTTATAAATCATGATGGGTTGCATGAGGGAATGGGTTCCCTGAAAGGCCTTTATTTTTCATTAGAGGATAAATATTATGCTTTCCTCGATGCCATTCAGAGGAAAATTCCAATCTATAATGTAGTGGATCCCGTTGATAAAATAATTCCAAGTTTTGCCGTCATATTGAGTGTTTTTTTCCTTCTCATGTTGGGCATTTTTTCCATCCTGTTGGGTGGTTTGTTTGTTGGGCAAGAGAATGTTTCCCTTTCCCTTACGTTTAATGATGCGGATGGGAATCCGGTGAGCGGGGTAGATGTTTTGCTGATGCTTCCAGTGGATGATGTGCGTGATGAGGTGAATGGAATTGTTTTTCCTCTTACTAAAGAAACGAGTTCTGCTGGGAAAGTGACGTTTTCAGTTCCACCAGGCAATTATATCGTGCAGGTCGCGGATGATGCATTTGAATTATTTACCCAGGATATTTCTTTTTCTGAGTCCAATTCCCAGATTTTTTCACTCCAACCCAAGATCGTACCCATGAAAACGCGCACATTGCTTATTCAGGATGCGAGCGGCACTATTTTGGGCCTGAGTTCTCCTGCGTCTATTTCTCTTTCTTTTTCATGTCAGTCTGGAAAGGCTCCTCTTTCCCAAACGGTATCGAATGGGAATGTTACGATTCAACAGTCTCCTAGTTGTATTGGGTTGAGTGTCACGGTTTCATCGGCTGGTTTTATCACTAAGACTCAAGTGATTTTGGGTGATACGACTGCGATTCAGTTGCAGTCTTCCGCTGACTTGGATGATGATGACCCGCCTGATGCCAATCCCGATACTGGAATAGTGGAAGTGTTGGTGAAAAAGGATGGCGGGCAATCGTTATCGGGTGTTCAAATCAAATTGTACAAGGTTTCCTCTTCCGGTAGTAATGTGTTGGTGAAGCAGTCTTTGTCCGGTGCATCGGGTTTTTCTCTTTTTGAGCAAGTGACACCCGGAAAATATGTGGTGATAGCATCCATAATTGGATATAAACAAATTACAAGCTCCGAGTTTCAAGTGAATGCCGGGGAAACGAATACGATTACTCTTTCTTTATTCAAAAGTTCGACTCAAAAGAAATTGTGGGTGAAGATTTTGAATGAGTCCAACCAGCTTTCTATTTTGGGGGCAAAAGTAGGGCTGTATATTCAGTCTGTCTCGGGTGTTTATTTGGAGGATGGAACATATACTACGGATAAAAATGGGGTAGTGGATACTCCTGCTGGGGATTTCAATTCTTCTTATACTGTTGTCGTACAGCATGCTAATTTTGTTACACAGTTTATCCCCCTGAGCGGTATTGTTTCGAGTGATGCGGCAGCGCCTATTCCCATATTGCTTGAACCGATTCAAGCAAAAGGAAGCAGTGGTGCTATTCCTAATGCTGTGATTGCCGATGTAAAAGTGTTGGATGAGATTGGTTTTCCTGTGTTAGGTGCAACGGTTGAACTTTCCACTCCGGATGTGAATGGGATTACATTCGTTAACAAGAAAACAAATTCGAGCGGTATTGCTCGTTTTGAGAATCTTCCCGCTGGAACATACCAAGCAGCTGCTTCTACGAGTGATGCGGATGGTACGAGTGCAATTGTGAGTGGGAATACGAATCAAATTATTGTGCTTCAAGTTCCGTTGGAGATTGGTTCAGCGTTGGTTGAAGTAACAGTAAAGACGGAGCAGAATCAGCTTGTTTCGGATGCGAATGTTTCCGTGATCAAAGTATCGAATGGGGTGGTTCTCGCTCAGGGAGTTACCAATGCCAAAGGGGTAGCATCATTAGGAGTGGAAACCGGGCATAATGTGTACGTAAAAGTAGAGAAACCATCCTATCTTCCTTTTTCTTCCGTTCCATTTGAAATCCTTAAAGATAACACGCACAAAATTACATTAGAAGTCAGCCTCACTTCCGCGTCTCCTGTTTTGGGGATGAGCTTGGTGAGTATTTATCATATTGCTTCGTCCGGTGCGCAATCGTATGCTCAATCTCTTTCTCCGGGTGAAACATACTCTTTTCATTTTGCGGTTAAAACGCCCACGAGTCAATCGGGTTTGACAAGTGCGGTTCGTCTCAATGGGGCCGTGCTTGAACAACTATCTACTAGCATTGGGAGTGTTCTCGGAGGGAATGCTGCAAAGGGGGGTGTTTCATTCTATACTAAGTATAATCCATCGGATGAGTTTTCTCCTCAAAATGCAGTGAACTCGGGTGTTCCGGCAAAAATCCTTCTTAATGCGGCAGGGGATGTGGGCGCAGGAGGGTATGAGGTTGTTGTTCTCGTGAAGATCAATTCGTCTGCTATTCCCAACACGGATAAGCTGTTCATTAATTTTCGCGCCAAAAGCGAAAGCGAGACTTCTCCTCTGTACGAAGAGAGTTATACGATTGGTCAGCCCCTTCCGGCACAGGAGGATTTTGTTTATTTGTTCTTCCTCACTCTTCAAGGGAGTGGAGAAAAGAAGCAGATGAGTCCCGGCACTCCTGCTAAAATGGAAGCGAACAAGAGCTATGTATTGGAATATCTTGTTGTGAATGTTTCGGGACAGGATTTTCCTTCCGCTACCATGAATTTTGTTTCTTCTTCCACTGGCACGTTTTCAGTGGTTCCCAGCATGGCTTCTCTTCCCGGTTTTAGTAATAACAAGTCCGTTGGTGGAAGTGTCACGATTAAGTCAACCGTTCCTTGCAGTAGCAGTTCAGGTTATTGTGCTACTCTCACTACAACCTTGCAGAATGTTGGTACGGGGAAGCAGCCTACTACCCAATCGTTGCAGTTCTATACGTATCCTGAAAAGGAATTATTCATTCACGCTTCTCCCTCATTCCTTATTTCGGGAGAAGAACAGGCGGTGCAAGTAGTAGTGAAAGATAATGTGGGCGATATTGCCACGCAGGGAACTATTTCATCCTTATTGGTGGTGGGGCAGATTCTCGATTCTTCTGGAATACCCGTTGGGAATCCTTTCCTTTTTACCCAGTCTTCATCCGGAATGTTCATTGGGTCGGTGGATGCTCTTTCCAATGGACAGTCCCTTGAGATTACGGCTGCTGCGTCCGGCTATATCACCGGGGTGCATATTATTCCGGTGACGGGTGATGTGGCGGTTACTCTTGCAACAACTTTTTCGTGTATTGGTTTTTCTTCGGAAAGTGTTACCATGCAACAAGGGGGTGTTGGTTCTCTGACGCTCACGGGGACGAACTGTCCAGAGGACGTACACTTGTATACGTATGGAGTGTCAGATGGGGATGGGAATCCTATTGTTCTTGCAACAAAGTTTAATGGGATTGGCGTCACGCAGAGTAATCCAATCATTGTTCCAAAGAATGGAAGTGCATCCATTACCATTAGTTCTCCTTCCTATGTGGGAATGTATCCTCTCTACTTTAAGGCAAAATACGCAAGCGAAGCGAATTATGTGTTTATTCAAAACATTGATGTGCTTGTAAATCCTCTAACGGGAAGCAATCCCTGCCTGTCCATTTCCAAATATGGGTTTGATCTTACGAATGGGAGTGATTTTGCTTTCATTAATAACACGTGCAACCCGGGAGTGCATCATTCTTTCTATCCGAGTGTGTCGCTTCCTGTTGGTGATGCCTACACGCATGCCGTTTCTCCTCTTTCAACTCCTGAGATGAAGAGTCCGGGTTCTCCTCTTTCATTCAAATGGAATGTGACACTGGATTACGAGCCTACCGCTCCTGTCGAAGATAGTTCTCTTTCGGGTATTCCTTTGTTTTCTGACTATGCGCATAGTCCAATCGTTGCGCATGGAACATGGAAGCGCTACTATGTTCCGGCAACCAGTGAGGATGGGTCCAAATTCAAGGATAAATCAGGTTTCGTTGGGGCAAGTGAGATTATTATTCCGGATGCTTCCTCCAAGTCGGATCAGAACTATCCTGTTATTGAAAATAAGGATATGGTGAATGATAATCCTCCTCATTATAATAAGGGTCCAAAGGGCTTGTTGTTTGAAACCACTCTTATTACTGAAGAACCACTTGTATTGAATAGATTATGCACCAACGCGTTTGATATTAATCTCAAAATGATTCGTGTTAATGGAGAAAAAATTGGTACAACAAATGGGTGTTTCAACAATGTGTACTTTCATCCTGGAGCGAATGCCGTACAGTTCTATTTTTTTGACAGCGATAACAATAATTATTGGATTGAAATCTATTACCGATATAAGGCAACCGGTTCTTTGAGTGATTTCAAAAAGCTTAGTGACGACCAAGGAATAGGCTTTACTATTTCAGCTGAGGCAGGATTGCCCTATGTTAATGACGTAGTAACGAATGGGCCTGTTTCATTGTTTGGTGATGATGTTCAAGGTCTTGTGACACCGGCTCTTCATCATTCTGCTCCCGCTACTATCGGGGCATTGGTTGGCACTGCACGGGAAATCCTTCTGAATGAGAATGGAGTGGATTATTTGCAGAAGGCCTATGCGAATTATACTTCGGACAATCCAAGCGTTCGTTTGTTTGGAGTGGGAAGCGAGGTGTATGCGCAATACATGGGTTTCGATCAGCCCACTCTTGCCCAAACGTTGATGATAGAAAGTGTGGGACTGGATGGGGAGAATTATGGGGTTCTCACGCTAAAGGATTATGGGTTAATTCCCGGAACAACCCCTCAAGTGGATGTTGGAATACTCGTGGATGCGTCGGCATCAATAGTAGGGGATCTGTTTGATGAACCGGATGGGGCAACCTATCCCCTTACTAAGGAACCGAAGAATGGTCTTTGTTCCCTTATCGAGAACATGACGGATGATATTGCTTATTTCAGTAATGCACAGGTTAATCGTCAATTATTCTTTTTGAATGTTCCTCCCGGAATGAAAACTCCTTCTTCTTCTCCTACTGGAAAAGATGTTCCATGTAATTCCCTTTCTCCAAAGTTTGTTTCCAATCCTGTTTCGATAGCAGGTTTTGATTCTTTATTGGATGATGTGAATGAGAGTTGGGCGAATGGGGTAAAGCAAGTGGTGAATGATTCCTTTTGGACGAAGCCTTATCGGTTGTTAATCATCATCACGGATAACAAGCCGTATGGAACAGGGCCCCAGGCAAATAATGATTATTGGAAGGGTTCCCAAGAAGTGGCATTAGTGAATGAGGCTATTTCCTCCATGCAATCCAATGGAGTGAAGGGAATAGTATTATACAATACTCCCCTTGAGTCGACCTCAACCGGAGCATATGGGAATACATCAAAAAATGATGCAGTTGAAATGATGGAGTTGTTTTCCTCCCAAACAAACGGGTTTGTCGAAGCATTGAGTTATTCCGAATATGTTCCTACGCCCAATCAGCCATACGGTTCTTCTGCTTCGGTTAACAATCCTGCCGATTATTATCATGCTGCCAATAATCGTGTCGCACAGCGTATTGCACAAACAATATTTGATGTACAGGAAACAAAGTTTGTAGTCAAGCTTACCGCGCATCCTGCGAATGTGTGCAAGAGTGAGAGCAACGACATTGGTTTTACGGGAGCGGATACGATTCCGAAAATTGCATTTGATTGGAAGTGGGCGAATGTTCCACATGATTTGTGCCAGGAGTCCTCATTAGGGGAAGGGAATTATCATTTTTGTGATGCGACACAGTTTACGATTGCACTGGTGAAGAAGCTTGAAAAGTTGAAGAAAGCGTATTCAAGCATTGCGACCCCGTCCGAGTTCGCAGAAATCCCTTCCCTTGAGACGTTTGATGCCTATCTTATGAAAGATGCATTCAATACTAGTTTCCGTAATGACTTTGTATCGTTCTTTGTGAACAGCAGTTTTGCGGATGCGTTTGATTATTTTAAGAGTGATGAAGGAGGAGTGTGGAAGGATTACATTAATCCAGCAAACGATAATTTGGATTTCAATATTACCGGAGTAGCAGGTGGAACTTCTACTCTTCCCTATTCTGGATTATACCGCGTCGTGCTCTCAACAGAATGGGGGGCAGGAGAAGGCACTTTCTTCGTTGCCGGTTCTCCTTCCGCCATTGTTCATGTGACATTGACTCCATTAGCCGATGCACAAAGTGTAGTCGATTATTCGGCGTTCTATGATTTCCCACTGGATGGGTTAATTGGGTATGATGAGAATAATCAAAACTTCCACCGGAATGGATATGGCAGTGCATTTTCAGGCCCCTTGCTTGATTTGGTGAAGACTCCTTCCTACCCTCTTCGAACGTATCCTCCTTTTGCAGGCACAACACCGCTTCATTTGTGGACACTCAATGCGGTTCCCTCTTTCACACAGCTCAATACTGCTAACCGTGGTGTCGTAGTGGATATCAATCCGGTATCCCACTCTTTTGATTACCGTCCTTCCATTCCAACTCCTGCAGTAGTAGAGTGGTCTTCCAATCAGGCAGGGGTTGGAGATGCGTTCTATGGGATTTTAGAGAGCACGCCCGGTACGAATCCGGTGCCGGTGAATTTTCCAACTACTTCTTCCGCTCTTGCAGTTTGGACTCCTATTGCATCGGAGCAAAGCGAAGATACCTATGGGTGTGTTGCCAATAATTGCTCCATTTGTTTGGATGCAGGTTCCAACGAATTCACGAGTAGCACGTTAGGAGACCAGAATCCTGCAGGAAGTGGCGTTTGTTCACCCAAAACACCTTTTACCACTACTAGTTCATTCGGTTTCACTTCAAGCGGAGGGACACAAAACAAATCATATCTTTCCACGGTATTCTACCGTGTTCCAACCAAGTCCTATTCGCTTAACATGGCGTGCAACACGAGTCCAAGCAAGCCCACCGGAACATTTTTGCTTCCCACTATTGTTGTGTCGAATGCTACCTCTTCTCTGACAGGGGAATTAGTCAACGCAAGTGCAAGAGAGACGCTCTTTACAGCAAAGTCCAGCTTGCTTGGCATACTTGACCTTATCGGATCCGGCGACACGTGCATTTCAACCAAGGATGGTGCAACCAAGTTGTATTGGAATCATACTAAACTCAAAGATGATTTGAAAGCGCAATACTTTTCGTATGGTTCGATCGCTGGAAACAATTGCGTAGCTACAGGCAACCCCCTTGGAACATCGGATGTTCTCACGCTCAAAGAGGAAGCAGGTTCCCCCATTACCGGTTCAAAGCCGTTGGTTAACCTGTTGTGTCCGCTCTTCTCCTACTATCCATTAACAGGCTACTATAATGAGTATGGAATTCCCTATCCTTCCGGTACACAGCTTCAACTTGTTACCGGAGGGTATGGTGCTCCTGTTCCTTCCTCGTGGGGTGATCCATTGGATCCGGCAGTCATGTATCGATATGTTCCTACTCAATGCACCATTGTGGGTGGCTCCACATGGGCCTCTTGTGGTAGCGCAGGCTCTATTCCCAATTATTGTGCAGCAAGCAATATTCGCAAGTGGGAATAAGCATCTTTTTCTACTCGTTCTTCCTAATTCATTAGATGGTCGAAAAATCATTTTCTGGAAAATTGGAGCGTGGCCTCATTCACGTTTACACCGGGGATGGTAAAGGGAAAACCACTGCATCATTAGGCCTTGCCCTGCGTGCCATGGGACACGGATTAAACGTGTATATGGTGCAGTTCATGAAGATAGGATACACGGGAGAATTGCTCGCGTTGCAGAAATTCGGTCTTCCAATGGGTTTTGAAAGCTATAATGTGGAGTGTAAAAACCAATCCTTGCACGATGCCGAAATAGCTGCGGGAACATTCAAGGGATATTGCCGTGATTGTTTTATTCCAACGCAATATGATGCGCTTATGGCAGTCAAAGCGTTTGCAAAAGGGAAAGATGCAGTATTATCGGGAAAATACGACATGGTTATTTTTGACGAATTGAATGTAGCGCTGAACATGAAACTCGTTCCTTTAGAAGAAGTGCTTTCCCTTATGAAGGAAAAACCCCCTTTCATGGAAATGATTATTACGGGAAGGAATGCCCCGCAGGAAGTTCTCAACGAGGCGGATTACATCACATTGATGGATTTGAAACGGCACCCCTACATGAAGAAGATATATGCGCGGAAGGGGATTGAATTCTAGTTTGTCTGGGCTGTCTTGACAGCCCTAACTTCCACGCCGCCCGGGGTTGCGGGCGTGAAGAAGATATATGCGCGGAAGGGGATTGAATTCTAATTCATCTAAAGGAAGTAAAGCATGAAAACCAAAAAGACCAACGATGCGCGCATCCTTGTTGATACGATTAAGGATCCGAGAGACATGGCGGAGATTATTCATTTGGCGATCGCAACTAATCGTGAAGTAGACGTTACGGGAAATTCCATTTCTCACACTCATCCAAAAGTTTTGAGACAAATCGATGCGTGGAAACCCGGATTTAGAAAAAATCCTTCCGTTAGCAATGTTCACTATGAGCATAATTTTTTTGATCGAATCAAATACTTAAAATCAATCGGATACACCATTATCGGAACATCCCCTCATTTTGGGGAATCATTATTTCATACTAATTTTGCTAAAGGAAATCAACTCATTGTATTTGGGACAGAAGTGGGCGGTCTCAGCAAAGAAAAAATGGCCGTGATGGAGAAAATAGTTAACGTTCCTATGCTGAATCAGACGCGATTCTATACGCTTCGAACGATACTCCCAATCGTCATTCATGAAGTGCTGCGTCAAAAAGGATTTTTTGGAAAACCAAAAAAATAGGTTTGATTTGCCTGTTTTTTTTTAAAAATAATCACGTAGGAACATCCTTCTCTCAAAAGCCATTAGTTAAAAACCCTTGCGAGACACTTTCTTTTTTATATGACCATCTTTGTGGATACGGCGAACCTTTTGGAGGCCGAGCGCTGGTTGAAAAAGCCTTTTGTTAGGGGCATTACAACTAATCCATTACTTCTTTCCAAGTTGCGTGTGAAAGACCGTTTTGGTCACCTTCAACGTTTGTCTAATTTGCTCAATAAGGAACAAATCCTTTTCGTTCAAGCCGTGGGGGAAACACCTGACGAGTTATTAGAGGATGCTCGTACGATTCATGAAATGCTTCCTCATGCTATTATTAAGATTCCAGCTGACCGGAATGGTTTTTCCATTGCTCCTACTCTTAATCATGATAAAATGGAGCTTTGTTTTACAGCTGTTTTTTCAGCCGCGCAGGGCATTCTTTCCGCATTTGCAGGAGGCCACTACATTGCTCCCTATGTGGGGCGCATGCAGGAAGCCAAATTGGATCCATGGGGGGAAATAGAAGAGATGATCGCGGCGTTTGAAGCGCATGAATTGGATGCTCATATTCTCGCCGCTTCTTTGCGTACGCCCAAGGATGTTTCCAAGGCGTTTGCATTAGGATGCACCATTACGGCTAACCCTTCTGTATTGGATTTGGCATTGACCCCTCCCCAAACCGACCAAACCGTTAAAGAATTCAACAAACTAAGGATTGCTTAATCTCTTGATTGGAATGATGATATGCTTATCGGGATTGTTGGAAAACCCTCATCGGGAAAAAGCACTTTTTTTTCTGCCGCGACATTAGTGGATGTGGCGCGCGCATCCTATCCTTTCACTACGATTGAGCCCAATCGCGGGATAGGCTTCGTCCGTGTTCCGTGTGCAGACTCCCATTTTAGTGTGCAGTGCAATCCCCGCTCGGGCTTTTGTATTCATCATGTGCGTTTTGTTCCAGTGGAATTGTTGGACGTGGCAGGTCTTGTTCCAGGCGCACATGAAGGAAAGGGATTGGGAAACAAGTTTTTGGATGATTTGCGTCAAGCCGATGTATTGATTCATGTGGTGGATGCAAGCGGTAGTACCAACGAGAAAGGAGAACAGGTTGAAAGCGGTTCTCATAATCCTTGCATGGATGTTCGTTTCTTGGAAGAAGAGTTAGAACTTTGGATGCTGGGTATTCTTGAGAGTAATTGGGGGAAGTTTGCTCGTTCCATCGTGCAGGGAAAGCAACAACTGATTGAGAATGTTGCAAAAGGACTTTCAGGATTAGGTATTACTGAAAAACAGGTGGATGCCGCATTAAATAAAACAAAACTGGTCGATACCAAACTTAGTGAATGGAATGAAACGCATAAGCGTTCCTTCATTCACTCACTGCGTATTATTTCCAAGCCCATGGTGATTGCGGCGAATAAGTGCGACCTTCCTCATGCATTGGAAAATGTTGAAAAATTAAGGAAAGAGTTTCCTCATCTTATGATTATTCCTTGTTCCTCGGAGGCTGAACTTACTCTAAAAAAAGCGGATAAGAATAAGCTTATCGAATACGTGCAGGGAAACCCCTCTTTCGTGTCTCACAATGGTTTGAGCGAGGCACAATCGCATGCATTGTCCTATATTCGGGAAAAAGTCCTTATTCCTCTCAATGGAACGGGTGTTCAAAAAGTATTAGACGAAACGGTTTTTTCTGCATTGAACTATATGGCTATTTTTCCGGGCGGCACAAAGGGATTAACAGATAAAGACGGAAATGTTCTCCCGGATTGTTTCCTCATGCCTCCTCATTCCACTACACTTGATTTTGCTTTTCGCCTGCACACCGACTTCGGGAAGCATTTCATTAAGGCCATTGATGTGAAAACACGCATGCTGTTAGGAAAAGAACACGTTCTCAAATCCGGTGACGTGATTGAGATTATTTCAGGGAAATAGTCTGGTTTTATTAGTCCTTTCAACTTTTCATTATTCATGATGCGCAAAATAATTCTCCTAGGGGCAAGTGTTCTACTCATTATTATTGCTCTTATTATTTTAGGTATTCTTCTTACTACCCCAATTGAACGAACGTCAACGGAACACCTTCCTATCATTTCAACTATTTCTTCACCTTCCTTGCTTTGTTTTTCTTCTTGTGTTTCATTGGAAATCGCCTCGACTCCAGATGAAAAGGAAAGGGGATTGATGTTTCGTTATTCATTGGATGAAAACGCTGGAATGTTGTTCGTTTTTGACTCATTGGATGTGTATTCTTTCTGGATGAAAAACACGCTCATTCCATTAGATGGAATTTGGTTGGATGACCAATATCGAGTAGTTGATATTCTGCACATGCTTCCCTGCGCGGAAGACTCGTGCCCGTTCTACACGCCTTCTGATAAAGCACGATACGTCTTGGAGGTCAATGCAGGCTGGGCTGAAAAGAACAATGTGAAAATTGGGGATGCCGCTCATTGCACTTCAGGGGAATAATCATTCGGTGCATCATTTTCTCCTGCTAATTCTTCCGTGAGTGAAACAAAATTATCCACGGCGATATCAAAGAAGCTTTGTTTGAAATTCACTAATAATTGTTTGGCAGATTCCGGATTGATAAGCGAAAAATATGTTTTTCTTCCTTCCCGCTGGCGCAAAATAACGTTTCCTTCCACCATCTTATCCAAATGCCAGCTCGTAGTGGAGGGAGATAATCCTATTTCTCTGGCAATGGATTCATTGTTGGCTCTTTTGACATTCAACAAGTATAGCATAATTTTTCTTGTTGATTCATGGCGTAAAAACGCCATGGTTTGTTGTCCTATTTGTGTTCCGCTCCCGCTATCCACGGTAGGTCCGCGTACGGAATAATACCGTACAAATTTTCCTTCTTTTTGCGTGCGAATAATATGGTGTTTTTGTAAATAATCCAAGTGGTATTGTAAACTTCCGACTGCTAATTCGCTTCGTCGTTGAATTTCCCTAAAATGAAGTCCGGGGGACGATTCAATTATTTGGTAAATCTTCCTCCGTACGTCTAATTCAAGGGCTTTCGCAAATGATGCGTCGTCCGCCATAGAGAAAACCCCGTTATCCTTTGCTCTCCATCCGTGGTGAAAAAATGGCAATCGCAATCAATACTAAACTGATGAGTTCAATCACATTTTCCGCATGGTCGGGGAAGAATTGTCCCGAGCTTACAAACAAATCCATTACTTTTAACAGCCACTTTAATGCAAGCAATCCGAATGCAAGAGCAACCCATTTCAACCTAAAATTGGGTTTGCGTTTCCATGCGGCAATGGCAATCATGGCAACTGCAAGAGAGAAAAAGAACACAATAATGCGGGTGATAAAATCAAACTGTAATGCTTCATTCGCTAGAAAACGAAGGGGATTAGTGAGAATTCCAACCCACTCATTAGCATAAGCGAATGGCAGGAGCAGTACTCCTACTATAAACAGCCCAAGTATTCTTTTCATTTCCTCACCTCTTCACTTTATACTGAATGATATATTCTTGATTCTTTTTAATGCTTGGGAAAAAAAGGGGGGGCCGGAACCCCTTATCCGCCGGTCCATTACTTTTTGTGAGGAGAGTCGACAGGCCGATTAAACCTGGCACAACTACTCTTTGATTGAGTGGTTTTAATACCATTTTTGGTTCGCCCCTCAAAGAGTAAAACAAGACTCGAAAAGAAAAGGATTTGTTTATATAGGCGGGAATGATTTCCGTGATGGGGAGATGAGACATTGTCGCGAGGTCATTCGGCTAATCATTCGAAAGGTCAAGGTGCATTGGAATACTTGCTTTTGATTGGGGGTGCTGTCCTCGTAGCAACGATTGTTTTGGGGATTGTTTTTCAAGGCATTTATCCCGCCACGGAGAACCAAGTGAGCGCAGGACTCGGTGCGTACCAACAACACATCGTTATAGATGCGGCGTTTGGGGATCCTGACCCTTTTTGTGGAGATGGTGAAAAAAATCAACCCTCTGAGTATTGTGATAGTGCTGATTTAGATGGATCTGACTGTATTTCACTAGGATATTCGAGTGGTTCATTAAGTTGTAATGCAAATTGTACGTATGACACGTCATCATGTTCAGGTGGGCCTTCTGAATTTTGTGGAAATAATGTTCAAGAGGGAACGGAGGACTGTGATGGATCGGATTTAGGGGGAAATGATTGTACAACAATTTCTGGCAGTTATACTGGAGGAACATTGAGTTGCAACGTGACATCGTGTACATTTGATACATCATCTTGTACTACGGGGGGTGGAAGCGATACGACTCCTCCATCTGGCATTTTGTTTTCTGTGATCCCTGGGGATGCGCAGGTGGATGCTACGTTTTCGGCTACCGAACTGGACACGCTCCCTATCGTTTATGAAATTGGGTATGCCACAACGGCTTCGGGGACTATTTCATCATTTTCTGCGACGAGTAATGGAACTGGAAATATGGTTACCATCCCTACAACCACATCGCCCTTGCCCATCACCGGACTCACAAATGGAACCCAATATAGTTTCATTCTGCGTGCATGTGATAGCGTCACTCCTATTCCTAATTGTGCCATTTCATCTCCTCCGGTTACAGCAACACCTTCTGCGCCTGCTGGATTCTCGTCATTGGCAGTTTCTTCTCCAAGTTTGGATTCTACTCCTGGATATCTCAAATACACGTTCACATGGACCGGCAGCTCATTCACGAGCGGAATCGGAGCAAATACAAGTGGAATTGCAGTGGTGAATGGATTATCATTCCCAGTTTCCAAAGGCGCCCTCGATCCTCCGGTGGATGCGCTTTTGGCGCGTTCCCCTGTTGCGTCTCCCCATCCATCGTTTTCTCCATCGAATGGTGCGAGTGTGGGCAATCTTTCAAATGCATTTATCAAAAATCTTTTCTTAGTCTATAATCCATTAACCGCTCCAGTATTTGGAATCGTAGGGGATGTAACTTCCGACACACAATACCAACTGGCTTCTAATACGCCTACTGGAACATTTTTGGTTGATGACGAGGCACCCGGTCCGCTTCCCACTCCCTCGGTTTCAACCGGAGTCACGAATGGCGGCGTGATTGATTTGTCTTGGACAGAACCATTGGATAATTATTTGGGGGCCACTTATTCGCCTTCTACTACGGATTATAGGATTGTGTATGATTCCAGTTTGATTACGGCGGGTTCGATTCCCGCGATTATTGGGGCAGGTAAGACGAAAACTGGTTCCGCTGCTGGGAATACAGTAGTGAACCAATCTATTGATTACCAGACGGGACCAGGTTTGGTTCCAAGTCAGCCGTATTATTCTGCAGTTTTGTTCTGTGACAAGTTGGATGGGGTTAGCGCGTATGGATACCCCAACTGCGCGCTTTGGGCATCTTCATCGCCTACCACTTCAAGCAAGGAAGCGCTAATATTCGAGCCGGAGACGTGGACATTGCAGAGTGGGTTACAGTCTGCAAGTTACAATTCACAGCAGGTGATAGATGCGAAAAATGGGCCTACTATTTGTACTGCGGCCAACAATACTGCGACATACACTATCACTGGATTGAAAGCGCCCGCATCCGTTCCTACAACATATAAGGTTTGGATTAGGGGGGCCAATGCGGGGACTGGGGCTAGTGGAGGGAGCATCTCATTTGGTGGAAGTACGCCGTCTTATTCTTTTCCCGCTAATTCTCCTTTCGTTACTCCAGTTGCATTTACTTGGGTGCCTGCTTCTTCCACCCTGCCGATTACAGGAACTTCGGCTAATGTGATTCTTACTGTGAACTGTGATATGGTCGGAGTCCCTAACAAGGTATCCGAAATGTACGTGGACAAGGTTCTCATAACCACTGATGCTACTTGCACCCCCACAGGAGACGGAAGCAACTGTCAATAGTCTGAAATTGGGAGTCAAGGGGAAAAATCCTTATTCGGGCCCCCTTGTTTTTTGTTCTATTTTTGTCTACGGCGCCACCCTGTTCATTGTTCTTGGGAATCCTACTGCGTCGCGGATGTGCTGCATTTTGAATAGCCATACGGTTAATCGTGAGAGTCCTACTCCTCCTCCGGTGTGGGGTACGCTTCCGTATTTTCGCAAGTCCACGTACCATTGGTAGTCTTTTTCTTTTAGTTTTGCTTCTTTCATTCTTGTTATGATTTCGGCATACGTCCAACAGCGTTCTCCTGAGCCAATTATTTCTCCATATCCTTCGGGTGCGAGCATGTCGCAGCAGAGAACGGTTTCTTTTCTTTCAGGGTCGGGTCGGTGGTAAAAGGGCTTGAGTATGGCAGGATAGTGGTGTACCAGAATGGGTACGTCAAAATCTTTTGTTATTTCTCTTTCGTGTGCTTCCTGCAAGTCGTCTCCCCATTTTAGTTCTGGGAATTTTTTTCGGGCGATTTTGAATACTTCATCATACGTGTAACGGGGGAATTTTTCTTTGATTACTTTTTGTAGTTCTTCTTTTTTTCTCCCGAAGTATTCTAATTGTGCGGGTGCTTTTTCCAATACGTATTTTGCGATGTGCTTAATCATTCGTTCTTCCCAGTCCATTAATTCATCGATATGTGAGAATGCGGTTTCCCATTCCGCGTGCCAAAATTCTGTCAAGTGTCTCCTCGTGCGGGAGGGTTCTGCTCGGAAGGATGGTGCAATCGTGTATACTTTTTCGAGTGCGTGGGCGTATACTTCGAGGTAGAACTGGGATGATTGGGTTAATTGTACTTTTTTGCCGAAGTATTCCACGTCAAAAAGCTCGTTTCCTCCTTCTACTGCTCCTGAAACAAACATGGGGCATTGTACTTCTAAGTATCCTTCTTTTTTGCAAAAGTCATGGAATCCTTCAAATACAACGGCAGATGCTTTCATTCCTTGCTGCATTTTGGTAGAACGCAGCCATAAATGACGTACATCTAACAAGAAATCTTCACTCAAATCTTTTCCTATTGGGAATTCCTCTCCTGCGTGAATGACTTTTACTTTTTCTACGTGTAATTCTTTTCCTCCCGGGGCGCGTTCTTCGCTTTTGATGATGCCTTCCACTTCAATGGAGCTTTCCATGAGTGCTTTTCGTGCTTCCTCGTATGCTTTCGTATCTTTAATCATGTCTTTTGATAGGACGGCTTGCATTTCTCCGCTCCCATCGCGCAACAGCCATATGAGTGTTCCTTTGAAATCTCGTTTTCGTTTAATCCACCCTCGTAGGAGTGCTTTGTCCGTTTTCGTGTGCAGTACTGCGTCAATCCATTTTCGTTCCATATTTTTTGATCGCTCCTTTTTTTTGATGATAATTTGAGTTAAAAAATAGGCCTTCGAGAGACAATGTAAAATGCCTCTAAAAGGGGGATAATGAGGGGCGATTAGAGTTGATGCGTACAAGTAAAGCAATAGGGGCTATTCCCGTCATGATACTCAATAAGGTACGCATCTAGGTACTAGTATGTCCCATTCGGGTTTAAAATAGGGAGTTGAATATTCCCTTTTTTTGGTATAGCTTTTTAATTTATAGCACGTTATAGTGTTCTATGGTGGAAAAGAAAACGAGTATTCAAGTCAGTCAAGCCCTCAAGAAAGAATTGGACAAATACAAGCTCAATGATCGTGATACCTATGAAGGGGTCGTTTGGGATCTTATTGAAGATCACAAAATGTTTAATGAAGAAACACTTAAAGAAATTGAACAAGCCCGCAAAGAATATCGGGAAGGGAAATTCTATACGCATGAGCAAGTAAAGAAAAAGTTGGGCTTGTAATGTATGAGCTATTATACTCGGATACGGCCAAGAAACAGTTGGATAAACTTGAAAACCATGTGCAGGAACGTATTCTTACTGCTCTTGAGAGGACACGTATCAATCCTTTTCTTTATTTCTTCAAACTCACGGGAAGAGAATTTAGTCGTATGAGAATAGGAGATTATCGAATTGTGGCCGATATTACGAAACAAAAATTGGAGATTCTAATCATCAAAGTGGGCAAAAGGGAAAATGTGTATGACTCGATTTAGACCATGGCTTAATGGTTTCTATTAAACTTGAGGCGGGCTACAGCAGACTTTCTCCGCTTCGCTCCGAAAACTGGTTGTTTATAAATTTTAATCAATACACTCAACTCATGAGCGAACTTAAAACACTCTACTCAACAAATAGAAAAGACTGGCGTAAATGGCTGGCGAAGAATTTTGATAAAGAAAAAGGGATTTGGTTGATTTATCCAAAAAAGTCCTCTGGCAAAAAAAGAATTTCATACAATGACGCAGTAGAACAAGCATTGTGTTTTGGTTGGATTGACAGCACGGTTAAATCTCTTGATGAAGATAATTGTATGCAGCGTTTTTCTCCACGGAATCCAAAAAGTGCTTATTCTCAACTAAACAAAGAGCGAATGAAATGGCTTTTAGAGAACAATTTACTCCACCCTTCACAATTCGAGAAAGCAAAAGAATTTGCCGCTGAAAAATTTGTATTTCCAAAAGATATTGTTGATGCTATTAAAAAAGATAGTAGGGTGTGGAAAAATTACAAAGCGTTTTTAGACACCTACAAGAGAATACGCATTGCGTATATAGATGACGCGCGAGAGCGTCCTGAAGAATTCAAAAAGAGGCTTAACAATTTCATTGCCAAAACTAAAGAAAACAAACAAATAGGATTTGGCGGAATTGAGAAATATTATTAAGAGATTTGAAAAATGAAATTCGCCCCTATTACGCGAAATCAAGAAAAGCCTATTTTTTTTGAAGAAGTCGGCAAAATTTATATATGATAGCAACTATTCAATCTCATTATGAAATTCAACAAATTAATTCCTGAATTAAGTGTAAGCAATTTTGAAAAAAGTCTTGATTTTTACACTAAAATAATTGGATTCAAAGTGGAATACAAAAGAGACGAATCCAAATTTGCTATGATTTCTTTTCAAGGAAGTCAGATAATGATTGAAGAAATAAATAATCATTGGAGCACAGGCAAATTAGAAAAACCTTTTGGTAGGGGAATTAATTTTCAAATAGAAGTTGATAAAATTCAACCGATTTTGAATAATTTGAAAAAGAACAGTTATCCTATTTTTATCAAACCAAAAGAGAACTGGTATAGACAAGATAATAAACTTTTTGGAAATAAAGAATTTCTAATTCAAGATCCGGACGGATATTTGCTAAGATTTGCTGAAGGATTGGGAACTAAACCTTTGTAATTATTTCCCTACAAAAAATCCCAAAATTCTGCTACACAGAACTTCAGACAATCGCAATGTTAATCTAGCCAAATTTAGATATAGGTGACGTTTACTTTACCGCTCAGAAACTAGGAGAATTTAATTTAGGGGGTTAACCTTTCCGGATCCCTCGGCAGGAGGATGGCTTCTTTTACGTTTTCGAGGTTGAGCATTTGTTTTACGATTCGGTCAACTCCTAATCCTATTCCTCCGTGAGGAGGACAGCCGTATCTGAAAATATCACGGTAGAATGTCATTTTTTCCATGCTGATTCCTTTTTCTTGTGCTTGGGCGATAAGGATGGGCAGCCGATGTTCTCGTTGTGCTCCTGTTCCTATTTCTACCCCTTTATACAATAAGTCGAATGATTTGGTTCCTTTTGGTTCGTTCTTGGGTCGCATGTGGTAGAATGGTCTTTTTTTCCATGGATAATTGAGCATGAAAACAAAGTCGCATTGGTATTTTTCCCGTACATATTCCCCCATCATTTTTTCTCCTTCCGCATCCAAGTCGTCATCTTCAGGTATTATCTTTCCTTTTTTTGCAAGTAGGGTGCGTGCTTCTTGAATGGTAATGCGCGGAATTTTTCCCGGAACGTCTATTGTCACGTTGAGTTTTGTTAATTCTTCTCTGCATTCTTCTTTAATTCTAGTTAATAGTGTTTGGAAGTATTTTTCGACCACGTTCATCACGTCTTCTTCGCTTTCAATGAATCCCATTTCTAAATCGATTCCTGTAAACTCGGTTAAGTGTCTTGTTGTGTGGGATTTTTCCGCTCTAAAAATGGGTTCAATCGAATACACTTTTTCCAGTCCCGACACAACAAACATTTGTTTGTATATTTGCGGGCTTTGTGCGAGTGAGGCCGTTTTTCCGAAATAGGGTAGTTTGAATTCTTCTGCTCCGCTCTCAACTCCGGCAGCAGTAAGCTTGGGTGTTTGAATGTTCACGAATTCTTCTTCATCAAAAAAAATTGTTGTGAGTGCGAACACTTTGCTTCGCACGATGAAGATGGATTTTATTTTTTCTCTTCGTACATCCAAAAAACGATAATCAATGCGTTTGTCTAATGCGGTGGTAGTATTGTCGAGTGCTAAATCGATTGGTAGGGGTGTTTCCGCTTCGGATAGTATTTCTATTGTTGAGGCGTCTATTTCTATTTCTCCCGTGGGCATTTCTTTTTTGATTTGATTTTCGGGTCGGGCGTTCACTCTTCCTTTTACCCTTACTACGGTTTCGGGTTTTAATTGGTGGGCGAATTGGGATGTTAATTCTTTGTTTAAAAATACTTGCACGATTCCCGTTCTGTCTCGTAATAATAGAAAGCCTATTTTTCCCGTCCCCCTGAATGTGTCCGTCCATCCCTCTAGAATCGTTTCTTTTCCTGCATTCTCTTTTCGTAGTTCTCCACAAGTATGGGTGCGGTACATGGAAATCTGTATGCGAGTGAGGGATTTTAAGGGTGCTACTGTCCGGGTGGTGCAACGCTTGTTTTTTTTCCTTTTTTTGGATGGTTGTGAGTATGCGTACTCCCACCCGCCCTATTTATATAATCCTTTGTATAATATGTTATCTTGGTGATATAACATGGCATTGCTCAAATTGCGGAAGGTGGGGGGTTCGATCATGGCTACGATTCCTATGGAAGAGGTTGCTCGATTGAATCTTGGTGTTGGCGATGTGGTATCGGTAGAATTAAAGCCCGTTTCTTTGGATTTTTTTGGTGCGACCAAGGGGAAATTAGGCCCATATCATGCAAAAGAGGATCGATGGGATGACCGTGAATAGATACTTGTTGGACACCTCGGCTTGGATTGAGTATTTTGATGGTACGCCTGCTGGTGAAAAAGTGAAAGGTTTGCTGGATTCCTCTTCGAATGAGTGTTTTACGTGTGGAATTGTTCTGTGTGAGGTGGCGAGCAAATTAATGAGGAAGGGATTTGTTGACACGGAAACGTATTATTCGTTCATCAAGTCAAAGGTTCGTTTTGTCGATGTTGCGAGTGATGATTATTTCAATGCGGGTGTTCGTCATGCTGTTCTAAAGAAAGAGGATAATCGGATTAGTTATACGGATGCTCTTCTTGTGGTTTTGAGTGAAACGCGAAAAGTAAGGATTGTTAGTAAGGATGAGCATTTGAAGAAACACGATACGTTATTTTTGCGTTGACGTATTGTCTTGGATTTTTTTTGGGTTTGATGATTGCAGAAAATCGCATAATCCTTTTTTTTTCTCCGAGCAGGCGAAAGAACCGGGGAAAGGTGCTCCCTTTTCAGGGTAGCCGCAATTCCCCGGCCCTCCTCGCAAGTGTCATGAGCCAGTTTCACTGGCTGCTTTGATAAACGGGGACTTTGCAAGTCCCCCTATACGGCGCAGTAGCTGTGCCCGCAGTCCATGCAGGTGGCGCATCCTTCCTGCATGTGGAGCTTGTCTCCTCCGCATTTTTCGCATTTTTTCATTTCTCCTTTGGTTGTATCGTGTCCTTTCATTATTTTTTGTTTGTATTCTTCTTCTATTTGTTGGTTGCTTTTTCCTTTTACGTTGAGGTTGAGTACTTGTTGGTCGAATCCTTTGCTTCCGTCGCGATAGATGGTGACGCCTTTGCACCCCATTTTGTATGCGAGCATGTACACTTCTTTTACTTCTTCTACTGTTGCGTCGTGGGTAAAGTTTACTGTTTTAGATATCGCATTATCGGTGTATTTTTGCCATGCGGCCTGCATGCGGATGTGCCAGTAGGGTGAAATGTCGTGTGCGCATACGAATACTTTGCGTGCGTCTTCTGGAATACTTGTACAGTGTTGTGCGGTTCCTTCTTCTGCTATTTTTTCCATTAGTGCTTCGCTGTAGAATCCTCTTTTGATGGCGGTTTTCCTGAAGATGTCATTCACGTATAGTAGTTCTTGTCCGTCCATTACTCGTTTAACGAAAGAAATTGCAAAAAGTGGTTCGATTCCGCTTGAACAGTCTGCAATCATGGATATAGTTCCAGTCGGTGCAATGGTGATGCGTGCGCAATTCCTAAAAGTGGGTCCATCCGGTGTATCATATGCGCTTCCTTTGTGGTGGAGAAATACTCCTTTTTCTTTTCCTAGTTCTTGTGACATGGCATCGGCTTCTTCTCGTATGAATTTGGCCATTTTTTCTGCAAACGAACATCCTTCTTCCGAGTTGTAGGGAATGTTGAGCATGAATAATAGGTCGGCCCATCCCATTACTCCTAATCCAATGCGCCTGTTTCCTTTGTTCATTTTTTCTATTTGGGGAATGACATACTTGTTCATGTCAATCGTGTTATCCAGGAACCGCACCGCGTTTCGTATTGTAGTGCGTAGGCTCTCCCACATTACTTCTCCATTTTCATTCACGTATTTGGCGAGGTTAATGCTTCCCAGATTGCACGAGTCGTATGGTCCTAATGGTTGTTCCCCGCAATTTGAAATAACTATTCCATTTCCAATAAAAGAGTGGGACACCGGCTCGGTCAAATCATAAACTTCTTTCATTCCATTTGGAATGATATTTTTTATTTTTTCTTTGAAATAGTCATTATGATAATTCATCACCATGCAGTCGGCCATTTTTTTCGCGTGTTTCTTCCCAATGAAAGCAATCGTTTTAATGAATCGGCGTAACCCGGGACCGCTGATATTGAGCTCGTAGCATATTCCGTCCGATGCGTATGTTTTAATTTTCCCGCTGATGGTAGTGTATGAAAAAACATTTCGCTCTTCACGCTTTCGGTCATAAATGCGGGATTTTATTCCCAAATTCAACAACAATTGTTGTACTCCCTTGACTAGTTGAATGGATTTGGAGGTGAGTCGTGCATATGCGATAGAATGTTCCTTATCATAGTTCACCGTTCCATCCGCGGTAAATAACCCCTGTAGAAATCCAATCACGGTTTCTTCGGTTGCCTGAAAGATTGTTTCGGGCACGACTTTTTTGTCCGAGTCGGCAGGCATCACCCCCAATTTGAGAAAGAAGTCCACAAAAAATTGGGAATGATACGAAAGGTGGGTGACCCCGTTCTCCCGTACTACTTCTCGTACGGGGTATCCATAATAGGTATTCAAGATGGGTGTGAGGTACTCTTGAATTTCCTTATCTTCTTCAGCGAATACAAAACCGGCCCGGCAGTTCTTGTCTCCTGTTCGCAGCCAGCCATCCCCCACTAGCCACCCGAGAACGTGGCCCAGCTCCTTCGACCATACGCGGGGAAGATTGGATGAGTAGACTCGCCCATTTTTGCCCTTTTGTGTATTCACTATTTCAAATGGAAGTTCTTTTTGGGTTGCGAATTTTCCTTTTTCTGATTGAATGTAAATGTGGTGTTTGGTCGCATCAAGTTCCCGAAGGGGGATAAACCCCGCATTGGTGTATATCTTGTGATCAGCCGTGCAGGTAATTTCATATCCTGACTCGGTTTCCAATGTGAACACTTCTTTTGTTCCGCTCGAAAAGGCATGGAGTGCAGGATAGTTGGAGACTCCTTCTTTCTCGCTTGTATCCATCAGCATCCACATTTTTCCTGACTGAACAGGATGCGGGACGCGAGTGTCTGTGGTAATGCCAATTCCCCCGTTCGGGTATCGGTTAACCAGCTCCTCCATGCGCATCAATCCCCTTTCAGTACTCACGAGGGTGTCTCCCGTCACGCAGGGGTTGGTTGCTTCAATCTCATAAATATGGGGCGCCGTGTTATCTCGGTTGATTCGGTCGATGAATATGATTCCCGGGTCTCCTGATTTCCATGCGCTCATCACGAGTTCGTCAAACAATGTGGATGCGTTTTCGGTTCGTGCTGTTTTTTTGGTGTGCGGGTCTATTAATTCAAATTCTTCCCCTTTTTCTACTGCTTCCATGAATTTTTCGGTGATGGCAACGGAAATATTGAAGTTGTTTATTTTAGTGATATCGTCCTTGCAGTGAATAAACTCTCGTATGTCCGGGTGGTCAATACGCAGTATTCCCATGTTGGCCCCTCTGCGTTTTCCTCCTTGTTTGATGATTTCCGTGCTTGCGTTATACACGCTCATAAATCCAACAGGTCCTGTTGCAACTCCTTTGGTGCTTTTTACCATGCTTCCTTTTGGCCGTAAGCGTGAAAAGGAGAATCCGGTTCCTCCTCCTGATTGGTGAATTAATGCTTGGTGTTTCATTGTATCATAAATTCCTTCAATCGAGTCTTCTACTGGCAAAACGAAGCATGCGCTTAATTGTTGAATATTTGTTCCTGCATTCATTAGTGTTGGAGTGTTGGGCATGAAAATCATGCTTTCCATCATTTCATAAAATGTGTTGGCGAGTGCGCTCACTTTTTCATCATCCGCGTTATAGTATAGTTTTTCGGCGCTTGCAATGTTGTCCGCGACGCGTCTCCATAATTGTTCAGGCGTTTCTTTTATTTTTCCATTTTCGTCGCGCAACAAATATCGTTCTTTGAGCACGCGTAATTGATTAATTCCTACATGCGTGTCCATGTTCAATCCGAGCATGGCTCTTTTCAGTTCTCTTTCTTCTGTTCTTTTTTGTCGATAAAGAATGTAGGCTTTGGCGACTTTTGTTTCGCCGCTTGTCATGAGTTCTTCTTCTACCAAATCTTGGATGTGTTCAACGGTTGGTATGCTTTCTTCGGGGCGTGCGGTGCGTTCTTCGATTAATCGTTCTAACACTCTGTCGGATATTTTCAATACCAATGATTCGTCATTTTTTCCAATGGCATGAAATGCTTTGGTGATGGCGCTGGCTATTTTTTCTTGGTTGAATGAGACGACGGCCCCGCTTCTTTTTTTGATGTTGGGGATGCTTGTTTGGATTTGGGATTCATTCATTTGTACCACCTTCGAGTCTGACGAATAGGGCTTATCGTCAATCGTTCTTCCCTTATTTTCACAAGGGACGCACTGGGGGAGCACATGTTTAGTCTTCTCGACTATTAAAACGTTTTTGACCCCCCCACATTTTCATTGCATTTCCTTAATCAAGGGGTTTCACGTTTTATGTTTTTTTTCTTTTTTGTTTTTGCCCGGTATCCATTATAAGCTCGCTCCTTACTTTCATTTGGATGGTGAAATTTTCTCCTCTCCTGCTAAACCGCTATCGGGAACTTCTACCCCAAAAGGAAGACTTTGATTCCTTTTGCCATGTTTCCAAGACGTATTGGCCTAAAACGTTGCGCGTGAACACATTGAAGGCCACCCCAGAGTGGGTAAGGGAACGTTTGAATCATCGCAAGGTGTTATTCGAGCAAATAGAAGGGCATCCCCATACGTTTTTTCTCAAAGATGTTTCCCGTGCAGGCTTAATTGGTTCATGGTGGGAGGTTCAGGCGGGCTTTTTTCATCCCCAGGAGTGGGCATCCCAGCTTCCTTCCTATGTGCTTAATCCTCAGCCCGGTGAAATGGTGTTGGATATGGCGGCCGCTCCAGGGAATAAAACGATTCAGTTAGCTTCTCATATGAATAATACGGGAAGCATTCTTGCAGTAGAGCCCAATAAGGCGAGAGCCAAAGCATTGCGTTTCATGCTTTCCCGTGGTGGCGTTATCAATACGGCGATTGCGCTTGAAGACGCATCGACATTATCCTTTTCCCATTCTTTTTTTGATAAGGTGCTGCTCGATGCTCCTTGTTCGGGGGAAGGACTGCTTAGGAAAAAACCCCAGACGCTTAAGAGTTGGTCAGAAAAATATGTTCAACATAAGGCGCGGTTGCAGGAAAAACTATTACTCAAAGCGGCTGATTTAGTTCGTCCGGGTGGGAAAATCCTATACAGTGTGTGTACTCTTTCTCCGGAGGAATGCGAGGGAGTGATAACGCATCTTTTGCGTGAGCGAAGCGATTTTTCATTGCTTCCTATTACCATCCCTCATTTTTCCACTCGTCCCGGGCTAACCGTTTTTCGTAATCGAACGTTTGCAGATGGAATGGAAAAAGTGGTGCGTATCTATCCGCAGGATTCGAACACGCAGTCATTTTTCATGGCATTTCTTTTGAGGGAGGGGAAAAAATGAGAGTAAAATATGCGTCTCCTCCGGATGTGATGCGTTTTCAATCCTATCTTCATTCCCGTTATGGTATTGGAAAGGATGATTTGCAAAAGTGGTCATGGATTCGATATAAGGAAAGCGTGTGGATTGTTTCCCGTGATATTCAACCTATTGCCCGGTCTTCTGCCAATCTTTTCCAATTGGGATTGCTTGCTTTCATGGATGCTACTTCATTTGAATCCACGTCTCATTTCATCACTTTTTTGGGAAATCGTATTAAACAGAATGTCGTGCTTCTTTCTTCCGAGCAGGCCGATACTTTTTTTGCCCGAAATAAAATAAGCAGGGAAAAAGTGGATACGGCAAATGTTCTTTCGGATGGTTTTGTTGCCATCTCGTTGAGCGGGAAAATCATTGGGTCGGGAAGACTAACGAAAAGTCATTTAATGCCCAATCTTCCTCCACAATACCATGGTACGGAAATCGAGTAATAAAAAAACCCTTCATCCGGTCTCTTCTCCTTATTGGCTTGTATTGGATATGCACGGGGTTCTTATTCCAAATTCGGAAAAGTGGATATTGAAGAGTGTGGCGAAAGGGCTTCATCTTTCTTTTCCTTTTGTCGTTCTTCGTTGGTTTCTCAATCTTTCGGATGCACAGCGTGGAAAATTAGGGGCAAAATCATTCTATGAGCGCATATTAGAACGAAAGCTTACGGAGAAAGAATTTGCTGTATGGATTATGCATCGTTATATTCGTCGTGCGGTGATAGATCCGCGCATTGTGGAACAATTAATGCGTTTGAAAAAGAAGGGATGGAAGATTGCTCTTTTGTCGGATATGAATACGGCTCAAGCCGCCTATCATCGGGATGTAGGACACGTAAAATTATTTGATGAGGCGTTCATTTCATGCGAAACCGGACTCATGAAGCCTTTTCCTTCAGTGTATGAAGCAATGGAACATCGTTTGCGTGCACGAAAAGACCATATCGTATTCGTGGATGATTGGTGGTTCAACTCATGGGGCGCCAGTCTCATGGGATGGAGGGGAATTACACTCAAACACGGTTCCTCCTTTCTTCGTTTTCTAATGGATTTGGAATAATGGTTTTTTTCCCGCTTATGGAAGATTCAAAAAAAATGAAGTGCACCGGGGATGGGGCGAAGATGGCGGGAAACTGCCTTTTGTAATGAACAATTTGCAAAAGTAGGTAGAAGTGAATAAAAGTACCATTCACCTGCAAGCGGTATGCCTTCCGTCATCCTTCTCATTGGCCCTTCAGGAAGCGGTAAATCCAGCATGGGCAAGCGCATTGCTCGATACAAGAATTGGACACATATCTCTGAGGATGACATTTGGAAGAAAATCAACCACAAACCCTACACTTATAGACACCCCTATGAACAAGCCATTGTCCAGCCCCTAAGCGTCAAGTCTATTATGCAACAAATCAGGAAAGGAAAAAATGTCGTATTCGAATTTGTGGTGTTTGACAATCCACCCCAACCCATTATTTGGTATCAAAACGCATTGAAGAAAAAACGCATAAACGTCATCACCCGAATACTAAGACCTACCGTGGAAGAATTGCTCCATCGGCAAAAGAAACGCGGACGCAAACGAGAGCAAGGAAACATTGTCAGACAGCGCAAGCATGCTCAACACCAACTCAAATGCCTGCACGCTGAAATAATTCGAAAAGAATGGGTGATTAATCCGACCGGAAATACATTGGAAGAAAACTATCAGAAGTATTTCAAACCACTAATCATGGATGCCCCTTAATCCATTCTAATTTTCTTATTGGGGCACTTTACCGCCAACTCCAATGCACCGGGGAGGATTTGAACCTCCGACCTCCCGATTATCAGTCGGGTGCTCCACCAGACTAAGCTACCGGTGCAATCACATTATGCGTTGACGCGAATGGGCAATGGGACTATTCAAATCCCAAGAGACCAGCATCAACCCATGCTCACGAAATCGTCCTCCGAATGCTTTTAAAGGGCATCCCGCGGGCGGGTCTATAACCCCATATGCGCGAGTAGTTCATCATGTCTTTTTCCTACGCGGGTCTGCAACTGCATTCTCCTGCGGTATTAGCCCCCATGTCGGGAATTTCAACGCTTCCTTTTCGCTTGTTGTGCAAGGAGTTAGGTGCTAGTTTAACGTATACGGAGTTTGCTTCTGCGATTGCGATTGCGCGCAACATGAGTGGGAATGCTTCGAACAACAAGGTGTTCAATCGCATTGAAACAGTGAAGGAAGAACACCCTGTTGGAGTGCAATTGTTTGCTCCTGAGGAAAAAGATTTGATTACGGCTATTGAATTTGTTGAGCGTGATTTTGATATTATTGATATTAATTTTGGCTGTCCTTCTCCTAAAATGGCGGGAGGGGGATGCGGTGCGTATTTGTTGAAGCGTCCTGAAAAAATAGTTTCATTGGTGAAGGCTGCCGTTTCAGTTTCAACAAAACCCGTTACGTGTAAATTGAGAATGGGATGGGACGTTCCCGTATTGCATACGTTCGTAAAAAAAATAGAGAATGCGGGAGTGAAAGGAATCGCCTTGCATGCGCGTACGGCAAAGCAAGGGTATTCGGGAAAGTCGGATTGGGAGTATATTAAGAAAATTAAATCCATGCTTTCCATTCCCTTGATTGGAAATGGGGATATTCATTCTGCAGAAGAAGTATTGGAAAAAATAGAGGAGAACTATTGTGATTTGGTCATGATTGGCAGGGCAGCATGGCATGATCCAAATATTTTTTCGGAGGTGGGTGGGAAAAAATCCCTTCCTCGTTTAGAGCTGCTTACTCGCTATTTTGAATTATGTGAACACTATCCTGTGACGGATTTAACGGATATCAGGACTCAAGTAGTTGGGATGCTTTCGGGGATGAAACGTGCTAAAATCACCCGTGTTCGGGTAATGAAAGCCCTTGATTTAAATGGAATAAAAGACGTAACACTAGAGGCGCTTTGCAATCCGCAGGGGGAATAATGGATGGAAGCCTTCAAGAAAGAAACGGTTATCACGTTTGAGTCGCAAGCTAAAGAGTATGAGTCATATCTTCATGAAATCCTTGAAAAGTTTGCACAGGACGATGTGGAACGATTTGTTTCATCTCTTCAAGGACCGCGCATTTTAGATGTGGGGTGTGGTCCGGGTGTTTTTTTGGAAGCATTTCGCAATCAAGGGTTAGACGGAATGGGGATTGATTTGTCGGATGTTTTCATTCAACGTTGCCATGAGAAAGGATTGAATGCGAAGCGTATGGATATTGAACATCCTATTCTGTATCCTCATTCATTTCATGGTATTTGGGGTAATACGGCACTTCATCATATGCCAAAAGAAAAAGCATTTGCGGTTATTCAGCATTTTTCTCGTCTTCTTATGGGGAATGGAATATTATTCCTCACTCTTCCGGATGGACAAGGTGAAGGATACGAGGATACTCCTCGTGAAGGGTTCAAGCAGTGGGTTGCCTATTACACGTTAGAGGATGTTCGATTGATGATGGGGAAGCATTTTGATGAGTTGCATTATTCTTCCAAAACGCTTCCGGATGGAAAAAATTATCACGCTTTCTTGTTTCGTGTGAAGCCATTCCATTCTCCTGCGTATCGTAATTTCTGAAATAAAGAGAAAAAGGGTTTCCCGGCTCATGCGGGCCGGGTTTTTCCATTATTTATTGTGCGGGTTTATTCGTTTCGTTCTCGGATGATTCCATGTTGGCGGTATCAGGAGAGGCTGTGTCGGTTTCTATTGTTGGTGTTTCTTCTACAGGTGTAGGTTGGGCGGGTGCTTCTTCTTGTGGCATCTCCACTTTCACCATGGGTGCTCCGCAGTGTTCACCCGGCATTTCTTGGGTGTATCCGCAGGCATTGCATTTGTACATTTCAGTCATGGTTTTTTCTCCTCCAAAATAATAGAGATAGATTGAACCAAAACTAAAATCGTTATAAACATGACTATTTTTTTACGTGAACGAGCGACAATCGTGGAATGTGACTTCCACTATTGTGGAACATTGTTTGTTTTTCAAACCAAATTGAATCCGATGAGCAATGTGGCTTCTTCTTTTTCGATGCGTACCTTTTGGGCTAACCATGTATGAATGGCAATTCCGGGTGAGGAAGATACGACATTTTTTGCCGGAACCTCGGGGAAGACAACCGGCGGAAAAATAATTTCCCCGTTTTCTTTTTTTACGATGGTTTGCGTGGGCTCTCTCCACGCGGAATCGTGAATAAGGCATATGCAGTATTGGCGTTTCACGGATTCCTTTACTCCCTCATTGTTCACGTCTTCGTTATTCATAATGTATTTTTTCTCATTATCGTTTAACACATACCATCGTGTAATCCCAGGAAGGATGGAAAGCTGGTGCACAATATGCTTGATTTCCTTGGGTGGTTCCATGTAGGAATAAAAACCACCCTGATTTATTATACATTATGCCTTTTTCCAGTGAATTAGAATCCTATAAAGAGGAGACGCGTGCTGCCTATGATAAATTAGCTTTGAAGAAAAAGGAGCAATATGAAAAGGATTTGGACACGTTCGTCCGATTCAATATCCAATTTTTCTTGAGGGAATTGCATGGGAAATGTATTGTGGATTTGGGAAGCGGCCCTGGAGTGCATGCGGGCTATTTTCGGGATAAGGGCTATGACGTGGTGTGCGTTGATTATTCGGAGGGCATGTTGACCTATTGTAAAGAGAAGGGGTTCAAAACTCACTTAATCGATATGGAAAAATTTTCGATGCCCGATTCTACCGTGGATGGGGTGTGGGCGTATGCGTCTATTTTGCATCTGCGAAAAGTTAGGATACCCATTATTTTGGAAAAAATTCATCGCATGCTTAAACCCAATGGTGTGGTGGGTTTGGGCTTGTTTGGGGGTCAAGGAGAGGGGTGGAAAGTTGATTCTCCTGATGTGAAACGGTGGTTTAGTCTTTTTACGGATGAGGAAGTAAGAAGAGCGGTTTCTCCTTTTTTTGATGTGATTCATTTTAAGGAATCCTCTTTTCCCGGACACGAAAAGTTTCTTTTCTATGTTCTTCGCAAGCGATAAGTTATTTTTTTCATTCTTCCATTTTTTTGAGGTGCTGTAGTTTTTTTTCAAGGAAATCGAACCCGTTTGTCCAGCTTCTTTTTTTGGCTGGGTCGAATCCCATCTCTATTAGCATCTTTTCAGGATGCTCGCTCCCTCCATACGTTAGGAATTTTTCATAGCGTTTAACGAATTCGTTTCCTTCCTTCTCATATTGTTGGTAGAACGCATACACGAGTAATTGTCCGAACGCGTATGCATACACATAAAATGGCTGTTCGAATAAATGGGGGATGTTTAGCCATTCATACATTGCATCTTTTGGAATGTGCATTTTTTTTCCAAATTGTTTTCGGAGATTGGAAGAATAGGCATGGTGAACGTCATCCATTGTTTTTCCTTCTTGGATAAGGTTGAATGCTTCTTTTTCAAATAAGCAAAAATACGATTGTCTTTGAATGGAGGCATATGCGTCATCGATTTGGTGAGCTAAAATGTATTGTTTAAGTTGTGCATCCTTGCTTTCGCGCAGTATTTTTTCATTCAATAGCATTTCACTAAAAGTGGAGGCGGTTTCCGCAAGAGGCAGCCCTGCGTGATGGGTAAAAATAGAGTGTTTTCCCGCCAAATGGTTATGCGTTGCGTGTCCTAATTCGTGTGCTAGCGTGGAGAGGTCGTGGTAGTTTCCCATCCAATTCAGGAGAACAAAACTTGTTTCTCCCGGAATAATGCCCATGCAGAATGCCCCTCCTCTTTTTCCTTTTCTAAGTTGTGCGTCCATTCTTTTTTCTTTCAGTACGCGATGGGCTTCTTCTTTGAATCGGGGGGAAAATTCTTCGTATGCCTGCATCACGGTTTCATATCCTTCTTCAAACGTCCACTTTCCTCTGGGGTGGGGAAGTGGGGCATACACATGGTATCGGGATAATGGAACGCGTATTTTTTTCATTTTCCATTCAAAATAATCCTGGAATATTTCTGTGTTTTTTTCGCACACGTCAAGAAAGGTATCTACTATTTCATCACGTAAGTCATTTCCCATGTTCCGGATGGTGACGGGGCTTTTGTATTTTCGCAGGTGGATTCCTTCATTCCAGTAATCCAATACCAAGTTCCGGTATATTTCTCCTAACACGGGGCTTTCTTTCTTGCTTTTTTCCCATAACAAATCATACGCTTCCTCTCGTTCTTTTGGGTTTGGTGACTTGAAATACTTTTTCAATTCTTCCTCTGAAATAAGAGTCGTTTTTCCTTCGCTTTTCCATGGGAATGTGTAGGCGTTTGTGAGGATGTTATACACTTTCAATAGTGCTTCCTCTCCTGTATCATCTTTGATGTTGGCTAATTGTTCTTCTTTTTCGCTTAGTGCGTATTTTGCGTGCTTTCGTGATTCGGTTAGGATAAATGTGTATTCTTTATTTTGCGGGAGTAATGAGCGTGCTTTTTTTTCATCCTGTTTTTTCCACCATAAGTCAAAAAAAAGCATCTTGTTTCCTATACGTGTGAACGTTTTTCCTATTTGTGATTCGAGTGTTTTGGCTTTTTCGTCTTGTGTATTTTGGGAGAATTGTAAGTGAGCGTACGCTCCAACTTTGTTCATTTCTTCGTGAATTTTTTCTTTTTCTTCCATGATGGTGTTTATCAGCATGCGGGAAGGTTTTTCGAGTTGTTTTCGATAGTGCGTAAAACGATTTGCTCTTTCTTCGATTTTTTTTACTAATTGGTGTAACTCTTTTTCTGTTTTGAATAAGGTAGAAAGGTTCCACGTTGGAATGGTTTTCATTTCAATGAGAGCGTGGTTTTGGGTTATAAACCATTCCCAATCTTGCCCCAAATCGGTTCGGGTTAGAAGAACAATATCTTTTCTCTCTCCGCACCGTTTGACAGGCCAATGACTTTTCCGCCTGTTTCTTTTTCGATGATATGAATCATTTCGTTCATTTCGGTTGGTCGTTCATTTTCGAGGTGTATTTTGGATGTGTCTTTTTTCCATCCTTTGAGTGTTTGATATTGCGGTTCCACATTTGCGAGGATGGTGCTGTCATTTGGGAATGAGTTTATGATATCTCCTTCGTGGAATGTTTTTCCTCCAAAGAAATAATCTGGTCCCGTGTATCGGTATTGGTTGCAGAGTTTGATTTCAGTACATGCGTCTAATACGTCTACTTTGGTTAGAAAGAGGGCCTTTCCATTTACTTGCATGGCGTATTTGAGTGCGACCAAATCGAGCCATCCTGTCCTTCTAGGGCGTTTGGTGGTGGCTCCGTATTCTCCTCCTGCAATCCTAAATCCAATTCCTTGGAGAAGGGGGTTGGAATGGTTGATGTTGGCCTCGGTGAATTGGGCTTTTTCGTATTCTCGGTTGTTGGCATGATTATCGCAATGTATTTCGGATTGTTTTCCTCCCATTTCAGTTGGGAATGGTCCTTTTCCAACTCGTGTCATGTAGGCTTTGGCTATTCCAATTGTCAAATCCACATTGCTTTCTAACAACCCCACTCCCTTGGCGAGTCCTCGGATGGATGGATCGGAGGATGTGACATAGGGCCGTGTTCCATAGTCGACGCTTAGCAGTAGCCCTTGTGCTCCTTCTAATAGGATATTTTTTCTTCCCACGTTTTGGCGCATGAATGTTTCAGTATCTGAGATGAATGGTTTGAGTTTTTTTCCATACTCTTGAGTATACGTTTGGATGATTTCTTCTATATTGAATATTTTTTCCTCATCCCAAAATCGTCCTTTTTGGAGCGCGGGGCTTTTCATGATTGTTTCAATCGTTTCTTTTTCTGCTTCCATTGCCTTCAATTGATTTTTTGCCTGTGTGCAGGCTTGGGTTATTTTTTGATTAAAAATAGTCGTGTTGTTTAGGTCGTTTGCGGTTATTCCTCTTCTTCCAATATGGTCTTCATATGCAGGACCTATTCCTCTGCCGGTGGTCCCTATTTTTTCTTCTTTTTTTTTGATTCTTTTATTCGGTCGAGCAGGATGTGGTGTGGCATTACTAATTTGGCGTTGTGGGAGATGCGTAGATGTGTGCAGGTGAATCCCATGTTCTCTAGTTTTTCTATTTCCTCAATCAGAATGTGAGGGTCAATGACCATTCCTTCTCCTAAAATGTTTATTTTCCCTTTTTGATCGTGGAGAATTCCGGATGGAATCAGGTGGAAAATGTATTCGTTTCCTTGGTTTACTACAGTGTGTCCTGCATTTGCTCCTCCCGTTCCGCGTGCGATAATGTCGGCCCAATTTTCGGCGAGCATGTCGACGAGTTTTCCTTTTCCCGTATCCCCCCACTGGTTGCAGACAACGGCGATCGTTCGGGCTTTTTGCAAAAAGTTTTCTAGTTGATGCATGATTTCACTCAACCTTATCTATCGTCTTTTGGTGCGTGCTGTAACCCAAAATGTTTTATTATCTTGATTTCCTCTCGTTGTGTGTAATTTTTTTTGGCAAAGGTTTTTTTCCCTTTCCAATTGGGTTTGTTTCCTATTTTTTTCCCTTGTTTTTCTCTCCAGAATGGTTTTCCTTCTATTTCTCTTTTTCGTGGGAAAAATCGTTGTCCTCTTCCTTGTTGTCCATATGTTGTATGAGGAGAATAATTTTCTTCTCTCCTGTTTCCTTTTGCATTGCCAAATGGAATATTCTCAAATTCGGGCAAGGGCAACTCTTTCAAGTTGTGCGTTGTGTCCCTGAAAATTGCCCTGAAAAAGGCATTGTCAGGCGGTGTTACAATGGAGATTATTTTTCCTTTTTTTCCTGCTCTTCCTGTTCTTCCTGAGCGGTGAATGTATTCGTTTGGCGTGCGGGCAATGTTATAATGAATAATATGGGATACATCCTGTATGTCGAGTCCCCTTGCGGCAATATCGCTCGCAACCAGCACATGAAATGTTCCTCGGTGAAATTCATCAATCGTCCGTTTGCGTTGGTTTTGTGACAAACCTCCGTGAATGGCTTGTGCGTGAATGTTTTGTTTGTTGAGGTTTCGTTCTACTTTGTCCACCATTCTTCTTGTTCCGGCGAAAATAATAGCATGGGCTGGTTTTTCTGTTTTGAGTATGTGGAGTAGTAATCCGAATTTTTGGTCTCCTTTTCTTCCTAAATCATAGAATGTTTGTTCTAATTTTGGTTTGTCTGTGAATTCCTCTGCTTTGACAATGTGTGGGTGTTGCATGAATTGTTGTGCGATATGTTGTACTTCGGTTGTGATGGTGGCAGAGAACAGCATGGTTTGTCTTTTTTTTGGTAGTTGGCTCATTATTTTTTTCATATCCCGAATGAATCCCATGTCCAGCATTCTGTCCGCTTCGTCTAAGACAAGTACATTTACTGTTTCAGGGTTGAATGTTCCGCGTGATAAATGGTCAAGTATTCGTCCCGGGGTTCCTACTACAATATCGGTTTTTCGCAGGTGTTGGATTTGGGCTCCTAATCCTACTCCTCCATATACGGATGTAATGCTCACTCGTTTGTATTTGGAAAATTTTCTCATTTGTTGCATGACTTGTTCGGCTAATTCACGGGTGGGAACGAGAATAAGCACTTGCACGCGTCCATTGGGTTGAATGCGTTCAATGATAGGTAGTCCGAATGCGGCCGTTTTCCCGCTTCCAGTGTGAGATTGCCCAATGATGTCTTTTCCTTCAAGAATGATGGGAATCGATTTTTCTTGAATAGGGGTCCATTGAATATATCCCAATTCGTCGACTGCTTTTTTTACGAATGGAGAAAAAGAGATGGTGTTCATCGGGTGGTAGTTTTCTTCCATGTTAGAATGGATACCTTGGTGTGTGTAAGATATCGAATGCATGGGTATTTACCAATCTTGAAAGGGAGGATTAATATAGGGGCGTTTTGCCCACCCATGAGAAAGTAGCCTCGTAGCGATACCGAACCGGCCGCATTATCAGCCGGCGCTAATGGACTACTGAGGCGGGTGTTTTTCACCCGCCGTAGGCCGGTGAGAAAGTAGCCCCGCGGCGATTCGAACGCCGGTCCTCGGATTCAAAGTCCGATATCCTTGACCACTAGACGACGGGGCTTTTCCGTGTGGTTAATAGGGAACTTTTCCTTAAATAGGCTTTTAATTCCCCCCAGCCCTTTTTCGGATAATGAATTTTTCTATTAAGTTCCTTTTTGGGTTGCTTTTGCTATCGTTTATGGTGGGATTGTTTTTTCCCCAGTGGCTTCCTTTAACCGGGCTTGTATCGGCTCCTTCTTCTTCTGTTTCCTTTTCGGGTATTCAGTCTGCGTTCTGTCCTTCTCTCAGTTGCGAGTCTATTCCTATTCAATTTCTTAATAATGCCCATTCTCGTGTGTGGATTGCCATGTATTCTTTTACGAATCAAAATTTGGCTGATGCGGTAATGGCTGCCCACAAAAGAGGATTAGACGTTCGGGTGATTGTGGAAAAGCAACAGGCGGGTAGTCAATTTTCTTTGCATGATGAACTGGCAGAGAAAGGTATTCCGGTTCGTATTGATACGAATCCTAATTTAATGCATCATAAGTTTGCCGTGGTGGATAATGATGGGGTTATTACGGGCAGTATGAATTGGACGGGAAATGGGGTGAGCGGGAATAATGAGAATGTTCTCGTGATTCATTCAAATGAGTTAAACTCTCAGTTTGAAAAAGAATTTGTATCGTTGTGGGAAAAGTTTTCTCCATGAAAAGTGTTATTTTTTTCCGTGCGTTTTTCGAGTTCTTTTTCTAACGCTTGTGCAATGAAATATCCTTGTGCTTTTCCTCTTAATGCTTGCATGGCTATTCCCATTAGTGCAGATTGGGCATTCTTTCCTTTGATTAATACTAAGTGTTCGTTTTTGTCTACTATTTGTTTGATGATGCGTTCTACTTCTCCTTCCTGGGCGGTTTCCACTTTAACATGTGTCATGATTTCGCTTAGTGATTCTTCTGGGCGCTGTACCCATTCACGTAGAATAGTAGGAAAATGTTCCCGCATGATTAGTTTTTTTCTTTCGTTCTCGAGGAGGTTTTCCAATTGTTGATTCGTGAGGCAATCCACGAATGGGTTTTCTCTTCGTATCGTGTTGAG
Organism: Candidatus Iainarchaeum sp.; assembly: GCA_043803765.1. GTDB lineage: Archaea > Iainarchaeota > Iainarchaeia > Iainarchaeales > VGJJ01 > VGJJ01. Next base: position 117,342 of record JAZDJQ010000018.1, on the reverse strand, counting down.
CGTGGAGAGCAGCAGCGTTGCGCAGGTTGTAGGATCGTATCCTTCTTTCAATAAGTGTTCAAAGAATCGTGCTTTGTTGTCGAGCATCATTTCTTCCGCTAGTTTTTCGGATAATCCTTTTTGTGTGTAGTATTTTTTTCTCTCTTCTCCCCACATTGGCAGATTTTTTCGTATTTCTTCTATCCATTCTTCTTCAATATGGATAGGCTTGATGTCGGTTTCAGGATACATTCGTGACGCTCCGGGTAGTGGTCGTGAGTATTCCGAATTTCCTCCTTCAATTGCATTCCTTGTTTCTTCGGGTATTCCTTCCAGTAGGTGTGCAGTGCGTTCTTTTATTACATGAATGGCGTGTTCCACTTGGTTGAGCGATCCCATGACGATAGCAAAACTATCTTCTTGTTTCGCGTGTATGTTCTCGTAAATGTGTTGTGCTTCTTCTTGTGTTATTCCATATCCGGGTAATTCGTCTCCGTGTAATAGCCCCATGAGTCCTGTTTTGACTTTTACGTAGGATGAGATTTCACTCCCAACGCGCCTATTTGGTTGGACTTCTATTCTCAATTTTTCTTTCATGTGGGGTAGTCTTACCGCGTGAATCGCGTGTTTTTTTTCCAATGCGTTTCGTATCATTTTTGCTTGGTTATTTTTTAGAATAGGCGTTATATCTACTCCGCTTTGGCTTTCAATCATTTCTTTGGTTAGTCCTTCTTGGCTGAGCATCTCCTTGAGTGTGAGTAGTTTTTTTTGCCGGTTCATTTCTCTTCGTACGTATTCATCAATTAGTTCTAATTCCTGTACTCCTTTCAATTCTACTCTAGCTCCTCCCGGAATGGAAATGTTAATGTCTTGTCGTATTGTTCCTAGTCCTCTTTTTACTTTTCCGGTGATGCGCATGACTTCTCCCATTTTGAGTGCGGTGAGTTTTGCTTCCTCGGGTGTATGAATGTCCGGTTGCGTGGCAAGTTCAATGAGTGGGAATCCAAGTCGGTCTAATCGATATGTGACTTCGCTTCCTTTTCGTTCCATGGGTCGTGCCGAGTCTTCTTCAATTGCTACTCCTTGGAGTCTGATTTTTTTTCCATTGGCGATGATTAATTCTCCTCCTATTGCGAGTTGTGTTGTCCGTTGAAACCCGGATGTGTTGCTTCCATCCACTACATTTTTTCGCATGACTAGAACATCATCTACAATGGTTGCGTGGCAGCAAAGAGCTACTTCGATTGCCACGCGTAATGCGTCGTCATCCATAGAAGAAGGGGGTTCCTCATCCATTTCTACGAGACTGGTATTGTCATAGTTTCCTTGGTAGATGTAGGTGTTTCCTTTTCCTGCGGCTTCTATTGCCGCGATGTCCATTTTTCCTAATTCGCTTGCTACTGCGTGTAGTTTTCTTTTGAATGTGAAATCCGGTGCTTTTTCATGCATAACGGTGGGGCATCGTGAGAATAATTTTCCCGTGTCTAATTGCTGGTGTACTTCTAATCCGCATGTGACTTCATGGTGGGCAGATGGTTTTTCAGTTCCACTCATACTCTGGATTGGGGGTTGAATGCCCTTTAAAGCCTATATTTTATCGGTGATGGAATAGCCCGCTCACGAGGCGTTTGGGTGAGGGTAGTGGGAAAGTCTTGTATCCTAAATCGTTTTCTCCAATAATGACCCCTAATAGGATGATTGCTCCTATGGTGAGGAGGGCGGTTGGAATACTGGTTATTTCTACGAGGACTCCTATTAAAATATAGGAAACGAATGCTCCTCCCTTGCTGATTCCCACTTGTGTCCCTAGAAATGTTCCTTCTTGTTTTGTTTTTTCTGCGATGCCCGAGATGAGTGATAGGCTGCTGATTCCAAGCAAACTGGTTCCTGCTCCAAATAGGAAAGATGCGACTAATACTGCATCGAATGTGTGCGCTTGCGATAATCCGATCATGGCGATTCCTGCCAAGCTGCTTCCAATAAGAATACTTTTGCGTGATCCCCACGAATCGGTTATTTTTCCCGTCCAGAACTGGAGTAGCATGGGTATTTCTCTTACTAAAATGGCTATTCCTACTAATTCGATTGATAATCCTAAATCCTGCACTAAAAAGAGGGGAAAGAATACGAACAATACGGGCATGCTGGTTTGGTGGGCTACTTCTACGAATGCCAATCCCCTGAGTGGGGGATTTTTTAAGTATTCGCGGAAGCGTGGAATAAGATTGAATTCTAATTTTTCGAGTGGTGGTTTGGGATGAATGTGATGTTTCTCAAAAAGGTACCATATTCCTAACATCACGAGCAATCCTGCACCAACATAGAAAGGGGCTGTTAGTCCCCATTTTGTTGCAATGAATGCTCCTACTACTGGTCCGAGTACAAATCCTATTTTTCCAATGGAAAGACTTTTTCCTATTTTTTCTCCTAATTTTGTTTCTTTTCTTTCGGCCACTATGTCTTCCATTTTAGCAATGGCCACAAAGATAACGCTTGCATAGGCGCATGCTTCTAATACTCGTGCTAAAAAGATGATGAGCGGGTGGGTGAACATCGCATACGTTAAGAGTGCAATGATTTCTGCTCCAATTCCAAACAATACAAGTGGTCTGCGTCCCCAATTGTCGGATATTCCTCCGATGAGCGGGGCTGCCGCGATCATGGTTAATGAAAACGATGAGAGGATGATGGACAGCCATGCGGGGTCGTATCCTTTTCCTGTTAAATAAATACCAAAAATGGGATCCGCGAGTACAACACAAAAAGCGTATGCGGCAAAAATGAATGTGATGCGCTTAAAGGGTTCCATACTGCCCAACCAATGGAAAGCCCATTTTTAAGGGTATTTCACACAGTGTGAGATACGACTGTTTTTACTGGGGCGGTCGTCTAGCCTGGTAGGATTGCACCTTCGGGAGGTGCAGGCGAGAGTTCAAATCTCTCCCGCCCCGTTTTGTTTTTTGTGAATGGGTTGTTCTTTTTGACCGGGCGCGACTTTTTCTTTTAAAGAAAAAGGGGTGCGTTCTGAATCTCTCCCGCCCCGTATTGTTTTTCTTCGTTGTCAATGATGCTCGGCTTTCGCCGCATCTTTGCATGTTTTGTGAATCGTTCCATCCGGGTGTTCGGGTGGGGCGTATAATGAATAGAGTTTCAATACTTTAGTTGGGGAGGCATTTTTTACGTAGTGGGGATTTCCGGCTGGAATGATGACGATTTCGTCTTCATTGAGCGTGTGTTCTTCTTCTCCTATTTTAACGAACGCCGTTCCTTTTTCGATGCGGATGAATTGGTCTGTTTTGGGGTGTGTTTCGAGTGGAATGTCTTCTCCTACGCGAATGGACATGACTACGAGTTGTATTTTTTTTCCCGTAAATAATACTTTTCGGTAGAATTCATTTTGGATTGTTTTATTTTCGATGTTGGTAGTGTAACCGGTCATATGGATTGCCTCCGAGTGGAAATTCAAACAAGTACAATGTGTTCTCCCTGTTAATTCTTTCCATTTGCTTGGATTTTATTCTATTGTTCAATAACGCCTTTTTTTTACTATTGTCATGGTGTCATTTGACCTTTTGAGAACCATGCGATTCTAACGGATTGTGGGTATCGTAATGCCTCTGTATTATACTGAAGGTCAGGAAAAACGGCTGATACCTTGTCCTTTTGGCGGGGAGAAAGCCATTTGGTTTATTTCCGCGTATCTTTCGCTAATCCGAATATTTTGCTTGCGAGTAGGTATCCTCCTGCAAATACTACTATTCCGGGAAGTAGTGCAACCCCTAGCACGGTGCTTCCTACTGCTGCTCCTGTTACGAGTGCCGCTTCAGGCTTGTTGATGAAGTTTACTATTTTGTCCAAATGGGTTTCTACTCCTTTGGTGTGGGGGTTGATTTCGACCATTTGCACGCCTCCCTTGAATATTCGTACCATTTTGTCTTCTTGTGATGCGAGCACTGCGGTAACCCCGGGTTGTACGGAAATTCCTTTTGCTGCGGCATGCCGTGTTCCATGCCCGGGGTGGGCTATTTGTCGTGTAAGGTGGGCGCCGTATGCTTTTATTTTTCCTCCGGAGTCGATGACGATAGCGCCATCGATTTGTCCTAGTTTGACTAATACTTTGTCCATTCCCTTGTCGAAAATGGTTGTTGTTGTGTTTTCGAAAAGGTTTGGGAAAAGAATGGAATAGTTTTTCGTTTCCCCAATGACGAATAATCCTCCTTCTCCTGCTTTTACGATGTCGATGGCCATGTCGATGCATATTTTCTGGATTTTTTGGATCTTTCTTGTGCGTTTGGATGGAGTTTTTTCTACGTTCAAGGGGGTTTGGTTCTCTTTCTTTCCTTGGCCAAGAATCTCGTTGATAAAGTGGTGCAGTGTCATCTCTTTTCCCTTTTCTATGAGGAATAGAAAAGGGTATAAAAGCACGTGGGGGGAACTTTGGGATGAAGAATCTCTTAGTAGAATAATATGGAGTATTCGAATCTACTTTAGTAGGGTACTCATCAATGCCATTTGCGTCCACATTCTATTTTGTGCTTGCTTCCAAATGAGGCTGCGTTTTCCATATATCACGTTTTCGGTTATTTCTTCCCCTTTTTTTGCGGGGAGGCAGTGCATGGCATTCACATTGCGGGCGCATTGATTAAGCAGTTTGTCATTCACTTGTAGTGGTTTCAATAGTGGGAGTATTTTTTTCTTATCCAGTTTCATGTGCATGCTTTCCCATTCATCGGTATATACAATATTTACATTTTTGAGTGTTTTTTTGTCCGGCATCGAGGTAAACGTGCGTATTTCCACGTTTGTTTTTTTGGAATATTTTTTGGCCAGTCGGTAATATTTCTGTGAGACAGGAAATGGTTTGGGTGAGACAATATCCATGTTGATTCCCACCATTCCGCACCCTACCATGAGTGAATTGCTTACATTGTTAGCTACTCCTGCGTACATGACCGTAATGTTGTGATATCCTTTGTAGTGTTCGTGTATCGTATACAAATCAGAGAGTGTTTGGCAGGGGTGGTCTTCATTGGTAAGTCCATTAATTACGGGGTGAGGGGAATAGTCGGCCATGAGTTCCAATTCTTTATGCTCAAATACTCTTCCCATGATGGCGTCCGTGTATTGGGAAAGGGTGTGGGCGGTATCTTTCCAGTCTTCTCCTCTTCCCATTTGGGTGGATTGTTTGTCGATGAATACGGAATGACCGCCTAGCAAATTGATTCCAACATCGAACGATACTCGTGTTCGTGTGGAGGGTTTTTCGAATAATAATGCGATTGTTTTTTGTTTCAGGAGCGGGGGTAATGGTTTTTTTTGTGCGTGCAGTGTTTTCATTCGCTCGGCGATTTGGAATAGCATGAATATTTGGTGGGCATTTACATCATCGAATTGGATAAAATCTTTTCCATTGAGTTTGCGCATTTCTTTCGTTTCAAGTATGCGGTCTATTTCATCGTATAATGCGAGTTCCGGTTTCATGACGCATCACCTTCTCCATTTTCCCTGTTTTTCCAATGTAGGCAGTCTTTCCTCCTTTTTGAATGAATCGGATGCAGGCTTCTATTTTAGGTGCCATGCTTCCTTCTCCAAATTCTCCTTTTTTCCATAGTATTTGTGCCTCGTGAAGAGAGAGTTTTTCTAATGGAATGGGTTTTTTTGAGTAAAAATCCCGATACGCTCTTTCTTCGTTTGTGAGAATGACTAGTTTTTCAGCGTGAAGAGTATTAGCTACTACTTGTGCGGCTCGGTCTTTGTCAATCACCGCTTCTACTCCCTTCCATCCTTTTTTTTCTCTTACAATGGGAATGCCTCCTCCTCCGCATGCAATCACAACGGAATGCGCATCCAATAATTGTTGTATGGTTTCTATTTCTATTATTTTTTTGGGTTGCGGGGAGGCAACCATTTTTCGATACCCTTTTTTTGGGTCAAACAGGTAATGTATTCTTTCTTTTTTCCAACGCATTGCTTGTTTTTCATCTTCCCATGGTCCAATGGGTTTGCTTGGTACTCGAAATGCCGTGTCTTTCTTGTCCACTTCCACATGGGTCAAAATAGCAGCCGCCTCCACATTTGGAAGCCAGTGTTTCAATCCCATTGTTAGAAAATGGCCAATCTGTCCTTGTGTCATCCCTACTTCTACATCTAATGGCATACTTGGAATTTTTCTAGTGGAATGCATTTGTATTTCTAAATTTCCCACTTGGGGTCCGTTTCCATGAACAATTACGATTGGGATTTCCTTTTTGATGAGGGGAACGAGTTCTTTTACGGCCGCCCTGCAGTTGTGTATTTGTTGGGCATAATTCCCTATTTCATTCTCCCGGATGAGGGCATTTCCCCCAAATGCGATAATAATGGGTTTCATTATACCATGGGAATGGTTTGGAATTTATATAGGTGAATGCGTCCGTTTCCATGATGCCTCCTAAAAATGCTCGTCATCGTAGGTCCGTTTCTACCAATTCAGAGCGTTTACTTGGCCAGCAGCTTATTCAGCAATTGTCTCCTTTTCAATCGGTTCAAGCGTTGCCTATTCGAAAGGCAATAACGGGATATACTCATCATCGTTCGGTTGCTCGTTTGGGTCGTTCAGCTATTACGAATCCTTTTGATTTTAATATTGCGGAGAATGTCGCCCTGCGTCGTGCGCGGGATGCGCAGAGAATTTTTAATTCTCCTTCTTTTCGCCGTGATTTTAAACGACTCAAACTTGATGTGCAACAATCGGTTGTAGAAAAGTATCGTCATATTCTCAAAGAGGCATCCGCTATTCGTCTAATTGCTAAAAAGGAGCGTCTCGTTCATGACCGTACTCCTGCCGTGTTTAATCGAAAGGCATTTGATGCATTGCTTTATAGTCGCCTAAATCGGCCTAATCGTCAACCGTTCTCAGTGGGGATGATTGATTTGGATTATTTTGGAAAGATAAATAAGAAATTTGGTCAGGAAAGCGGTAATTTTGTTTTGATGCGTTTCTCTGAGAAATTGGCTGAGGTGTGTGCGAGGCATGGTGGTTTTTCAGGGCGTGTAGGCGGAGAAGAGTATCAGTTTTTTCTTCCCGTTTCCCCAACGAAAGCGAAAGAAATAATGGATTCTTTACGTGTGCGATTTGCTCGTATTACTTCTACACGTGTTTTTCGGCAGAATCTTCAGCAGTTTCACCCAGAGGGAAGCGCTTATCATGTTGCCCTTAAACAATGGAATAATCCCGTTCAATTTACGGCAGCAGTAATGGGAAAGGCATCCCTTGATAAGTCCTATCCCAAGCCGGGCATTCTTTTGTCTGCTGTTGATGCGGCCATGCAAAAAGGGAAAAGGGCAGGGCGTGCCCGAACCATACTCGAACAAATCCCAATGGGAGTATAATATGCGTCTTGCTGTTTTGTTTTCGGGTGGAAAGGATTCCGTGTACGCAACCCATCTTGCTCATCGTTCTGGAAATCAAATAGTGTGTTTGGTTTCGGTTTCCTCTCAAAATGATAATTCCTATATGTATCACACGCCCAACATTTCCCTGACATCATTGCAAGCAGAGAGTATGAACATTCCCCTCGTAACCGTGTATTCGAAAGGGAAAAAAGAAAACGAGGTAGCGGATTTGAAAAACGCGCTTCTTGATTTGAAGAAAAATGCAGGGATTCAGGGAATCATAACCGGTGCTATTCATTCCTCCTATCAGTCTTCTCGTATTCAAAAAATGTGCCATGAAATCGGTTTAACCTGTTTCAATCCTCTCTGGTTGTCTCCTCCTCGTGCGCATTGGCACGAATTAGTAATACAAGGATTTGAAGTCATGCTCGTTCGTGTTGCGGCAAAGGGATTGGAAAAGAATTGGTTGGGAAAAGTGATTACGCTTGAAAATGTGGAGGAGCTCCTTGCGTTGGACTCCCCGCGAATTGGAATTAATCCCTCGGGGGAAGGAGGCGAGTTCGAGTCTCTTGTTTTGGATGCCCCGCTTTTTAGTAAACGCGTGCATATTGAAAAGTGGAAAGATGAGTGGAAAGGATTGCAGGGAACGCGTCATGTTTTGAAGGCGCATCTAGAAAAAAGGGATGCTTCTCTTGAAAAAAAGAGGAAGGGAAGAAAATGACTAACTTTGGAGTAGTATTGGTGGTGAATTGTGCGGCGCGGGATGACATCTTATCCCGTCGTGAGTTTGTCTGGCCGATTCAGCGCAGTGTGGGTTTTCCTACTCAAGTTGTTTCACTATCAAAATTAGCACCGCGCAATGCGAAGAATGTGGATGCGATTATTTTCTCCGGGTGCCCGCTTGCCGATAATCATTTTACACAATATGCCAAAAAATTATCTTGGTTGCACAAAACCAATGTTCCATTATTGGGTATTTGTGCCGGTCATGAGCTGTTGTCGCTTGTTTTCGGTGGGAAATTATCTTCTCTCAAAACGCCTTCGATTGGAATGATGCGCGTGCGCTTGGTGAAGAACTCCTTTTCCTGGTTTGGTAGGGGAAAAAAAGAGGGTAATGTTTTTTCTTTTTATCATCTTAATGAAAGCAAAGTGTCCCTTCCAAAAGGGTTCAATCGTATAGGGTGTTCCGATCAAAACCCAAACGAAATAATGGTTCATTCAACCAAAAAAATAATGGGTTTCCAGTTTCACCCTGAATTTTTTCATGGAGAGTTGATTCATGAGTTTGTACGGTGGGGGCGAGGAGAAATTTAGGCCTTTTTTCTAGCATGTTCCATTAGGTAAAAGGTCATAATACACATACACGTAGTTGGGTTGGCTTCCATCGTTATCATAGTATGCTCCCCCCGTCATGGGAACGTTGCTCCATGCGTCCTTGCACTCATATGCAAAGTGGCATCCGGTGCAGAATCGTTTGAGCTGGCATTTGTTGGATATTCCGTCAAACGTTGGGTTTTCTTTTTGGGAATAGTCTTGTTTGCAGAGTGAAATTCCCTCTCCTGTTGCGGTGATATCAAATGTTTGGTTGATGCTTCCGCTTTCAGTAGCGGTAGCGTGAATGACTACTTGGTATTTTCCTTTTTGTGGAATGGTTCCCGTGAAGGTGAATTCTTTTTTTTCTTTAGGGAGAATAGACTCTAATGCTGCTTCTTGGGAATGAATTGTTACCCATTCTTCTTTTCCGGCAAAAATTTGGTTTTCCTTTAATTCAAACACGATGTTTCCTTCTCCGCCGGCTACTTCTCCCGTGTTTTGCACCGTGATTGTGCTAATAAGCTGGTTGTCTTCATCTATGGAAATAGTTTTGGGAATGCTCGTTTCAATGAGTTGCAGCTGCGCGGGTGCTTTTCCAAAATATACTTTGCATATATGTATTCCCGATTCTTTCTCACAGCGCGCGGAAATCGTTGTTTGAATGGATTGATTTACTTTCATTCGTTCCGGTGTAACGGATAATGGTTGTGTGCACTCGTTGAATGTTGAGCAGCATGCGCTGGTTGAACAAGCAAATGCCACGGTGCGTGTTGGTTCATCTAAACTTCGTGCGTAGAGCGTTTGTTCTTTTTTTACGGATAGGGTAATGTTTTTGGCTGTTCCCAAATCGGCTTGAGCTTCGAGTAGTGCGGTCCGAGTGTGCGCGTTTAGGTTTTCATTCTGCGTAAAATAAGATGCAAAATCGAAGAAGATGATTCCTACTAATGCGATGGCAATAATGGCGGTAATAAGGAGTTTGAATACGTTCATTGCTTCACTCCCCAGCGGTATTGCATGATGAGTAATCGTTTGAGTACATATGCAATCAAAATTCCAAATGCACTAATCGTGATTAAATCATCCCAGTTTCCTGTGCGGAGGAAGTACAATCGTTGTGTTATCAAAAAATTGTCAATCGCCACAATGAAGGATATGACGAGTCCGGCTGCGATGAGGAACAATGCAATTCGTATGAAATGGTCGAGCACGAGTAAGAATTGTTTTCTCATTTGTTTTCCTCCACTTTTACTCGTTTTTGGTTTTCATACATTCGGATGATTTCTCTTACTGTTGTTGCCTGTTCGGGTTCTTTATCGTTTCGTAATTTGATAATTCGTGGGAATCGGAGTGCGTATCCTGTGTCGTCTTTGTCTTTTTTTCCTGCGGTATGCATCGGGCTTTGGGTTATTTCGTCTGCTCTTACTTCCACCACAAAAACAGGTTTTACCCACTGGTGGGGGATTACTTCGCTATCGACTCGTACTGGTTTGTGGTCGGTTTTGTGCTTCATGAGGCGTTCATACCATTCTCCCAATGCCTGTTCTGAAAAACCCGTTCCGATGCGTGTGATGGATTTGAATTCGTCCTTCTTTTCATCATATACGGCGGCAAGCAATCCTCCCAATCCAAACGTGGTGCGTTTTCCTTTTCCTTTGTAATACCCTATAATCACCAAATCCACCGAGTCCTGCAATTCTCCCTTATACGACCTCTTGAGTTTAATCCAAGCAAATTTTCTTGCTCCCGCAATGTAGGGTGCATTCAAGTCCTTGCACATGATTCCTTCTAATCCTTCTGAAACGTTTTCATTGAAGAATGCATCCACTTCTTTTTCTTTATCGGTGATAATGGCATTTGTTAATTCAATCGTGTCTCCTTTCTCAATTATTTTTTTGAGTTTTTCTCTCCGTTCATGGAATGGGAGTGGCATAATATTTTTTCCGTCTTTGTACATAATATCGAATAGGAATAACTTGAGTGGTAATTCCTTTGCTTTCATTTCAATATCATATTTTCTTTTTCGTTGAATGGTAACCTGGAATGGGAAGAATTCTCCTGTTTCCTCGTTCACGGCAAGTGCTTCTCCTTCTACAATACAATCATCCGCTTTCAGTTGTTTTTGTGCGGCTTCCACGATTTCAGGGAACATATCCGACATGTTTTCTAGGTTGCGTGAAAAAACCCACACTTTTTTTCCTTTTTTATGAACTTGCAGTCTAAATCCATCATATTTGCTTTCCACGATGCATTTTCCTAGTTTTTCAATTATTTCTTTTGATAGCGGAAGGCGTTCCGCCAACGTGGGGCGGATGGGGACGCCGGGTTCTATTCCTATTTTGTCTATCCCTTTCAATCCGTGTGCGGCAAGCAGCATTCCGATATGTCCCAAGTCGGAGTGGATATTGTATTTTGCCTCGATCATTTCTCTCATTTTGAGTCTTATTTTGCGCTGTATTTCCTCTGGTTTTTTCTTGCTTTCTTTTTCTTCAATCTCCTCTACTATTTTGGGGTTTTTTCCTATGTATTCGTTCAAGTGAACCTGTGCCATGGCATCCATTAATGTAGGGTCCCCTACTCCTAATCGTAATGCTCCTAGTGCGAATCGTACGATAAATTTTCCCTCGTTGGGAGATGCGGAATTGAGCAGTTCTGCAAGGAATCGTATTTTCATTTCCTGTGTTCCCTCTCCCGTTTGAGTGGCAAGTTTCATGAAATTATCATGTACTTTTTTCACGGTGAGTGTTTGTCGGATGAGTGATTGTTGTGTTTTTTTTTCTACCAGTTGTGCGGCGGTTTCTCCCAAATCCCCTGTTTTTTTGAATCGTTTTTCCACGTCCTCTTTCGTGTATCCGGTTGCTTTTCCTATGGCTTGAATAACGAATTTCTCTCCCAGTCCTGTTTCGATGTTCTCGTAGGCAGGAGCAAGTCTTCCTTGTAGGAAATATACTACGTTTGGCATGTCTTCTACTGTTGTTTTTTCGAACAGCGTTGCCAGTTGTTCCGTCATGTCCAGTCTTTTTGCCGTCTTTTCGATCCGGTCGAATGCTTCAGCCAGTGGTTCAAATCGCATAAGAAATGGAGAGCGTGATTGCTTTTAATCGTGCAGGACGCTCAACGTTGTTTTTTTTATCCGAACATCCGTTCCAGCGTTGTTCGAATGGGGTGCCTTCTTTCTCGCAGGATGAGGCCGTGTCTTTGGGCGAAGCTTCTCGCATGGTAGGAAACAGGATTGTCTATTTCAATTTCTCTTGTTAGGTGGGGTCGTGCGTTTTGTGACCTAGTTGCGCGTACGTCGATTCCTCTTCCTCTTAATTCGCCAATGGCCTCCCAGTGTTCAATTAGTGCTTGTTCGGGTATTTCTTTCAACATTTTTTCGGGTATGTGGGTGCGATACGAATGAATGACTGCTTTTGGGTTCCATACTGCTTGCTTTAGTGCGCGCAATGCCCGCTTGGCGCGGTAATATCTTTCCCGGTGTTCCGGATGATGCACGGAATGTATTTCAGTTCGTTTGTCCTTCCCTGCGCGTTTCTTGACGTGTCTCTTTTTCGTTTTAGTGGCTCGTTTGGAGGTCATACTCCCTGCAAAATTTTGGGCTTTAAAAAGGAAACGTCTGCCATCGGTCTAGTTGAAAATCTTTATTTTTGATTGTCGGATTGGGGTTGATTACTGGTTGTTCATCCATTGCCAAGTTAAAGGATATGCTGGTGATTGCTTTTCTGAAACTTCACCAAAGCCGGAACGGCTTTGCCCATAAAGTGGATTATAAAAAAAATTAGACGTGATATTGGGCACCCTGCCATTGTTTTAGTTATTTTTTCTATACTTTACAGGCAAAGCCAGCCAGAACGGAAGATATATATATATATATATATAATCGGCTTTTTCCAAGCATGGTTAGGAAAGTCGTTAAACGAATGGTTGACCGTTTCCGTCGTCCGCGGTTCTCGGGTCCTTTATCATTTGGGGTAGGGGTGGACAGAGAGACGTATGATGCATTACTTGAACAGAAAAGACGTACGGGGGGCGTGGAGCAAATGACAAAGGTTGCGGCGTCCGTCGGTTTGGGGGCATCGAATCTGGTAACTTTCGTTTCCAATCCTTCATTTAGGGAGAGATTAGCTCGAGTAGTTACAATTTCCTTGAGTGTGATGGGATCTGGAGCTGGAAAAGTTCATTCTTATCATTTTCCCGGGATCCGCCAAGCGACTCTTGAAGTAGGGAAGCGTTTGGGGGATGAATCCCTGCATAATATTGAATTGAGGCGTTTTTTGGGAAAATACAAATATGTTTACGTGGATCGTAAAGGTCGTATTGCGGGCACGAACATGCCTCGGTTGATTCCGGGTGTTGGAAGGATTCGGTTGTCATCCCATAAGATTTTGGCTGGGGCCTATTGATATTCGGATATTTTTTTGTGGTAGTAGAATCGCCCTTTTTTTAATATTTTTAGCAACCCCATCCATTGTTGTGATTATGTCTGGCTGGGTTCCGCGAATTGGATGAGTATTTCCTTGAATGTGGTGCGTGGATATACTTTCTGCTTGTCTTTTTTCTTTTCAATCAGCCCAGCCCGATGTAGAATGCCAATATCCCGACTCACTGCCGCCTGCTTTCGGCGAGTTTTTTCGGCAAGGTCGCAAATAGTATATTTTTCGGAATTTGTTATGAGTTCCCAGGTCAATTTTAGTCGTTCGGGAGTGAGCAGATGGAATAATTCTTCAAGATTTTTTATATAGATAGTGTGTGTGCCAGCCAATTTCCGATTTGGTTTCTGCAAGTTTTGTCGGAGATCCCCCATCATGTCCCCGCCGACCTTTATGATCACTTTTCGAATAGCCATAAATCAAATATAACGGTGAAAGTTATAAACCTTCTTGTTGGTGTTGGAGCAGATATTCACGCCAATGTGATTTTATACGATCTACCGCCTCCTCCACTGTTTCCCAGGTGATGGGTTTGTGCAGGTTCTTCTTTTCCTTGTCAGAGTAGGAAACGTGGATATGAACGGCTTCGGCTGGATTACCATCAATCTTGATTATTTCACGCCAATTCTTGCCCTCTTTGGTGAGATAAATGACCGCAAATTGTTCAATATTAGAAAAATTGGGAAGGAAAACATAGCGGACGAAAACCATATTTTCCTTTTTTTCATCTAACCATTCTTGTACATTATACTCACGGTCCATTCTGTGAACGATTTTTCGATCACCTTAAATAATTAAGGAGAATTTTTCTTTTTCAAAATAAACCCGTTCTATTTTCCGCGGTATCTGCGTTTGATGGCGCGACGTAATGTTACAAATCTGTTGGGTGGTTTCCCTCGGTTTATGGTTACTGGTTTTCCACGATCGTGTGCATCTAAAATGGCTCTTCGAATTTCTTCCGCACGTTTCGGATTTTCTGCAAATGCTTTTCGCACGGCTTCTAGATATTGTTCGCGTTTGACTTTTCGATCATAAGTGCTGGATGGTCCACTTATAAATCGACGAATATCATATTCATCGAAGTCATCATCTCCCGTTGAGGTTTTCAGCAATCGGCCCCTTACATAGCTATCCAGCATTCTTCCTCTAGGGCGTTCTTCCTTACTTATTTTTCGTTGCGCTAACAATAGTTGAATGGTTTTTTATCGTTTAGTGCAAAGAAGAATAAACGGGAGGGCCCGGATTTGAACCGGGGTCGCCACCACCCCAAGGTGGTATACTACCAGGCTATACTACCCCCCCATTTGTCTCCATGACTTGGGGTTTGGGACCCATTATAAATCATTTTGGTGGGTGGTGCAGGGGCGTATTATTAACCATTTAGGAGTTGTTCTTTTTCCATGCCGGCAGAAAAGACCCCGAAGTTGGTTGGAATCACTGTCAAGAAATCCGATGACTTTTCAGAATGGTATAATCAAGTGGTGGTGAAAGCAGAGCTGGCGGATTATTCTCCCGTGCATGGGTTCATGGTCATTCGTCCTCATGGGATGCAATTATGGGAAGGCATTCAATCTTTTTTGGATAAGAATATCAAAAAATTAGGTGTAGAAAACGCGTATTTTCCTCTTCTTATTCCCGAGTCTTTTTTCAATAAGGAGAAAGAGCATGCGGAAGGTTTTGCTCCTGAGGTGGCGTGGATTGCCCAGGATGAAAAAGAGAATGGTGGAGAACGTTTAGCTATTCGTCCTACAAGTGAAACATTGATGTATGATATGTATTCCAAGTGGATTCGTTCGCATCGCGATCTTCCCTTGCGTATTAATCAGTGGTGCAATATTGTGCGGTGGGAAATCACCATGACTAAATTGTTTATTCGCACGCGCGAGTTTTTGTGGCAGGAAGGACATTGCGTGTATGCGACTCATGAGGAAGAATTAGATGAGACCATGCGTTTTCTTATGGAGTATCAGAAAGTCTATCATGAGCTGCTTGCTATCCCCGTGATTGCAGGGAAAAAGACCCAGTTGGAAAAGTTTGCCGGTGCTCAAGATACGTTTACATTGGAGGCATGGATGCCGGATGGGAAAGCACTGCAAGGCAGTACGAGTCATGACTTAGGGCAGAATTTTGCTAAAGCATTTAATATTACATTCGCTGGAGAGGATGAGCAGCCGCATATTCCTTGGCAGAATTCGTGGGGTCTTTCAACGAGGGTAATTGGAGCGTTAATCATGGTGCATGGGGATGATAAAGGATTGGTTCTTCCTCCACGCTTGGCTCGGAACAAAGTGGTAATCGTTCCTATTCTTTTTTCGGATTCCCATACTACTGTTTTAGATGTTGCGCGGAAATTGTCTTCTGAACTGCGTGCATTTGGCGCGTGGGTGGATGCTCGTGAACAGTATTCGGCGGGTTGGAAATTTAATGAGTGGGAGCTCAAGGGTATTCCTATTCGCATCGAGCTAGGTCCTCGTGATGTGGGGCAGAATCAGTGCGTTCTTGTTCGTCGTGATACGGGTGAAAAGAAAATCGTTTCATTGTATGGAATTGATAAAATAATTGAGTCGGAATTGGATGCGATGCATCATTCTCTTTTTTCAAAAGCAGAGAAGCATTTGAAAGAAAGTATGGTTGAAGTGAAAACGATGCGCGAGTTTGAGCATGCACTTGAACAGCGAAAACTTATCCGGATGCTTTTTTGCGGTAGTAAAGAATGTGAAAAAGACATCAAAGATAAGACAATGGCTTCTTCTCGCTGCATTCCGTTAGATGAAAAGCCTGTGAAAAACGGTTTGTGTGTTCATTGCGGGAAAAGTGCCGAATATTATACGTTGTTTTCTAAAGCGTATTAATCACACTATTTTTTTCTCCCACACTTCCGCCTTTTCCCCATTTATTTTTCGTAGGTGTGGTCGAGTATATGCGTATCCATTCTTTGCATATGCTTGCTTTGCCGGCATATTTGTTTCTCCTACATATAATTGGATTTTTTTGATTCCTCTTTTTTTTGCTTCCTTCTCTCCTTCTTGTAAAAGCATTGTTCCATTTCCTTTTTGTTGATATTCTGGAAGCACCGCAATTCCATTTAATCGAATGGTTTCTTTTTTTTCTTCTACCATTTCCCATTCGGCGTATCCGATTATTTTTTTGTTTTGCATTATTTTGTTAAAAATGAACCCGTTTGATTGGATGCGGTGTTTTACTTCCTGCTCGTCAATAGTGGTATATGGGAAATAACGTTGGATGAATTGAACGATTGAAGAAGTGTCTTCTATTTTGGCGGGGGTGGGGTGCATGCTGATTACTTAGTATGCGGTTTCCTATTTATTGGTTTTTCCCTGTCGGCGGCAACACCGAGTTGCATCCCCTGCACTGCGGCCAGCACTTTTAGTGGCCGTTCGCTCTTTTTTCCGAGTAGGTTTTTATTCCATTAGTAGCCCATTACTAAAATGAAAATGCTTTCCGTTCAGGTGGAAGACAAGATGGCGAGTAAAATCGATGCACTGGTTTCTCGTTCGGGTCTTTATTCTTCTCGTTCCGAGTTTTTGAAGGATGCCATTCGTAAGTGTATAGTGGAATTGGAAACATTGTCCGATGAACGTTTGCACTCTCGGTTGGCTCTTAGGACACTTGCACTCACGGCCTATGATAGGGGCTATCGTGGGGAAGAATTAACTCGAGAGCAACGGGCAAAGATTGCGGACGAGTTTCTTAAAAAGAAAAGCGTAAACACGACTAAAGTTCTCGCGGATCAATGATTCTAATTTTTTTTGCTGGAAGAAAGTCATGGACATTGAATGTTATAATCGCTTCACACTGGTAGTATATTGCAAGAGCTACATGTAGTGCATCGGGGTAATGGATTCCTATTTTTTCAAATGGTTTCCAATCCAAATACTCGGGGTTAGTGACGAATTCAGTTGTGATATTTTTTCGTTTGAAAAGGTCTTCCAGTTCTGTTTTTCGGATGTACGAAACCGTTTCTATTTCTTTTAAGCATAAAGAGGATATGACCACCGTGTGACCATTTACATGGAGGAAATCCAATACTTTTTCAGCTTCGACGAATAACCCCCTGTAATTTGCACCAATTTCCCCACGGAAATAGGAGATGAATACATTCGCATCCAAATACATCCGTGCCATTTCCTCAGGGGTAGTGGAAGGCGTTTTATTCCTACGGCGAATTTCTGTATATGGTAAAGTGGGGACGCAGGGATTTGAACCCCGATTTGCAGGTCTGGAGCCTGCCGTGATAACCAGGTTACACTACATCCCCGGGAAATAGGTGACCCTTCTCTACACTATGTGTAGGGGAGGGATTATAACCTATAATGGGTTTTTTTCTCCCTGTGATGCGTAGCTACAGAGTCATTCTCGCAGCGCTATTCCTTTTCCTTCCTCTCGCATGGGGGTTGCAGGCGATTGATGCTGAAAATGCATTACTTGAGCGTAATTTTTTGGAATCGGGGGAAAAGGCGGTTGTTTTCAAGGCGCTTCCTCAGACGAATGGGGTGCAGAAATACTGGGTGGTTTCATTGTTGCAAGGGGATGTTCTTCGTACGGTGATTCCCATTGCGGATAAGGACAGTGCCGTGGTTCCTGCTGGAACACTGCATACGAATTTGGTCTCGGCTAACTATTTGGTGCAGCGTATTTCTTTCCTTAAACAGCAAACATCTTGGCTTGTTTCTCTTCCTACGGTGAACAAGTTGGAAGAACTGGCGAATGCGGTGGAAAATGAAGAGTTCGATGTGGATATTGTTTCCGAGACGGTTTCCAATCCTTCATTGCAGGTTGAGATTTCTTCACTTAAGGGAAAATTAGCCAGCATGGTGGATGATATTCGCAGTGTTGCGAATGGCATCAAATCATTGAGCGAGGATGAAACATCTTTTCTTAATGTTTCGATTAACACCTCGGTTGTGAATACGATTTCGACGAAGTATGGTGCGGTGTTTGATGCAATCGATTCGTTGAAAGAAGATGCGGCGTCCTATGACCAGTCTATTTCCAAAGTAAAAAATCAGATTGCATCAGATAATGCATTGGATGCCCAGACGAAGTCCCAACTGTTGGGATTATTGTCTCCTCTCGGTCCTAATCAAACGCTTACGAGTTCATTTTCCTATTATGCTGATTTGGCTGCCGAGAATAAACAGAGGATTACAACCGAATTTGCGAGTATTCAGACAAAAGTGAGCGCGTTGGAAGCGGAAGGAAACAACCGGGTTGCCCGTTCCCTTGCCTACGTTGTATTGTATGGGGATGATTCTTCTCTGTTGAATATTACGGGTTTTTCTTCTTTGTCTCATGCGGCGCAGGTTATTTTAGCGGAGGAAAATCGTTATCGTTGGGAAAACCAATCAGGCGTGAATGATTTTGAGGGGGCGTGGAATAATGCAGTAAGTGCATTTGGTAAAAAGCAATACACTTCGGCAAAAGAAACAGGGGAAAAAGCCAAGGTATTAGTCAAACAGATTAAGAGTGCGGGGATTGCGGATGGAACGGATTCTTCTCAATCGGCATCGGATACGCTTATCACGGGTATTGCATTTGTTTTGGGGGGTATTGCCCTTATTCTTATTGGTAGGAAAGCGTTAGAATTGTTTACTTCCTCACGGCAAGGGAACGAATAAAAATATTTTTTTCATTTTTTTTTACCAGCAGAATTCGACAATATCCCCATTCTGCACTACATAATCTTTTGCTACTCGTTGTCCTTCAAATTTGGTGCTTCCCCATATTTTGGCGGATTTGAGTGTTTGAACGATATCTTTGTGTATGAGTTCGGCGACGTTTAATACGGTTGCTCCTTTTGGTACGATTAGTGGGAGTGTCGCGGCAGCCGTTCCCGGTTTTTTAGTGTAAACGAATACTTTGTCCAGAATCTCGAATAATAAATCAACCGCTTCTTTTTTTGATTCTTTATCATCCTGCCATGTGAACACGATGAGTCCTTTTTCGTCTCGTTTTGTTTCTTTTTTCTCAACGCTTTTCATGACAATAATCATGGCTTTTCGATACACTAGTTTTTCATTTAGTACTTCCGCCACCACATCCAGTGTGGTATTCTCTCGTAGAATCACGTGCACGTTGTGCATTCCTATTTTTTTGAGATACTCGACTAATTGTTCTTGTGGAATTTTGAGAAATTCTTTTCCGGTGAGAGAAAAACCGGGGAAGGGGGTGGGGGTGATGCTCACGTTTGGTTTTTTCCTATTCAGCGAAATGCCTGCTTTTTCTAATTCTTTTTGTAATAGTAAGTATTCGTGGGCGGGGTTCTCCGCACGCACAACTAATACGATGGCATCGGCATTTCGTATCACGGCGAGTATTTCTTTTCCATTGAATTTTCCTTCTGCGCTTCCTTCGGAAATGGGGGGCAAGTCTACAAGTTGTATTTTGGCTCCTTTGAAATCAACCATTCCTACTTGGGGTTGAACCGTAGTATATTCATAGTCTCCTACTGGTGCGTTTAATCCGGTGAGGGCATTGAATAATGTGCTTTTTCCCGCGTTGGGCAGTCCTACTAATACGATTTGTCCCGCTCCTTCTTTTTTTACGGCGAGCGTGGGTCCTCCTCCTCTTTTGGCGGATTGTTTTTTGTCTTTTTCAATGTCGAGTTTGAGTTGGGCTATTTTGTGGTTGATTTCCGCTCGGAGTTTTTCTGCTCCTTTATGGGATGGGGCATAACTTTTCATTTCTTCTAATGCCGCGAGTTTTTCATAGGGTGTTTTGGCACGGTCTAGTTTGTCTTGTGCATTCGCGTATTCGATTGAAACATTCGTGGTCATAGGTAGAATAAACGTAATGAGTTGTTTTTAGGCTTGCGTATTTACTCATCATTCATGTCTTCGGTTTCTGTTTGCTGAATAGGGGTATTTTGAATAGGGGTATTCAGTATGCCTTCCTCGTCGAGGATGGAAATACACCCTTCTAGTTCAGGGTGGAAATAGCAGAGATAGGGTTCAATGCTGTTCTGCCCTACAAATGAATACGTGCAATCCAATACAAAGGAAGGAGTATACTCAATAGGGTTCCATTTTTCATTTGTTTGACTATTTTGGATAAGTTGTGCATCGGTGGTAGAATTTGCATCATTTACGCATTCAACGAATTCGGTCTGCTTTTCTTTGCTTTTTCCTCCTGCTTCAGCAATGCAGGATTTCATAAAGTTAATATCCAGATTTCCATAGAATTGGGAATTGAAATAATTGCATCCGGTGTAATCATCCAAAAATCCTAGTTTTTCAGCGCACACGGCTCCTTTGTTTGAAGTGAACGCTTTGTTAATCGCCGTAATGGTAGTGCGTTGGTACATGATAGGGGTGTAATCCACTACTACATTCGTGTATTTTTCCGTAACGGCTGTTAATTTTTTGTATGCGTCGATGCAGGGCTTGCAGTCTCCATAATCCATGAATGCGGTTAAAAGTATTTTTCCTTCTGGTACTTCACAAGTAGTGGGTTGATTGATAAACGTGAGAAGTTTAGGTTCTTTGTCTAAAAATTTTTCTGGAACAACAATCCATCCTTTTTTTGTTTTGAGCGGTTCCTTGATGTATTTTCCAAGGAGTGCGCTTTGAATCATCGTGTTTTGGTCTAGTCCTGCTACACTCACAAGGAGGGCAGGAGCATAACTTATTTCGAATTCGGTTGCAAGTTCTTTTCCTTCCTCCGAATAAATGTCAACTGTTTCTAACTCATACTGGACGTTTCCTTCATCTAGTTTTGCAAGCAGGGTATTCGTTTGCGGGCATAGTGTACAGGATGTGTCGGCGAGTAGTTTTACCTTCACGGGCAGAACAATTGGTTCTTCCGGTGTTGGAGTGGTTAATCGTGAGAATATGAGAAAACCCACAATGAATAACAAAACAATGATTATTCCTGCGATGGCGAGCGCCCGAGGAGTATGGGCTGCCGCCCGTGATGTTGGTTCGTTTTCAGATAACCCGTTAAGAGTGGGGTCCATATGCCTTTCTTTTATGGAATTCCTTTAAAATGAGCATTATCCCGGCTAGTAGTACCCATGCCCTGGATTGATTTTCATACCCATATTTTGGATTCTCCTTCTCCCCAGGAAGCAGCAAGGCATTCCGTTAAGGCAAACGTTTCTTGGTGGTGTCAAAATACCATTTCTCCTTCCAATTGGAATGCTTTTAGTGGTGGTTTTTCTTCGCATCCTACCCTTATTGGATTGGGTTGGCATCCTGAAGAAGTGATAAAATCCCCCGCTCTCATAGAAAAAACGCTTGCTTGGTATAAGGGTCATGTGGAAGATGCTCCTTACCTTGGAGAAACCGGTCTTGATTTTTTGTATGGGGATACGACTGAGAAGCAATCATTGCAAATGCATGTTTTTCGTCAGTTTATTGAATGGGCGGTAGAATATGATAAACTCATTGTGGTTCACTCTCGTCATGCAAAACAACAATGTTTGGATCGATTAAGCGAGGGGGGTGCCCAAAAGGTAATTTTGCATTGGTTTTCAGGCAATCCAACCCAGCAACGTCTTATTATTGAGAAAAAATGGGTATGCACGGTAGGTCCGGCTATTTTGAATTCTTCTCATATGGATACCTTTATTCAAAATCAGCCCCTTGAGTTGATAGGGTTGGAAACGGATTCTCCTATTCCTTTTGGCGGGAAGCCTTCTGACCCGAGTTGGATTCCACTCGTTGCGCGTCGTGTGGCGGAAATAAAAGGGGTTTCTCTTGAAGAAGTTGAGCGTGCGCAGGAACATCTTTTTGCTCGTTTTTTTCCAACGTTAACTATAAACAGTTCGAGGGTGTGATGCTGAAATGGTTGATACTTCTTTTGTATTAGCGGTGGTGGCTATTTTTCTATTACTATTGAATGCACTCGTTCATTTTTTTCCTAAGAAAAAAAATCAAGTAAGAGTCGCATTCATTCCTCCTACTATTTCCCCTCCCCTTCCTTCAATTCCTAATGAAAATGATTCCATTTTTTCTTCTCGTGAAACTCCTATTACCCCAATACAGGTAAAAATAACCCAGCTTTTTTCCCGTTTGGAAGATGTTGAGAAGCGGGTGCAGGAATTAGAGCGTTCTTTTCATTCGAATAAAAACTGGTTGGAATCCATTCCGGTGAGGAATGCACGAAAGAAGAAGAGTGTTTCATAATGAAGAAAAAAGATGAAGAACCTCATTCGATTGTCCATGTTCCTTGTCCGCAGTGTAAGAAGGAGGCCGTCATTATTCAATTGGTTGAAAACGTTCCTTATTTTGGTAGGATTCTTCTTCAGTCTCTTTCTTGTTCGCATTGCGGAATGAAATGGTCCGACGTGATGAGTCTAGAATTCAATTCTCCTACTGGTTTTGATGTTCGTATTCACAAAGAGAAGGACTTGGAAACCAAAATCGTTCGCAATTCTTCAGGAACAGTTGAAATTCCAGAATTAGGGGTAGTATTAGAGCCCGGTTCTTTTGCCGAAGGATTTTTTACTAATATTGAAGGCCTGCTTGAGCGTGTTTCGGATGTTTTGTCCGTGCTGATGAAAAGTGATAATCCTAAGCAGGCGAAAGCGGCAAAAGAAAGAATACGCGACTTAACCAAATGCAAAGAAGGAAAAATGTCTTTCACCGTGCGGGTGTTAGACCCGTATGGAGGGAGTGCGTTGATCGGAAAAAACGTCCGGCGATTTTCCTTATCTAAGAAGGAGGCTGCTCTCCTGAAAAAAGGGGTGGCGGTTCTCTAATCCCGCTTTTTCCTTAATGATCGTATAATCATGTCTCTTATCCCGCCTTTCCGTTCAGTGGAATGGTTAATCATTTCAATCATTTCCCGTTCTACGTTGCGGTAGGATTCGATGACGTCTTGGGTTTCTTTCCATATTCGCTTGGACTCCTCTGGTGTCGGGTTTCTTTCCTCGATTTCCCAATAGGTCCGATGCAATAGTGCTAATATTTCCATTCGATGCAGTCTCATTTCCACCCTGAACAATTTAATGGCCAGTGGCTCCATCTTGTTGATCGCTTCCTCGGAGAGGTGCCCTTCTTTTCTTGCCATTTTCCTGAATTCATCCTCCATCTTCATTTTTCGTTCGTTTTCTTTTCTGATAATGCTCCTTATTTTGATATCCCTTTGCGAATACCATCTTATCCTCTCGTCTCGGGTTAGTCTTTTTGGAGGAAGAATCTCTTTTTTCTCGGCCAAATTTTCATTTGTCCATAATCGAACATCCGGCGCCTTTGCCGCGTTGATCATTTTTATTCTGGAATGCGGGTTAATCCGCAATTCGCTTCCATGTTTTCCGTTCATTTTGGTCTCCACTCTCATTTCGTGTATGTTTGGCAACAATACTTGCTGCTGCTACACTTGGTTCGGTGTCATCTGCTTTTTCTTGAAAAATAATTCCCTTCATTCCTTTTTTAAGAGGTTTTCCATCCGCAATCGTGATCGATTCAGGGAAAAAAACGTTAATCAGTTCATGTATTTTTTGCATGGCATGGCTTTCCATCTCGTTGAGCGTGATTCCTTTTCTCCTTAGTTCGTCAATTGTTTCAGCATTGAATGAGACGCTTACTTGCATTTTACTTTTATGGGTTGCAGTATGATATGCTCCTTTGATGTTGTGTGTTTTTTTAGAGTCCCTCACGGCGCGCAGTTGGTTGCGCTGTCCTAACACTCCGCTTACCACGAGTGGGCCGTGCCGTTCTCCTCTTCCTGTTTCATCCATTCCAAGCACTAGTTCGTCTAATTCATTTCCTAACCATTTCGTTATTCGTTCATGAATGGCTTCTTCCACTTCGTTGTTTTTTGCTTGGATAACCACTTTTCCGCTCGCATACACGGTTACACGTGCATCTCCCACTTGGTGGCGTGCCTTCTCATACGCGGATGGAATAGGTAAAGAAGGGTATTCCCTTAATTTTTCTATTACTTTCTTTGATTCGGCTTGGGTTAACGTTAAAGTAATAACCATGCGTAAGAAAACCATTTTCCTGTTTTTAACCCCCATGGAAATAGAAAGCGGGTCAGACGTGAGTTAATTCATCATCCTTTCGTCAGTCGGGGTTTACGTCATCATTCCCTAAAAGAAGGAATAGTAAAAGGGGTAATTAAATGAAATGCCCAAAAGGAGCGAAAACGAGTTATGGTTCGTTATAATGCTACTTCATTTCGACCGGGCGAAACCCGCGATGCACGCGGGAGGATTCAGAACCGGCCTTTTGTGAAAAGCCCGGGGAAAAATGGATGAGTGATGGCATGCCATCACGCTACGCCGGTTGGTCCAATCGGAACTGGACATGCACGCGGGAGGATTCGAACCTCCGAAGGCACTAAGCCACCAGAGTCTGAGTCTGGCCCCTTAGACCGCTTGGGTACGCATGCGTCATGCATTTGCAGGTGAAAGTACATTTAAAGGTTGTTTTTACTGATGCGAAAGATAATCAATTCTTCAAAAGCTATTTTCTGCCGTGCAATAATTACTCCGTTCATTCCATGCTTTCGTATTTTTTTTTCGGTAATAGGTATTCCATTGAGGGATGATTGAAGAAGATAGCATTCTCCTTTTTCATTTAGATGATAAGGAATTTTTTCAATGAATGCGTCAATGATTTCCCTTCCTTTTTTTCCTCCGTCTACTTCCATCCATTTTATTTTTTCGCTTGGAACATAGGGTGGATTAAATACAATAATATCAAATTTTTCATTTAGAATCGTTTCAAATAAATTGGATTGGACATAATGTGTTTTTTTTCCTGGAAAATACTTCTCGACTATTTTTTTTGTTTTTTCTAATGCATCCTGATTGATGTCAACGCACCATACTTCTTCTGCTTCATTCACCAACAGTGCGGCTGTCTGTATTCCGCTTCCGCAACCCATATCGAGGCATTTTTTTCCTTTCGCATTGGGGAGGTGGTGGGCAAGCAGCCATGAGTCTTCCCTCGGAGCATATCCTTTTTGCGGGGATGAAAAGGGAATGTTTTCTAACGAAATTCGTTTCATTATGTTATAGTCTCGCAAATCAACCCATATAAAGGGTTTCTTTTTTCATGCTGGTGCGTCCAAAAATTAGTTTTTGGCGTAATACTCTCCAAATAGGTGTTTCATCATGTCGTTCCTAGCATTCTTTCATTCAGCTTCCGCTCATGTGGAAGAAAAAATCTATTGTTTTCGTGTCAGTCTTAGCGTATACATTGGTCTTGTTCGTGCTTCACTTGAAGAAAAATGGCCTTTTCTTTCCCGTCATCGCATAACGGGAGTGTTGCTTGCGCTAAGTATAATATGTTTTATTCAATTCCTCATCGGAATAATTTTCCTTCTCAAGAGTGGAGGAAAACTCTTTTTTCTAATTGGAAATTGGATTGTATCACTCAATCCAGTTTCTAGTATTCGTTCTTTCCTCTGAAAGAAAGATAACACCCGTGCTGGAATTCGGAACCGGCCTTTTCAGAAAAGCCCGGGGAAAACGGTAAAGGGATTGTAAAACAACCCCTAGACACCCGTGCTGGGATTTGAACCCAGGTCAAGGGCTCCGGAAGCCCTTATGCTATCCAGACTACACCACACGGGCCGTATTTTATTTGGCCTATTGCAGGATTGTTAAATCCTGCGTTAGTCCGTCGGTGCCGCCGGACGAAAACGGCGGACTACACCACACAGGCAGTGTACAATGATTGACCTACTGTTGGATTGAAAATCCAACCATGTAGTCCCTCGTGGTGGCCGTGCGAAATCGGCCGACTGCACCACGCGGGCATGCAGCAGATTGGTCTACAATAGGATTGAAAACCCTACCCAATAGCTCGTCGTGGCGACCGTTGAAATTATCCAGCTATACCACGGAGCCTTTTTTTTCCATTTTTTTTGATACGAATTTAATGCAGGAGGGAGGATTCGAACCTCCGAAGGCACTAAGCCATTGGCTTCTAAGGCCAACACGTTTGACCGCTTCGCTACTCCTGCAGATACAGGAACTTGGTGTTGAAATACATTTAAAGGAGCAGGAGATGGATGCGAAAACCAATTCAATCCCTTTCATTCCGAATAAGGTCACCAAAGTTCACTTTGCTTTTTTCAGGCGGATTGTTTTCAATATCATCACGCAATTCCTCTTCTACATCCGACGACCATTTTTTGGGTTGGGGAGAAATTCGTTCTTCCATATTCTTTTTTTCGGGTAGTCCTTTGAATAGTGTGTCTAAATTTCCTGCGAGGAATGGAGTATTGTCTTTTGGGATGATTCCTCCAAAACCTGTTTTCTTTTTCCTTCCTATTCCTGCAAATAGGATTAATGATGCAAATGCTACAATCAGGAGAATGCCTAATACGGGTGCGTTCACTCCTGTTGCAAGCCCCGTGCCATTGCCTGATAAGAAGGGAATGGTAAACGTTTCACTTGATTGTTGGACTACTTTTTCTGCATTTTTGAATTGGGCACTTAACAAGTCTTTGAGCGTGTTGATTTTTTCTCCTGTTTCATGAATCGTTTGTTCGAGTTGGGATTGTGTTTCATTTATTTTTTGCTGGGCTCCTTGCGAAAATGTTTCTAACTCTTCCACGCGTCCTTTTACGTTTGTTATCTCACTATTTAACTCATCCTTATACGTGTCTTCGAGCGGGGTAATCACTTTCACTTCGGTGCTGGAAAAGCTTCCTTCTATTCCTTGTGATTGAATTGAAATGGTATGAATTCCTTTAGCAAATCCCGTGTGCGTAATGATGGCAGTTAATCCTTCGTTTGTTTTTGGGTCGGTATCGTACGTTTTGCAGTGAATCAAAAAAGGAATCCAGTCAGGTTGAATGAGACACGTTCCTGAGTTGTAAATCGTGGCAACCCCGATATTGTCGAACATAATCGTGGCGGTAGAAAATGCCTCGGTTGAGGGGAGAATCACTCTGAACGTGAAGGGGGAATACGATGGGACTTGTTCAGGGGCGTCCAATTCAAGGGCTAACACTGGAGTAAGTAATAGAAGAAATCCGAGTATCCAAAAAGTATGCCGTGTCATGCGAGTGAAACACTCCTTTTTGATTTATAAGTTCGCCCTCTTCTCAAAAGGGATGGGTTTCCTACCCGTGTTTTATAAGCCTTTTTTGCTCCTTTCTTTGAGAGGAAAGGCCCGTAGTGTAACGGTTATCACACGACCTTCACACGGTCGAGACGGCAGTTCGACTCTGCCCGGGCCTATTTTGTTTTTGCTATCAGGGGTTCTTTTTTTGGTTGGACTTCCGGAATATGTTTTTTTTAGGGTCATCCTTTTATGGAGCAAGTTTCTTTTCGGTTTTATGTCTCCGCGTGGTCCGGCTCCTTTTCGTCGTAGGAAAAGTAAGGCCGCTCGTTATCAGTCATCGGCGCATAGTGTAGCAAGAACCATTCGTGAGTATCGTGTAAAGATTGCTGGATTGAGTAGGGATTTGGATGTTCGGCAAAGAGCCATTATCCGATTAAGGAGGGAGTTGAATGAGAATCCTCCAGATAGTAAGATACTGCTGGAACAGTTGAGTCGTGATTGTATTGAATTTGCGAGAATACAGGAGAAGATAGAGACTCTTACTGCCCTTATCCGTAAGATGTCTTCGTAATGAGGAATTTTATTCTTCTTTGTGTTCTTTTTCTCTGATGGTTTATGGAGAGGGTTCCGTAGGTGGTTTTTTTATTCTCCATTATTATTAGGATCGTTCATGCCATCCCGTAGATCATCCCCTGCTTGGTTCAAGCGGAAGGTATCCAAGGAGCGGCGTGAAACGTTTGATATCAATCGCAGAGTTCGTGTGTATCGCATCAAGATTGGTGGTTTGTCGAGGGATTTGATTCGAAGAAGATTGGCTATTATTCGATTGGAGAGGGAGATTGGTGAACATGCTCCGAGAAAAGAGTTGTTGAAAGAACAATTAGCACGTGCTCGTTCCGATTGCAGGGGATTGGAAACCAAAATAAAGAATCTCTCCACGCTTATTCAGAAACTATCGGGTCGCTGATTTTTTTTTTATTCTAAGCGACCGGGAATACCGCTGGTCTGTTAGGACCGGCGGATGAAAGGTCGCCGGTCTCGTTTTAGTTCTTGTGAGTGTTTTGGGTTCCTGTCGGCGTGGCGGCCTGCAGGCCACTATATTATAGTCGACAGGGAGTCCCTATATGTCTAGTGTTTTGAGCGGCGTTAGCGCTATTAAAAGAATCGGTGACACGCGTTGTAATTGGTTGTCGTTCATGTTTGTCTCGAAGTGTTGCAAGAACGTTTTTCGAAAGCAGAGTAGGGATGCACAACTTTTTCGAGCCCTTACCCTGCGTCGATTGAGGATTATGCAGGCACGGCTGGATGATATGACGCGGAAATACGAGGAGCAGGTGCGGTGTCATAATGCTGAAATTATGCGTTTACGGAAGGAGTGTTCTACTGCTTCTTTTGCCGAACAGAAAAGGATTAACTCGCGTCTCGAATCGTGCGCGTTAGGGTTAGCATGCGAATGCTAACTCGACAAGAGTTATATTTACTGCCTGTAATACAAAGAAATAAGTAGGTTCCTTTCTTTTTCAATAGGTGAATTCTTTCCCTCAGTCGATACTCCGGGGCATTCGATTATGGTTTGAATATGAAACACTTCGTCTTCCACGCGTTCTCCTATTGAGTTTTTTGATCTTTTTTGTGGTGCAACTTTATTGGTTGTTCTCAGGGTGGTGGGATCCTATTGTTTATGCATTGCATGGAGAATGGTTTTGCGGAGTGGGGAACTATTTTGAGTGGTTACGCCCGCCCCTGCCGGGTGCGGTACATTGTTTAGCGGGTGCAGGGGGTTGGGCTCCCTTCCTTTCGATAATGTTGGCTTCGATTCTTTATTTCATTGCCGTTGTTTGGCTATATTATCATTTTTCCAAGAAAGAAAAAATAAATAGTATTTCATTTTCACTTTTTGCGTTTCTTTTTCCTACTATTCTAATTCATTCGAATGGGGGGGGAGATATTTTTGCATTGGCATTTCTGATTTTATCCTTTCTCGTTCCTCGCCCTTGGATGGGTGGGGCTTTATTTGGTTTGGCTACGCTTTCGCGCTACAATTACCTATTCTTTTTACCCATTTTATTTTATCATTATCGAAAGTCCATTGTCTCATTTTCGATTTCATCTATTATTGTTTGGGTTCCTTGGCTGTGGTATAATTATTCACTCACAGGAAACGCATTCTTCAGCGTCGATGAATCATTTTACTTGAATGTCATTCAGAAAGGAGTCTTTACTATTCCTGATATTTCGGTTCTTTTTCCATTATCCGTTTACTTCATTATTTTAATGACCCAGCATGCCCACTTTCAAAAAGAGTGGAAATGGACTGCCATTGGTATCATTTCGTTCATAATGGTCCTTTTTTCGGGCATCAAAGAGTCCCGTTTTTTGCTTCCGACTATTCCATCTCAAACGTTTTTGGTCTCATCTACGAGCGCGCCTCACTCCCGTTTGATGTTTGGAATCCTGTTCGTTTCACTGCTCGTATCTGGAATCGGATTGGTTTCATTCACTTTCATCCCCCTGCACCTTCCTGATCTTCCCGCTCTGCATGACTGCCGTGTCATGAGTGATAAATGGGTGAATTTCTATTCACAAAATATCGTGGCAGAGCCTTTGCCGGGAAAAAATGATTTTGAACTATTTCTCTCGCAAGGTGCGAAGCTTGTGGTTTTTGATCAATCTCTTGTGTCTCCCGAAGTGAGGACTCGCTTTGCGGTTGAGGAAACGGCTTTCTATGTTGTTCTGTCTAGCTCTGATTGTGAACCACAGCCCGAATCGTATGTGTTGAAGGTTTGGCGCGGGTAGTTAGCAGTTCAGGAGCTGCATAAGCCCACCTTTTGATTGAACTCCTTTCAATACCTCGTTGTTAATAACTAGGCTAGGGGTGGTTTCAATCCC
This sequence comes from Candidatus Iainarchaeum sp., assembly GCA_043803765.1. Taxonomy (GTDB): domain Archaea; phylum Iainarchaeota; class Iainarchaeia; order Iainarchaeales; family VGJJ01; genus VGJJ01. The sequence continues at coordinate 87,371 of JAZDJQ010000018.1, read as the reverse complement.
ATAGTCTTTCACGAGTAATTCCACGGTTTCGATTCCTCCTTCTACCGGGAATGCGAATATTTGGATAGGGGTGCTGCACGTGTCGCGTATTTCATCTAATATTTGGGCTTGTAACAAACAATCGGAGCAGGGCATGTTATCGGGGAAGAAATATAGGATGGGTTGTTTCAATTGGTCGGTTGCCGGGCACTTGTAATTGTATGTTTGCAATGAGAAAAAGAGCCGGGCGTTGGCGGATTGGAATCGTTGTCTAACAACAGGGTATTGGTTTTGCAAACTATTCTGTCTTGCTTCATCCAGTAATGCTAAAAGTGAAAATAATCGTTCGTTTTGAATTTGGATATGTTCCTCTAACACATGGCAATATCGTTCTACATTCCCCGTGCTTTCTAAATAATCCAGATAAGCTCCTACCGCGCTTTCCTCTGCAATCACCGTATCAATTTTTCCTAATAAGAGCGTGTTGCGTTCTCCTTCCAATGCGGTGGATAATAGAAACCATGCGATAAGAACGATGACGGTGAATATTCCCGCGCGTACAAAAATATTAGTCACCATTTTTGTCTTCCTCCATAAATAATGCGTAATAAGCTCGTAGCCTGAATGAAGATGATGAATACCCAATAGATTGAAAGGAATAGGAATATTCCCAGTGGTGATAGTTGCCGTGCGGGTGCTCCTGCCGCCCGTGTTCCAAAATAGGCCATGAGTAATGTTAGTACTACAATGAGAAGATAGAGGAGAACGTGGCTGTTCAAATAGAACGGCGGAAAAACAATCGTTTCGAATGAAATGGTGGAATATGCTGTGAGTGTTCCTTGGATGTCGTGGAAATATCCCATTCCCATTCGTGTGGCAAGCATGAGGAAAAATACGGCAGAAATATCGAGTAATACGCGTAGAGGAAAAAATATTCTAAAAAAGAATTTTTGTTTGGAGAATAAGTCTTTCCTGTATTTGTGAATGGTTTGCCACCCCCCATAGCTCCATCGTTGTCTTTGTTTGTATAATTTTGGAATCGTATCCGGGACATCGGTGAATACTTGCGCGTCCGGTTCTAATACAATACGGTATCCTAATTTGTGTAAATGGAATGTTATTTCCATGTCTTCCGTGATGTTGTGTTCATCGTATCCTCCTGCTTTCTCTAATGCTTCTCTTTTGTACGCGGATAATGGCCCGGGTGTTACATAAAGCGAGTCCAGCGTGTTCAGCACGGAATTTTTGAGGCCGAATTCGAGGAAATATTCTACTTCTTGGATACGTTGCAGTAATCCTTTTCGATTATGCACGCGTACAATCGTAGTAACTGCTCCTACGTTTTCATGGGAATAAAAATTAGGGACGAGTTTCATTACCGAGTCAGGGGCGGGATAACTGTCCCCGTCCATCACGACGATGATTTCTCCTTTTACTTTTTTTATTCCCGTGTTGATGGCGTGGGATTTTCCCCCATTCTGGGGTTGTCGGATGGATTGAATTCCTTTCTTCTTGAATTCTTCTAATATTTGTTGCGTGTGGTCCGTGGAAGCGTCATCCACGACTAAAATCTGCATTTTTTTTGGATACTGTATTTTTGTCACACACTCGAGGCATGTTCGGAGGCTTTCCCCCCTGTTGTAGGCAGGAATCACAATGGCGAGCGAGGGCCATTTCTGTAGAATGGGAGTAGGTTTTCGTTCATGTTCGATATACGTTAATAGAAAAAAACACCCGAGGTATAGAAATAGGATGGAAAAACTAATCATAATGTGAAAAAGGGGGAGCGTGAATACTCCATATGCGACTATTCCAACAAAAAGGAAATAGACAAGTAATCCGATCATGCGCCACTTCTCGGATGCGCGCTTTTGCGTATACTCATGAACCATATGGCAGAAACGGACTCAACTTCCTTTTAAGGGGTGTTGGAACGAGTCTCGAAAGAATGGTTTTTTTTCCCTATTTCGTGAATGCGCTTGCCGTTACCCCGCCATCCCATGTCGTGCGCGGTCTCATGCGGATGGTATAGATGCTTTCGGCGTTGTCATCGAGTAATAATGCGTATCCTCTTCCTCGGGGCATTTCGGCATATATTTTGTCAAAGTCCCCGTGCATATACGTTGGTCGTAGTTGAGAAACGGCCATGATATCATCTTGTGCGGTCATGCGGTGGGAAATGAATAAGTCGCATTGGGAAATGGCATCCGGGTGCAATTTGTTCGGCCGTTGCGTGGCTAATACTAAACTTAACCCGGGTTGTCTTCCTACGCGCACCCATTCCAATAACACGTTGAGTGCAATATTGGGTTCGTCTTTTGGCATGAACATATGGGCTTCATCAATCATCAGCCACACAATAGGCATGCCACTTTCTCTTCCAAGTCCTTTCATCAACCTTATTTCTTCCTCTTTTCGATATAACATGCGTTCTTCAAACAATTTTTTTCCTAATAATGCGACAATAATATCTTTTGTTCCTTCCATTCCAATGGCTTGCCGGTATGCTGAAACATCAATCACGGTTATTTTTCCCGCTTCAGCAATGTCTTTCATTTTGGTTCCTTCTTTTTCTAATAATCCCCATCCTTTTGCCATCTCGATTCTGTTTTTGAGCGATTGTTGCGTGAGTTTGTCCGATTCCTCATCGCGTGAAATAGCGGTGAGAATGTCATCCATTCCAAATCGCGTTCCGAGTTGTTCTTTCAATTTTTCAATTATTCTTCCTAACAAAATGGCTTCGGCATCATGCCATGTGAATCGGAATAATGCCATCCATTCCGTGATATCTAATTCTGAACAGCGTAGTGTTAATGCTTCATCAACCGGTATTTGTTTTTCTTTGTAAAAGTCTATTTTTCCCTTTGGAACCAGTATTCGAACGGGCAATGATTCGGGAGTGAGTCCCCATTCTAATAATTCTTTTTCGTTTCCTCTGGCTGGCACTTTCAATGTCCAGAATATTCCCACCATATCCACTACAATTAATGACGTTCTTCGTTTGAGTTCGGGGGCTAACTTTGCAAATTCTTCAATGAGTACTCCTAGACTATAGCTTTTTCCCCCACCCCTCTTGCCGCATATCAACACCACGTGGGGGCTGGCTACATCCATTAATACTTTTCTTCCCAACACGGGGTTTTCCCCGCTCGACATGACGACTTTTCCAATGTACGCAGTCCCCTCTTCCCCATACTTTTTCAAGTATTCTGCTTCGCGCCCTACTACCGTATTTTTGGATGCGAAATCCATGTTGATTTGGTTAGAGGCCATGATGGGAGGAAAAAACCCAACTATTTAAACCCGTGTTGGGTTGTGCGCTCATGTCCCCTTCCACTTCATTAAAAGGTAGAGAGGAAGTCCTCCAGTCATTGTTGAAAAAAATTGATTCCGATATTGCGTTGTTTGATCGTCGTGCTGAAAAGTTGAGAAAAAAGCATGATGAGTTAACGGATGCGGTGATGGACGCGGGATTGGAACCTGTTCCTATTTCTTTTGCTGCTAGTGGGGAAAATGCAAAAAAAACAGACGTGCTGCAGGAATTAGAGAATCACATTATGGAGTTGAATAAGCTCAAAAATTTGATTAGTATGAAATTAAAGCGGGTGTTGCAGGAAGAGGAATTGTTAGACCATTTGCGTACTACTTATGGTAAAGGGGTTGCATTCAATCGGAATACGAAAGGGGGTATTGAACTGCAAGTAAAAGATTTGGATGCGGATGTTGCGTTGAGTGAAGTGATGGATAGTAAAAAGAAAATAGAGGCGTTGCGCATTCAAATTCAAGAATTGGGCGGGGAATAAATTGGCAGGGCTTGCTTTTTTTTATTACCATGCAGGTGATAAGGAATGTGTCAACGGGAGAATGGTAATCGGAGGGTATTCTTTTATTGGAAGGTTTTTCCCTTCGCGTATTGATTCTCTTTTAAAGTCCCTCGGTGCGCATTTATCTTCATGTCCCCCGATATTACCCTTAATCAGGAAGTATTCAAAGCGTTAGCGGGCGAGACGCGCATTCTTGTTTTGAAGTCCCTTTTGGAAAGGAGAAAAATTCAATCCGAGCTTTCTAAAGAACTCAATCTATCTCCTCCTACGATTAAGGAGCACGTGGATATTCTTCTGAAAGCAGGATTGGTGAGGGAGGTGGGAGATGGTCATAAGTGGAAATATATTGAACTCACCGTGAAAGGGAAAGCATTGTTGCAGCCGCAAGATAATCGTATTCTTGTGTTGTTAGGAACAAGTTTGTTAGGTGTTGCCGTAACGAGTTACTTGGCGTATGTTCGTTTTTTTGGGAATGCGAATGATTTTTTTTCAAATTCATTGGAAGCGGAAACAATGTTAGCTAAATCAGCTTCTGTTGTTTCTGAAAGTGCGGGGGGCGTGCTCGAGAATACGGTGATGGACGCTCCGGCGGATACGGCATTGCATGCGGGAGAATTAATTGCAAACGGTGCGTTCTACATTCCATGGGGGGAATTATTCGTGATGGGTTTTTGTTTGGTTGTTTTGGGTATTTCGATTGGAATGTGGATTAAGAAAACGTATTAGAACCCCTTGCCGAGAACCCTGCCTGCTTTTAGCGGGTGGATGAATCGGCTTTGTGTTGAGTTCTCGGCAAGTCGTTCACCAACCCTTTTGCCGAGCAAAAGCGTTGACGGAAAAATGCTGCGCATTGGAAGTGAAACCCGGCGGGCTTCAGCCCGCCGTAGTTTAGTTTTGAAGGATGGAAAAATAATAAAAAGAGAAGGAGGGGACTCCTTGTGAGAGTCCCGCTCCGGGTTGGGTTGGTTTTTATTTGGTAGGCAAATTGGGTTGGTTCTTTATTTCCTGAAGTATCAGCCGGGGCGCGGGATTTTTTTCTCATTTGGTTGGGAGTTAGAGAGGTTGAAAACCCCGCGGCCGGTTGATGAAATTAAATGATTGAAGTATCATACATTCGCTCGAATGAACACCACCTTTTTTCCGGACTGGATTTTTCCTAAGTATCCTGCTCTAACGAGAATATTCAACCGCTGCGATGCGGCATTGGGATTCTTGTATCCTAGTTTTTCTTTTACAAGTTGTGCGTCAATTTTTTGATGACTCTCTACGAGTTTCATTATTTTTTGGTCCTGTTCGGGTAGAATGGAAATGGAATGAGCTCCGCTCGGTTGGTTGGGAGTTGGGAGGGAGGAGCCCATTCCATTTGTCTTTAATTGGAAGGATAATTCGTCATACTTGTTTTCCATCTGTTTGATGAGTTCGTTTGTTTGATGGCGTTCCTGGGCTAATTTGTAGAGCAGTGCGGCGATGAGCATTGGATTATTAGCCTGCTTTATGACCTCGGAAATGTCGGCGGTTAATTCCATAAACTCGGGGGAAACCTGAGATAGCAATGCTTGAACCTTCTGTTGTGCACCCTCATGAGTCGTCATGCGTCGTCATGATGTCGTCATGACTATATAAGGATTTCGGGTTGGGGGGCTTTGCACTGAAAGGGGTTAAAACTTTGGATTCTGAACTCCTGTTGAGAGCATTCTTTTATTTAATCACTTGATGCGGTTTTTCGTATGGGTCGGGTAAAATCCTTTGTGCGCGTGGGAAAGGCGCTGTGGGCATCGAGAAGGAAATGGTCTTGGTGGAAAATAAGGTCTCGGTACAATGTTCCCTTACCATTCTACCAGCCGGGCCCTCTTCCCCTGTTTAGGAAAAAAGCGCAACCCGGTTCTTTTGAATTGCGCGTATTAACCAAATGGAATACCTATGACCTGTTTCCTATTAGCGGTCGGACGTATGCCTTGTATGATTCCCATGACCATTTGCGGTTTGTGCTGAATGCTAAAGAGGGGCATAACAAAGAGGGAAAGGCCACGTTGGACATTGCTTTCATCCAGCGGGAGTATTCTACCCCTGCTCGGCAAGTAGCGGTACGATTAGCCCGTGTTCTGGATAATCATTCGGTGTGGAACCGGATCAAAGAAATAGAAACACGAGAAAATAAGGAGTGGTCCCGCCAACTGGGTTGTCATCCTGCCGAGTTTCTCTTGTGTGAATTCTTGTACCGAAATCGGGTTGTTATTCGAGGGGGAATGAATGTGCGTCTCTTTTTGGATAGTCCCAAAATATACGGTCCTCTCTATTCCCGTTTTTTTGGTAAGCAAAGTGGGGGTAGCCATTTTGTTGATCTTGGCAGGAAAAAACAGCGCGTTCGGGACGCGTTAGGGTTGCCTCCGTTGAGAAGATAAAAAGTAAAAATAGCCCATTATTCAATTGGGCCGTTGAAAGAGTATATTTTATTTTAGGTACTTGATTGTGTTTTCCAGTATTCCTGCGGTAATCCCCGGGTTGTAGTTGAAGTAGATGACTTTTCCTCCGCCGAGTTGAGCGTGTTCAACTATTGCAGGAAAGTTTTTTCCCGTTCGTGCGTCTTCAATGTAGGCGATTTCATTTCCTGTTACTCCTACATCAAATACGGTTAATCCCAAATATCCTGCTTCTGCTTGGGCGGGAACGCGTTCAATTCCCAGCATGATGGGATGTTTGTAGTCTTGCTGCCAGATGACTCCTACTACGACAATGGGTCGCTTGCAGGTAGGTTGTCCGTCTAAGATGATGTCGCAATTCACGGGGACAATACTTCCAAAATTGGCTTTCCATCCTAAAATGTCGAGTGCTGCGGGTCGTTCAATTCCAGAATCTTGCACAATGATTAATTTTCCTCCCGTCTTCACATATCCTTGCAATGCGTCTCCTAGTTGTCGTGGGATTTCTTTTGATATTTGTCCGGTTTGGTCCAGTATCACAATGTCATATTGTGTTAGCTGATTTTCAGGATTGCGTGAGAATGCTTCCGCCGCTTTAATGATAGGATTTCCAACCATGTCCTTGTTGGCCTGTAACACGGTCATTAATTCAATGGACGGCGCTCCAATTACAAGTACACGAGCAGTAGCATTGGGGGAAATGATGCTGACAATCGGCCCCACAAGTGGAGTGGAAGAATCCACTACTCCTAATCGTGCTAAAAGTAAAAATCCAATAACCACGATAAGGATGATTGGAATCAATGCCTCCATGTTGAAGTGCATTCCACCCGCGTGGTCTGCCAATGGTGGTAAATCCCCGCCGGCCTGATCGTCGTACGCCATAGTTATCGTCCCCTACCCGCAATTACTGGGGTTGTCTTATAGCAATTCAAAGGTTTTCCGGGGTTTATAAGGAATGGGGTTTTGTGCCATTGGATTCCCTTTTTGAGCAACTATTAGCGGAGCATCCCATCGTATAGGTTTTCAATGAATAGCCAATACTGCATCGGTTCTTGGATGAAGTATTCGGGGGGAACCGCATAGTAGGTGATTCGTTCTCCTATCCCGCTGGTTACGATGATGGGGAATATTCTTCCTAATTCCTTTTTGTCTAATCCTATCACGTTGCTTTCCGTGTCCACGCTTAACACTCGCGTGCTTCCGATTCCAATATCTTGTGTTAAGGCAAAGTCCCCGTATAATTGAAGGTTTTGTTTGATTCCGTAAATAAGTTTGTGGTCTGCCCCTGATTCAGGAACAAGCGTTCCTACTTGTTGTGAAATCTCACAGTCTCGTATTTGGCACCAGTTGCCTTCGTATTGCACGGACAAATAGTGGTCAAATCGTATGATTCTTTTTTCACTCGTAATTTTTCTTGCCCATGGAGAAATTAATTCATGTTGGGGCATGTTTTCAGGCTTTTCGATTATTTTGTTGTTTAGAAAAGAATTGTTTGTGTCAATGTCATCCAAATACAAAAATTCGTCTTTCTCTCCTAATACCGTTCCTGCGTCTCCTGTCCATACTAATCTTCCTCCCGCGTCCACGTATTCCATGAATGCTTCTAATTTGCTTGTGGATATCTGCCTTGCTCGTGTAACAATGACTAAGTCAAATTGTTTTAGGTTTCCTGCTGAAACAAAATCAATATCCTGTCTTGAGATGTTGGTGGCGGCCGCGTGATTCGGTTCGCGTAATGCGCTTGCAAGCAAGTCCGGATCTCCTAATCCTTCATTTCCAAAAACAATGAGTGTTTTGGGTGGTCCTTTTATGGTGTAGTATACGTCGCACCATCCGGGAATATCCCGGCACTGAATGATTCCTGACCATGTGGCTAATCCTAATATGAGAAGTACCATTACAATCGCGATCACGATGTGGTAGGTGTCCTTGAGAATGGGTCGCATTTCTATTTGGGTCATAGTTTTGTTGAGCGTCGCGCGGATTTATAAGGGTAAGGCTGTCCAATTGAAAGTATGGTCAAATTTACTCAAAACAAGCCGCAAGCGGCAGGTCCCAGTTCCGCGATTGGGGTGCAGCGTTTTTTTGATACCGATCAAGGGGGGCCTAAATTAACCCCCGAAATGGTGTTGGGTGTTGCCGTAGTAGTGTGTATTGTGTTTATTGCCTTGCAGGCGTTTAACGTTTTTGGGTAAAGACGTTCAGTTTATTCCTAGCATTCTCATTATTCTTTTTATTGTTGATCGTTTTGCTTTTTTTGTGTATTGGTGTATTTCTTTTTCGGTTGGAAGTCTTCCTTGTCTGCTGAAGTATAGTAATAGTATTGCTTGTTTTTTTTCTTGATTGGGTAGTTCTCGTTCTAGTTGTTGGTTTATTTTTTTGAGTGCTTGGTTTTCGTTGACGAGTATTTGTTTGATTGCCCATGCTGCTACCCCTCGTACGCCTGGGTCTGTGTCTTCTAGTCCTTTTATCAGGTAGGGTGTTGCTCTTTTGTCTTTTATTTCTCCGAGTTCCCATGCTGCGTTCTTTCGTACGTTTGGTTCTTGGTCTTTTAGTCTTTTGATGTTTTGTGCGAGTTTGCTGGATGGGTCTATTCCTTCTCTTTCAAAGTATTTTTCTAAGTCTCCATATCGTTCTTTCCACGCTTGTTTTATTCTTTCTCGTAGTATTTCTTTTCGTTCGGTTGATTGTTTGATTCCTTTTGCTCTGAGTCTTTCTAGTTGTCTTCGGATTGCTTTTCTGTTTGGGATGTATGGCATGTTTGGTCTTTCTTTTTTGTTGTATTTAATGCTTATCTTATTTTTGAGTATTTTTATCCTTTTTTTCCACAAAATGCTGATTTTGCTATTTAATCATTTTTCCCTTTTTTTTACATATTTTTGATAATGGTTTTGAAATATTGAATGCAATAGGGTAGTGGAATAGGATAGTTGGAATGATTGGTATCACACAATCCACACGTGTGCATCGTTTTCTTTTATTTTGATTGAAGTGTCTTTTTTTGTTTGACTTTTGGGCTGGGCGAATGTAATGTTGTTGGCCCGCACTTTTTCTTTTATTTCGGTTAGGTGGGGGGTGAGCATTTTTTCCAGTGTTTTTTCTGTTTGGATGAATACTTGTACTTCGTCTTCCGGGTTGAGTTTGGCATTTTTTCGTAAATCCTGTACAACGCGTGTGAATTCCCGTGCGGCTCCTTCGGCGAGCAGTTCCCCCGTTATGCGTGTGTCGAGTTCGGCCATTTTTTGACCGTTTTTAGGTTCTTTGATGAATTCTACTTTTTTGACGTTCACTTCTTCTTTGAAAATATCAATTATCCATGGGTGTGATTCCGTGTTCAATTCTATTCCATAAATGGTTGCCTTTGCAAGGGGCTGTCGTACGGGTATTTTTTCTCTTTCCCGTTGTTCGAGTGCTAGGCTTACTGCTTCGCGTACGAATACCATTTTTTGAATGAGATTCATGTCAACTTCTTTTTCATTTGATGCAGGCCAATCTTCTAAGTGTACACTTTCTTTCAACTCATTACAATTTTTTCTAAGCGATTGGTGTATTTCTTCCGCAATGAATGGGGTGATGGGTGCCATGATTTTGCTTAGGGAGTGAAGCACGTATCCTAATGTTCGCACGGAGTTTTGTTTGTCTTGCGCATCGTTTCCTTTTAGTCGTTCGCGTGAGCGGCGCAAATACCACGTGGACAAGTCACTGATTAATTCTCCTATCACACGAGTAGTGTTAATCATGTCGTATGCATTCATTGCTTTTGTTGCATGATTAATTGTTTCATGTAATCGTGCGATAATCCATTGGTCTAATACATGGGGGGAATGGGGATTCGTTACGTTGTTATTTTGTTGCGCATACATTTCATAGAATGATAGTGTATTCGCTAAGAGGAGGATGATTTTTCGATAAACTTCTTGCACTCCTTCGTCTTTGAAATTAATGTCAACCGCTTGTGTTACGGGTGATTGCATAAGATAGTATCGTAGGGAATCCGCACCATATTTTTCGAATAATAACGCAGGGTCGGTGTAATTGTTTCGTGACTTGGCCATTTTGCTTCCGTCGCTTGCAAGAATGTTTCCGGATACGATTACATTTTTGAATGGTGCTTTTTGGAAAAGTAATACTCCTAATACGTGCATGTAATAGAACCACGCTCTTACCTGTCCAACGTATTCCGAAACAAAGTCGCTTGGAAAATGGTGCGTGAACCATTCCTTGTTTTCAAATGGATAATGTTTGGCGGCATAGGGCATGCTTCCTGATTCGAACCAGCAGTCGATGACTTCGGGAATGCGTTGCATTGTTTTTCCGCATGTGCATTTTAGGTGAATGTTGTCGATCACATGGCGATGTAAATCAATCGTGTTTGGGACTTTTTCGATTGCGTTTTCTTGTAATTCTCTCACGCTTCCCATGATTTTCATTTCCCTGCAATGGGTGCATTTCCATACAGGAATTGCCGTGGCCCAATACCGGTTGCGTGAAATGGTCCAATCGGGGGCGGTTTCTAAAATGTTCATGAATCTTAATTTTCCTTCCCCTTCCGGAATCCATGTTATTTCTTTGTTGCACTGGATGAGTTTTTCTTTTACGTTTTGGATTCGTACGAACCATGAATTGATTGGATTGTAGAACAGGGGTGTTTCGCATCGGTAGCAAAAAGGATAGGAGTGCGTGTGTTCTTCTTTTTTGTATACGAGTTTTCTTTTTTCTAAATCTTGGATAATGAGCGGGTCGGCCTTTTTGAACCACATTCCTTTCCATTCTTCATGTCCTCCATGGAGTGTTCCATCTCTTCCTATGTGAGTAAATAATGGCAAATCGTATTTTGTGATTAAGTCGAAATCGAATTCTCCATAGGATGCGACGTGTACAATTCCTGTTCCGTCTTCGGCTGTTACTCCGTCTCCTCCTGCTACAATGTAGTGTCCTTTTTTGTTCGTGTCTAAGTGATAGAGCGGTTCGTATTCCATTCCGAGTATTTTTTCTCCTCGGAAATGTTCAATTATTTCATATTTTTCTTTTATTTCACTTAATCGTTCTTTTCCTAGAATATAGGTTTCGTTTCCTGCTCTTATTTTGCTGTAGGATCGTTTTTCATTTACTGCGAGTGCCGCATTTCCTATGAGTGTCCAAGGAGTTGTAGTCCATGCAAGAAAATAGGTGTTTTTTTCTCCTTTTATTTTGAATTTTACTGTAACTGCAGGTTCTTTTACGTCGCGGTAGGAGTTGTCCATTTGTATTTCTGCTTTGGCAAGAGGTGTTTGGCATCGGGGGCAATACATGAGTATTTTTTTTCCTTCATAAATGTGTCCTTCTTCATATAATTTTTTGAATATCCACCATACTGTTTCCATGTAGGATTGGTCCATTGTTTTGTACGCGTCATTGAATTCAATCCATTTTCCCATTCGTTCTACTGTTTTTCCCCATTCATGGGCGTATTCCAATACTTGTTTTTGGCATGCGTGATTGAATTTTTCAATTCCCATTTCATCGATTTGTCGTTTGTTTTTCAATCCCTGTTTTTTTTCCACAATATTTTCAATGGGCAATCCGTGGCAGTCCCATCCCCATTTTCGTTCAACTCGAAAGCCTTTCATGGTGTAGTAGCGTGGAAAAACATCTTTGATGGTTAATCCTAAAATGTGTCCGTGGTGGGGTAATCCGGTAGCGAAAGGCGGTCCATCATAGAAGATATAGGATTTTTTTTCACTGCGGTTTTTGACGCTTTTTTCGAACAATTGGTTCGTCTTCCAGAAGGCAATCCATTTCTCTTCTTCTTTTGGGGAATACATAGTATGAATTATGGGAGGGATGACTGTTTTTAAGGGATAGACTACCACTCCTTCTTTCTATGGATTCGGTAGTAGTGGTAAATCCCCTTGTTTTTGAGCAAAAGAAAAAGGCATTGAGAGAGGGTGGATTGGGAAAATTGCATGTGGTGGCGGATTATGACAAGACGCTTACGTGTGCCTTTCGGGATGGAGAAAAACACAACTCCTTGATTGAATTGATTAGAAAATATCATTATTTGTCGGATGAGTATGTGAAAAAAGCATACGGGTTGTTTGATACCTATCATTCTTTTGAGACGGATTATTCTCTTTCCCTTGAAGAGCGTAAAGAAAAAATGCAGGAATGGTGGTCCACCCACGTGAAAGTAATAGCAGAACATGGCCTATCACGAAGTATAATGGAAAAGATGATCGCGGAACAACCCTCTAATCTTCGAAAAGGATTACCTTTTTTTATTACTACGTTGAACCGTCATCATGTTCCGATTCTCATTCTCTCTGCCGGTGTGACGGATTTAATTGAGGGTTTTCTTCAGAAGGAAGGATTGTTTTTTCCAAACGTTCATGTGATTTCAAACAAGTATCAATACGATTCATCAGGTTGTGTGACGGGTTATGCTAATCCTATTATTCATTCGCTAAACAAGAATGAAACCGCTGTGCGAGGCACGCCATATGAAAAATCGGCTCGTGGCCGTGGGAATGTATTGTTATTGGGTGATTCCCTTGGTGATGCCGAGATGCTCTGCGGGTTTGACCACGAGGTGGTTATAAAAATTGGTTTTCTAAATGACAAAGTGGATGAGCAGATAGAAAAATTCAAGTGTTTGTTTGATGTGGTTTTATTGAACGATGCCTCAATGGATTTTGTGAATGAGTTATTGAAAGAAATAATAGAGAAGGATTAGCTGCGATTGAAAACGTTTTTGTTTTGAAACAATTTCGCGGGGTTCATCCGTTTTTTTTTGCGTCCCCCCGTTTTTTTCCCATTCTTACTTACACGCGTCTTTTTTTATCGTTTCCCATTTGCGGTTGATTGGACTGGTTTTTCTTTTGCATGTTGGTATTGTTTTCCATGATGTATCACCTGTCTCCGCGCAGAGCGGGGCGGTATCATGCTTAGTATGAACGATTTATCAATCCTTAATTTAGAAAAATAAAACGCGCAACGTAAGGCAATGGAAAGCATTAATGGGCAACGGAATGGGGCATGTTGATTCCACGAGACTTAAATACAAAGTTGGATTGGGCAATAGGTGGATTTCATGCACAGACAGGCGGTGGGCTTTCGGTCTTTTTTTAAAGATTATTTTAAATAGGAGTTGCGCCCCTGCTACCATATGTCCCGTACCATTACTGCAGTAGAGCGCCGCACACCATTGACTAAAAGGAAGGCATCGGAATTGTCGGATGTTTTAGAGCAGATGAAGGCGAGTTTCGATGATATTAGGGATGGTCGCATTCGGAAAGCGGTTCATTGATTATTTTTTGGTACACATTCATATTTTTACGTACTAAATCAATGATCTCTTGTTGTTTTTTCTTATCGCCAAAAGCAATCAGTAACGATTTATTTCGGTTCGGGTACGTGAGAAAATAAAGTCTTTTTCCTTCATTTCTTTTCTCTAAACCATTCAGGCCCTAGTGGTTTTCCAACAGTTAGGTTTTCTTTCAATTGTCTTATTATTTTTCGAATCCATTTCTTCTCGTTCGGTTCAAGATACTCAAATAATTCTGAGAACGTATTTGTCTCAAGCACACCGAAAGACATCCCGAAGGTCATTGAGTGGCGGATTCTTAAAATTAGGGAATTTTTTTTCAGCGGGGCAATATTGAAAGTGGACCCGGGAGGATTTGAACCTCCGACGGACGCTGTATAAGAACGCTGCTCTACCAGGCTGAGCTACGGGTCCCTGCATGTATTCATTTATCGTGGGTTTGTTAAAACCTACTGCATACTCCCTCGGTATCACCGTATGAAAAAGGCGGGAATAAGCCACGAGTCCCTGTAAACGGTATTATTCTTACAAGGGGGCGATTTTTATTAGGTGGGTAAAAATGGGGAAAAAGAAAAGGGGGGTGAGCGGATTTTTTTCCCCTCACCCTGCTTATTGGGATAATGTATTACATTTCCATTCCGCTCATGTCGGGCATTCCGCCTTTGCCACTCATTCCTTTTCCTGAAGAGGACGCGGCGATGATATCATCGATGCGTAATATCATTTGCGTGACTTCGGATGCGGACGTAATCGCTTGGGTCTTAATGCGTAATGGTTCGACAACGTTTAATTTTCGCATGTCGTCAATTTTTGCATCGTAGACATTTACTCCTAAGTATTTTCCTTCTTTTCCTTTGTGGCGTGCGCGTAATGCTACCAGTGTGTCAATTGGGTCCATTCCTGCTGTTTCAGCAAGCGTTTTGGGGATGATTTCCATGGCATCTGCGAATGCGTTGATTGCCAATTGTTCTCTTCCCCCAACGTCTTTGGCAAATTCGCGTAAGTCCATTGCGATTTGTATTTCGGTGCTTCCTCCGCCCGTAACTACTTTTCCATCTTTAATGGAGGAAGTAACGGCTCCCAATGCGTCGTGGATGGCGCGTTCGGCTTCATCTACGACGTGATTGCTTCCTCCTCGGATGAGGATGGTGACTGCTTTGGGGTTGCGGCATCCTTCGATGAATACCATTTGGTCTCCTGCGATTCTTTTTTCGCTTACCAGTTTGGCGTGACCTAAGTCTTCTTTTGTTATATCTTGTATTCGGGAAACGATTTTTCCATTGGTGCTTTTAGCGAGTTTTTGCAAATCGCTCTGTTTCACTCGGCGTACGGCTAATATTCCTGCTTTGGCGAGGAAGTGTTGGGCTAAATCGTCTATTCCTTTTTGGCATACGACTACATTCGCGCCGCTTTTCTGGATGTTTTCCACCATCGTTCGGAGCATTCCTTCTTCTTGGTCTAGGAATGCTTGTAATTGGTCAGGAGATGTTATTTCTATTTTGGCATCGGTTTCGGTTTCTTTTATTTCCAATGCCGCATCAATGAGTGCAATTTTGGCGTTGTCCACTGATTTAGGCATTCCGGAGTGAACGACTTCTTTGTCCAATACGATTCCTTTAATCATTTCGGATTCGTGCAGGCTGGCTCCTGTTTTCTTTTCCAGTTTGATATGTTCTAAATCTATTTTGTATTGCGTGTCTTCTTTTTCTGCTACTGTTTGAATCGCATCGACCACAAGGTCGGCTAATCGGGTTTCGGCTTCAGCCGATTTTCCTGTCATGGCAGTTAATGCTATTTTCCTTAACGTTTTCGTATCATCAAATGATAACGGGTCGGCAATGGCGGCAGCGAATTCTTTTGCTTTTTTTTCCGCTTGTCGATATCCATTAATGATAATGGAAGGGTGGATTTCATCGTCGAGCAGGTTTTCTGCTTTGGCAAGCAATCCTCCTGCTAATACTACTGCACTTGTAGTTCCGTCTCCTACTTCACTGTCTTGTGTTTTGGCTACTTCTACAATCATTTTTCCAGCAGGGTGGTCAATTTGCATTTCGCTTAGAATGGTGGCTCCGTCATTGGAGATGGTGACATCGCCTAGATCGTCTACGAGCATCTTGTCCATTCCTTTTGGTCCAAGTGTTGATTTTACTGCGTTTGCTACTGCTTTGGCGATGAGAATGTTAATTCGTTGAGCGTCTCTTCCTAATACCCTTCGGCTTCCTTCGGGTAAAAACATTAGTTGTCGATTCATCTTGTTGTCGGACATGATGGTATTCCTCCATGGTAGAAAACATTTTGGCAAAAAACGATTTTCTTTGTTTTTGGGGCAGTTGCCCTTGTTTTCAGTTATTTAGATGGATGTAACTGTTTAAAACCCCCATTTTCATGATGGATGTGGGTGTTGAATAGGGGGCTTTATGAACTGGTTTACCCTCTTCTTCTACATGAGCGTGTTTTCTCCGGTTTTGTCTCCTCATGTGGGGAATTGGTTTTCTTCTCATGGATACGCGAGTCTTTCTCTCATTGCTAAAGGGAAAAGCGGGGCGATTTGGAAATTAGAAAAAGAGGGGTCGTTTTTTGCGGCGAAAGTGGAGCATTCCCATTCTACAAGGAAAGCCATGATTGAGAAAGAAGTGCGTTTGCTTCGAATGGCCAATGAGGCAGGAGTAGGTCCTAAGATAATGGAAGTGGATTTGGACGCCGGTATCGTCGTCATGTCGTTTGTGGATGGAATGCCATTAGCATCATTTATCGATGCTTGTGTTTCCCGTGTTAAAATGGAGCGCGTACTTACTCGGTTATTTCTTCAGGCACGGCGCTTGGACCGTGTGGGGATTGACCATGGTCAATTAGGGGGAAAATTGCATAACATTTTGATTGATACTTCGGATCAGCCTGTTATTTTGGATTTTGAAAAAGCCAGCTATGTGCGCAACGTGCATAATGTTTCCAAGCTTAAGGAAGTATTGCTGGGCGGGCGTAATCCTTTTTCGATAAAAATATTGTCTTGTTGGCCGAATGTGAGGGATGAACTGGATTTTTAATCTCGGTTCTTTTTTCACATACTCATGAAGGATATTGCGGGAAATCCTCCTCGTATTTTTTGGAAATATTTCATGTTCTATCTAGCCATTCAAATTCTGATATGGATTAAGGTTGGAATTTTTTATTTTTGGTTTGGGTATGGTATTTCGTATTATGCTCAACCACTGCTTTGGGATGCCCCGTTTGTTGCCGTTCCTGCGTTTGGTAATCTTTTTCATGTGTGGGAATTTTTTTTCCACCAAATCATGCATGTGCTTATCGCCGTATGGGTGTTTTTGTTAGCCAAGCATGCGAATAAAATGGATTGGGGTGAATTAGCAGGATTGTTTTTCGGGGTAGTTATTTTGCATAATGTAGGATACTGGTTCACGTTTGCCCATCCCACTATTCTTTTTTCCGTGAGTGATTTTCTTACGGATTACGTTTCATTGTGGGTGTTCTTTCTTGTTTTTTCTTTTTTCCTTCACCTGTATCCGCGTGCAAAGAAATGGACCGTTCCTTGGTTGGAATAACATACTATAACTGGAACTTTCGATCCACTTCGCGTATGAGTACGTCGCATTGGCTTTTGACTGCTTCTAATTGTTTGATGATGTGTTCTTTTTCTTGTTCCACGTCTTGTATTTTTTCATAGGGTTCAATCGCTTCTCGTAGCATTCCATAATCGACATACGTGTAAGGATGAGCGTTCATTTTTTTGGCGATGCGTTCCACCATTTTTCCTAACCAAATATTCATTTCGTCTTTTACTTGTCCTTTGATTTGTTTTCCGCTATCAAGGTATTGGCGCATCATGTTGGTTACAGTGGCGCGGGGAAATGGGAGTTTACTCTCTTCAATCGATCCCTCTTCCTCTATGTTTCCGGTCGTTTCCTGAGGGGCAGCTTCCGTTTTATTTTCTTCTTCCATTTGTATTTCCTCCGCGTAGTATCTAGCATAAAATAACCCAAAAACCTGTTATAAACCCTTCTTCGCTTCCGCCAATGGAAAACCTTTTTATGCGGTTTTCCTTCTCCCCGTGATGCGTCCGCAGTGGGTTCTCCTCCTTTTCATAATGTGGGTTTCATTTGCTCCAATAGTGGCGGGTCAGATTGGAGGCGCGGGTGACACGAATGGATCGGATGAAGATGCCGGTGATTCCGCGGAATGGGGGAAAATAACCATTGATAATCCCACTCCGATTCATGGGATGGGCACATTCATTGCGGGTTGTGAGTCAGTTTCCGGTTACCGGAATCTTATTATTTGTCCACAAGATGATTGTTTTCCTTCGACGTCGAACAAAATTTGTTCGAGCGCCTTCAATCTTTCGAGTTCAAAATTCTGCACGGCCCAACCGTCCTATTCGAATTGGGGTTTTACGGATATTTGGGGGCGGTGCTGTGAGGAGAATGGTAACTGCGATCCGCTTCTCAATCCCAATGTTTGGATGGTAGATGTTTCCGAGTCCGATACCATTACTGGATCGGGGATGTATGCCGAGAATGATTCTCGTTCCAACTCGATCGTGCGTCTTCCTACTGGTAAGTGGGTTGGGGTTTACTACAATGCAGCAGGTCCTATGATTGCGATGTCTTCCTCTGGAATATCGGGTTGGTCGGATGGTTTTTCATTGAAATCCATTATTCCTCCTGCTTCTCTTCCCGCGGGCACCTCTTTTTCCCGAGTAAGTGTTATCGATGCTTCTCTTGCCATTGATCCGGATGGAACCGTTCATCTTGCGTTTACGGTGAAGGATAAAACGAATGAGAAGAGCACCATCTACTATACTCAATGCGCATCAGGAAATTGTGGTAGTGCTTCCTCATGGCAGACTCCCACCCGCATTTTGGATCCACTTTTGGATGAAACGGGGGCTCCTTCTTTCACTTGGAAGTATTCATTTGGTCGTCCCAAGATTGCAGTGGACGGACAGTATGTGCATATTCTCTTTGATGATATGCAGATCAATGATGCGTTGCGCATTGATGGAATATTTCACAAGTATTGTTTAGTGTCATCTTCTTGTGCTTCGCATAGTGCTTGGTTTTCTTCATTAAGTGGGCCGGATATTACGCAAGGAGTTCATAATGGTAATCCTCGTTTCCCCGAGATTGCAGTTGATAATCTTGGAAGAGTGTATGCAGTTTGGTTGGATGCATATTCGAGTGGACCCGATTCATCCCTTTATTTTTCTTTATTCAACGTAGGGGATGGTTCATGGTTGGCTCCAGTCCTTCTTGGGAGTGGGGCGTTTTCTTTTCCTTCCATCGCGTATGGGAATGATTCTCTTCTTGTAGTATCGCGGATGGGAAATGAGGTAGCGGCGTATCGTTGTCCATCCGGAACGTGCATGGATGGAAGTATTTCCATTTCTCCTTCAGGGGATGGTTCCTCTGGAGATGGATGGAAGAATATTTCCTCGTGGGTTTCATCAATAGATGGATTAAATATTGGGGAAGTAGTTATTCCATTTGTTTCTCAGTCCGACCAAGACAAAGCTGTTTTGATTGCAGAAGGAGATGATGCGGGCAACCGTCATATACTTGGTTTATTCATTGATTTTCATGGGCAGGAACACTATTCTTTTCGTCCGCTCTCTCATGGAAACTATGATGATGAGTTGATTGGCGGAGGGGATTTTTTTGGTTCGTATTCTGCATCAGGTCTTACGAATGAGACGATTGCATTCATGCGGAGGAATTCTGCGGGAACAGCGATTGTTCTTTCCAATATTCTTGATTTTTCCAATTCTCCTCCTGTGTTGTCTAATTTGATTCCTGTTTCGGCAGTGTGGCAGAATACTCTTTCGAATCCATCTGATACTCCGTTCAAGAAGGCGGTTGCTTTCACTATTACGGATCCGGATATTGGAGATGCGCATTATGCTAAAGTGTATTTTGGATTGACCCCTGGGGGAGAAGACTATACGATAAACGAATGGAGGAATGTGGATAATGCATTCAACATTTCCTGTACCGCTTCAGGTGATTCAGATAACTGCACCATCAATATTGTCATTTTTAATCCGTTGAAAGGGCTCCTCGTTCCCGAGGGGAGTTTTTATTTGAAAGTAAATGTCATGGATTCGGCAGGAGAAATGGCAGAGATTACAAGCGGGGATGGAAAAATCACCGTGGATGGAAGTCAACTCGATGTAACGGTTTCGTATCCTTCTCCCGGGGCGGTCTGGCACTCACAAAACCAAGCAATACAGAATGCTGTATTCGTAATGAATCATGCTACATTTGCTATTGATTTAGATGTGAGAATGTTGGCGGAGGGCACTGATGGAAAAGTAGTTGATTTGGGTTCGATTGATGTGGCGAATTATGAAGGGGTAGAGTCAATCTGTACGATGGCGGATTTGGCATTCAATTGTAACACTCCTGTTGCCATTCCGGATGATTTGCCTGAAGGGGAATACTCTATTCGATTCGAGGGAAATGAGGATGGTTTTTCGACAGCAGTAAAAAATATTTCAGGAATGGTGCTTGATTTTCATGGGCCCCACATTGAAAGTTATGAACCAACGGGTTCTGTCTCTTATTTTCCAGAGAGCATTCATTTTGTTTTACAGGACTATTCTGGATTCGGTTCCTCTCCAAAGGCAGAGGTGCTGATCAATGGGGCAGCGAACAAGAATGAACCCGTCTGCACGCAATCCGCAAACGATTTTTTGGAATGCGTGGTGAATGTGGATGCGGATATTCTTTCATTTCAATCAACGCATACTCCGGTTGACGTAACTATCATTTCGGAAGACGAATATGGTAATTCCAGCGAATCATCTTTTTCATTCTTGTTGGTTTCAGAATCTATTCCTTCCAATAACAAAACGGATAATACAATTGTACCTCTTGTTCCTCCTTTGAGCGGTGTGGTGAAGACGAATGATAATGGTGAACTGGAAATAGTGGGAACGGGTATTGTGATTCCCGAACAGATAATTGAAACAATCAACAACATTGCTAATCATCTTATCTTGTCCGCGTCTGATTTGGTTGAAGTAACCGGACCAAGTGCGAATGCCATTTTCTTGGGTCTTTGTACGTTAGCCGGGATTGCATCCGACATGGTATTTCGTCGTGTGTTCTTTCGAATTGTAGCGGATAATGAGAGGCAGCGGCAGAGGTTGTTGCGCTCAATGCTGGGTCTCGTTTTCTTTTCCATTCCCCTCTTGGTGGGGTGGCAGTTTGGTTTATCCTATGGTTTTGTTTTTGCTATTTTAGAAGTCGTGTTTTTTGTTGGAGCGGCCTACTTATTCAAGCTTCTTCAATACTATGATACGTTTGGATTCAAGCCTATTGAACCCGTTCAGTAAAGAGTGCTGGTTTTTTATCGGGTTGTTCCCGTTAAACGTGTTACGCCGGATGACGAGATGCATCTTCCTGAATCATGATGAATGATGGGCGAACGGACGGCGTATTTTTCTATTTCCCTTTACTTTGCCTTATAACCCCCAAATTTTAGTGTTGCGGGGGTGAACCCTTTTATACTTTGAGCCATTCTACTTTCGTGATTGCTCGCTTCGCCTAATGTAGCGGGTGGTTGGGAGGAATGACGTTATGGCAAATGAAACATTCATTGTCAAGTCCAAGGTAGCGGATTTCATTCGTGGAAAGAACATGATGATGTCCTCCGACGCGTATGATGCGCTTAACGACCAGGTTGAGATGCTGATGAAACGCGCCGTGGATCGTTGTAATGGTGGCGGGCGCAAGACCCTCAAGCCATTTGACTTCTAGTAGTAGCAGGCGGGAGTATTACTCCCTGCTCTCTTTTTTTTTCTTCGTTTTAGGTGTATTTGTTATAATGGGAATGGGTCCATTGGTTATTTGATATGCGTCCTTTTTTCTTTTTTGGTTTGGTCTTCTTTGTTCTGCTTGGGGTGAATGCTTCCGCCCATGCTGAAGAGTATTCTTTTTCCGTTCCTTCTGCTCCTTCTTATTATCACAAGGTTTATCCTTCGTATACGACAGGAGTGATTCCGGTACATGCGGGAACGTATCCTCCTATTGTGGCGAATGTCTATATTGCCCCCATTTCCGCTCCTGCGTATTTGGTTCCTTCCCTTCCCTGCGGGCAACCTTGCTTTTCCAATCCTACTGTTGCAACTGGTATTACGATTAAAAAAGAAAAATCACCCGTGAATAAGAGTAATTATCTCAATCGGCATGGTACGGTTAAGACGAATGGGATTATTTCATACAAAGGGGTGGGTAATCCTAAATCGGCTCAAAAGACTATTAAGAAAGGCGAATGGGATAAATTTGAGGATTCTTGGGATGATTTTTGGGATGATGTAGGGGATTGCCCCTGTTTTGATTGATTTTGGTTCACTCCATTTTTCGTCCAATACCGAAAATTGTATACATAAAATGGTTTTCCTTTTATACTTCAAAGGGACTATTATTAACGGAGGAACGTGAATGAGTTTTATTCGTTTTTTTGGGTTGGCGATGATTCTTCTTTCTTTTTCTTCATTGGTCTCTGCGTGGCCTGCGTATGTTCCTGAGACGTATCAGTCTAACCAATTGTATGCCGGATCATTTTACCAACCTTCTGGAATGAATCAGGGGTGGACGTATTATGCGTATTATCCTAATTCGGGTTATCCTGTTTTAGGCGGTGGAAGATATTATCCTCCGGGGTATTTGTCCGGTTCCTATGGGGTGTATCCTTCCTATTCCATGTATGGAAATTATGGGAATTACGGGTATTATTATCCTCAGACTGCTCCTGTGCACACTACTCTTGATTTTTATTATCACTCAAATGGGTTTGGTTTTTACTGCACTACTTCTTTCTGCTAATTCTTTCCATTTTCATTTCTTTCTTTTTTTCTTTTACTTTGTAATGCGTGCGACGTTGACTTCAAATCCATATGTGCGGATGTCATTGGATTGTATTTTGAGTAAACTAAACGAGTCTCCTCCTCCTGCTAACACCCAATGGTGGGATAGTACTTTTTCATCAAGAAGAGTAGGTATTCCATAGATGCTAATAGGGGGTACTCCTCCTACTTTGTATCCGGTGCACGGTTCTACTTCCTCATGCGTGGCAAGGCGCACTTCCTTTTTGCCTGTTAATTGCTGAATCGCCCCATAATCCACTTTATCATTGGATAGGAGAATTGCAAGAAGATGCCCTTCCGTGTGGGTTAAAACGATTGTTTTGACTATGGGAATGGTCTTTTCGAGGGCCTGGGCCTGCTTACAAGTAGCTACTTCTTCGTCAAATGATAGAATTTGGGCACTTATGCCCTCGGTATTTTCGATGAATTCATCGAGCATAGGGGATTTATTAAAATACTGCCAATCTTTAAATAGAACCTCCACACTATGTAGTGTATTCACATGAATAAGTGAAAGGTGGTTGGTGTGTCAAACAAAATGCGGTTAGTCATTCTCGTACTGGCATTCTTCTTGGCCCTCACGTTTGTACGTGGACTCTCAGTCGAGGCCCCCCTTTCAATCATTAAAATGAGCGGAACGATTCCAACCGCCATTCCTCTCACTATTACAAATACTCAAACACAATCCCAAACCTTTTCCTTTTCTCCTATTGGTCCATTTACTTTGGATTTTTCAACGGAAGAAGGATATGCTACTATTCCTGGAAAATCACACAAAATTATTACCGTCTATGCCCTTCCTCTCAACTATTTACAATTAGGCGATTCTTTCACTGGACAAATTAGAGTTTCAACGGCACAAGAGGAAGTGTTTGTTCCAATCGCGTTTACACGAATCAATACACCTTCTTTTGAACAGGACGAAAATAGTCATTTCCTTTTTACCGGATTAGCGAGTATGGGTTCTTTTTCCGATTGGATAGTGAATGGAATACTATTGTTCATTATTTTTGTATTGCTTATTGCCCTCGTTGCACGTATCAAGAACCGAGTGGGAGGATAAACCATGCGTCACATCATATCCATCATCGTAGTATTAGCTGCTTTCACGAGTCTTGTTACTGCGTTTCCATTCACTTCCAGCATGGAGAGTCCTTCCTCCGTTTCATTACTGGAAGGAATGACGGCGACTCTTTCTCTTAATGTGCATAATGTTGATTTTGAAAAACATGAGGTGAAAATATCCGCCAAGAGCGATTCGGGTTTTATTACCGCTATTCCTACTCTGAAAAAGTTTTCCTTGAACGGGTACGAGTCTACTACTATTGGTATTGTTGTTTCCGCTTCAGATGATGCCGACCATGAAACATACGATGTAGTAGTAAAAGTGGATATGGACGGGCAACTAGTAGAAGTTCCTATTACGGTGTATGTGGGGAACAATCCCTACTTGACTGTTTCCGTATTTGACCAATCGGTTTGCGGGAACGACTATGTGGGAACGCTCAATGTTTCAGTAAAAAACATTTCAGGAAATGACACGCTTGTATTGTTACACGGGGAACAACCCATTCTTTTTCCAACATTTCAGGATGAATCATTTGAATTAGCCAGTTCCACTACGGAAATTGTCTCGCTTTCCATTTCCACTTCCCCCCACAACATCGGTTTGCATGAAGGAACCATTTGGGCGGAAACATCCCAAATAGTCGTACTGCGCCCCTTCGTTGTGAGTGTGAATGACTGCCCTGTTTTCCCAGAGAAAACCATTTCTCTCACGCTTCCCAAAAAGCCGAAGGACTTGAAGAAACTGCAAACAACGTTATTTCCTATTACGTTGAAGAATCTTACAACGAATAAACAAAATGTTCACGTAACGGTTGATTCGATTATTCCTGCTAACTCGTTGGATTTTACTCTTAATAGTTTAGAAACGCTCACGCTTGATTTGTCCTTGTTTCCCGGATTGGAAACGCCTGCAGGAACGTATCCGGTGAAGATTTCGGCAACAGCAGGAGACTATACTACTTCCCAGTCGGTTAACATGAAAGTGCTTCCTCTTTCCTATTTGGAAGCGGAAAGCGTTTCCACGTTTTACACATTGGTCAAAGGACAGTCCCAAGATGCCGTATTTATTGTGCACAACAAAGGAGATGTGTCTCAAACGGTTTCTTTTGGAATGAAACAGGATATTCCGGACGTGGACTTTGTTTTCAATCCCTCTTCTTCGAATATTCCTGCAGGAAAATCACAAATCGTCACGTTGAGCGTGTATGCTCACGAGGATACTTCCGTGGACGGGGTAAATAATTTCATCCAGATCAACGGAGGCAGTCATGCATTGAGTATTCCTCTATCATTTGATATTATTTCATTTGATGGAGAACTCCCATCCGTTATCAATGTAGTA
Source organism: Candidatus Iainarchaeum sp. (assembly GCA_043803765.1). Taxonomy (GTDB): domain Archaea; phylum Iainarchaeota; class Iainarchaeia; order Iainarchaeales; family VGJJ01; genus VGJJ01. The sequence goes on along the minus strand of JAZDJQ010000018.1, from coordinate 62,551 downwards.
TCCGCCCCCACCGTATTGAATATGGTGAAGGGACAAGATAAGACGTTTGAAATAACATTACAAAACCCAACGGATAATTCTATCTTTGGTGTTCATTTCAAAATGGTGGGAGTGAAAGGAAGCGGATTAATTTTGATTGGGGAGCAAAACACGGTGCTCGCTCCTCATCAGACGAGAACGTATGCATTTACACTTAAAACGAGCGACTTTACTAATGAAATGACCTACTATCCCATCCTAGTGGTTACTTCCCCCCATGCCGAAACAAGTATTCCGTTCACTTTGAATGTGTATGAAACAGGATTCCTTGCTGGTTTCACGGGATTCTTGTTTGGGGCACAGGGAATAGGGTTGGGAATAGTTGTCCTGCTCATTCTCTTAGTCCTATGGATTATTGGGCATTTTCCTAAAAAGAGTCCTGCATGGGCCAGCAAGTGGGTCAAGTAGGGCGCATACGATAAAAAAAGGAGCAATCAGCAACATGACGGCAAAATGGCCTGTTTCAAAAAATCGTTCTTGGGCGAACAATAAGGTAGTAACACCTATTTTGTGCAACCCTATTCGTTTCTTCCTTATTTTTGTTGGATTATTTATTGTGGTTTTTGCCACGCAAGTTCATGCGTATGTTCCGGTGCAGGCAGTGATTACTCCTTCGGAAGTAGGATTGCAGCCCGGAACAAGTGTTTCAGGAACAATTTCCATCTATTTTGACGGAATACTTTCAACTCCTGCGAGTATTTCATTTGAAACGACTTCTCCTTCCGGTATTACGATTGATGGGCAGTTAGAATCCTTTTCTACTCCCATTTCCATGAGCCGTCCTTTCACCGTGCGTGCGTCTCCCCATATGGAACAGGGAGACTATTATGCCACAATAACGGTGAGCACATTCTTGGACAATCAGTCTTTCTCCCAATCCATTCCACTGCTTATTCACATAGGAAAAAAATCCCATTTTGAGTACGCTACTACTTCCTATTCCACATTATCTCCGTTTCTTTCCAATGTGTTTCTTTCCACTTCCACTATTTCTCTTCCTCGTGAAGGGAAAGAAACAATGTCGGTTTCTTTCCAGAATAATGGTTCGATTACGGATTATCTTATTCGCTTACAAGAGCAGGTTCCCGGGGTAAGCGTTCACATTGCCAACGATACGCATCGCTTTGTTGAGAGTGGAGAAACCGTTTTCTCTACAATCGAATTCACGGTTTCCAAAAAAATGCCTTTTGGCAATTACCCTGTTTCGTTTGAGGCATATGATTTGGCTACGGGGCAAAAAACATATCTTGGAACAATCAATCTTTCCATTGAACGCGTATCGAATGTGAATGTTTCCATTCCCTATCACTCCATTTCCATTGTGAAAGGGAACACTTTTTCCACTTTTCTCACGATTGAAAACACGGAGTTGCAGGATGAGGATGTTATTCTAGAAGCCAGCTCTTCATTAGTTGGAATTCCTTCCCATAACGTGCACATTCCCTCTCATACGATTGTGCGCGTTCCCATTCAGTTCCACTCCGATGATACTACTGGTTTTCGTGAGGAAACGGTGTTTATTCTCTCCTCGTCTATTGATGAAAAAATATCCATCCTCATTGAAACAACGACCCCCACTACTCCCATTTCAACGGCTCCATTGGAATCACGGGATTTTTCATTCATTCTGTTCAACAATACTACCCATTCATGGGAGAATATCACCTTTATTCCTCTTGACTTGCCAGCAGGATGGAGTATTTCATTCACACAGGAACATTTTTCATTAGGAGCAGGGGAATCAATCGATATTACGGGAAAATGGGTTTCTCTTCCATCCGATGCCAAAGGGACTGTTACCGTGGACGTGTATTCGGATGGAATTCCCGTTCACACTCAACTACTTACAACGAGTCCATCCCCTGGTTTTATCGCATCGGCAACGGGTTTTGTTGTAGGGGCGGCTTCCAGTATTATTTTGGGAATACTATTCATCATCGCATTACTTCTTATTTTTTCCAGCCGGGCACGAAAAAAAGTGCAAGACGTCCTTCCCAAAACCATTAGCCCGAAGAACGTCAAAGAAGAAAAGAAAGAGAAGAAAAAAGAAAATCTATTACCGGTTCCCTCTACTAAATAACACTATTATCCGCCGTCATAGCGGGAAACAATCGTGTGATCCACGCATGCGAGGCAGGAAAGGATTGTTTCGCACTTCATACAGGCGTCCGTTTTGATATCAGCAATTCCAAATGAAAGGGGAAAGATATCACCAGCCACTACCCTCGCTGAATCCGTTGAGGACAGATTCTCTTCAGTCAGCGTGATATCCTTTCTGATGTCCTCCCACGGGCCATTGGGTACGTTTATATTAAAGGCGAATGTGCCTAGGTAATTTCCTGCGGTGAGATTATCCCATTTGTAGTAGCTCCGAGGAGGTATTGCGCCTGCTAGTGCGCCTTCTCCATTCATCGCCACAGTGAATACGATGGGATCCTCACTTGAATTTTTCTTTTGGAGCGTGAAAGTGATCGATCCTGTGATTTCCATTTGACTCTTTCCGTTAAATGAGGGAATTTTTTTCTTCAGCGCACTAATCGTTTCCTCGGTTAGTTCGGCACGCAGGACGGTCTGGCCGGAAATCTTACCTGGCGCAAATGCCAATGAGGTTATACTGAAGATATTCGCACTTTCAGTAAAATAAAAATAGATAGTAACCGACTCTTGAACACTACTCTCGAAGCGTATATATAACTCTGATTCGGTACTGTCTAAATCGACCTCTATGTTGTCTATTTTTCCAGCACTGCTCTTTTGTGTATCCAACTCCGCTCCGTCATCATTCGCTATCGCAACCTGTTCTGGCCAATAGTTTGTGTATACCCCATTATTGTTGTAGCATAAGGTGGAGTGGATAGTGACCTCATCGTCAGTAAAGGAATTATCTTCATTAGAGAACTTTTGAATATTGAGCAAGTATTTTTGGACGCCATCTTGCTCGAAAATAATGGAACGCGGAAAAAAATCGCTTGGGAGTATGGGGGTAGTGAGTAGTTGAGTAATTGCAACGGGCTTTCCATTACTCATATTGTATTGACCGTCTGTCATAGTAATAGTTATGGGGTTTTTTACCACGCATTCGTCGGCAGTTGATGGCGCACTCGTAGGTAGTTGCTGGGCAAAAACACTCCCCCCGTGAAGGAATGCGGCTCCGGCTAGTATGAGGAGAAATCCAAATGCAATCCATCGTTCCATGTATTTCTCTTATTTCTGTCCCTTTATATACTTTGGTCTGGCTCGGTCTTGGTAGTGCGTTGTGTTTCCTTTTTTTTCCAGAATTCCTTTGATTTTTGGGGGGGATGGTTTCTTTTCCTTTCGGGTAGTTTTGTGTTGGCGGGTGGGAATTTGTGGTTTTCTCCCGCAAATGCTTTTTGTCAAAATGGGTTGGTTTTAGTCAGGGGTTGGATTGGGGTTCGTTTTGTAGGAGTTTTTTGTAGCCGGGCAGGAGGTGGATGGTTTTTTCTTTTATTTTTTTTCTTTCTTCTATTCGGTGGGTGAGGATGGTTCCTTCATTGGTTTTGAATTTTTCCATGAATGCGATGATTCCTTTTGTTTCTATTTTCCCATATTTTATTTCGATGGGGTTTTTTGGTCTCAGGACAATATCCACCTCATTTTGATAGGGGTCTCTCCAGAAAAATTCGGCATTCAGTTCTCGTACCATGATCCATTCAAAAACAATGGATTGGATGGTTGAGTCGGGTTCGAAAGTCAGGCGAGAAGATAGGATGGTTGGATAATATTTTTTGAGTTTTCGTTGGCTTTTTCGGGCGTTGGGGGAAAAGTTGTACAGTTTTTGAAGGAGAAATGATTTTTCGAGGTAATTCAAATAAGTTGAGAGTGTTTGTCTGCTGATGGCTAGCTGGCTGGATAATCCTGCAAGGTCAATGAGTTGTCCGGGTTCGTCCATTAGCAGGTGCAGTAGTGTTTCGATGATGGTTGGATTTTTGATTGGAAACAGTCCCGGGATGTCTTGATAGATTATTTTATCGGCAATGCTTTCCTTTAGGTATTTTTGGATGATTTCTTTTTCTTTGATTGGAACGAGTTCTGGAAATCCCTGTGTCTGGATATACTCTTCGAATAGTCTTTGGATTTTCTTTTCGTGGAGCCCGATGGGTTTTATGTTTTCTCCCCTGAATGTGATATATTCGGAAAAGCTTAATGGTTTGATGATGAATTCGAATATTCTTCCAGCGAGAACCTGTTTTGTTTTTTGGTGGATGAACAGTGATTCGGATCCCGAGATGATGAATTTGGTATTTTTTCCAAACACGTCATAGAGTGTTTTGAGTTGTTCTTCCCAATTTTTCGCTTTTTGGATTTCATCGAAAAGCACTAAATAGTTTCCAGTAGATAGGTTTTGATCGGTAATTTCCTCGAATGCGTTTAATATCTCCCGTAATTCGATGTTTTTGAATTCATCAAAGGAAAAATATACCACCTCCATCGGTTTTTTTGTTTGGGCAATCCGGTCGGCGGCTATTTTTAGGAGCAGTGTTGTTTTTCCAACCCTTCGGAGGCCCGTAAATGCGATGATAGGGGGGAGGGGGATATACTGCTTTATTTTTTGGTAAATAGTGCGTTCGCTAAATCCTACACTTATTGGTCGTTCCCACCATGGGTTAAAATCCTGCAATGCTTGTTTGATTGTCGGCACTAACTACCACCAAATCGATTATATGTTAAATACGTTAGTCATAGAATATAAACGGGTTGGTTTATCCTTTCTTTCCCTGCCAGAATTCCTTCACTTTTATGGAGGGTTCGTTCGTGGGGTGGTATTCTTGGGTTGGGGGCAGACATCCTTTGTAGTTATTCCATGTGTATCGTTTGTCCATGAATACGACTATTCCGGCATCGGTTGGTGTCCGGATGAGTCGTCCGGCGGCTTGTACTGCTTTTCCCATGGCGGGGAAAATGTATCCGTATTCCCATCCTTTGTTGAATCGTTTTTCGTAGTAATCAATAAGTGCTTGCGTCTCCACGTTCATTTCGGCGAGTGGAACGCCTACGATGATAACGCCTAATAGTTCGTTTCCTGGGAAATCGAGTCCTTCTGCCATGCTTCCGCTGGTGCATGCGAGTAAGACGCTTCCGAATCCACGGGAGTGTTGTCTGAATTCTCCAATGAGTTTTTGTGTATCATGCATTCGCATGTTTTCTTTTTGAAATAGCATTTGTCGTAAGGTTGTATCGCGCATTTTTCTTCCGATGTTGTCTAGCATGGTGAATGATGGAAAATATACCACGGTATTTCCGGGTATTTGGTTGACTATTTTTCCTAATTCTTCTGCCATGAGAATGTATTGCATTTCATTTCTTTCAGTAAATTTGGTTGTATATTTTGTTGAGATGAGATTCAATCTGTTTTCTTTTGGGAACGGGGATGCGTAAAACTCCATTTCGACTCTCTCGTTGGGAATGCCTAATATGTCCGCATACATTGGTAATGGATAGAGTGTTCCGGACATGAGTAATGCGGAGTGCATTTTTCCCAGAATAGTTTGTGTTAAAGGGGATGGGTCGAGTGCTCGCAGCATGAGAGAGCTATCTATTTCATTGTCCCATTTTTTGAGTATTCGTGCGTATCCTGTTCCGTCTTGTTCCCATTTTTCGAAGAATTCTCCCAATGCGATGAGTGCTGCGTTTTCTTTTCCGCTTTTTTCTAAATAGCGTACTCCTTCTGTTTGGCACCATAATCCAATGTCTTCCCAGTTTTCTTCTTTTTCGGAGAGGATTTTTTTCCATTCCTCTTGGGTGAGTAGTTTTTCTTTTTTGAGTATTTTTTTTGTTTCTTTTTCAATGTTTTTTTCTGCTTTGAATAGGAATGTTTCCAATTCTTCGTTTTTCAAGTAATGTGCTTCGTCTTGTGCTTTTTGTAATTGTTTAGTGTTGAGTGACGTGCTCATGAGTCCTCTTACTCTATCCGGGAGATTGTGTGCTTCATCTATAATAAGAATGCAATTTTCTGGTTTTTTTCCTAGTTTTGGAAGAACAAGTTCGGACACGCTGGGAGAAAAGATGTGGTAATAGTCTGCCACAATCACATCGGCTTTTTTGGCCATGTCCATGCTTATTTCGTAGGGGCATAGGCTTGTTTCGATTCCTTCGATGGCAAATCGGGCCGCGTTTTCTTTTATTTCCATGGCAGTATGTATTTTTTTGTTTTGTTCCATGAATGCCTCTCTAAAAATTTTTGCTTTTTCTCGCTGTAATGGATTGTGTCCTCTTACATTTTTGTAGAACGTGCACGCTTCCCTTTCCTTGCGTCTTTTGCATCCTTCATAAAATGCTCTTCCTTCTTTTTGGGAAACAGTTTCTTCTAAACAGGTGTGTTTTTTTCCCACTAAGTCAACGGCTCGGATATTGAGTCCGAATTTTTGGTTAATCTCCTTAAGTGTTTCAAGTGCAATCGCATGTTGTGCGTTTTTTGGGGTGAGAAAGATGATTGTTTTTTTTGTGCTCGTTGAGAGTGCAACGGATAGTGCCGCGCTTAGGCTTGCGTCTGTTTTTCCCAGTCCTGTTTCGGCGTGGGCGAGGAATATTTTTCCTTTTTGGAATGCGCGTTGCGCATCCATTATCATTTTTTCTTGTCCTTCTCTCGGTTGTGCGTATCGAAATGGAATGGATGATGGCAGCATGGCGGTGATGGGGTGGAGAATCCATTTAAGGCGCGCGGAACCCTGTCGCCGTTGAGCGGGGGTAATCGCTTATATACGTTGCCTTCTTTTCTTTTCCGTATGCCGGACATGGTGAATATTCCCACTTCTATTGTGCAGGGTCGTCCTACTGTCAAGCGTGTTCCTACGGGTATTCCGGGCTTTGATGAATTGATTGACAGTGGTTTTGAGGAGAAAACAAATACGTTGCTTGCCGGTTATGCCGGAACGGGGAAAACGACTTTTGCCATGCAATTCTTGTATAATGGTGCGGTAAAATGGAACGAACCGGGTGTTTACTTGAGTTTTGCTGAAAGCAAGGATAGTATTTATTCTCACTGCCTTAATTTTGGGTGGGATTTTTATGATTTGGAGAAAAAAAATCTTTCTCGTCACTTGTTTTACAAAGCGCATCAGGTGAATAAGTTGTTAGAGGAAGGCGGTGGTACGGTTCGTGATACGATTACGGAGATTGGTGCCAAACGCTTGGTGATTGATTCGATTACGGCGTATGGGTTGTTATTTCGTGATGACTACAAACAGCGGGAAGCATTATTATTGTTTTTTGAAATGCTCGTCCGTTGGGGTTGTACGAGTTTGATTATTGCCGAGCAGCTCGCTGGAATCGTTGATGTTCGTGCAGGTGAAATTGGTTTTCTAACGGATGGGATTATCCAATTTTCCTATTCCCAGAATGAGAATGAGACCGGTCAGCGTGTGAGAAGGCATCAGTTGGAAATACTCAAAATGAGGGGAACAGGTCATTATAATGGAGTAGCGGAGATGGTTTTTTCCAAAGAAGGGTTGATTGTTCACAAGATGGGAGAGTTGTAATTCGGCCTTTTAAAAAAGGCCGGCGAAAAGTAGCTTGCGCGTCGGCCCTTTTTCCTGTTGGAAAAAGCCCCGGGGGAAAATTTGCTTCGCTTCGGCCTTTTTACTTCGTAAAAATCCCGGGGAAAAGAATGCTTCGCTTCGGCCTTTTTATTTCATAAAAACCCCGGGGAAAAGTTGTTTCACTTCGGCCTTTTTACTTCGTAAAAACCCCGGGGAAAATTTGCTATCGCATGGGCCTTTTTACTTTGTAAAAACCCCTGAGAAAAGTGGCTTTGCATTGGCCTTTATTCATTTATACGCGTGTTTTATTCGCACTACCCTTAAATCTTTACACGTAGCAACAGTATAGTGTGTATGCCTTCCCCCCGTCTATCCATTGAATGGCTTCGTTCTCATTTAAGCGAGGCGGATTTTCATTCTGTTCAATTGCCCGAGAGTGGGGAACTATCTATTCAATGCAAAGGAAAAGGAGAATGGTCTCTTTCATTAGTCGAGCCCTCATTAAGTGTGTTGGAAGGCAAAGTCCTTCGTCTTATGCAGACGCACAAAACTCCCGATTTGGTTGAGGGAAGATTTGAGCGTTTATTATCCAATGAAGAATTGTCCGCGTTTAACGTGTTGCGCTCTCAGGGAAAAATAACGATTCAAAAGTCTAGTCCTCATTTTGATAAAGGAATATATCAGATTGCCACTTCGGATAAAATGAGTCCAATTCTTTCGGTTGAGTTAAACTCTTTTATTCCTGAGAAGCCCGTGGAAGAATATTCCCTTATTCGGGATGGTTTTCAAGTGTTGCGTACGGAAGGAGCGGCAAAAGCGGCATCGTATGATTTGGCGGATAGAATTAAGGCGGGGGAAATCAAAGGGATCAAATCATTTGACGGATTTTATTATATTGTGTTGAATAGCCTTCTTCAGAAGAGTACTCCTATAACACTATCTTGTATTCAGCGTCATAAGAAAGTGGATTTGGCTAGCATTTCTTGTGAAACGAATATTCCTCCTGTTCTTTCCCGTATTGTGTTGGAGTTTGCTAAAGAAGACGGAGTTGTGATTGAGAAGCAAAAGAACATATTTGCTTTTGTTGGATAGCTAAAATCGGTTGTTTCCTTATGTCGCGTGTATTGATTCCTGTTCTTCATCCGGATGATTGTTCGGATTTTTTTCTTTATCATTCCACGGAGGATGCTTCAGTCGTATACCTATTGCTTGTTCTGGATGCTCATTCTCTTTCTTCTTTTGGTTTCAAAACGAGTGAAATCATGCGGGGGAGAGAACTCGTTGAGCGTATGAAGGAAAAGATAAAGGGAAACAAAAGGCTTTGCACGGATATTTTAGAGTGGGGGGAAACGATTGAAAAATTAGTGCAGATTGCCGAAATGAAAAAAGTGGATAAGATTTGTTTGCGTCAGCCGGATAACCAGTCTTATTTTCAACAATGGGTTGATTCCATAAAAGAAAAAACAAGTATTCCAGTGGAAATTATAACAAAAGCATGAGTGGGTGAAAAATTCAACGGGTTTTTTGCATATGGTAAACCATCTGGGAAAAATTAAAAAATCAAAACGGTTCGCTATATTTAGTTGAATTGAAGAACAATCATTTTTCTTTTAGAATTGTACAAATTCCACATCTTTGATATGTTTCCGATAATGTTTTACGTCCGCGTCAAACTTTTCTAAAAATGCATTCATTTTTTCCACTGCGATTTGTTTTATTTCCCCCGAGAGCATTTTTCCGCTCTTGTAGTCGTCATGAATTTTTTTCAATTCCTTATCACTTTCAACGAGGTGTTGTTTCAACAATTCGTACACCATGTCTTTCTCAATTATTGCTCCTAGTTTCCTTTGTTCGGCTAATGTGGCGCGTCCTCCTGTGAAGGCGGATTGAATCACTTTCTCGGCTATTTTTTTATCTTCGGGCAGGGAAATGTTTCCTTTTGGGTTGGATTTGGACATCTTCAATCCTCCATCCATGGAGGGTAGGAATTTATGGTAAAGTGAAGAAATGGGAATAAATCTTTTTGTTGATTGGATTTTGTGCAAATAATCCCTGCATAATCGGATGTGCGGTTCTTGGTCGATTCCTACTGGAATAATTCCAGGAATAGGTTTTCCGTATTTTTCTTGGGGGTAGAGCATGTCCCCTATTTGCGTTACCGCGGACATGATTCGTCCGGGTTCGGCGTTTCCATATACTCCTTTGAACTCATTGAGTGTTATTTTTTGTGCAGCTTCGAATGCGAGTTTGGTCACGGTGCGGTTTTCGCTTTGAAAATAAAACTTTGTTTTTTTAATATCTAATCCTAATGCTAAGTAGGCTGGAATGTGAAATTCCATTGCGCGTTTTCTTCCTTCTTCCACGCTTACTCCTCGTGCGGCAGCTGATTCCAAATCGGCTACTAACACAAATGTTTCTCCTCCGTGCTGTTGGAAATACGCGATGTTTTCCACTACTGCTTTTGTTCCGAAATGGATTTTTTCAGAGGATGGCATTATTCCCGTTAGGCAATAGAATGGTTTTTTTTCTTTGATGCTTTCTGCAATGCGTTTCAAGTCTCTTCCTGCGAACACGATTCCGCGTCGCATGAGCCGGTTTGGTTTTGGAAATAGTTTTTCATCAAATTTTTCTAATCCAAATTGTCGGGCAACACTGGAATAGTCCTCGATGAGGGTGTCTCCCCACGGGTCAATGGGTGCATTCGTCATGTTGCACATTTTTATATTATGGGAGGTTAAAAAGGCGACTCTGCACGGTGATTGTTTTTCTACTAGGTGGTGCTGTTGGATTGTACGTGATGAAAGTATTTGGGTTTCTGCCGGTTTGTTTTTAGTGGAAAAATCATTTGCTATTATAGTCGCTGTTTTTCCATGTAGGCTTGTCGTGCGAGGTTGATTGCATCCTGTAGTCGAGTATCATGATCCACGTTCACATATACCCATCCTTCTTTGTGTTGGTTCTGTTCCATTTCCGGTTGGGCTGTTCCTAATTGTATTGCTCGTTGCTGTTGTGTTTTTCCTAATTTTACACGGACTTTGACTTCGCGCATCGTATAATTCATCTCGGCGAAAATTTCTCCATTCAAATAAAATGCATCTCCTAATCCCATTCGTTTCTGTTTGACTCCTTTCCATTTTGTTATTCCTGCGTGCAATCCTTCTGTCCACCGTTCTACATCGGTAGGGCCTGTTTTGAACATGTCATTCATCATTCGTGATCATTTCCCCTGGTAGTTAACGTATTGGCTAGTTGCATGTAAAACGTTGTTGGGAAATATAAGGGTGCCTTTCACCCTCTTTTTCGAATCGTGCCTCGTTCATACTGCGCATGCGCACGCAATCGTTCGCTTAGAAGATGCCCCCTGAGCGGGGGGGGTTGTTTGCCTCGTGATGAGTTGGGGGAATTGGGTTTGTTTTCTACTTGGCCATGAATTGTAATTCTTTAGCCTGTATGACATCTTCTTTGTGTATTCCTTCTACGCTTAACCCTACTGTCATTCCCTGTTTGGCTACTGCGCAGTTGGGGTATTTGCTTTCAATCTCGGTTACTCTGAATTTTTTGCCTGTGGGAGAAACGCCCACCATGAATGGAGCAATCATTCCGCTTGTGACTTTTCCAATGATATATACCCCGTCAAATCCCATGAAAGTGGAAATTTTTTGAACCTCTAGTTTGGGTTCCGACCCCGGTGTTACCTCGATATGGTCTTCTGGCCGGCTAATTACCTGTATTTCTGAAGGAACACTCATCTTATTTCGGCTATTGCCGAATGTTAAACTGACTAGACTCATTTTTTGCTTCACCCCATCTCTTTACTGTGCTTCTTTCCTAACAAAAGGTGTTCTTTTAGGTTTAGGTTGGTAAAACCAAACCACTTCCCCCTATTAGGCTTTGAATTCTTTACTTTGGACTTTATATTATTTTTCCTTTTCATCCAGGGTTTGTTTTCAAAAATGGGGTAAATGCTACCTTTTTTTGGAGAAATGGGGGTGAAAAACGATGCGTAGGTTGTGTTAATTTTTTGTTTTTATTCGTTGATTCCCGTTTTTTTGTTTTTTGTTTTTTTGGAGGAAGGTGGAATGAGGGATAAGGTTTCAAATACCACGATTGTGTGAAATGTTCTATGCTGGGTCAATTTCGTTCATTCTTCAAGCCTTTTTTTGGGCTGCTTGCTACGCCTTTTATTTGGTTGAAGATAAACCCCAACCTAGTGTCTTTATTCGCCCTTCCCTTTGCAGGGTATGCGGCGTTTGCTTATAGCACGGGGCAATATGCTCCTGCATTGATTGGATTGCTTCTTGCTTCAGTGTGGGATGGGGTGGATGGCACAGTGGCACGTGTTCAAGGAAAACAAACGTTGTGGGGGAACTACTTTGAAACCATGATTGACAAATTGGTTGAAATCCTATTGTTTTTGGGCTTGGCGATTATGCACCCTCTTGCAGGAGTGGCAGCGCTTGGTTTTAGTTTGTGGAGCTCGTATGCTAAGCCCCGTGTAGCGTTGGTGATTATCACGGATAATAGGGATTGGCCGGCTATTGGAGAGCACGCAGACAAACTTGTCTTGCTTTTCCTCGCTACATTACTCTCGGTTGTTTTTCCTTCTTTTTCTTTTCAAATAATCGAATATGGTCTTTGGGCGATTGCTTTCGTTTCATTCATTGGAACATTGCAACGTATGGGGTATGCCCGCAATCTCATTCGCATTGCGGAGAAGGAAGGAACGGTTCTTCCTTATCTTAAAGCGGGGAAAGAACGATAGACTCAGACACCGTCAAGCGCCCACTTTTTCTATTTCTTACTTAGTCTCCTTATCTTAGGGCTTCTTTGGCGTCTCGGTTGGGCAGCCCTATTGAAAAATAAAAGGAAGATGTTGAATCCAATCCGTTGGCGGTTTACCCTTGGAAGAATTAAATACACTTATATACTTATTATATTGTACTTATACAATGAAGGGAGCAAAGATGACCACCATTCAGGTTTCCAAACAATTGCTCAATGAATTAAAATCCATTAAGGAGAGTCCGCGGCAGTCTTATTCCGAATTATTGCTGAAACTCGTTCAAACATTCAAGAAAGCCAAGCATCCCAGCGAGTACGATGAGTTCCTGTTTAAGATTCAACAAGAGAGGATGAAAGCCTTGTGGGACAACGCGGCTGATGAGAGGTGGGAGCATGTATGAGGCCGGAGACGTTGTATTATCCCATATTCCATTTACCGATTCGGCGCAGATTAAAGTAAGGCCTGCCTTAATTCTGTATGAATATTATGGGAATTTTGTGGTGGCTGGAATAACCAGTAACGAAAAGATGCATGGAGTTCCTGTTTCTACTAGTGAAGGATTGCCATTTGATAGTATTATTAAAACGAATTACATTTTTTCGGTTACTGCGCATAGTATTGAGAAACGCCTAATCAAACTTTCCAATGCAAAATGTAAAGAAGTGTATCGTGCTCTTATCACACACTTGAGGCATTTAAATCGTGTGTAAGTGGCTAAAAAATATTTGGCAGGCTGATTTCACCGTTAAGGCTAAAAGTGATTCCCTCTCTTTTTCGTGTATGAATAACCAATCTAATATTCCCAAACCGAATGATGCGAGTCATACGAATTCCCCCCCTCATGTTGATGGTGTTATTACGATTGACCAATTCCTAAACTTTGTCAAACTCAAAACCGCCAAGGTCATTAACGTGGAGGATATTCCTGGGAAAGATAAGTTATATCATCTCACGTTGGAAGTGGGAGATGAAACTCGTTCTCTTGTTGCAGGAGTCAAACCGTGGTATAGTAAAGAGGAATTAATTGGGAAAACGATTTGTATTGTTTCTAATTTGGAGTCCAAAAAACTAGGCGGGGTAATAAGTCAAGGGATGCTTTTGGCGGCACTGGATGATGATATGAAATTCTCCCTGCTGGTGTGTGAACGGCAGGTTAAGAGTGGTGTAATAGTACGGTAGGATGATTGAATGTTTAGAAAATAGTGAGAGGGTAAGAGTGCGCTCTATTGGATTTTTGCGGGATATCGTAATCCTTAAAAAGTCAATAATTATTTTCTTTATATGAGTTTGTTGAAGAGTATTGTTTCAGGTGTTTTGGCAGCGGTCTCTTTTTTCGTTTTGGGTATTCTTTTTGATCAGTTGTATCCTGCGCGGATGATTTGGTTTGCAGAACAATATCAGGATATGATGGTAGGTAATGGGGCGTTTTTCTTTTTTCTTTCTATTCTAGTTGTGGGTTTGGCATGGGGTTTGATTTATCCTATTATTCAAAAGTCCATTCCCGGTAGTGGTTGGAGGAAGGGAGTGAATTATGGTTTAATGATTTTTTTTGTTGGAGGAATCATGTTTCCCGTGATGATTATGGGGTATGCTCCTTTGGGGGTTGCGGTTGCCGAGATTGTTTTCAGTGCCATTGAGTGGATTGTGGCAGGCGTGGTCGTGCAATGGGTGCACGAGCGGTGAATGATTTTTCGCTTCTTCTATTGTGTCAATTCTCTTAGGTCAAATACAATGATAGTGTCAGTTTCTGGAAGGTAGATCATGTTGTAGTCCTTGACATCACCCAATTTTCCTCTTAGAATCCCGCGGATTTTTCTGATGCGGGGAACAATGCCTTCATAAATGGATGTGGAGTCCCTCATGAGTTTTTTGCAGTTCTCCCCATAGTAGAAATCCGTGATGAGGAACGAGTTTTCTCCACTGGTCCATGCCAAGTGATAGTTGGCCACTTCTACTCCGGGTATGTTGCGAAGCAGTCTTCGTGCGGCGTGCAGTGCCATGATCTGCCTCTTGGCTAGGTCCAATCTTGGGACAAACTCGCGTCCTTGGAAACCCTCCCTTTGCTCCTTGATGAAAAATGATCTCCCTCCGATGCGGATTTTGTATAATATTGAATGGACATCTCCTTCGGCATGATACCATTCGACGGTTATTTTTCCTTTTTTCACTTCTTCTTTTCCTTTCAGTATCTCCCTTCGTGCGGTAAGGAAATCCCGTATGATTCCCGGGTGGGCTTGAATGAATGCTTTTCCTTCCGGCGTGTAGATGAGGGATTTTCTTTTCGTTTCCCTGATGTGAAGTTGGGTTTCGTTAGACGGAAGGCGGGGGACTGTTTTCTTTTTCATCCCTGTTGTTCGTTTCAGGATGCGGTTCCGTACGCGGCGAAAAATACCCGTCATGGTGGATTAGACAGTTAGTCTCTATTTAATCAAAGAGGGCGTTTCTTCATAGATTTCATCCTTATCCCAGCGTGCTGATAAGGTAGGGGATCACAAGGATGGTGGCAGCCATGCTTCCGAGATTGGTGAGCACGGTGATGAGTAATATTTGCGTTACCCTGTTTCGGCGGAAGTCCCCTACACTGTTCAGTTGATTCAAGTTGGTGAAGTCTTTCATGGCGGGACTGTTTTCTTTTGTTTCGATGGCGGCCGCAATCCATCCGGCTGCGATGAGGGGGTGTAATGCGGCTAACCATGCGGTGGCTACTACTCCCAACACGGTTTTCCATTGTGCTCCAGCAAGTAGTGCACCGCTTCCTGCTAGTACCCCATGTCCAATCACCCAGAATCCAATGAAGTGAATCGAGAGCTCCGCTCCCTGCGTGTAGAATATCCATGCGAGAATAGCAATAAATGCAATGGGAATTCCCCATTCGATTACGTGGTTTTTTTTCTTTGTTGGAACAATGATTAATTCGTTGAGCGTTGGCATTTCTTCTTTTTTTCCACTAGCATAGTTTTGTAAATGCTGAATAATCCCCTGCGCGTGTCCGATGCCAATAACGCCTACTATTTTTTTTCCAGGGCTTTGGATGAGGGAGTGAGCAATGTATGCGTCTCGTTCGTCCACGAGTGTTTTTTTTAGTTTGGGGTATTGTTTGCTTAATTCGAGCATGAGTTTGGTGACTAAATCGGATTCTTTCATTTCTTCTATTTTTTTTTCATTAATGGTTTCGTTGTTGTCTCCGAATAGTCCCATGATGAGACTTCCTCCTAGTTTGAGTTTCTCCCACAAACTGATTTCAGCCATGGCTCTTTTCATTGTGATTTGTAGGCTTCGGTCCATCAATAATAGTGGTTTTTTCATTTCTTTCGCACGTTCAACGGCGACTTTCATTTCTTCTCCGGGTTTGACTCCTACTTTTTCTCCTAATTGTTTTTGCATGTTGGATAGAAATAAATTAAGCAAAATCAGCCCTGCTTGTCCGGTTTGAATTAGTTCTAGAATGTTAGTGTTTTCCCACTTGTTTCCGTGCAACAATTGTTGCAATCGCAGTTCATCCAATTCTACTCCTACGATATCAGGTTGTTCTTCCAAAATGGTTTTTTCCACCAATTCGATGGACTTCTTGGAGATGTGGGCGGTTCCAACAAGGATGATTTCCTTTTCTCCTATTCGTGTACGGAAGACCGTCATGGAACTAGTTGAGAGTCAATGGGTTTTAAACCCGGACAGGGGTTTTCTATCCTATGAGTGCTCCCTTGCACGACATCTCTCCCATTCTACGGAACGTGCTGGTGTGTCCCCTTGACCATGGTTCTCTTTTTTTCGACAAGGAAAAGCAAATCCTCACCTGTGATAAGTGTAAGAAGCAGTATTTTGTTGAGAAAGGTATTCCGAACATGCTGACGTAATTCCATAAAACCACGCGTTATTTTTTTTGCTTTCTCTTTTGGAGTGAGTCATATTCTTATAGTGGAGTGTTTTCTTTTCTTCTTTATGGGTCGTGTGATTGTTCGTATTAATAAGAGTCCTTTTTATCGCAGGGAGCGGGATGCAAATAGAAGCTGGATTGGGATTCCTTCCCGAATTGGGAGGAACGAGATTTTTGCTAAAACAACGCAAGAACAGGCGACAATGATATGGAATGCTCGGATTTTTTTTGAACGGAACATGCAGTCATGGCTTTATCATTTTATAAAGCGCGGAAAATTATCAAACGCGCAGTACACAAGGATTCGTACTTTCATTCGGGCTTTTATTTTCACTCCGCGCGTTGAAAATGGGATAACAATTTATCGTGCGCCTACTTTGGACGAATTGAAAAGTGCGTTTCGTTATCTGGGTGCAGTGCTTCAACACTCTCATCAATCGGAAAAGACGCGGGAATATTATGCTCGTTTTTATCCGAAATAACAAGTTGCCTGTTTATGGTAATTCATCTAGTGTTCCAAAGTCATACGCGTGGTCTTCTACTAACCATGCGCGGAACGCATGAATGTTTCCTTTGAGGAATGGGGATAATACTCCTTCTCTCGGGTCGCTTCCAGTGCTGGCAAAATTGAATGAAGGAACAACAATGAGTCTTTTTCCTTTCCAGTTTCCTATGAGGAAGCATTTGAATTGTTGTTTGGTGGCTCCGTCTTTGAGCATGATGGCAGGATGGTCATGCCCAATGACAATCGTGTGGGCGTTTTTCCATTTTTTTTCATCGGGTATTTCGTGTCCATGGCAAACAAATGTTTTGCTTTTTTCGAGGAAAAATCCTTCCGTTTCTATTTCTATTTTTGCGAATCGTGCAATGGGTTCAATGGCAATATCATGGTTTCCTTTGATGATGAGTATTTTTTCCGCGTGGGGAGAAATGAATTCGAGTAATGCAATGACTTCTTTCCATTCTTGGTCGGTTGCTTTTCCAAATCCGTGTTTAATATCCCCGTTCAGTATGATTTGGTCAAAGTGATGGGTGTGGTGGAAAATTTCTTGGAGGTGTTTTTTTACTTCGGTGTAATTAAAGCGCGGAATGAAAACGCCTTGGTTGTTGTATTGTTCTTCCATTCCTAACTGTAAATCTGATAGAATAAGTGTTCCATCTGAAGGGATTAATAGGGAAATTCCCATGGAATAGAATCCCGGTCCCATTTCAATGGGTGTTGGATCGTGATTTTTTTTAGGCGGGTTGTGCGACATGTTGCAACACTTTTTCGTGCATCCGCTTGATAAAGGTAAGCCGGTCTTCTAGGCGGATTACATCGTAATGTCCCTGTGCGATTAGGTTAAAGGAGAATGGGGAAAACGTGTCCAATGGGAGAATGGTTACTTTAATCATTCCTTGTTCTATTTTGGTTACGATTTCTTTTGCGTGGGGCAAGTCCATGAGGTCTTCTACTACTTCTCTTCGTGCTTCTCGTAGTATGGAGAAGTTTTCATCCATTCGTTGTACGGCCGAAAGCAGTAATCGTGAGGACATTTGTTGTCTTCCTACTGTTTTGGTTCTTCCTCGGTATGTTCGAAGAATCATGAATGCTCTTGTTGCGCAGTGTCGAAATCTCCTTCGTAATACTTCCGATGTTCGTAATGCTACGTTCATTATTTTGGGCAGTTCCCACGAATGAACAAGTGAAATGAGTTTTTCGGGGGATGCTTTTCCACCAAAACGCAGTGCGAATCCATTGTCTCCTAATAGGATGTCTACATCTTGGTGTATCATTCTTCCTAACGTGTAGGCGTATGCTCGTGATAGTGCATCATTCACGCGTCTTCCATAAAGCGTGTGAAATACAAAATAGGTCATTCCTTCCATTTTTACCTGTTCGAGCAAAATGTGTCCATCTCGTGGTATTTGGGCGAAACGGTATTGCTGATTGAAGTATTCATAAATGGCGTTTCCTGCATTCTTGTCTACGTAGAGGTAGTCATCAATGAATGCGAGGATTTCTTTTTTTGATTTTTTTGAGGAAAAAAGGTCATTCATTAGTCGTCTGAATTTTTGAATGTCCACCGCCAAGTCATAGGATAATGGAAGCATCTCGGACACCCAGGATGGAACGGTTGGAATTTTTCCGGATGCTGATTTTGCTTGCACCGTCATTCCTCGTGCGAATTGAAACTCTAGCGTGTTTCCTCCTAGCACGAATGTGTCTCCTTTTTTGAGTCGGTCCATGAATGCTTCATCAAACGTTCCAATGATGTGTTCTCCTATTTTCACTTTTACTTTTGCTTCATCAGGTATCGTTCCCACGTTGGTCATATAGATGACGCGTGCTAGTTTTCCTCTTTTTCCCATCATACCTGTTTTTTCGTCGATCCATATTTTGGCGTATACATGCCGAACTTCTAATCCTGCATACACTCCTGAGAGATAATCTAGTACTTCTTGGAAATCCGTCCGTGGGAGTGTTTGATAGGGGTATGCTCGTCGTATTTCCTCGTATACTTCTTCGATATTTCGTGGTTCATTTACTACGAGTCCAAAAATGTGTTGTGCGAGTACATCGAGGCAGTTTTTTGGGACATATACGCGGTCAATTTTTTTTTCAAGGGCATTTTTAAGTAATACTCCGCATTCGATTAAATCGTCTCGGTCTAATACGACAATTCGTCCTTTTACCGTGTCATGCAGTTTGTGTCCTGATCTTCCAGTGCGTTGTAGCGCTCGTGCTACTCCTTTTGGGCTTCCTAATAATATCACCAAGTCAATGAATCCTATGTCAATTCCTAGTTCGAGGGAAGTGGAGCTCACGCATACTTTTAGTTCCCCGTTTTTTAATCTATTTTCTACTTGTAATCGGTGCGTTCGGGATAATGACGAGTGGTGTGCTCCGATTAGTCCTTCGTATTTTGAAGGATATTTTTCTTTGAGATGATGCACCACCCGCTCGGTTGCGGCTCGTGTGTTGGTAAAAATAAGCGTGGTGCGGTGTGTCCCGATTAAGTCATCGAGGGTGCGGTATACGGCTTCATCCATTTTTTTTTGAGTGGTATTAATCAAGTCGGACAGTGGAGAAATGACTTTCATGTCCATTTCTTTGATAGAGGATACATCGACTATTTGGCATGGGCGTGGTTTTCCTTCGGTGTTGTTTCCTACAAGGTAGTGGGCGATTTCTTCGAGTGGTGCTACGGTTGCGCTTAGTCCAATGCGTGTCATATTTGGAGAAAGGCGTTGTAATGCTTCTGTTGTGAGTGCGAGTTGGGTTCCTCTTTTTCCGCTGGCGAGCGAGTGTATTTCATCAATGATACACCATCGCGTGTTTTTCATGCTTTGGGAGAATTTTGGGGAAGCGAGTACGATAGCCAATGTTTCAGGCGTAGTAATGAGAATGTGAGGCGGTTTTCGTGTCATTTGTTGCCTTTCATGCGTAGGCGTGTCTCCTGTTCGTACTCCAATGCGGATGGCATACTTTTTTCCTATTTTTTCGGCGGCCTTTTGCAATTCGTCTAATGGTTGATTGAGGTTTTTTTCAATATCATTGGATAGGGCGCGGAGTGGGGATACATACACGCAATACACGTGTTCTTCTAATTGTTCTGCGTCGGAAAGGTGCATGAGTTCACTTAATACGGCGGCAAACGCAGAGAGTGTTTTTCCTGTTCCGGTTGGGGCGGAAACGAGAATATTTTCGCGCCGGTGAATGGAAACAATGGAATACTGTTGGGGTTCGGTGAATCCGTTAAAATGATGTTTGAAGAATCCTCCTAGGAGGGGGTGGAGAGATGCATAAATCTCTTTTTCTGCGTATTTTTGGGTGAGGAGTTTAATCATAGTGGTAAAACAGGGTGGAGTAAAACATTCCATGGGTAAAGTGTTTTAATGCCGGTGGAGAGGAAAGCGCCATTGTGCTATGCCGTGTAATAAAAGATAAAGAATTCGAACCGGTGAAAAAAAATAATTCAAAGAGAGCGGGGAGTTGCATTCCCCAACTCCCCTTGAATTCGAGGAGACGATAGAAGAAGAGTGCTTTTGAGTTGTTGTGAAGAATAGGGAAAGGTGGTTGGGAGTCATCGGAAGTTCCCGTTCGAGCCGGGTGAGCCTAACTCCCAAACCTTAGTTTGAGTTTTCGTGTTCCCGATCTTGGCAACCACCTCTGTTGTCTTTCTTGAATTTCATTATATAAAAGCCTGTCAAAACCTTTTCGCCGTTATTCTGTATCATGTATGCAGATTTTGGCGTGTTTTGTTTGTTTCAGCATTGTATGAGTCTCTCTATTTTTCATTTGAACGGGGTTTATCATACGATTTGTGTGGTGGATGAAAAGCCTTAAATCCCTCTAAAACCATTTTTAGTGTATGAAAAATACCTTTTCTTCGCGTGAACGGGAGATTTTGCTTGCGCTTGCGAAGAATGCTCGTCTCTCGGATAGGGAGTTAGCCTCCAAACTTAAGACGTCCCAGCCTACGATTACTCGTCTTCGTTCTCGTTTGATGAATGAGAAATATATTGATCGGTTTGTTATTCTTCCTAATTTGGCTAAACTGGGTCTTCATTTTTGGGTGATGACAACGATTAAACCGTCTTCTTCTTCTATTGTTAAAAAAATGGTGCAGTGGATGCAGGATGCCCCGTCTGTTTTATTTGCTACGGAAGGAGAAGGTCCTGGAATGCATTCGGTTTTGATGGAGTCGATTCACGCCGACTTTGCCCAGTATCAATCCTTTATTCGTGATTTTCGTGAAAAGTTTTCTGGACAAATAGGGGATGTTCATTCATTCTATTCCAATGTTGAGAATGTTTCGAAGTATTATCATTGGCATGGTGTTTTGGAGAACCGTCTTCTTACGATTGCACTCGTTGAGAGTGCTCCTAAATTGTCGCGCAGTCAGCGCTTGCGTCATGCACTTGAGAATATTCCTAATCCCTTGGAACGAATATCCAATCCTTTGCGTGGGAAAGAAAAGGAGCCCCCTGTTGTGCGTGAGGGAAAAGAGGGGAAGGACTCGTAATAGTGGAATTACGATTATAGAATATCCTGTTCTTCGTCAGGGTTCAATAAGTTGCGTGTTCCAAAGCAGATTGGGAAATTATCGCATCGCCAGAACCCCCCGTTTTTTCCTGCCTTCACGCTCATTTTTCCTTCGCATTGAGGGCATTGCGGTGTTTTTGTTGGGAGATTTTGGTGCTCTTTGCATGTCGGGATATTCAGCGTGCTTGCTTCCGTGGCTTTTTTTCCGCAGACTGCACATTTGAGTGCGGATTTTACCATCGTTTGCCCCAACCCTTTCATAGTAACTCTTTATCGTGAAAAGGTGTTTTAAATCGCTCGTTGGGTGATACGAATTTCATTTAAAGTGGGGATGGGTTTAATGGTGAACATGCCTTCTCCTTCTTCGCATACTCCTAAAAGAGCCGTTGTTTTTGTATTGGAAAAAGTGCTTCTTCCTTCTTCATCTTCAAAAAAGACTATTTCGATGATACGGAATTGGTTAGTATCCCTTCGGGAATATTCCCTTTCTCATCCTAATTTCGAGTATTTTGTGGCATCTTCTTACCCTCAATCCCGTTGCCTTGAAATGGTAAAAGAGGCTGAATTGGATGTTTTTTTTCC
Organism: Candidatus Iainarchaeum sp.; assembly: GCA_043803765.1. Lineage (GTDB taxonomy): Archaea > Iainarchaeota > Iainarchaeia > Iainarchaeales > VGJJ01 > VGJJ01. The sequence continues at coordinate 40,748 of JAZDJQ010000018.1, read as the reverse complement.
TCCTGCAAATGTATGGGGAGTTACTCAATCGTATTTGGATAGTATGTCTCCCATTGACAAGGAACGATATGCCAAGCGTTGTGCACAAGAGAAAGAATGCACGGATGATTATTGCCGTCAGACTCAATTAATGGCATACATTGAAAAAAAGGGATTGCTTCCTTCCGATGTGGTGCTAGTAGGGCATGATTACTGGTTTGACGGTTTTTACACTCGGCGTTTTTCCAATGTGGATGTCGCATTTGTAGAAAGTGAGCTAACCTCACGTAATCATCCCCAAAAAGAAAAGATTTCAGGATTGTGGTATATTTCCCGTTCTTGGAAAGAGTTGCGTTCCATTATCGAAGGAAATAAGGCCAAACCCGATTATACCAAACTCGAATCATGGGTCAACATTACGCTTACCGAAGCATTGTTTGGAGGGAAAGGATTCCCATTATTAAAAAAAGTCGTCATTCAACGGAAAAAACAAGACGAGGCGGGGGCGGGCCCTTCCATGGTGGAATGATTTTCCCATCAAAACCCCGCCGTTCTCTTAAACCTTTTCGTGTATTAGCAACTGCAAAATATTTGGATCGTTTTTCCTATGAAGAGTCCATTTGCTATTGAAAAAGTGCACGGGCGCATGGTTTTGGACTCGAGGGGTATTCCTACAATTGAGGTAGAGGCTATTTCCGGCTCTTTCGTGGCGTGTGCCACTGCTCCTGCTGGTGTGAGTAAAGGGCGTTTTGAGGCGCATGATTTGAGAGATGAGGATAAAGCATTTCATGGGATGGGAGTGCAGAAAGCATTGCGTTCAGTGAACGGGCCTATTAATAGTGAATTGCGTGAGATGAGTGCGATTATACAAAGTGATGTAGATAAAGCGTTAATTGAATTGGATGGAACACCAAACAGGTCAAAATTGGGTGCCAATTCAATGATTGCTACTTCAATGGCCGTTGCGCGGTTAGGTGCGATGGTGCAGGAAAAGCCTCTCTATCAGCATATTCATTCTCTTTCTTATGCGAATGGAAAGTCTCGCGGACCGACTCTTCCTTTTCCTTTGGTGAATGTTTTCAGCGGGGGAAAACACGCGGGGAATGATTTGCCTTTTCAGGAATTTGGGATTGAGTTTCCGAAAGCAAAAAGCGTGAGTCAAGCTCTTCAATGGAGCAGTGAATTCGTTCATTCGCTTCGTCCTATTTTAATTAAAAAGTTTGATGTTCGTGCCGTGAATGTTGGGGAAACAGGCGGTTTTTCTATTCCAACAGGTGATGTGCGAATCGCATTGGATACGATTATGGAGACAGCCAAAGAGTTGGGGATTGAAAAGCAAATTAAAGTGGGGTTGTCCATTGCCGGAAGTCATATTCGTAGGAAAGGCTTGTATGTTGTGGAAGATAAACCGCTTACGTATCGTCAGCTTGTGAACTATTATGCTAATCTTGTGGCGCAGTATCCTATTTCATTGCTCGAAGACCCTTTTGCCGAGGATGATATTCAAGGATTTCAAGGACTCGTTTCGCGTATTGGAAATACTCACCCTATTGTGGGCGATGACCTTTTGGTGTCCAATTCAACTCGAATTAAACGAGTGATGGATTTGAAGGCAAGTAATGGGTTGAATGTGAAACCCAATCAGGTTGGGACTATTTCCGAGACATTGGATGCGATTGCTCTTGCGCGTGATGCAAAATGGACCCTTGTTGTGAGTGACCGTGCAGGGGAAACGGAGGATTCATTCATCGCCGATTTGGCAGTAGGAACAAATGCGCATTACTTGAAAGCGGGTTCTCTCTCTCGTTCGGAACGTGTAGCCAAATACAATCGCTTGCTATACATTGAGGAAGAATTAGGAAAGAAAGCCGTGATGGTGCGGTAATTAGTGTTGTTATAGCAAACCGTTTTAATTTTTGAACTTTTGTCGGACGGTTTGATATATGAAAAAAGCCAATTAAATTGTTCAAATACTTAGGCTTTTTGCTATATCTATATTTGGATTGCATCAGATGATACGATTTTTTTTTCTAAATATCGTTGCCTACTCAGTTGTTTTTTGTCTTCTTTTTAACTTATTCATGGGGCACGCTGGAAATTCACCTTCTTTATTTAAATTGTTAGGGATGTAAGGATTACTATGCCATCAACTAAAGTGGTTTCCATGCAAAAAGATTTGGCGATAGAAAATGATCCTGCCTATCGTGCGTTCATGCGTGCATTGGATGACCTTAAGGGCGGACGCGTGACGGTATTGCGACCCCGTACTAAGTGAGTTTCTTTTCGAGGAGGATTTTTCGTACAAATATTTTATATTCAGGCAATCGCAGGATGATTTCTCTGATTATTTTTTGCTGTACTTTTTTTGGGCCAACGGCTACAACTAAAATAGTAGTCCATTCTGGATATACTAAAAAATAAAGCCTATTTCCATTGAATTTTTTTTCACGAAAAAAGGATAAACCGGATAATGGTTTACCTACTTTATCTCCTTGCTCGGCGAGATGGTCAATGATTTTGCCTATTCGTTCTTTTTCAAATGAACTCAATCCTGATACGGAGTCCGTGTAGGTGGGTGTGTTCAATATGAGGTATTTTCCCATTCACACGAGGCAAACCGAACGATTGAAATAGGTAGGGATTTTTTTTGTGAAGAATGGTGTACTATTACACGTCCCGCCACACTTTCTTATTTCCATAATCTGTTTTCTTTGGCGGGAAGTTTCCTACTTTGGGTTGTTTTGGTTTTTCTATTTTTCCTGAAACGATTTTGGATGCAATTCTATTTGCGGATAGTGAAGGAATTTTTATTTTTCCTCCGATGGGTAATGAGCGGATGGTTGTTCCTTTTTTGTCTTCTTTTACGGTTTTTCTAAATCCTTTTCCCCACTCGGTAATGGGCGGTATTTTTCCTGTTCGATAGAAATAGACAAATCCGATGCCCAGCAAAATAAGTAGGATGAGCATCATTCCCCAAACCATATACGGGTTGTCGGTGAAAGGGTTTCCTTTTCCCACTTCTTGGTTGTCATTTGCACTTATGTTATTCGTGTCGAATGCAATGCGAATGAGAATGTGCTGTCCTGCAGCATATTCATACGGATTGGATGATGCGTTTGCTCCTGAAAACTGTACGAGTGCTTGGAATTTTCCGTCTTTTTTCACATTCACAAAGCAGGACCCGTTTTCATCCGTAATGCAGTTTCCAATAGTGCTGCATTGTGATTTTATTTCTTCAATGTTTTCGGCAGGATTGGCGAATGAACCAGCGCATGCATTTCCATAATCAACAAGTAATACTTCTGCTCCTTCAATTCCGGTATTCAAGTCGGTGAGAATGCTCATTTCTATTCCTGCGTCATCTATTTTTCCATTACAATCATTATCCATTTCATCATCTTTTTCCGGGGCGCCCGGGTATATTTCGTCATGTGCATCATTGCAGTCCGACGGTTCTGCGCAAGTGGAATGCCCGTCTTGGTCTTCATCAAATCCATTATCGGTTATTCCGTCGCAGTCGTTGTCAATCCTATCGCATGTTTCTTCTGCTCCCGGATGAATCGTAGTATCAGTATCATTGCAATCATATTTTACAGTGTCTCCGGCGCATTCTCCGTCAATGTATCCGTCTTCATCTGCGTCCCCGCATTCTTGGCATCCCTTTGTTATGATTTTCCAGTTGTCTGCCGCCATGGATACGGCTAGAATATTAATTCCCGGGTCGGGGGATATCGCATTGGCGATTTTGCTGTCTAATTCGCTTGGAATGAAAATGTCTGATTTTTGAATGAGTTCATAGGCCTTATCCTGGAGTCTTTTTTGCACGTCCGTATTCGTTTCTTCACAGGATGCTCGGAGGAATACATTCGATTCTAATAGTTGGGCAAACGCTCTATTTTCAGTATCGATTGAATAACTGGCATACTTGATAGGGCCCCCGTTTTTCTTGTATCCAAATCCTGCATCGTTCTCTTCTAACTCGAGTAAGTATGTTACTGCGTTCCGGTAGGCTAAGCTGGAAGTGTATATTCCTGATTTTGCTCGTTGAAGCAGATAGAGTATCATTCCCGTGTCGGTAATGAATCCTTTTGTTTCCGCTACGGTGACATTTCCAGGATATGCTTCGTATGAGTCGCTTCCATCCGTTGGAGTGCAGTTGTTAGGAACCGTTCCTGCTCCCTCCCATCGTGTGTAATCTTTGAAGCTTCCGTCGCACTCTTGGATTGATAGTATTCCATCGGTAATGATTTGGGATGCCTCGGTGTATTTTGTTTCTCCTGTTGTTGTTCCAAGGGAACTCAAGAAATGCGCGGCTTGTGCCATCCATATTTTCCTATTTTCGTGTAGTTTGATTGACCCTCCGTCTGAGCAAAGGGAAGTGTCCTCTGAGTTGGATAGAATTGTAAATTGGGACGGCATCATTCCTAATGGAATCGTGTTGTTATACTGGTCAACTAAATTTTCGGGGTGTAACCCGAACGAAGTAGTTGCCGGTGTTATAATGGTTGTGAGGAACATGTCCCCTATTCCTTTGGCTATTTTCATATATTTTTGTTCATTTTCTCCTTTTTGTTTTGCCGCTAATAGGAATAGGTATCCTTCTCCTGCGAGTGAAGAAAGCGTAGAAGTTGTTTGCTTGTTAATCGTGTCTTTTGGAACACCCCATTGGTTGTAGGCAACGCTTGCATCTTGTATGCATGCGTTGGATGCGGTGTTGATTCCCATTATTTTTTCTTTTACGTTGGTGATTCCATTATTGGGCATTACTCCTTGGTGATGAATTCCAAAATCCTCCGTTGCAGGCGTCCACACCCATAGAATGAGTGATTGGGCGGTTTCTTCAATCTTGGCTGGGGAATCCGTACCCACATTTAACTCGGAATATTGCGGGTTGAGTAAATTTTCCAGTCCTAGTCCGTATAATCCTATTTCTCCAAAGTCAACCGAATTATCATGGAAGTCTGTTTCATCTATTGAGTATTGGGATTGGGGAAAACCATAGGTGGCACCCCACCCTCTACTCGTATACGTGGTAAGGTATCCTTCCTCCGCGATAGTAGCAAGTGTTCCATCTAATCCACTGGGCGGGTCGGATGCTAATCCCCATGCGTTAGATAGGATTACAATGAAAACGAATACGGCGATTATGTGTCTTAAACCATGCATGGATGGGCTTCCCCCTTTTACTTTCTCTTTGAATGTTTTTTTCTTTTTTAAACCCGTACACCTGTTGAACACACCCTAGTTGTTCCTTATTAAACTCCCTCATGATTAGCTCTTTCAGTAAGGGGAGATTTTGTTGGATGGATGGAATACATAAGTCTATTTTCTTGTGGGGAGTTATTTGCTTTGCTTGCTATGGTGAGTGGCATTCCTTTGATATATGAAGGAATGAAGGGATAATTTTTTCCTATCATTCTTTTTTCTTTTTTTTCACGGCCGTATTTCCTTCTAATGCTTGAAAAATAGTCCGTTGTTTTGTATCAATTCCCTTTATTGTTGCCCGCGGTTGCGTTACATCGAATTCGAATGAATAATATTCATTTCCATTGTTTTTCAATAGTTCAAGTGCAGGCCTCCCAATAGAAGGAGCCACAATAATTCCTCGAACGGTTTTGTTTTTTATTTTCCTCAATTCGTTCACGTAGCGTTGCAACTGCATGACCGCATTATAGTCTGCTTGTTTTCGTTTAAGTTCAATGATGACGAGATTGCCATTCTTGTCTTCTGCTAAAATATCCACAAATCCCTTGCGTAACACGTCTTCTTGTTTCAATGGTTTCAATCCTTTTTCTAATACTTCTAAATCGTTCATGAGCTGGTCATTTAGTTCTTTTTCCGTTCCAACAAGTTTGAAATCAGCAGCATGGTCTTCCATCACGTGCACGTTTAACATTTCAACATTTTTTAGGAATACGCTGAGTGTTTCTTTTGGACTGCGTTTTGTTGCGGTAATAATCAGCGTGTTTTTTTCCTCGTCGAGTACAGTAGACCATGAACTGCTCATCAGGTAATTCGTTGGACGCAGTAGCCTGTTTTGGTGAATAGCAAAACTTCCGTCTCCTTTGATGAGGAGTAAGCGGCTTCCTATTGGTAAATTGCTTGCAGCCCTTCCTTCGTATTTTACTTCACAGTCTCCTATGAGCATAATCATATCCTTTCGTGCGAGGGCGTTGTCTAATCGTTCTTTTGCTTGAGCGAGTTGCATTCTACTAGTATGGAGAAGCAGGGTTATATTTCTACAAGTTTTTTGGACGCATGACTGAGTATTTTGCACCCATTTTTTGTAACAAGGACGTCATCCTCTATTCGTATTCCGAACGCTTTCCCATAGTATCCGGGTTCGATTGCCAATGTCATTCCTTCTTGGTATTCCCAATCTGCTTTTCCTTGAATAGCTCCTGGGTAATCATGTGTTTCTAATCCTATTCCATGTCCTACTGCGTGGGGGATTTTTCTTCCCAGTATTTTTTCTGCTTGTTTCATTGTATCGAATGCTTTTTTTCCCGGAATAATGGTTTTGAATGCTTCTTGTTGTGCGTTCCATACTCGTGCATACCATTCTTTTTGTTCCTCGCTTGCTTTCCCAAAACAAAACGTGCGAGTTGCATCGGTGCAGTATCCTTGGTATTTTGCCCCAAAGTCAACTAATACTATTTCATTTTTTACTAATTTTTTATTTCTTGGAAAGTGATGAATGTTTGGTGTGTTGTTTCCAAATGCCACAATGGTAGGAAAAGCGTTCCCGCATCCTTCTCGTGCAAGGTGATAATTTATTTCTGCTACTATTTCTATTTCCTTTTTTCCTTTTCGTAAGAGTGGCGGTATTTTGGTTGATATTTCTTGTGTTATTTTCACTGCTTCTATTATTTTTCTTTTTTCTTCTTTTGTTTTGATGGTGCGCGTCTTTTCAAGTGCCTCGCTCACATCCTTAAATGGGGTGTGTGGAAATGTTTTCTTGAGTGCAGTATACTGTGTTGCAGTCATATAGCGTAGATTTAATCCTATTTTTTTCTTTCCAAACAATCCGCGCAGGACGTGTGTGATTTCTTTTTGAGTCGTAACGGTTTTAGTTCTTCCATTATACTGATGTTTAACTACTCTTCTTTCGAGAGGGGTGCAGAGCAGTAGTTTCTTTTCGGGTGATTGGAAAAAGCGAAATGAAAAATCGGTGTGATATATTCCAGTAAATTTAGTAAAAAGCGGGTCTTGCAGTTGTTCGTTCGTACTCGTATAGAGTGCATCCACATTGTTTTTTTCATACCATTCCTGCATCATTTTTTCGTGCTTCATGTTTTTTTCTCACTCCATCTTTTTGAGTAGCGGGAGGCTGGTTTTTTCACTTTCAACGATGATATATCCTGCTGGAATGTCAGAAAGACACCCTTGTTTTTTTGACGAGAAATAAAACAATCGTCCATTTTGATGGAGAAAATAGGTTCTTCCCGCTGAATTAGTATGAGAGAAGGATTCCATTCTTCATTTTTGGGAAATGTTCCTTAAAAGCATTGGGCATAGGAGAATAATACATGGCACCAGATGGTATTCCTTCCTGGGTGGGTAGATTGCCCTTGCAGGACAGGTCTCGTCTTGAAGAAGCGGTGAATTTTCTTAGAAATATTACTCCGGAAGACAAAGTGGGTATTCTTTACGATGATGATGGGGACGGTCTTTCGGCTGCGGCAAGCGTAATAATTGGAGTTATTCGTCTTCGTGGGAACGCTCCTGAGTGGGTGCAACCCTTTGGTCATTCTTCTTCATTTATCGATGATGCATTAGTGCGTAGAATAAAAGGGGCGGGTTTGACTAAATTGATTAGTGTGGATCGTTCTATTGAGCAAAAGCCTACTTCTTTTTTGCAGGAAATGGAATCGGTTTGTCCCATTTTGGTGATTGACCATCATAAGGTATACAACGAGTATTCTTCTCCTCGTTTTATTGTATTAAAGCCCCAAATTGTATGGGAAACGGAATCCAGTAGTTTTCCTACGGCTATTCTTGCTCATACGTTGTTTTCCATGGTCGTGGATATGCGTGACAAGGATTGGATTCCTTGTATTGGAATTACATCCGATTCGGCGTATGCTAGTTGGAAAAGTTTTGTGGATGCTTCGGCTAAAAAATGGGGTTTGAATCCTGTGAAGGACGACCCGTTTGCTGCTCCGTTTGGTATAATGAGTAGTATTATTTATTGTACCCAAATTCTCTCATCGTATCAGCTTTCAGAATTGTTGGGTATCATAACGAATGCTTCTCATCCTAATGAATTATTGAACTCGGGCTTTCGTTCATTAGTAAGTGTTATAGAGGATGAAATTAATGAATGGATGGACCGTGCGGAAAGGGAATTGGAAAAAGAAGAAAAAATTGAATTGATTCTTTCCAGCGTGCGACCCAAACATGCTATTAAGAGTCTTCTTATCAACAAGCTATCGCGAAAGTATCCTCATTACACGGTTATTATGCTTCAGGACGTGGCGAATGGAACACGGGTAACGCTGTCCGCGCGTCGGCAGGATTTCAGAATTCCGGTGAATGACTTATTGGAAAAATCCATTGCAGGATTATCCGATGCTAATGCCGGTGGACACATTCCATCCGCCGGAGGCAGTATTCGGAAAGAAGATGAATCCTTATTTCTTGCGAATCTGCGGAAATACTTAACTGCATTCTACGCAAAAGAAAAAAGCAGTTGAATTACTTTTCAACATTGAGAAAGACGCTCGTTTGATATATCGTATTGTTGAGCGTTGTTCGTACATCAATCCGGTAGGTTCCTGGAAGAAAGGGGTTGTTTTCTGGGTCTAATGGAACTACATTGAATTCCATTTCCCTTGATTCTTGCGGTCCTAGTTGGGAAATTGTTTTTTGTTGCGGAAAAACACTTAATTGGTTTGTTCCGGTTGTTTCCGTGAGCACGACGATGTTGCTCACCGATTCATTCGTTGGATTGGTTAGTTTGACATGAAGGATTGTGGCATCGTCTTTGATGAGTGAAATGGGGTTTTTTCCTAGAGTGGCATATACTACGTTTCCTGTTGATGAGTTGAAAAGAATCCATCCGGCAAAGAGTAGAATGATGATTCCTATTCCCATTCCTATTTTGTCCCATGGCAAATCAATTCCGATGAGTTCCTTTTGGTATATCTTCATACTTCTACACGGAGATGTTTCTTTCTTTTAATGGTTTAGGGTAATGTGAATAGCTGGTCGTCTCCCATTCCGTCGAAGATTCCAGCGCGAACCCCTGCATCTAACCATGCGTGGGCATAGGAGAATGCAGCCATGGCAAGAATGAAATCTCCCTTGTTTTGGAAGTGAATCGCATCGTTGAAATAATTATTTGCCATTGTCAAATAGTCCATGGCAATCGTATACTCTTTCGTATTCTTTTTTGCCACAATGCTTATTTTTTTCAGTGCTTTCTGCGTCACACTTCGATACCGGGATGCTCTTTTTTCAATCTCTGTTTTCCAGTCTATTTCTTTTAGAGAAGAGGTCATACCCATTTTTCATGCGTGAGGGTTTGTAAAGCTTCCCTCTCATACGGGGTTAAATCCCCGCAAACGACCATGCTTTGAGGAAAAATGTTCCATTCTTTTTTTTTCAAACGATCCAGGTTGCCTGAATGAATAATCGCATCATGTCTTCCCATTCCTCCCATTCCTATTCCTAACCATGTATGGATGTTGATTTCACGTGCGTTGGAAGCGCTTTGAATAAAGGTGATTGCTTCACTTACTGTCATGAATCGCTGTGTTTCAGGATGCAAGTCGAATAAGCAGTGGGTGTGCAATCCTTGTTTTTTGTTTGCTACAATCATATCAAATGGAGATAATGGTTCGTATCCTTCTTGCGGGAAAACAAATGTAGTGGTACGGCCAAAACGGTATTCGTCTAATCCAACAATTCCTCGGTAATTGAATATGGATATTCCGGGGATAACATGATAAGGGATTTTTTCTTTTTCACATGCAATAAGAATTGTATGGTGGGTTGTCGCAGAGAGTGGATTGCCATAAACTAATAATGCGACTGATTCGTGGCGCGCTTCTTTTACTATTTCGTTTAATTGGTTTTCAACCTGCTCCCGGTTGAGTGAAATAACAAGTTTGTGAATAAGTTTTTCGAGTTGTAAAATCGTTCCTTCGCTGTATTTGCTCGTATACGTTTCCACGTAAATTTTGTCACACCGCTGTAGGGCATGTAATCCTTCTAGTGTTAGTTGGTTGAGCGTGAGTCCAATCCCGATGAGGTAGAGCATTTGATTGGAAGGAAGCAGTGGTTATTATTCCCTTTCCTTAATTTGAGCATGTTCCTGCCAGAACCGTGAGTAAATCCCTTCCTCCCGTGGCCAACCCCAAGATGGCAATGAAGAGAAGGATAAATCCATAGAGATTGGCATTTTTTTCTTTGTATTCTTTATCAAGGAGATACAAAAATGCTAATACGAGCGGGATTTTTACGAAGAAGAACGAGATGTTTCCGAATGCCCCGAACAAGAGTCGTGGCAGAACGTGCTGTTCTCCGCATGAAAAGAATTCCAACGCAGTAAACGTAGCACTCGTATCAAGTAATTGTCCAACAAACGCAGTCTTGACAAGAGGATGATTGAAAAAATCCCATTTTTTCCATCGTGCTGCACGTTCCACGAGGAAAAAAATTCCTCCCGTGAGTGCCAGAATAATGAGTGTGCCTTTCCATTCGGTTGCTTCCATGAGCATGAGTCCAAATACGGGGAGCGCGAATATGATTCCGATAATGGTTATTGTTTGGTGCGGGGGTATTCCTTTTTTTGAATAGAGAAATAGAGATAGAACATATCCAATCATTACGAGGAAGAATGTGAGTATCCAAATGCCCGGTGTAAAAATATAAAATCCCGCATCAAGAGGATTTGCGCTTCGTATCAGAATGTGCTGGTCCTCCAGCACACGTAAACTAATTCCAAACAAAATGTAGGGAAGCAATGATTGGAGAAAATGCCAATCGAATTTTACTCCTCGGCGGTTGAAGAAAGGATATATTCCATAAAATGCTACTACTAATAGGATAATTCCATACGTAATCGTGTTTACTGGATTATATCCTGAAACGCTTGCATCTGTCATGGGTTGGATGAAATACTCGTTTACGAAACCCAGAATGATATCAATCATTCCTCAATGGGGGCGGGAGGGAATTATAAGGAATATCCCCGCTCTTAACGGGTATGCACCGGCATGTCCATTCTTATCGCGTATCACTTGATGCGATTTTGACTCCTTTTGAACGAAAGCACGCGGTTTATTCTTTTGATGTCCTTGGGACGATGGCATTAATCGAAATTCCAAAAGAACTGCAGAAAAAGAAAAAAAAGATTGCACGCACATTGTTGGACACTCACGCTCAACTAAACCGCGTATACGAAAAAATAGGAGAACACTCTGGAAAATACCGCGTCGAAAAAATCCGCTGGCTCGCGGGAGAAAAAAACCCTGTAGCGCACTACACCGAGTGGGGGTGCACGTTTTCCGTGCATCCTGGGAAAGTTTTTTTCAATCCCCGTCTCTCAACGGAAAGGCAGCGTGTGGTTATGGAAATAAAACCGGCTCAATCCGTTGCCGTATTTTTTTCAGGCGTGGGACCGTATCCTATTCTCATCGCCAAGCATCAACGTCCTTCTCGGGTGTACGCGATTGAGTGGAATAAATCCGCCCAGCCTTTTGTTGAGGAAAACATTCGCCGAAACAAAGTAGTGGGAAAAATTGTTCCTATTTGGGGCGATGTTGAAAAGGTTCCCGTTCTAGAAAAATGCGACCATGTGGTGATGCCCGCTCCCGATACTGCAATTTCGTATCTTTCTTCTGCATTGCGCTGGTGCAAACCAAAAGGAAAAATCCACCTCTACCTTTTTGTCGATGCCTCTTCTACAATTCACGATGTTTATTCTCTTATTCAAAAAAAAGGATTTTCTTCTCCTTCTTTTCGTATTCTCTCTTATCGCAAAGTGAGTGATTTTTCTGCACGAAAACAGCAATGGTGTGTCATTCTTCAACCCTTTACCAAAAAAGCATCTTCCTTTAATAAGAAAAAACGCACGCAATAACACTATGATCATCTCCCTGATGGGCCCTCCCGGTAGTGGAAAGGGAACCTATGCTCAACTGCTTGCAAAGCAGGGATGGGTTCATTTTTCCATGGGGCAGGCACTGCGGAATCATGTGGAGCAGAAAGGAAAGTATGCTTCTAAAGTTAATGAAATGACCAAAAAAGGGCATTTGGTTTCAAACACGATTGCGTATTACATTTTGAAAGAAGAATTGCGTTCGCTTAAAGGAAAAAAAATAGTATTGGACGGTTTTCCCCGAAATATTGAGCAAACAAAAGGAGTGCGGAAAATTTTCCACTCAATCAAACAAGATATTTCGGCTTTCGTTTACATTGATGTTTCCGAAGAGGAAACTTTTCGCCGTCTCACGGGAAGAACGCAATGTAAAAAATGCGGGAGAATTTACGGAGCATCCATGCATCCTAAAAAAAAGGGAAGTTGTGATGTGGACAATGGAAAACTCATTCGTCGAAAAGACGATGCTCCTTCCGTTATTCGGGAGCGTTTCCGTGTCTATCGTACTAAGACGTATCCTCTTCTTGATTGGGCGGCCCGGCATTATTTGGTTTTTCACCTAAATGGGCATGGTTCCCCGAGGGTGGTCTTTAAACGAGTACTGAATGTAATATCCCTCATTAAGTAAGTAGGAGCGGAAAGGGTATGCCAGAGAAAGGAATTTTTATCGTGGTGGAAGGCATCGACGGGTCGGGTAAAACAACGCAGGCACAGCTTCTCACCAATTGGATTTTTTCAAACTATAAGACGATTGATACCGTTGTTTTGACTCGGGAGCCTTCTAACACTCGATTTACGAAAGAAATTCATGAACGTTTGAGTCAAAAAAACAAGGAAACAATTTCCATGTTGAAGGACCGTATGCTTGAACTTTATGTACTGGATCGGGAAGAGCATGTGGATACCCTTATTGCTCCATTGCTTTCACAAAAGCATGTTGTAGTATGCGACCGGTACAAGTACAGCACGATTGCATACCAATCTTCACAAGGAATTCTTACATCGCATGCGATTCGTGTGAATGCGGGCTTTCCCATTCCGGACATTGTCTTGTTTTTCAATGCATCCCCCGAATCATGCGTTGAACGTATGGAAAAATCAGGAAAAATAATGGATAAGTTTGAGAAAAAGGAATTTTTGGAGAAAGTGAAATCCCAGTATCTGCAACTCCCTCATCTTCTACCCAATGAAAACATTCTAATCATTGATGCCAATCGTCCAATTGCCGAAATCCATGCGGATGTAATAAAGGCGGTAAAAATCATCCTGGATGATTTTGTGAAATAGTCACTGCCGTAATGCTCCCCACAATACTTCGTCTTTTGAATTTATTTTGATTCCATTCTCTGCAATCTCAAACGTGTGCACGGACTTAGAATGATTCGTTCCTCTCAGTTTGCGTACGAATACGCTTCGATTAGGCGGGGTAAAATAAAGTCCTACTACTCCATCCACAACAAATTCTCCCATTCCATCCGCTGAAAACCGATATCCTATTGTGTTTCGGTCTTCTCCTGGAATTTCTCCCGTAAGGATGGTCGTGCATCCCGTCTCTTTGAGTCGATTCACAAATTCAAAAATAATGTTGCGCAGCATTCCTTGTTCGGGAATCCATACTCCAAATGAGGTGATGGAATCAATAACTAATCTTTTGGCGTCAATGCTATCCACCATTTTGGTGATAATGGCCAGTTCTTTTTCAACTTGTTGTTCCACTTCCTCAATATTGTGTGTCCGCGTCATGTTCAGCCTGTAAATTTTCATCAAATTTTTGTCTTGCAGTGTTTTAATATCCCATGAAAAGGACTGCATGTTCCACGTAATATCTTTCAATCCTGTTTCCAATGTTACATACAGCCCGGGTTCTCCATACGAGCGTGCTCCTTCATAGATATACTGCATGGCAAAAATGGTTTTTCCCGCTCCGGGTCCTCCTGCTACGAGCACGGATGCCCCCTCGGGCAATCCCCCTTCCGTAATGTCATCAAACCCTGGGATTCCCGTTGTTATACGTTTCATGGGATGCCCATTGTTTCTCTCTTAATAACCTTTTTCGTGTGCCGAAAGGGAAGGGGTAAGGCAAAGGTTAATTATTCCGCCCTTTCTTTCATTCTTCATGTCTCGTGTTTCAACAAAAACGTCTTCTTTTTCGGAAGGGGAAGAGGATGAGTATGCTTCTTTTGAGATGGTGGATACTTCCCTTTCCGTCCGCAATTCGGATGACTTAGTAGGGTTGATTGACCAGCCTGCTTGGAAAACCATTCTTATTTCATTAGTTAAAAGTGAGAAGATGGATCCTTGGAATATTGATGTGAAGGAGCTCGCACAAAAATACTTAGAACGTATTCGTTCCCTCCAAAGCACGGATTTGCGTCTCCCCGCGAATGCCATTTTGGCGAGTGCTATTCTTCTAAAATTCAAAGCGCGCGCATTGCGCATTCCTTCATTAGAGGAAGCGGATGATGTGGAATGGAAAGCCCTTCTTACGGAAGAGCAATTATTGGGCGGGATGATGCCCGAGCTCATGTCTCCTATTCTTACGCGTGAAGGGAAAGTGACGCTTGACCAGCTTGTTGAAAGTATTGAGTCCATTCTTGAGAAGACTAAGACTAGGATTCAGCGCGAGCGGGATGGAAGAGACCGGCCCGTGTTTAGTCTTCCTTTTGCATCAATGAATTTGGAGGAAAAAATGAAAGAACTCTATGACCTTGCTCATCATTTTTCGGATGAAGTGGGGTTGTCTCGTTTCTCGAGTATGATGGAAGGTCGCAGCACTAAAGAAGTAATAGAATCCTTCCTGGCATTATTATTTTTAATGAATGATGGAAAACTTAATGCGTGGCAGGAATCTCTTTTCGGGGAAATTTTTATCTCGACTCTTCTCGATGAAACAAGCCCGCGTGCACAAAATGGAAGGGAACTCCCTCATCATTAAATAGTCTGCTTTTTTTTCCTTTCACAGTATGCCCATTTCCAAAAAAAAGAAAACGAGGATTCTTTCCCGCAGTAGAAGGGTGGCGCATCAGCGGAATGAACATTCTTCCAATTCATTAGTGAATGGGGAATGGCTGCGTGACCTCATTTTAGGCGGGCAAGATGGTTTAGTGAATGTGTTGGGTTTAGTTTTAGGTGTGGCGGCGGCAACGCAGGACACGCGTATTGTAGTTGTGGCAGGACTAGCTGCCATGTTTGCCGAGGGGATTTCGATGGGTGCTGTTGCCTATACTTCGAGCAAGGCTTCCATTGAATTTCTTGCACGTGAAAAAAAGCACGAATTGAAGGAAATAGAGGAGGACCCGGAAGAGGAACGCGATGAGGTTCGTCGTATTTATTTTGGGAAAGGATTTCGAGGGAAGCAGTTGGAAATGATCGTGCAGAAGCTTACGGCGAATCGTGATCGCTGGCTGCAGGTGATGCTGGCGGATGAGCTTCATCTTCAGAATTCCAACGAAACACCCCTTCAATCCGCCATTATTGTGACGATTGCTGCTCTCATTGGTGCATTATTTCCTATCCTTCCATTTTTTTTCTTCCCTGTTTCTTTTGCAATGGGGGTCACAGTTCTATTTTCCTTAATCGTATTATTCATTGCAGGGGCCCTCAAAGGGCATTACACTAAAACGGAGTGGTGGCGTTCCGGTGCTGAATTGGCGATCATTGGAACGGGTGCCGCGCTCATCGGATATGTTATTGGATCGCTCCTAAGCGTCCCCCTGGCATAAAGCAGGGTTTATATTGCGCGCTTCGTACAAACCACTGTATGGCCCTTTCCCTTTCCCCAAGCATTACCCCTGATATATTTGGGACGATTATTCATTTTTTATTCATCTTTTTTCTCACCGTTTTTTTGTCCGTTGCCATTTACTGGTTTAACCGCACTGGGAAAATTCCTTCGCTTCGGATTATTTTCAAAACAACTCTTACTTCCCTCAAGTTGTTTCCCCGTATTTTTTGTTACCGTGTTCGAATTGCCCCTACTCGTTTGTTGCATAAAATCAATCCAAAAAAATACCCTACGGTAAATGCATACCCTTCTCTCGGCAGGATGACTCCATCCTCCAAAGCGAAGAAAAAGACTAATTCTCGTAGAAAAATTATGCGTGTTTCAAGTGGTCGGAAATCTGTTTCTTGAGTTCACTTTTGGGCATCATCCCCACCATGCGTCCGACTTCTTTTCCTTTTGAAAAAAAAACCATGCATGGAATGCTCGAAATACTCATCTGTGACGCAATATCTGTGTTTTCATCAATATTGATTTTGCCAAACCCTATTTTTCCTTCAAATTCTTTTTCCAATTCCTCAAAAACGGGTGCTAGCATTCGGCACGGTCCGCACCACGCTGCCCAGAAATCAACAATCATGGGCTTCTTCTCCTTTAGTATTTTCTCTTCAAATGTTTGACTCGTCAATACTTGTACCATCCTTGCATTCCTCCTATTCCTCAACGTACCATGCATAGGTTTTTGGGCTTATAAGAATGATAGTTGTTCGATGCCTTCTCGTATTATTGCGCATGTTGATATGGATGCTTTCTTTGCTTCCATTGAGAAACGAGACCACCCCGAATGGAATACTCCTGTTATTGTTTGCGTGTATTCAGGACGTACTCCCACTAGTGGTGTAGTGAGTTCCGCGTGCTATGATGCGCGAAAATATGGAGTGAAGGCCGGTATGCCCATTGCGCATGCGCAAACCCTTTGTCCGGACGGCCGATTTGTTCCCGTAAATCATGAAAAATACATGCGGGTATCGGACGAATTATTCACGCGTCTTGTTTCATACACGGATGGGATTGAACTAGCAAGCATTGACGAGGCCTATGCTGAATTAACAACTACTTGTAAGGGTGATTATTCCGTCGCTCAAAAAAAAATGCAGGATTTTCAGTCAAGTGTAGTGAAGGAAACACAACTCACTTGTTCTATTGGAATTGCTCCAAATAAACGGGTTGCCAAAATAGCTTCCGATTTTCAAAAACCTTCCGGTCTTACCTCGGTGTTGCCTGAAAATGTTACTTTATTCCTTGACCCTCTTCCCATAAAGTCCCTCATGGGGGTTGGTCCTAAAATGAAAGAATTGTTAGAAGAGAAAGGCATTCATACTATTCTTGATATTCGGCATACTCCTTTATCCGAATTAATACGTTGTGTTGGAAAAGCAAAAGGAGAATACCTCCTTGCCTCTTCCAGAGGAATCGATGAGTCTCCACTGCAAACAAGCAAAGAGAAAAAACAACATTCCCGTATCTGCACGCTTCCTTATGATATGTCCGAGTGGGGTGAAATCAAACAATTTGTTTTACTTCTTTGTGAGGAAATATGGGCAACTACGGCATCAAAAGGACAGTTTTTTACTCATGTAAGTGTGCACGGCATTACTTCTCATCTTGTTCCATTATCTAAATCAAAATCCCTTGTTGTTCCTTGTGCGACTCGGGAGCAGTTCATGCAAGAGGTCGAATCTCTCGGTATGGAATTATGTGATTCTTCTTCTTTTTCTTTTAGACGCATTGGTATTCGAGTGGATGGTTTTGCTTCTATTCCTAAACAAAAGCGTCTTTTTGATTTTGGTTAACGAATGAATAATTCACTGCTTTCCAATTCCATTTTTCTTGGGTGAATCGTTCCGATTTTAGTATAATGAGTCAATCCCTTTGTTGAAACATGCTCGTGGATTAGTGTGCGCAGCCCGTATACGGTTCGGCACACAATGCGTGTCCCGGGGGACAAAATAGGGGCTATTTCTTCTAAGCATTTTCTTTTTTCCTCTAATCGCATTCCTAACCATACGGCATCCGCCTTTTGTAGGTGGGCGGCAATTTCTTTTTGTTGAATAAAACGTACTTTTGGATGCAATCCAATTTTTTGAATAACTTCGTTTCCTATTTGCTGATTCACTTCATTCGTTTCATATACGCTTACAAATGCACCAAATCGTCTGGCTAATGTAATCGAAGTGATGGGGAATGCCCCGCTGCCTAATACCACTGCGCGTTCCATTGGTTTCACGTGCGCAAGGTGTGCTTCTCGGTTGAGGAGGGAATATTTTCTTCTCAATAACGGTTGAGTGAGTGTGACCTCCGTCGTATTCATTGTTAACATTTCCTGCGCGTGGGTTCGTTCCATGTCTTTTTCATAATACGCATAGGCTTCCCGGGTAATAGCCGCTAATTGAATAATGGAGTCAATCTTCATGAGTGTTTTCTCTTGTATTGGAGTAAACGGGTGGTTAAACAGCAAGTGTTCTAATCCAAGAATGGACATCTCTACTTTTTTGTCTACGGCAGGGTGTTCACTTTCGATGAGTCTTTCTTTCAACTCATTGCTCAGTTGTTCAAGATTTTCATGGAATGTTTGAATAGTGGTGATGGATAACATGCTCGATACCTCGTCATAAGAATATAGCAAACCGTTTTAATTTTTGAACTTTTTTCGAACGGTTTGCTATATGCAAAAAGCCCATTAAATTGTTCAAATACGTAGGCTTTTTGCTATAGTTTATTCAGCGAGGTTCTGAACTCCCTTCGTTTCGCTTATAAATATTCGTTTTTCTTCATGCTACATATCAACTGCTTGAAAATTTTCCATCAATCAAAAATAATAATTAAAAAAAAACAATCAAACTCTTTATTCAATCAAAAATATTTTTTTTATCGTTTTATTTTTTTCTGAAATGATTTCCAAAGGAGACTATTTACAATATCTTTCTTCTCTGCCCACCCTCTCCGTGCCTGCCCTATTCCCAACGTCATGTAATCCATTTCTTCGGCTGAATGGGAATCCGTGTTAATGAATAAGGGTATTTTTCTTCGTATGCATTCCTTAACATGTTGTGCGTTTAAGTCCATCCGGTATGGTTGTGCGTTAATTTCCATTCCTTTTCTATTTTTTTCAGCAGTGGTTAACACTTTTTCTAATTCAAATGCATACGCGTTGCGTTTGTTAATTAGTCTCCCGGTTGGGTGTCCCATGAAATGAACATATTCATTTTCTAATGCGTTGGTGATGCGTTTTGTCATCGTTTGGGTATCATTCTTAAAACCCGAATGAATGCTCGCAATCACGATATCTAACTCCTTGAGTATTCTATCCGGAAAATCCAGTTTCCCGCTTTTGAGTATGGCAACTTCGGATCCTTTCAGGATGTTAATTTTAGGGTATTTTTTTTGGAGCTGTTCTATTTCCTTCCAGTGTTTCATTATTCTCTTCTCACTCAATCCGTTTGCTATGATGTCGCTTGGTGAGTGGTCCGTTAGTGCGACATACTCATATCCGAGTGAAATGGCCTTTTTCACCATCTCTTCCGTAGTATTCCTTCCATCGTCCCAATTGGTATGAACGTGCACGTCTCCCTTAATCTCATTATATTCTACCAATGAGGGAAGTTCTCCTTTTTCTCCTGCTTCTATTTCTCCATCATTCTCTCTTAATTCGGGGGGGATAAATGGCAATTTAATTCCCTTGTATACGTCTTCTTCTTTTTTGCTTGCAATTATTTTTTTTCCTTTCATTAACCCATACTCTGAGAATTTCATTCCCATTTTGATGGCTCTTTCTCTCAATGCGATTCCATGTTCTTTGCTTCCCGTGAAGTGCACCATTCCGCTTCCATATAATTCGGGGGAAAGCATTCTCATATCCGATTGCAATCCATTATTGAATCGCACGCTTGTCATTTTTTCTCCTATTCGGATTACGGTTTTTGCTTCTCTTAGTTTGGTTAATTGTTTGGATACCTTTTCAGGGTTTTGAGTAAACACCACGATGTCCATATCTTTGACTGTTTCTTTTCTTCTTCGTAAACTTCCCGCTAATTCTGCATCCGTGACTCCTTGAATTTTCTTTATTTCATCTACAATACTGCGTGCGTAGGGTAAAATCATTCCTATCGGTTTTCGTTCCATTCCTTTTTTCACGATTGCCAATCCCGTGAGAATATCTCCTTCGCTTTTTTCTCCAAATCCGCTCAACGTTCTTATTTTTTCTCCTTTCACTGCTTTTTCTAGTTTTTCAATCGAGTCAATTTTCAATTTTTTGTACAATTGGGCTGCTTTTTTTGGCCCCAATCCCGGGACATTCAACATTTCTTCTACTCCGTGCGGTATTTTCTTTTTCAATTCTCCATATTCCTTTATTTTTCCCGTTTCCACGTATTCGATTATTTTTTTCCCTATTCCCTCTCCAATTCCCGGCAGTTCCATTACACCCTTAATTCCTTTTTTCTTTACCAATTCTTCAATAGGTTTTGAGTATGTTTCAATCGTGCGTGCGGCTTTGCGGAAAGCGATGGGTTTCCATTCGACTCCTAAAATATCAAGCAAGTCGGCCATCTCATAGAAAATGGATGCGATTTCCTGGTTAATGTTCATGCGCTTTTCACCACTCCAATGCGCGGGCAGTATTTTACTAATGGACAAATAGAACATTTTGGTTTCCTCGCATCGCATATTTTTCTTCCATGTGCAATCAAATAATTTGTAATCATTCCCCATTCTTTTTTTCCCACTATTTTCATTAATTCCTTTTCTACTTTCTCCGGAGTGTTTCCTTTTGCCAATCCCAATCTTCGTGATACACGAAAAACATGCGTATCCACTGCAATTCCTTCATTTTTTCCAAATCCTGCGTTCAATACAATATTTGCCGTCTTTCTTCCGATTCCGGGCAGCTTGATCAGTTCTTCCATGCTGTTAGGGACTTTTCCATGATGGTGTTTCACGATGTTTTCACAAAACCCTCTAATATTTTTTGCCTTGTTTTTGTAAAACCCAGTTGAACGAATATCTTTTTCCAACTCAAACGGCTGTACTTTCAAATAATCATTCGGTTTTCTGTATTTTTTGAATAGTTTTCGTGTAACAATGTTCACTCGTGCATCCGTGCATTGTGCTGAAAGTATCGTAGCAATGGTTAATTCGAATGGATTTTTCCATCCCGTAAGTCCGATGCGAGACCAAGTGTATTCTTTTTTCAAAACACTCAACATTTTGCCCCAATTTTCTTCCATTCTTTTTTCCTTTTTCATAGGATTCATTCTTTCCTTTTTCTCATTATTTACCCAAGTGCGCCTTAAAAGATATTTCTGCTATTGTTTAGGTATGTCCTCTTTGGTAGTATCCGATTCACCTTCTTCGTCCTCTCACTTCGTATCAGTCAATCTGCTATATGCCATGGTTATATTCCTCCTTTTCTTATTCACTTCGGGATGCGTGACGGACACCCCTTCTCAATCGATGGAGGAAAATGCGATGGGCAGACTGCAATGTGATTCGACTGAATTGGATTTTGACACGGTAGATGGTTTTCGTATAAAGGGAACAGTATGGGATTGTCCTTCTTCCCTGAATGGTAATACGGAGAAGCCCGTGATTATTGCCCTGCATCAATTTGCAAGCGATCGTTTTGATTATCAATCATTTGCCGAGTATGCTTCTCAACATTATTCTTATCGGGTGTATGCTTTTGATTTGCGCGGATTTGGAGAATCGACTCAAAAAATAGGTCATTCCGTTGATGCATCTTCTTTTACTGATGACGATTTCAAAAAAATAGCGAAAGATATTACTCAAGCAAAAAAAATTCTGAATGCGGAAACTATTTTTGTTATTGGCGCGAGCATTGGGGCGAATTCGGCATTGAATTATTCCGCATCTCATCCTGAAACGAAAGGAATCGTGCTTCTTTCCCCTGGACTAAACTACAAGGGGATTGATGTTAAGGAAAGCATGAGCTTTTCAACGGTTCCCATGCTCATCATGGCAAGCAAAGGGGATGCGTATTCTTTCAATTCCTCCCAGACGATTTTTTCTTCTTCCCCTCTTACAGACAAGCAGCTCGTTTTGAAAGAGGGAAAATCCCATGGGACGCAGTTGTTCGATTCTTCCATACAATCCCCTGAAATCGTTTTCGAGGAAATTCTATCATGGTTGGACTTGCATGCTAAATAAGGGCGTTTTTTTAACCCTTCCACGCCCATTTTCCTTTGCTCTCGCAGGAGTACCCAAGCGGTCAAAGGGGCCAGACTCAAGATCTGGTGGCTTAGTGCCTTCGCAGGTTCGAATCCTGTCTCCTGCATTTGTTTTTTCCCAAGGCTTTTTGGTAAAAAGGCTGGTTCTGTATCTTGTCTCCTGTATTTCTTTTTGGGAATAGGGTTATTGGGTTTTTCTCCTTGCTGGCGTTTTAGACCATTTTATCTATGTTATTTCCTCTTTGGCCGTTTCCCATGCACGGGTTTATAAGCATGTTTGGCAGGTTTTAGGTGTTGGTTGGGTAGAAATTCAGCCAATAATAGTATCAAACAGGAGAAAACAGCGCATGGCGTTTCAAGGACGCGGTGGTTACGATAGTGGCCCCCGACAAATGTTCGACGCAGTGTGTAGCAAGTGCGGAGCCCAAACCAAGGTTCCGTTCCAGCCCCGACAAGGACGACCCGTCTTTTGCCGAGACTGCTACATGGAGCAAAAGAACACAATGCAGTAATTCGAAGAAGTGATTTTCTTCTCGAAGGGTTAACGCCTATTGCGGGACGCAAGTTGTTTTCCCGCACGCGTTTTGCATTTTTCTTTTTTTTTTAATAGTCCCTTTACTTTAAATAGCCGAATCGTTTTTTTCAGCAGATGGCAACTAAACGTAATAGGAAACGCACTATTCTTTCTCAAACATTCGATCCGGATACGTTTGATATTCATGCGAATGAGAAAAGCTTTCGTCGTAATGTGTTTCCTTCTTCTAGGAATGAAAGTATAGCTCGCGTGAAAGAGGATTTGCGTTATTTTAAGGGGGAGATGGAGCTTTCCAAAACAAAAGAGAATCGTTCTATTTTGATTGCGTTGCTTTCCAATATTATTGTTCCCGGTTTGGGGAATGTGTATATTCGTGCTACTCCGTTCAGCGTTTCCATTCTCATTCTTAGTATTTTGGTTATTTTCACTACATTCTCTCCAATATTTCCTATCGTGGGATTGCTTTCCGCTGCAAATATTGCCAGTCCTTCTTCTCCTGAGAATGCTACTCTTTCATTGGTTGTTCCTTCCAATGTGGTGGTGGAAAATCAATTATTGTTAGTGGGGCCGACATTCTCTGTTCTTGCAATCCCTCTTCTCTTATCCTGGATTCACTTGCTCTTCCTTTTCCTGAATTCTACCTCTCGTATTCATTGGAAACCATAATAGTCATAACCCGTTTTTTTTCCTGTATTGTATGTTTTTATACCTATGTTGATTCGCCCCAGCACTCTTTTATATTTCTTCCGCGATACTACATCCACACACGTACGCGTGGTTGGAGGCATTAATATGCGCATTTGGTTGGTTTTATTGATTGGTCTTTTCCTTGCGGTTCCATTTGTTTCAGGTGACCGTACCTCATCAGGGGAGAGTAGCCCGGTTGTTTCCGTTGTTTCTTTTTCGAGAGGGGCGCAAGAAGCGTCAGCGCCTGTTCCAGTAACGCCGTCGGTGAGCTCGGCACCTTTGCCTAGTCCCCGGTCAGCTCCGTTGGCGGTTCCATTACCCGCGACTCCTGTATTAGGTCCATCGCCTCTTCCTCCAGAGAATGTCTGCATGGCAGAATTGGATGGTTTGAAGGAGCGGGCGGATGCTTCGTATGGATTTACGCTTCCCCCTATTGATAAGCTCATTGAGTTTAGTGTAGTGACGGGGGAAAGGGACACCATTCCGTTTGGAGTGATTGCGGCATTCGAAGGAACGAGTTTCCTTTTTGGTTCGCAGTATCCATTAAGTAAGTTGCAGAAGTGGGGAGATGGTTTCTGGTGTTGGGATTGTTGCCTTGAATTCAAGATTCCATTCATGGTGCATGTCGTTCCCTACGATCAGAATGTGGAAGCCTCGAAATGGGTGGAAGGATATCTATTCCCCGACCCAGTAGAGAGAAAAGGAGATCCTATTCAAACAGGTACTTGGATTTTGGAGCCATCCGATCCTTCGGATAACCGCTCCTGGTCAGGAACCTATGAGATGTTCACTCCTGACGCGTGGTGCGAGGACAAGCGCGTTCCACTAGTCCCGCAGTAGTTTTACTCCAATGCCCCTGGATTTTTTTTTGGGGTACTGTTGCTGTGGATTGAATCCACAGCGATAGTATTTTTTTCTACTTTTTTTCTTTCTTTTTTTGATGGGTTAATACGGTGTATGGTATTCGAACCTGTCTCTATACCCAGCGTCTGACTTTTCTTTTGTAATCTAAATATTTGCTTCCAAATATCGTGGCCATCTTTTTTTCTTCTTGTGCTATAAATCCAATTTCCATTAAAATTATGAAAGCTACTGGAAAAACAAATGGTGCTATTGAACCCAGGAAAACAGCCACTCCAAGCAGTATTGCTGCCATTCCACAATACATCGGGTGCCTGCTGATTTTGAAGGGGTCCGATGTTATCATTGAAGTTGGACTTTCATTTGGTTTTACCGTTGTTTTCATTTTCTTGAATAAACTATCTGCCCATAGGTTCATAATTATCCCAAAAACAACAAGGATTATTCCTGAATAACTGTATGGTGGAGAAATTACCAAAGTTATTGGAAACATTAAATGGGTTCCAATAATTAAAATTAAGGTCAAGACAAAATATGACGGTGGCATTACTTTCATTTCCATTTTATCAACCTTATTTTATCAGCTTGTTTAATGGGTAAAAACGCGGAGTGAGGGATTCGAACCCTCGCCCGGTTTCCCGGAACAGCTTAGCAGGCTGCCGCTATAGACCACTCTGCCAACTCCGCATTTGTCGTCAGAGCATTTTCCCCCAGGGCTTTTGCCGTTAGGCAAAAGGACTGCTGCTCTGCCAACTCCGCTTTCGGCTGCGGTTGGCTGTTTAAAAAATAATCCAATGCAGCCTGCTGTATGATTTTTCCTTCGTTCCTATTATAAAGGTTCATTTGTTTCATACCTTTATTGGGTGTGGAATATTATGGAAATGGTTTGGTTGTATGCTCTTGCTTCGGTAGTACTAGTAAGCCTTATTTCATTGGTGGGGGTTTTTTCTCTTTCTTTGAATCCGAAGCGTTTGAAAGAAGGGCTTATTTTTTTGGTTGCGTTTGCTGCCGGCGCATTGTTAGGAGATGCGTTGATTCATTTGCTTCCCGAGGCGGTGGAGGAGTTAGGTTTTGGTTTGGATGTTTCTCTTGCCGTTCTGGTTGGGGTAATCGTCATGTTTGTTGTGGAAAAAATTATTCATTGGCGTCATTGTCATTATATGGATGAGGATCATCAGCATCAGTCTCATGTTCACCCATTTGCATGGGTTAATTTGGTGGGTGATTCCGTGCATAATTTTATTGATGGGATGGTTATTGGTGCGGCGTATTTGGTTAATGTTCCTGTTGGAATTGCTACCACATTAGCTGTTATTGCTCATGAGGTTCCTCAGGAGATTGGGGATTTTGGTATATTGTTGCATGGTGGATTCGATGTCCGTTCTGCATTATGGTTGAATCTTCTTACTGCCGCCACGTCTATCTTGGGGGCGGTGTTGATTTTGGCATTGGGGGAAGCGTTGAATGATTTTTCCATTTGGCTTGTTCCTTTTGCCGCGGGTTCTTTTCTTTATATTGCGGGAAGTGATTTGATTCCCGAACTGCATAAGGAAGTGAAGTGGCAGAAATCTTTGATTCAATTGGTTTGTTTTGTTTTGGGTATTGGTGCTATGCTGTTATTGCTTGGATTGGAATAGTTTTATTCAATCGTTTTATTCTTTTGACTCCATGGTGCACTCATTTTTTATGCACGCACAACTTGTTGTACGTGTATCGATTTGGAGTGTTTCTCCTTTTTCTTTGTTGAGTTTTTCCCATGTTTGAAAATTAACACATCCTTCGATTGTTCCTTCCATCCATTCATACGCAGGATTTCCTTGTTTGGGTTGTGCTTCTTCGAGGGGTGGACAGTTTCCTGATACGCATTTGAGTATCGGTTCAATGTTTAATGCGTATACGCATTCGTCATTCGTTTGGCAGGAACGCATTTTCTCCATAGTGGTTTTTTCGTAGAGTATTCCTCCCGGCGTATCCAATCGTGGAACGTCTCCAAAAAAAACCCATATGAGGAATACGAGGAGTAATCCTCCCCCTAGTATCATGGTGATTGTTTTGTCCATTACTTGTTCAACTAGGCCGTATTATTAATCCCTTTCCCACCACGGGTTTTGCCTATAAAGTGGCTTTTTAAAAAAATTATTTAAACGCGGTATTGGCCCAATACCCTGTTTTGGTTCTTTTTTTTAAGTTCTTTTTTGCATACTTGCAGGTAAAACCTTGCTAGGGGACAGGGGCTGGTTTAAAACATTCTATTGACTATTTTGGGGTAGATACTATGGCATCTCCCGAATACTTGGTTCTTGCTTCCCTTGAGAAGGGTCGTGAGTCGAGTTTGCATTATTTGGCGGAATCGACATTGTTGCATGCGGATGCCATTCGTCGTGTATTGAGCGGGTTGGAAGAGCAAGGCTTAATCCGTGTGTTGCGGGAAAAAGTTCCTCAGCATATTCTTACTTCTACGGGGCAGCATGCTCTTGAAAATGGGTTGCCGGAGCAGATTCTTTGTATTGCGTTGGAAGAAAAGCCGCTCACCATGGTGGAGGCAAAAAAATGTTTCACTCATGATGCGGACGCTTTTTCTGCTGCGTTGGGATTGGCTAAGCGTTCTCATTGGATTGAAGTAAAAAATGAAGAAAACACGACTATTCTTGTTATTACTCCTCTTGGGAAAAAATCGTTTGCGCATTCTCCTCTCATGAAATGCTTAGAGTCTATTTCTCGTGGTGAGAAAGTGTCTCCTGATTCTTCTTCCCTGCGTGATCTTCTTGTTCGTGGTCTTGTTGGGGTGAAAAATCGTGTTCAGGAAACCGTTTCTCTTACATCAAAGGGGGTTGAGGCAAAGCAGGCAGGATATAAGAAGGATTCCAAAACGGAAATAGGTCTTCTTACTCCCGATTTGCTTGTGAGTGGAAAATGGAAAGATGTTTCATTCAAGCGGTATGATGTTACTGCCGGCGTGGATGCGTGCTACCCTGGAAGGATTCATCCTTTGCAGCAAGTGATTCATGATGTTCGCCGTGTAATGGTCACGTTGGGTTTTCAGGAAATGGACGGCCCATTAGTTGAGAGTTCATTCTGGAACATGGATGCCATGTTTATTCCTCAAGACCATCCTGCTCGTGATATTCAGGACACTTTTTTCATTCCGGGAAAGGCCGTGCTACCCGATTCTGCTCTCGTTAAACGTGTTAAGGCTGTTCATGAGCATGGTGGAAGAACCGGTTCCAAAGGATTTGGTTATGAGTGGGATGCCCGCGTTGCCATGCAATTATTATTACGTACGCATACTACGGCAACCACTTTTCGTGAGTTTGGGAAAGGAATTACTATTCCCGCTAAGCGTTTTGCTATTGGTCGTATTTATCGTAATGAGTCGGGTGATGCTACTCATTTGTCCGAGTTCAATCAAGTGGAGGGTTTTATTGCAGGGGAGGGTCTAACCTTGCGTCATCTCATGGGGGTTATCACCGAGTTTTATTCTAAGATGGGTTTGAC
Organism: Candidatus Iainarchaeum sp.; assembly: GCA_043803765.1. GTDB lineage: Archaea > Iainarchaeota > Iainarchaeia > Iainarchaeales > VGJJ01 > VGJJ01. The sequence continues at coordinate 13,119 of JAZDJQ010000018.1, read as the reverse complement.
TAAAATAAAGTTCAAGCCAACGTATAATCCGTACACGGAACCCTCGATGGAAGCTAAAGCGTTTCATCCGGGTTTGGGGAAGTGGATTGAGCTCATTAATTCAGGAATGTTTAGGGAAGAATCATTGCGTCCATTTGGAATAAATGTTCCGGTTATTGCGTGGGGTTTTGGTTTGGAGCGATTAGCATTATTCCTGCATCAAAAATCCTCGTTAAAAGAAATTACCGGCCCCGATGTTGATTTGGATTTCATTCGTAATTATCCCGGGATTCAGCATGGTATTATGGAAAGGAAAGTGAACGAGCATGGTGAATGTTGATACGACACTGGAACAGATTAATGGGTATATGCGCAAGCCCCTCACGATTAATCAGTTGCGGGATTCATTAAGCCGATTAGGTTTTGATTTGGAATCAGATGACCCGAATGCATTGAAAATTGATATTACCGCAGAACGACCCGACATGATTTCTCCTGCTGGAATTGCACGCGTGTTGAATGCGTATTTGGGATACACGCAGGGTTTTTCCTCGTTGCATGTGAAAGAAGGGAATTATCACATTCATGTCGACTCGTCAGTATTACCTGTGCGTCCTTATACTGCTGCATTTGTGGTGCGAAACATTCATCTTACGCAGGAAAAGTTAGATGAGTTGATTTGGGTACAGGAAAAACTCCATGAAACGTTTGCACGGCAGCGAAAGAAAGGAGCGATTGGAATCTATCCGCTCAACAAGATCAAGTGGCCTATTACGTTTACAGGAGAACACCCTGAGAAGATTGTTTTTCCTCCTCTTGGTAGTGAAAAACCACTTTCAGGATTGGCTATTCTGCATGAGCATCCTACTGGAAAGAAATATGCTCCTCTTCTTCACAACATGCCTATTTTTCCCGTATTTCGCGATGCCAAAAAAGAAGTTCTTTCCATGCCCCCCATTATCAATTCTCAACACGTAGGGGCCGTTTCCATAGATGATCAGGATTTGTTTGTTGAGGTTTCCGGTCATTATTGGCCTACTCTCTCTATTCTCACGGATATCTTGGCGCACGTCTTTGCGGATATGAAAGGGGATATTTACTCGGTACAGGTTCATTTTCCAAATGAAACAACGCCTCGTATTACTCCTGAATTGAAAATGGATTCTCTTCCTCTTGAAATAAGTTTAGTGAATCGCACGCTGGGAACAGTGTTTACGAGTGAACAGACTGCCTCTCTCTTAACACGAATGGGATATACGATTACGAAGCAAAATTCTTCCCAATTAGTTGTTTCATTTCCCCAGTTTCGCGCCGATGTGTTGCATCCATTAGATATTGTGGATGATGTGGCGCGCGCGTATGGTTTTGATAATCTCCAGCCTATTCCTGTGGAGTTATACACGCAGGGAGGGGTTCTTCCTCAAACACAGCTTAATGATGATATTCGCAGTTGTATCACAGGATTAGGCTTTCATGAAGTCATGTCGTGGCATCTTACTTCGCACGAGCATCATTTTACTACATTTGAACGGGAACACTCTCCTCATGTTCGATTAGGAGTAGTAAAAGAACAAAGTCTCACCATGGTGCGTAATATGTTGTATCCTGAAACACTGCGTGCATTATTGAGCAATCGAAGTGCCACGCAGCCATTCAAACTTTTTGAGTTAGACCAAATAGTGGATATTCATGAGAACACGGACACGGGAACGATTACGCATTACAAGCTATGTCTTATTTTGGGTCATGCTGCTGCATCATTCACTGAAATGAAATCCTATGTGGATGCGTTATCTCGCTTTCTTGGAGAGAAACCTGTTTTCACTGAAACAAAACTGAGTGGTTTTATTGATGGGAGAACCGCGCATGTGAAAATGGGGAAATTTAATGGTTTTTTGGGAGAAACACATCCTCGGGTGCTAGCACGATTGGGAATTCCTTTCCCATTGGTAGTGTTTGAGTGTTATCTTTCGGAGGGATGAAGTGCCCGCTCGGGCATACCCTAATATCTAATGAGGGTTATTTTTCTCTTTTTTTGTTCCAGTTTTTGTTGAGCGTTTGAATGGTTAGTTTTTTGTCAGCCATTTTGTTGAAATAATTGAGTACTTCTTTCCTTGAGTGTCTTTCAAGTGGCTTTTTCCAGTATTTTTTCAAAATTTGTTTTTGAGGTATTTTTTTATTTTCGCTTATTTCTCCAAAGTCAATTAGAATGATTTTGTTTTTCATTAATCCAAATTCATAACCTATTTTACCCGTTTTTTCATGAATTCCATATTTCCACAATTCTATAATAAAATTAATAGCCTTGTTCACTATTTTTTTCATTTCTTTAACGTTTCCGTTATCCGCCGCTTCATTCCAAGAATCTTCAAGTGTAATCACTTTTTTCTGTCGAATTTTTCCATGCTCAAGAAATTCGATATACCCCAGCATTCTTGTAGGAATCTTCTTTTTGTTTAGTATTCGAATTCCTTCTTTCCAACCTTTTTTCATCTCCTCTACTCTTTTGTCCAAAGTGTGTAATTTTCCCTTGGGTTTCAAATATTTTGAGATTTTTTTCCTTATTTCATAATCGGTTTTGGGCGTTTTAATGACATAATTATCAAAGAATTCCACATTAGCCTGCCATCCACCTTTCTTTTCTTTGGACATCAATAGGAGGATTAAACAAAATACATAAATAGTATAGGCATCATCCACTGATTTTTATCCGAGTGTAAGAGATAATTGCCCTAAAATGCGGGTTCAAATCCAATCAAGGACTTGTATGCAAACTCTCATCTAGGCTTTTGTCGGTTTTTTTTTCTATAAGTTTACTATAAATTAGTATAACCTATAGTGGCTTATAGTTATTTTGTCTCAGGGGCGGGCGTATGGTGCGCCCCTCGGTATTTGCTGACTTTTCTATTTTTCCCTTGCTTTACCAGTTCGTTGAGGTTAAAGGTGGCAGGGGGTTGGGATAGAAAATCAAAATATCCAGAAATATAGTTTATTTATTGAAAATAACCAAATATGGTGTTTTAATACACATAACTATATTAATCCCTTTGAATAAATATAGTTTGAAAGTGGAAGAACACTTATTAGGGTATTATGACTAAAGAAACTCTACGAAGAGGATTAGGTTCGGCCGAATCACGGATTCTTTCAGATTTAGCATCCGAGGGGAGAGTTATTTTCTCAATTGATGAGTTATCCAAAAAAACGAGTTCGAGGCCTCTGGCGCGAAAAATGGCTAGCACTCTTTCCCGAAAAAAGTGGGTCGAACGATTGAGTAGAGGGCTTTATCTTATTCTCGAATTAGCTGCCGGGAGTAAACCCGAGTGGTCCGAAGACTCATTTTATATCGCATCCAAATTGGCACGACCATACTATCTGGGATATTTGTCCATGCTTCACTATTATAGTTGGACCGAACAGGTCCCCAATACTATCTCCGTTGTTACCACCAAAATAACCACTCCAAAAATAATCCATGGAACGAAGTATGAGTTTGTCACGCTCTCCAAGAAAAAGTTTTTTGGATACAAGGAGACGAACATTCGAGGCCACACTATAGTTGTCTCTGATCCGGAAAAAACATTAGTTGATGCATTAGACCACCCTGAATACTGCGGAGGAATTGACGAAGTAAAAAAAGCCATCGTCTATGCAAAAGTGGATTGGGGTAAGGTTATTACCTATGCAGAAAGAATGGGTAATGGCGCTATCTATAAGCGCATGGGGTTTCTTCTGGAAGAAATGGGCGTTCCCATTTCAAAAGAGATAATTGAGGACTTGCGTGGACGGCTAACGACGGGATATGCTCCGCTTTATCCAACGGCAGGGAATACTGGGAAATATAATACGCGATGGAATATCCAAATAAATACGGACATCTCGCGGGGGGATTTAGAATGATTAGTAAAACAGAATTGCAGCGCATCGCTTCCAAGCGAAAGGTGAAAGACCTTGCATTTATGGAGAAAGATTATGCTCTGACTTGGGTGCTCAAGGCCATTTCAATGAATCCTGCCCTTTCCGAAACCCTCGTTTTCAAAGGGGGCACCTGTATCAGCAAAATGTATGCTGAAAATTATCGGCTCTCCGAAGATTTAGATTTTTCTCTGAACAAAAAACATACATTATCACTTAACGAATTAATTCTCGAACTGGAAGGATCGTTTGAAACAATTTTGTCTGATGGAGGGCCTCAACTCCACGTCAAAAACTCGGGAAGAATGGAAAATAAAGGATACCTTTCAGTCCGAATTAGTTATTTGGGGCCACTCGCCCACCAAGGTGAAATAAAATTGGAAGTATCGCTGCAAGAAGCTATCATTTATGCCCGAGATAAATTGCCACTAAAGGAATCTCTATACCCTGATATTGCTCCCTTTTCGATTAATTGCTATGGAATATACGAAGTGATGGCTGAAAAAATCAGGGCAATATTACAACGCGGTAAAAGTAGAGACTATTATGACGTGTGGATGCTGACTGGTGACCAGCAATTTAACGAAGTGGCTAGGAAAACCCCTGCCGAACTAATAAAATTGGTTGAAGAAAAATGCGAACTAAATAAGATTGAATTCACCCCAGAATTAATGTTTTCCGATAACCGAATCAAAGAGGCCAAACGATATTGGGTGGATTCCCTTGCGCGAATGGTCTTTGATTTGCCAGAATTTGAAACCGTTTTGGAGGATCTTCGAAAAACATTTTTTTCTGTTGAGGAACTATCTCTTTTTTCCAAGGATTTAGAAATCGAGCATTTAGACAATATGTATCGTGATCATGGCAGTGAACCCCTGCTTCGACGGGCTTTCAAAATAGTGGAAAGCTATCTTGATTCCAAGAAAAAGTCAGATGTATTGAAGGCAATGACATTCATTTCCAAAATAGCCAAAAAAGAGTATGGGGGATATTTTATTCAAGTCATCGGGGTTCTAATGGAACTCCAAAACGACCGCGACAAAAACATTCGAGAAGAAGCAATAGCATTATTAAAGAAAATTCAAAACCACTAAACACAATATTTTTAGCAAAGAACACCATCAAAATTATTAAGTCCACTCACTTCTAAAGTAACCATAAAGGATACAAAGCCGGGTTCTTGTTTCAGGAATTAACGCCCGCTCGGGGCATGATATCTGCCAGTCCGAATAATGTCCGGGAATCCGGATTGTATACGGACGACAGCGATTAAAAAACGGATGGAAGGGGGCTCATTGGTATCTCCTGACCATTTCGCTCATTTCCTCTTGGATATTATTCAGCAGATCAAGTAGGTTCTGGAATTTGAAAAAAGGGTGGATATTTTCAGACTCGATCCATTGGAACTTTTCCAATTCGGTTGGATCGATTTTCATTTTCATAGGGTCATCCAGCAGTCGAATATAGTATATTCTTTGGCGAATTCCCTGGAGTCCTGTCTGTTTCTGTTTTTCTGGCGACCAGTCGTATTGATGAACAATCTTGCTTTTTCCGACGATTTCTACCTTTGTGATATTCAGTTCTTCTTTTAATTCACGAAGAATGGCTTCCTCGCCCGTTTCATTTTCTTTAATTCCACCCTGGGGGAACTGCCAAGAATCTCTATTTGGCTTTTTTGTTATCAGAATCTTGCCTTTGTAGATGACGATTGCTGAACTGTTCTTTCTGTAATCCATTTTCTATTTCTCCCGTTCTTTCATCCATTTTTCCATGTATGCTTCTCGGAGTTGGTTGAGCCGGTCCATAATAGGAATTATTGCCCCTTTTTCCTCTAAGATGTCCATTCGCTCGCCCACCCATGTGACCCAAATGTCTTGTTTGCTTTGTTTGATTTGGTGTTGGAGTTCTTCGAGAATACTATCATAGTTTAATGTCATATTAGCCAATGCGAGACAATCATCAATATCCCCATCGCGCTCGGTCATGTTCTTAAATAGAAAAATGTCTTCGTTAGAGCAGAAAAATATACCGAGATTCGGGTAGTCGAAAGCCGGTCTGGCACGTTGCATCATGGTTTTGGATAAAGCGAATTTTCCGCAAACCTCTTTCTGGAAAAGGTCAATGTTCAATTCTCCGCGCACAAACACTTGGTTCAAATTCATGTGTTCGGCGCCCTTTCGTGGAATTTTAGGTGAAAATTTGGCCTGTTCGAGGGCGTCATGGAATGCTTCAAATTCTTCTTTGGTTTCGACCACAATGTCAATGTCTTTCGTGGCTCCCTTGAGTCCTTGTTGGAGGAGGACGATTCCACCAATGAGATACAGGCGGACGCTCGTTGAAAGTCTCGGAGATAATTCCTGAAACAGTTCTTGGACGGGTTGCATGCTGGTAATCATGGTCGCACCTCGAGGTCATATACAGCCGCACGGTCTTTTATCTCTTGCAGGGAGGGGAAACCGCCGAATTTCTCCCCATAGAAAGTTCGGTTCAGCTTTTCGAGGATGGGATGCTGTATTTTGGAGAGCTTTTTCCGATGTTTCAGGTAAAATAAGGCCACGAAAATGATATGACGAATTTCGCTTGTTTTCTCGGCGACGTAAAGGGAATGACGGAATACTTCTTCGGCGGTTAATTTCTTTTTGGGCAGGTAATAGAAATAGGTGATATTGTAGAGCTTAATGCCAAAATCCTTATACGCAGAGAAGGCAGTAAGGGATGCATCTAATTCTTCCTTAGTCGAAAAAACGATTTCGTCCTTATTCTTGAAATAAATGACGGAGGATGGAGGAACACGCGCGTCGATGGTTTGCTCATGTTTAGTGATTTCTTGCAAAAACGATTGTAGAAGGAGCCACAGCTTGGGATTCCATTGATAGGTTTTTTCCTTTTCCACTATCATATTGTGGCCGATTCCTTTCTTCAGTTTTTGATATACGATACTTTTTCGATATCCTGTTTTTTGGATAATTTGCTGTGCGGTTTGTGGGGTTTCTAATAATTGAAGGATAGGGATTCCCGAATCGGATAGCACGGGGGATACATAGGGGGTTTCGGATAGTAGTTGGAGAAGTAGCGTAGTTGGGAGGTCGTGCGTTCCTTTTACCCTGCCACGATGTAGGGTAACGAAATCCTTGTTTACCAATCGCTTGATTCCAACATAGATTTGTTTTTCACTCTTTTGCAGGGCTTTCGCCAAGCCGGGGACCATTTGGTTTCCCTGGGCGATCTGCTCCAAAATCAATAACTCTGTCTTGGATAATTCCATATATTCCATTATAAGGTGAACTATTTATAAAATAATCTTGTTTTACTGGAAAAATAGCCGGCTTCCCGCGCGGGGCATTTATTCCTGGGCAGTATGCCCCCTTCCTTTTTCCAAAGTATAGCTTCCAATTTTTAAAAAATCACCCACCAAATGGCCTATTTTTGGGATTCGGTATTAACCTTTTCGCCAGTTATATTTCTTATTATGGCCTTTATTCAGCCTTTTACTGATTTATCCAAGGAGGATGTGGCCGTGGCCGGCGGAAAAGGTGCCTCTCTTGGAGAAATGATCCAAGCCAAAATTCCTGTGCCGCCTGGGTTTGTGATTCTTTCTTCCGCGTTCGATCGGTTCATTTCGGAGACGAATATCAAGGCGGATATTGATTCCATTTTGCATAAGGTGAATCATCATGAAATGGAGTCTGTGGAAAGGGCTTCGGAAGAAATCCAGGCACTGATTTTATCCCAAAAAGTGTCTATTGATTTGCAAAAAGAAATTCTTTCTAATTTCAATAAATTGAACACTCCTTTTGTAGCAGTGCGTTCTTCTGCAACCGCCGAGGATTCTTCGTCTGCCGCGTGGGCGGGACAATTGGACACGTTTCTCAATACGACGAAAGAAAAATTGTTGGAAAATGTGAAACGGTGCTGGGCTTCTTTGTTCACTCCCAGAGCTATTTTTTACCGATTCGAAAAAGGGTTGCACGGCGAACACATTTCAGTGGCCGTAGTGGTGCAGAAGATGGTGGAGAGTGAGGTGTCTGGGATTGCGTTTTCCGTGCACCCTGTAACACAAGACTATAATCAACTCATTATCGAAGCAGGTTATGGCTTGGGTGAGGCCATTGTTTCCGGACAGATTACCCCGGACTCGTATGTGTTGGAGAAGAAACCTTTTGGTTTTTTGAATAAGAATGTGAGCGAGCAGAAGAGGGGTATTTTTCGTTTGGAAAATGGGGGTAATGAATGGAAGGAAATCGATTCTGAAAAGGGTTCCTTGCAGAAACTTGATGATACTCAAATTCAGGAATTAGGAAAACTCGTTTTGAAAATTGAAGCGCATTATGGATTTCCTGTTGATGTGGAATGGGCTTTGGAAAAAGGGATCTTTTACATTACGCAATCAAGGCCGATTACGACTTTGAAAGAATTTTCTTCTGCAGTGAAGTCAGGAAAGATGAAGGCGGTTGTTACACGCCGTTATGGTATTTTGATTTCAGATATGTTTGTGTCCGGGCTATCAAGGCCTAAAAGTTTTGAACAACTAATGGAGCTAAATGACTTTTATCTAACTACTGGCGTTTTTACTGATAAATGGTGTTTTGGGAAGGAAATCCATGATTTGGGGCAGCGTTTATTTGATAAGGAAATGACCAAACAAGGCTCAGTATTGAATGTATTCGATACCATTTATTCTATAGGAGAAGAACTGAAATTGTTTTCTGAAAAAATGAAAGTGACTAATTTTTCATCTTTCTCAAATGATAAGTTAATGGACACATTTCGTGAGTTCGTTAAGAAATACGAGTTATTTTCCATCGCGTTAGCAGGGTGGGGGTTGCAAGGCCCAGTAGAGATGGCAATCCGTGAACGATTGAAAGGCTCTAATGATTTAGATGAAGAACTCTCCATTCTTACGTTTCCAACTAAGAAGAATTTTGCTGCGTTGGAACAAAGGAATGTACTTTTAATTGCTTCTGAACTGCAAAAAAAGAAAGTTGAGGTAACTACTGTTGAAAAATTGCCTCATAATTTTAGTCAAAAAATTCGTTCTCATTTAGATGAGTTTGGTTGGATGAATACGCGCGGTGGAATCGATGACCCTTGGACAGAGGCACAATTTTTTGAACGCTTGAAGGATTTATGTCAAACAGACTGTGGGGCAAAACTCAGAGAATTGGATAAGTTTGAGCGTGAAAGTATTCGAAATTCCGAAGCATTGTTAAGAAAGTTATCGGCTGATAAGGTTTTTTCAAATCTCGTTTCTATTGCAAAAGAGTTGGTTTATTATCGAACCTATCGAACCGATTATTTGAGTTTAGCATTCGCCAACGTTCGACCCTTAATTGAGGAAATCGCCAAACGAAAGAGATTATCTTGGAAGGAAATTCTTGCTTATCGACCAGATGAGCTTCTTGGTAATGTAATCTTGTCAAACAATGAAATTGAATTACGTGAAAAAGGATTTGTTATTATCACGGTTGAGCCCGATAAGGTTATTTTTGAAACTAATCCAAAAAAAATGATTGAACTCGAAGAGGAACACCTCGAAAAGGAACGATTAAATTTAGATGAGCTAAAAGGAACCACTGCCTATAAAGGAAAAATAGTGGGAAAAGTTGTCCTAATCCAATCAAAATCTGATTTTCAAAAAGTGAAGGAAGGAGCTATCATAGTTACAACAATGACTACTCCTGACATGGCTCCCGTGATGCAAAAAGCTGCTGCCTTTATCACAGATGAGGGTGGAATCACATGTCACGCCGCTGTTGTTGCCAGAGAAATGAAAAAACCATGCATAATTGGCACAAAAGTCGCGACTCAACTTTTGAAAAATGAAATGGTAGTTGAAGTGGATGCAGATAATGGAGTTATTCGTATTGCCAAGGAAAAGGTAAAACCTTATGAGCGTGTTTTTTCGCGTGATTTTTCATTATCCACCATTCAATTAGCGCTGACTTGCGAATCGTCTCCGAATAAACCGTGGTATCTTGATACTTCTCCGCATAAACCGCATATGGTGGCGGAGCGTATTGATGGAACGGTTCATGTGTATTTTAATCCTAATGCATTAGGGTGGATGAATAATCAGTTGATTCAGCGGACAAAGAAAGATGCCTCATTTCTCACAAAAGTTGAGAAGAAGGTATTGGAGGGCATTTCATATATCCGGCCGATTTATGAAGAAGAGCAAACGTTGGATTTGCCTGAATTGAAGAAGTTTATTGATTCATTTATTTCAGTCTATTCTTGGGTAGAAGCAATGTGGTGGCTGTATCGGCTCACTCCTGAAGAATTGGGCGCGGATAATTCAAACATTAAGAAAATCCGTGTCCTTACGGACAAGCTTTCAGCCGGAACTGATGTAGTGATTCGAAAATCATTGAAAAAAATTTATCCTGAACTTGGTGAGCTTTCTTCGATGTTCACATTGGAGGAGATTCGTAAAGGAGTCACTCCATCAAAGGAAGAATTGGCTTTGCGGGATGCGGGATACTACCAGGTGGATTCTGATCTTCTTGTGGGTGCTTCACGAGAAGAGATTGAAGAAAAATATTCTATCCAGTTGGAGCAAATTGAGGCCGTTTCAGGGCCTGAAGTAAAAGGAGAGACTGCTCATCCCGGAAAAGTGCGGGGAATTGTTTGTCGTGTGATGGGACATAATGATTTTGGAAAAATTCAAGAAGGGCAGATCCTTGTCTCGCCGATGACAATGCCTGATTTCCTTCAGGAAATGAAGAAGGCAGCTGCTTTTGTGACGGATGAAGGTGGAATGATGTGCCATGCAGCCATTGTGGCGCGTGAGATGAAAAAACCCTGTATCGTGGGAACGAAATCGGGGACGGCCACACTTAATGATGGAGATGAAGTCGAGGTAGACGCTACTTCTGGATTGGTTCGTATTCTTGAAGGGGGGTCTTGATGTCGAAGAATTGGTTTGTAGTGGTTAGTTTTAAGACAGAACTTCTTTCCGAATTCGCTTGTCAGAATGGTCTACGACACTTCAAGGACACGCTTGGGATTGATTTTGATTTTAAAAATCGCAAGAACGTGGACAATGATATTTGTGGGGTTGCGGAAGAGTATGCTGCTTTTCAGGAACTGATAAAGTCGGATTACCGGCGCTTAATTCCGCATTTTTTTGAGGTTATTCGGGAAGTTTCAAGAAAACTGATTGATTTTGGTAAAATTAGAGGTAGTAAGAGCATCCCCGAATTGTCTCGCGAGGACCTCCTCAGGATGTTTCGAGACCATTATGATTTGTATGAACGAGCGGTTGGACTAATTGGGGTCCCGGCTGCCTCTGAGTTTGCCTTGGTCGATGTCCTTAATGCAAAATATGGGACGAAATTCGCCTCTTTGGGTGGATTTGATGAAGTAATGAAGACTATTTCTGTTTTTGAGGGGGAAACGGCTACTCTTAAACAACGGAAAGACCTTCTAAAACTTGCCAGAAAGGCTAAGGATGAAATGATGGAATACTCCGAAAACGCGCTTCGCAACTCTTCTTTTTTTGATGAGGTCGAATCCTATTTACAATCATATGTGTGGATTCGTAAAACACTCCTTTTGGGAAACGACTATATGATTGAAACACTGGTGGACGAATTGAAAATGTTGAGTGACGGCGACCCTGGAAAAGAACTCGAAGAAATAGAAGCTCATAATGCTCGTTCTCTTGAAGAGTACCGATTAATGTTGGAAAAAATAAGTGATAGCAATTTCAAGGGTGACTTGGAATTGATGCGAAAATTAATCTTTTTTCGAAATCAACGGCTGGAGTGGCTGAATGAGGGCGCTCATTATTTTTCATTGTTGCTAATGGAAATTGCTCGTCGTTATGAGATTTCCTACGAATCGTTGATATATTATTTGCCTTCCGAGATTGAGAACCTTCTTGAAAAGGCAGAAAAAGTTTCAGAAGAAGAACTGCAGTCGCGTCTGGAAAAATATGCCCTGGTTACGGAAGATGGAAAAACGAGACTATTTCTTGGAGATAGCATGGAGCCACAGCATGTTAAATCCAACATAAACGATTCATCTGAACTGAAAGGATACCCTGCTTCGCCGGGGTTTGCCAAGGGAAAAGCTAAAATCGTGAAAGATCGAAGTCAGCTGGGGAAGGTCGAAAAAGGGGACATATTGGTTGCCCGGCTCACGACACCCGATTTTGTAGAAGCGATGAGAATAGCAGGAGCCGTAGTAACCGATATTGGCGGGATCACCTCCCACGCCGCTATTGTGAGTAGGGAGTTCCGCATACCTTGTGTCGTCGGGACGGAAAGTGCCACTGTCTCCTTTAAGGATGGTGATATAATTGAAGTGGATGCTACCAAAGGAATCGTTCGAAAAGTGTTGTAGTCTACAATCCTACTAATTCGTTAAATCGCTCTGTGACATCGTATTTTTTTCCTTTGTAGGAAAGAATTATTTGCCGACCAAATTCGATTTGAAAGGCCTGATTAAATTTTAGCAGGTCATTGGGGGAATACCGCTTTCTACTCAGCTCATAAAAGAGGGCCATTATATGGGGAAGGTGAGAAATGCCTTCCAAATCGATTGTTTCAGTCCTGCCCACTCGTTCCTGTTTTGTGCTTCCTTTCTGTGCTTTTCTCATTGCCTTTGCTAAACGTGTGGCCACCTCGCGAGGGGTTAAGAATAATCGCGAATCAACCTGGTTGGTTAACCATTTTTCTAAGAAGACCTTTTCTCCGTGTATCTGGTATTGGCGTGCTGCTTCGCGGTGTTCCGGCGAGCGCAGTAAGTCAAATCCCAATTCTTTTCTCTCTCGAAAACGATACCCGGTTCCGCTCGCTTTGGTAATAATCTGCCCCGTTTCCCGGGTTCGTCGGTAAGGAGAACTGTAAATCTTGGGTTGAGTCCCTTTCGACCGAAGAGATAGCCCTCTTAATGCGGCCGCAAATTTTCCCCAGCGTGTTATGCCAACTTCTTTTCCAACCGATTCTTTGGGCCGATGGGAATGCCGACGGATAGAGACGCGGACAGGCATTAATCGAAAAGGACAAGGATACTTTTAATTACTTCTACCTACTAAGGCATATTGTTCCTTACAAAAGGCAGTTTACCGCTATCTTCTATTCCCGCTCGGGGCATAAGCGGTTGGGGCAAGAGCCCCCGTATTCCTTTATAGGATACGGGATGACACATGCACTATGAAATGCTTCAACACAAAACAACGGACGAAAGTCTGCACCATTTCGCACGAAAGTACGAACTCAT
>JAZDJQ010000017.1:0-20244 GCA_043803765.1 Candidatus Iainarchaeum sp. | reverse complement strand
AAAAGTGACGATTATTCTCGAACGAACCGTCACACCGTTCGGAAACTCAGCCAAAGCCGACGTCCCACTAAAATACGTCAATAAACGAGCATACGTGGTAATTTTGAACTAAAAAGACCCAATAATTTTGTCCCAGAGTCGCTGTTTTTATTCTTTGTGGTAAGGTAGATCTAGTATGATTGAGAAAGCTTATCGAAAACACCAAAATTTCCTGCCATTGTTACTGTTTATTTCAATCCTGCTTCTTTCTTTTCAAAGTGTTTCTGCGCAGTTTGTTTTGACTACGGCGCCCTATCATATTTGCCAGTCGCAAAACTTTTTTTGGAGTGGATTCTGTTGGAACCAAACCCAAATGAATGGGGTAGCAGTTTCCTATACCAATCAAATTGTAACGATTGCAGGAGCCGCGACCAGTAGTTATTGGAATAGTGAAGGGAGAATTGTCAAGCGGTTAAATGGTAATTCCGCGCAAGTTGATATCGCGTCGGCTGATTTACCCGCCAGTGCGTCCGGCGCAAGCATCTGGTTCACGAAGGATAGTCAAAATGTACTTGTTGTGGAAAAGCATCGCGATATTACTGACCCGCAATATAACACGAACGTGTTCATTGTGGAAAAAATAAACGGGGTCAACCACTTCAAATACGTTTCTCCTGACCCCCCGTCAGCAAACTTTGACACCTATAAAATCAAAAAAATCCCCAATGGCTATGAAGTATACTACAACACGATATTGGTGTACACCGGGAACCTTGATTTAACCGCGTACAATAAAATTGAATTAGTTGGAATTGCCCGATCTTCAGGTGATCAAGTGGAAGCAAAATTTAGGAGCTACACGGAACAATAGGGTGTGAAAAAATGGCTGGTACCAAAGAAACGATTCTTGAATTAAAGGGTTCGAAGCTTTATGCGGAGTGCCCTTCGTGTAATGAGAGTTTTAAGTTGGGCGATGCATTCTTGTTTGATGGTACGAAGTCTTTTCCTTCCGAAGCGTTGGAAGTGCGCACACGTTTATTGAACGATTTTGAGCAACAAAAGAAGGATTTTGAGAAAAGGAAAAAATCGTTGTTAGACACTAAAAAATCCGAAATTACGGCCAGAACAGTTAACATTGGTAAAAAAATGGAAGTGGTCTTCCCGATTTTAAAGGATTTCAAATGGGCGCTACCCGATTGCCGGTTTTTAGGGGAACCAATTGACATGATAACGTTCAATGGTTGCAGCAATAACAAAATAGCATCAATGAGTTTCATTGAAATAAAAACAGGAACCGCTCGGCTGAACGAGCATCAAAAGGCCGTCAAAGACGCAGTAAACGACAAAAAAGTATCCTTCAAGGTGGTAAAATGAAAGGATTAGGAGAAGAATACCAAGAATTCAGAAAAATACTATGCCTCTGCCCATGCTGTAACGAAATAGTAAGAGTATCAGACCTCCGAATATTCACCAAGACCCCAACACCAAAAACGTGGCTGGACGACTACGAAAAACAAGTGAACGTGTTAGAAAAAAATGTTGAATCATTCGAGGAAAAAGAAGAAAACATTCAAAAAATCCAAATAGAAAAAGGGAGATTGGGGGCAGAACAAATAGTAGGAAAAGCCATCTCGCCAATCTTTAAAGAACTAAAAATAAACCCATACGATGTGAAATCAATATTGAATCCAATCGACTTCGTGGTCTTCGACGGAATGACCAAAAACGAAACAGTAGACGAAATAATACTTCTATCAAAAAACCTGAAAAACCCACAAATCAACACCCTGCGAGAACAACTACACCAAGTAGTAAAAGAAAAAAAATACGAATGGCAAATCGCAAGAATAGCCGAAAACGGAAAAATACAATTCGAATAAGATAATAGTACGCCCGAGCCTTTGGTCTTTATTTTAATGGATTAAAAACGGCTCTGTTGAAAATGTCCCTGAACCGAATGCAGATGAATAACATTTAACAAGCCTGTTCAAAGGTAAAACGCCCGTTAATCAGGTGAACCAATCTCCTTGAAAATGAGACTTTCAACAGAGCCGATTAAAAACAATAGATTAATATAGAGCGCTTTTATTAATTTTTTATGTCTAAAGGATCCATCAAATTGTTGGATAAGCAAATCCAAAAGTATCGTACCAAAAAGAAAATAATACGGGAAAGAGAGACGAAGGAAGATTTAATCTTACAGAAAAAAGAAAATGAATTTAGGGCAAATGAATCCAAGTTATTGCCCAAAAAAATTGAATTGTATAAGAAAATTTTGTCTTGGCGAAACAAATTCAAAAAATCAAAACAATTCAAAACGATATTTGGTGGTGATAATGAAGTAGAAGTTTTTTTTTACGGGTGGGGCCATCTTAATTTAGAGTCGAGTTATAATGGGCCTACAGCCAATGTATCCAAGTTGTTTCTGAATAAATCAGGCAAACTAGAGTATGAAGCGCGACATAAAATGATGTCCTATCCAAGAATTGTATTGTCATCTAAAACAAAAACAGCCAGAAAATTCACTCATGAATATCTTATAGAATTATGCCGCACAATCGAAACAGGAAAAATATACAAGAATATATCTAATGAAATTGCCGAACAACAAAAACATCTTTAACGCTGACTTTTCACAGTATTATCATTTACCTGTTTTCTGAACAAACCATAGTATTTCTTTCGCCGTTCCCGAGATAATATTCAGTTGTTCTATTAGTTGCTTGGTTTCTTTGGAATAAGAAGCGAGGTATTGCGGGCTCTTTGTTCGTAGACCGAGCGCTTGGCATACTACGTATGCGGTTCCTTCGGCTTGGATTTCTTGTTCGGTGTTGGAGAACATTTTTGCTTCGGGAAAATGATGGAGTAGTTCGTGTGCGATTTCGTGCACGAGCGTGTTCACGGTCATGTTGGGTGTTTGGTTTGCGCTCAATACGATGGTTCCGCCTTGACTGTATCCATACAATCCGTTCACGCCGATATTTTTGGTTTCGAGGTGAATATGATGCGATTCGCAAAAAGCAGATAATCGAGATACCATCCATTCGTGCGAGTTTCCTTGAAGGTCAATGTCGAGTCGAGGTAATTCTTTTCCGTAGGTTTGGGAAACGTCGAAAACCGTCACGGGAAAAAAAGCAGTAAAATCAATCTCGCTTTCTTCACCAGTCAACGCATCCAGTCGAACCGATTTTCGAGAGTAGGGCGCGAGAATCTTAATGCCCTTCGAGCCGAGCAGAATACGGCGACCAAGACGGTTCCATGCACGAAAACCAGCAACCCGTGAAGAAATAGGGCATTGGAGCCGAATAAGCATTTGATTACGGAACGAGTACGACCAAAACGCGGCCATCGCATCCAAATAGGATTGGTACAAGGCGGATTGGCGGAACGAATCCGTTTCAGAAACCAAACGGTTTAACCCATTCTGAACCAATTGCGCTAATTTCGCCACGGAAAACGGTCGAGTAAATGAAACGAGTGCGGTGTTCATCGGAACACCTCCGAGCGTAAAATACGTCCTTCATTTTTATCTAATTCTTCACCGCGCTCACACTTCGCAATGATTTGCGCAATGCGCCGATGAGTAAAATTATTCATATCGAGTTTATTGAGTCGTAAATCCATTTGAGAATCGCCTCCATTAAGCGTTTTTTCTGGAGGCGGATGGCGTTGGATTCGGCATTAAAACCCTTGAAGCCGGAACGGCTGAACCCGATTAGGGCGAGGGTTTAAGACGAAAACAATCGCGAGACGAAGGAAAAAACGCGGGAGGAGGCTATTGGATGGTAAAGATGATTATTTCCCAACATTTTTATATGAGGCAAGTCTTTTTACGGTATGAGAAAAATGATTTTGATTTTGGTCTCGTTGATGTTCTTTTTACTCGGTTGTTTAAGCCCTGAACAACGCGCTCAACAGTATGCCGCACAAGGGATAGTTAACCAACTCAACCAAGTAAACTCACAAATTGATTTTTTTAAAATAAACGACATTCAATGCATGCAAAATAATTGTATAACTGATTGCATAAATGTATCGCAAGACCCCGATCAGAGTTCAAAGATTTTTTGGTGTAAATTTGAATGTTCAATAGACCCAAATAAAAATCAGGATTGGGCAACAAAATACCCTCAATGTGAATTAGCTAAAAAAGGGGGAATACGGGATAAGCCGATTTATAACCCAAAGCCGATTTTTGGAAATTAGGTTTTAGGGAAAATCAATACAGTGCCCGTGGTTATCGGGCCGGCATCGGGAGATTCGGTAACTGTTTTTAGCCCAGCCTATAAAGAATCCGTATTTTTCAAGGGCGAGGGTTTAAGACGAAAACAATCGCGAGACGAAGGAAAAAACGCGGGAGGAGGCGAGGGAAATAGTAGGTTTTCGCTCGGTTTTAACTTCATTTAAGTCGTTTGTTATTTATGAGTGGTCGAAAAGCCAATAAAAAAATTAATTTCAGAGTCATGCAGACCAAGATTTCTATTTTAAAAAAGTTGTTTGCGGATGGCGGTTTTGGGATCTTTTTTAGTTATAGTGGAAACGAGGTTCACTTGTCAGTCCATTTGGATAGGAAAGATAGAGTCCGAATTCACTTAAATGTCAATAATAAAATAGAAGACATTATTTTTGAAACTAATAACAAAGAAGAATACTTGAAAAAAATGCTCAAAGAAATTGAAGACGTGATGCTGACGGATCGCACATCTCAAATTCCATTATTTGAAATTAAGGAATCAATCCAATCTGAGGTAAAACGAATAAACACGGTAAATGCTGAAATAGAATGTCCGGGCGAGTTGGAAATTAACGCTATAGAAGTTGATGAAAATTACATCAAAACTATTGTTGATTTAGGACATTGTGCGGATTTATCCAAACCAATTAACTGGAGGAATAGAGCGAACCACGATCTACTAGCGGACAAAGACAATAATCTCTATTTAATCCACGAAGGAGGTGCCTATCTGATTACTAAAGAAAAACTAATGTCACTTTTTGACACATTGAAAAAATTTACCAAGTCAGAGAAATTGGAAGAAAAAATAACTGAGTATGTGCAAGACTCCCTTTCCACAAACATAGAATAATTAGTCTATTCCCTGCAAACCAACTCCGCGCGTCTTGCTTGGTTTGCCCTTTTCTGTCTTTTTTCGTGCCGTCCACCAAAAATGGTTGGTAGATTGGGCTTCTTTTTTGATTTAGCCGAGTGTCGAGAGTGCTAATAGGCTAATTAGTGTTCCAAAAATGATTATTAGAAATACAAGTATGAGGATGGGTAGCCCGTATTGTGCTCCCATGTAAAAGTATGTCATGTTGTTTGGTCCGTTGCTCATTTTTGGTTTCCTCCGGTTGGATTTTGGGCTTTGAGTTGGCTCATTTCTTCAAACAAGTCTTGCATTGTTTTTTGCATTTGGATCATTCGTGCCATCATGGTTTGGACGGCTTGGTCGTCTTGTTCTCGGACGGTTTCGAGCTCGACGGCGGTCTTGGTGTCTAAGACCATGCTGCACTTGTAACAAAATTTTGCTGTAGCAGGGTTTTTTTCTGTACAGCGTGGACATTTTATTGGCTTGAGGTTGATATCGGGTCTCATTTCGTCTTCTTTGAGAACGCCATTCATTTGGAGGATTTTTTCTTCCACATCTGCTCCCGATAAATGAATGTAGGTCGCAGGACTCTTGCTCAATTCTGTCCATCCAGCCATGATTTTTAGTTCGGCTTCTCGGAATCCTTTTTTGGCCAATTCAGTGAGGCGAGAATGGCGGAAAAGGTGGGGGTAAATATTTTTTTGGATTCCCGCCCATTTTGCGATTTGATTGAGGCGGTGATTTAGTCCACGGGGATACAAGGGTTTTCGGTAGTAGGTTAATCGACTATTTGGGCCTCGGGATTCATACTCTCTTTTCGCACGGATTCCAATCGCTGTCCAAACAGGAGCCGTATCATCATCACGCAATGGGTGGCTGTTCATCCAGACCTGTAAATCGGGAACAGAATCCACTAAACGAATGCGGCGATCACCCGTCTTACCACTAACCACTACGGTCGCACCGTATTGGTCGAATTTTACGTCCCCGACTTTCATTTCTAAAAATTCTCCCGAACGACACGCCGACTCATAGAGGACAGCGACAATGGCTTTATCGCGTGGATTAGGGCTGGCTTCAATCATTCGGCGAACTTCTTGAGTGCTCAACATATCTTTGGGAAGTTTGCGAATTTCGTCACCGCGCTCCCGCTTAATCCATGAAACCATGGGAGGAATCCCTCGAATATCACGTTTGGTATCTTTGCCCTCATAAAATTTGATGAAAAAGAACTTGATGGCTGTTTTAGCATGGCTAACGCTGGCTTTGCTGAGCTTTTTATGATAGTTCTTTGAAACATACTCATTCTTCATGTGCGAAATGAACGCCATCGTATCCTCAGCCGTAACCTGCGAATAGGGCTTTTTGGAAAAATGGGCAAAATCGCAAAGGGTGCGAAGGTAGTGGATCCGGCACGAATCCGTGAGACCTCTGGCAACGATTTGATTATCAAACGCCTCAATGGCACGCTTGTTTTCATCCGGAACATCGTAGTAAAATTGGGAACCTTTTTTCACATAATCAGGGAAAGGGCGACCCAAAAGCCTACATAATAACAGTTTTGCTCTTTTCTCAGACTTGGCGTAATAGTCAGGCATAAGGGTTATACTCGACTCTACAGCATACGTTGAAGTATATAATATGACATGTAGCGCGTGTAAAAGGAACCTATGCTACCTTTCATGGGCACACGGCAATGGAAACCATTGCCCGTTTACAACAGAATGGGATTCCCCCGCAGGACATAGGGTGGGTAAACATTTTGGTCGTGCAGCGCCGGTGGGCCGTACAGGAAAAGAATAGTCCTTTTCGGCAAATACGAAAAATAACCCAAGTGGTGGAAGTTTCATTCGTTCCTGAAAAGGGACTTGTGGTGTATCCCATTTTCGAGTATCATGTTTCTTCGTCTAAATGGATTGAAAAAAAATCCCGTTTCTTGGAAGAACAGTTTCCATTGTATTTTCCTCATACTCGTTTGGCAACGGCAGAAAAAAAATGGGTGCAGTTTTATTCGGATGAAAAAAAGCGGGGGGAAGAAAAAGATGCTGGCGTGGATTGAATACGCTCATGCGTTCATTGAAAAGAGGAAGAGAAAGCAGTATGTTCAACAAGTTGTTACAGGTATTGAACCATTTTTGTCTTCGTTTGCGCTTGAATTGAGTATTCACTCTCATCCTGAAACCGCATTGGAAAAGAGCATTCCTTTTGTTCCGTTTCCCATGCAGGAAGAATTGCGCCGTGTCCTTCATCGAGTGGAAATGGGCGGACTGTCTCTGGAAGAAAGCATAGGAAAAATGATTACCCAATTGGGTTCAAAGCCCCTTACTCAAAGCGGGAGTGTACTCGTACATGTTCTCAAATCAGGTATTACTGCAGAAGGAATGCGTGCGCTTCATCAAACAATTGAGAATGTGCGGCTGCATGAACAGAATGCGATTCAACGATACGGGGAGATGCTTACCCTATACGCTCTTGTGTTCATCGCGGTATCGGCACTTGTTCCTGCTTTTGTATTGTCATTTGCTACGATTGGTAGCGCATTTTTAGAAGTAGAGTGGGAAGCATGGCACTTGTTGGGCGTCGCATGGATTCTTTTTCCAATATTGGATATTTTCGTTTTGGCTATCGTGTGGGAAACAACCCCTTTGCTTGTGAGAGGGATTGATTTTTCTTCTTCTGACAAAAATTTTCTGGTCCAATACCAAGAATGGAAAAACCACATGGATTGTATTTCAACACAACAAGGAATAGAAGGAGGGTATTCTCGCGTCCTCATATCCAGTGCGTTAGAAGGAAGCGGTTTTTTCATTATAGGATGGTCGGCGTATCTTTATTTTCATCCGACGGATATTACTTTTTTTATTCTTCTTGGACTGGCAGCCCTTTTTCCATGGATAGCAAACTGCGTTTTTATTCAAATGAAACATAGGAATAGGATTCATTCTCTCGAAAATCAGATGCCGGATTCATTGCTCATGTGGGCATCTCTTCCTCGAACGATTCCATTCACCGAATCCCTTGTTCATGTGATGAACGCAACCCCTTCTCCTTTGCATGAGGAATGGAAAAGAGTTCACCAGCTTATTTCTAAAGGAAGCACGGTTCCTCGGGCACTGCAGGAATTAGGAAAAGGATTGAATAGTTCTCTTCTTTCAAGGACACGGCATGTGTTGCTTCAAACGTATGCGAGTGGCCATCCATTGGATGAACCGTGTATGCAGCTTGCACGCGATGCCATGATGGAACATAATGCGACAAGGGAGAGAGAAGCCATGCTGATGATTGAAAAATACACTATTTTGGGGGCGGGTGGACTCCTTATTCCATTACTGCTAGGTCTTACCACGGGAATGGTTGCCCAGCTCTCTTTTTCAAGCGGGGGAACAACTACAACGTTGCAGGAAACCGCCACGCTTGCGGCAATGGGTTATCTTTTCATATACGCCCTTATTGCGAGTATGTTTGCCGGAGTAATGAATGGTTCATGGAAAAAAGGATTTTCGTATGTGATTTGGCTGGTTCCCCTCAACCAATTATTATGGCATATTGGAAGGTATTTAGCAGGAGCGTAATGAAAAATAGGCATTCATTATAAACCCCAAATTGATGAATAAGCACATGCCCGGCATGGTTATTAAGAATAAAAATCAGGGAAACAAACCATCCCTTTTTCCCGGTGTTCGTTCGAGCATCGAGCCTACTATTCGTTTTGTGGAGTTTGAGCATAGGGATTGGAAAGGATACACGCTCATTGAGGGGTTCCCCGGCATGGGGCTCGTAGGAACGATAACGACCAAATATTTGGTGGATAATATTGATTTCAAAGAAATTGGGCATCTTCATTCGGAAGTGTTCATGCCGATTATCCGCATTCACAGAGGTATTCCAGTGTTTCCGTCTAGGATATATGTGAATGACAAGCACAAGCTTATTGTTCTTATTTCGGAGCAGGTGATTCCTCGGCCCTATATTCCGCGTGTGGCACAAACCGTAATATCATGGATACTCGGAAATGGTATTTCCCGTGTTATTTCTCTTGCAGGAATACAAACGGGACAGAAAGATGTGAAAGTGTATGGGATTGCTGCCAATGCGGAAAGCAGGGATATGTTCAAAGGACTCGATATTGAAATGATTGAGGATGGTATTACGACTGGAATAACCGCGTTGATGATGCTGCATTTGAGGGAGAGTAACGTGAAAGCCATCTCCATGCTGGGGAACGTGACGATTGGAGCGGATTATAAGGCGGCAGCCGAGCTGATCAAACGGCTCAACAAATTATTCTCATTCAACCTGAAAGTGGATCCATTGTATGAGCAGGCGAAGAAAACGGAACAAGAAATCATCTCCCAGCTAAGAAAAGTGCAGGAGACCCAGCAGCAGGAAGACCAAGCGGATATGAAAAATGGTCCATCGTATTACGCATAAAAAAAATGAAAAGAAATTCCCCCTATTTCTACCAACCTTTTTATTGTTGAAAATTACTCCACTTTACGGATGCCCCATAAACGACTGCCCGCCCAGTTGATTGCACGTCTTCGGAAAGCTAATAAACGATTGCTGAAAGATGAAAGGGTTGAAAGATGGGAAAACATAGACCATCGAAAGGATTATCCTCCTTTGTCCGATGAGTTGAAACAGGTTGGAAAAATAAGTGTGGATTGGTGGGGGGGAAGAGTCCGCCTGCTGAAATTGAGGAAGGAAAATTCTCCCGTGAAAGTGGTCATCAAAAAAGATCATCCCCCGGGTGATTCAATAAGAAGAATCAATAAGTTGGTCGCGGAACATAACCTGCGATATCATCCCAATAATTATGTACTGCTTCCGGTAAGAGCCTATCCACTGAATGAAAATTATATTGCGATGGGATATACGAATCGGCCTAGCATTGAGGAGATTATTTCCTCTGAATGTTCCACGAAACGAGGGTTTCTTTTTCTGACTCGCTTGGCGAAGCGACACCAAATGAAAGAGGAAGATTTACGTCAACGGCTGAGAGATGCAGCTTTTAATGTGAGTTATCGTACGGGAATATCTATTATCAACCTCTTATTACTGGGAATCCGCAATGGAAAATTCGTTTTTGTTCCGCTGGTGGATAGTGAATGATAGAGTTTATCCGCACATTGGGAGTATTTTCTATTTCTTTATTCGCTCATTGTCTTTACGCATTTTTCTCATCCATTTTTGTAGGGCGAGTTGGAATAAGAGGTAATAGCGGTTGTTGGGGATCAGTCGTTTTTTCATGTAAGGTGCCAGCACGACTTCCCCCTTCTGTGAATCCCACGATTTTTTAAACATCATCAAAAAAAAGGACTCCCCTTTTACTATCCCGCGAGCTACTTTTCTCATATTCATTTTCGTATGCTCATACTCTTGAGTAATGCGATGTATTTGTGCATCGGGAACAATTCGCTGGATGACTTTGGAAAAAAAATCAAAGGTTCCACCAGTAAACTGAAGATCTACGAGATAGTAAACTTTTTTTCCAGGAGAGACTATTCCTCTGGAAGTCAAGAATCGGGCCATTGACTCAACCAACGGGTCGCGATCCATCCTTCGGGGAGGTGCAATGACATAGCGGAAATCTTTTCTTCCCCATTCTTGGAAATGCTCGTTCATTGCCCGCACCGCCTCGAATAATGGGCGCATTCCTGTTCCAATAAAAATCATCCTAGAGTTTGGTTCCCTTGGGAAGCGAACCAACTCCCTTGCCGTAGTAAAAACGGATATACAACGGCGAAGAAAGCGAAAATCCGGTTTTTCCGGTCCCCTCCTCCCCAATGGTTTTCTTGCGGATTTTTTAGTGATGACCCGCCGGACCTTTTTGTCCATCTTCCATCATCTCCCGGAATGATCTTTCTTTTTTCGTTCTTCCGCATCCACGTATATTCCTACAATGATTCCCATGAGCACGAGCAGCATCACTATTAGTCCTCCCGCTTCTTCCGGTAGGCTGGGAATGTTGAATAGTCCTTCTCCTCCCTGCGCGGGGTTAATCACGAATACGTTGTCTCCGGGTTTCCCTGTTA
The DNA here is from genome assembly GCA_043803765.1 of Candidatus Iainarchaeum sp. Lineage (GTDB taxonomy): Archaea > Iainarchaeota > Iainarchaeia > Iainarchaeales > VGJJ01 > VGJJ01. The sequence goes on along the minus strand of JAZDJQ010000017.1, from coordinate 9,143 downwards.
CGCTTCCATCCGGGTTGGCTTGGAATGACACTCCTTGGTTTTTGAATCCCTCGTTGAGCGGAACGAATTGGGCGTTTTCCGCATAGTATAACCCCTTGCTTGGGTCGTAATAGAACGATCCTCCCGGTCCTGAGGCACTGCGCAATAATGCGGATTGTCCATCATAGGTGATAACGGGTTTCCCATTCTGGTCGGAGAACTCAAGGGTGTGTTTCTGTCCGTCTGCTGTTGCAATGTTAATCGTTCCGTCCTCGTTTTGTGAAATGCCCGTGATTTCTTGGTCGTATACTTCTCCCGTGTCTTTGTTCACGACACGGAAGTAGTCCTTGCATTCCCCATCCACTAGTTTCGAGTACAAAATGAACCGCTTGTTCTCTGTTTCGAACACTTGGAATGGGCCATTTTTTTGTAATCCTGCTGTTAAATTATCTCCTTTCAGTTTGGTTCCTGCCGTAGCCGGGTCGGTTTCCACACTCAAATCGATCGCGGGTTCCTCGCAGAATGTGAGTGGATTGTTTAGTGTGGTGAGTTTTCCATCAAATCCTTTTACATCCTGATCGGATACAACCGCTTGCGCGTGATGTCGTAACCAAATGAGCAATTCGTTTGTTTGGGGTTTGTAAATAATCGAACCGTTCTCCCATAATCCGGATTGGAAGTTTCCAGCAAGAGGATTAGGCGCCCCATTTACAATCACATGCCGATCCCCATACACGGAAACGCTGGCGTTTCCTCCATTCGCATTTTGAGGAACCTGTCCTCCTAAGAGAATGCGGTTATGAATCGTATCAAATGAGATGCTAGGATAAACGTCCGTTACAATGGAATCCGTTTTTCCGAATGCCTCGCTTATATTGTTTGAGTTGAGCGGGACACCGGATTGGGCAAGAATAGCGGATTGAATACAATCTAACAATTCTACATCGTGCACTACGGCTTCTCCTCGTATGTTTACATTGAATAGTAATGAATTGGCATCAATTCCTAATGTGTATCCATTCAATCGTTGTGGGATTTCCACCGCGGGAATGGCTAAGTTTTTGTTGCTTAATCGTTCATGGTCGGCGTGCTCTTCATCAATCACAATCTGTCCGTCCACCGAAAGCGTTCCTTTATCATTATCCAGTGTTATCGTGTGTCCGTCCTCTGTTCCGATAACGGTTTTTCCATCCGTGTTGTATTTAGTAGGTTCGATAAGGCTTTCTCCTCCTCCCCAGAAATACATGACTTCTTCCGCACGTAAATAACCTGAAGAGCTTCCGGTAATACGCAGTTCTGCTTCGGCTACATCATTCTTTTGTGCATCGTCAATCAACTCTCGTACTTTGCTTGTGGATTCCTGCAATACTTTCTCTGAGAGAGAAGGATTGGAATGATTCGAATCAATCGTATTGGTGAACTCGCGTATCCCATCCAATGCTTTCTCCGAAATATTCTTTTCAAGCTCGGTTGTTTTTCCCTCTTTCTCCTTTGGTTTTGGAACAAACAATGAAGCAAAATATCCTTCTTTGTCATCCACACATTCTCCCATCTGGGGGGCGATAGCTGCCTGGTTTGCAAGTGAGAAAAACACTCCCATGAGTCCCACGCCAAAAAAGCCCGCCCCGACATAGAATAGATTCTCTACCACTGCGGCAGCCGCTCCTGTAGTCTCGGCTCCAAACAATTTAGCTGCACTCCCATAGAATGGGATGTCTTCCATTACTTGCTGGCACGTTTCCTCTTCTTGCCTTGCTTTTACTAGATTAATCTCATCGAGTGGTTCTCCCTGCATTCTTCCTTTGATGTCGGCGTGGTGCGAATAGGTGATGAGCAATTGTCCTTCTTCCGTTGCTTCTTTTGTTTGGGCGTGTTCAATGAAAAAACCATTCATGCTTTCGGGAGAAACATACTGAACATCGAATCGTTCATTCGCAGGAGAAACAAGTGATGCGGAACATTCCGGGCAGGAAGGGGAGCCGAACATGAACATGGCCAAGTTATCTGGGTTGGTTCGGGCCATTCCTCCATTCACCCAATTCCATACCGTGTCCAGCGTATCGAATTCTCCCACGAACTTGTCAAGAACATACGGGATGGGGAGATTCGAGATGACCTTCTGGAAAATATCTCCTGTATCGCTTCCTTCGTTCGCAAAAATATCGATGTACGCATCATTGTAGAATTCCGTTTCCCCCGGTTCAAATTGAACTTCGGTCCATTCATCAGGAAGCTGATAGATCGAAAAATCGTCGAATCCAAACCCTCGGGCGAATGCCCAATATAAATACATTTTACCTGTTGTTCCAATACCTGATTGTAAAACATGAGGGTCCCAAATCTTGAAGTATTTTGAAATAAGGTTCTCGTTGGATTGGAGGCCTTTGGAAAGGAGATTCGTGTAGGTTCCTTTCCCCCAGTCCCGTGCCACCATGGTATCGTAGATCGAATTCATGTTTTGGGAATAGCTCTTCACTTTTCCGTCCATGATGTTTCCTGCTAGGATTTTTTCTGCAAGCGCATTAGGAGAAAATTGTTCGTTTGATGGAATAAATCCACCAGCATACACGTATTGTACTTGTCCGGCATTTGCCAGCTGATCCTTCAAAATAATATCGTGGTTTCGAGGCGTAGCCGCGACATTTTCTCCACTAAATAAGCGTACTAACGCATCATCTGGATACCCCCCATTTTGCAGGCGAACCATATCAATGGTACCAATTGGGTTGCTTACTGGTTGAACACGGAATAGCTTAAGCGCTCCTGTCGCTGCATCCCTCTCAAGAATGGTTACATCCCTAAAATCCCCATGCTTAACAAAACTGTCATACATTTGGTTAAAGTACTTGTCATCAAAATCCAACAAGCTTCGAGTTGCTCCTGTGTTGGGATCCTTGACATAGATTTTCCTGAAATCTGCTTCAGGCAACTCTTTGAACATTTTTTTCAGGTCGAGATTAAAGGCATCGTCCGTGTCTTTGAATATTCGAGCATATCCTCTTGCTGCCTGAATCCTTTCTGCTGGATTACCACTTTTAGCTAGTTTTTCTAACTCCAAACGAATCGCCTCTGTTATATCCGCGTGTTGCTTCAATTTTCCCGTGTACGCAAAAACTTTCTTTCGTTTTTCAAAACTGGTTACCTTCCCAAGGATTCCATCCTCCTTGAATAATTCATCTTCTATACCTGATACTTTTCCTGTTGACGTGATCTTGGCTTGGATAAACATCTCTTCATACATTTTTCCCAAATCGGTGTCCCGCTGTGCTGTTTTTTTAAGGTTCCGGAAATAATCCGCTCCCGAAATCTCATAGAATCCCTTGCTTCCCGTTGCCTTGTCGAGCGATTTCATCCTAGAAAAGAAATCATTGGGTCCAACCGGGGCACCGCCTGCAAAAATCCCTGCGGATGTTATCTTTTTTCCGCTCCAAACATTCGCAAGATTCAATTTGTCCGCGAGCTTTCCAGAAACGAGATTGAATCGTTTAGAATTCACTAACATTTTTCTGAATTGTCCCCACACTGTAGGACCGAATGACCCGATAACTAAGTCGCCGGAATACCAGGAATTGAAATACTTGTCAAACATGGAATACAATGTCAAAATACATTTTCCATCATCGCAATTGGTGAGCATTCCCGACTGCCATGTGTTATCGGCTCGAATGTGGTTCATGGCATCGGGAGAGGTAGCGCGGGAATAGAACTGAACGGGAACCGAATTGGAATCCTCATCTTCTAGCAATTGTTCACTCTGAATCTGAGCGCGAATGGTGGCCGATTCTTCCTCAGTAAACGTGGAAGAAGGAGAGTCTAAATCTTTTGTTACGGCATTCCACATGTCTTTGATGTTTCCGCTGATTCCTTCTCCCGAGTTCCGTAATTGCAATTGTTCTCCTAACACGGCGCATGTTTCGTCGTTTACGCATCGTGCGGCGCGCAGGGAATCGTATAAGGATATGCCGAATGCAAAAGGTCCTTTGATTCGATTATTTTGTAATGGAGAAAGTTCTTCCGGTGAAAGCAATTCAACAGGAACCTGTTTTTGGTATGCGGATTCCGTGTCATAGGGATTGGGAATGAGCAGTTTATTCGTGTCGGATACCGTGTCTCGGTTATTGTTTGGCGGGGTTCCTGCGCTTATTTCATTTCCAACGAGACCGGGGGTGAGTATCGCGTCCTTCAATCGCTGTACTTCTTCCGGGTCTAATTGCGAGATGCGGCATACTCCTCCTGTTGGGGTTGCTTGGAATGTGATGAGAATATCAGAGGGTGGATTATTTTCAATCAAAGGAATGGGCGTTGCGATGGGTGGAAGATTTTCATTTGGGAATGAACTATTTTCTGTAGAAGGAAGTGCGGAGGCAAGCGGAGAGGTAATAAGCAATAGGGTGTAGAGGAAAGCAATCCGGGAGGGATTCATAGGGATTCATCGCGTAGCGGGGCTATAAAAGCGTGCCTTCGCACGCAAGGGAAACGCGTACGTATTCCTCCCCTAAACTACTCATGCTCCATAAAATACCAAATAGATTAGGCTTACGGGAATCCATGGAAAAAAAGCGAGTAATAGAATGAATCCTATTGCTCCTAAGAAAACCGTGATAACGAGGCGTGTCCATACTCCATGAAACCTTTTTTTGAGTACGTCAAAAATGGAAATGCCGATGAATGCAAATGGAAGAATAAGTAAGGTGAGTAGTATTCCTCCAATAATGGAATTAATGAATGCTTGAATTTCTAATGTAATAGGAGTAGGTCTTCCTTGTTCGAATAATGGATTCTCACGCAAGTCGGGTGGAATGGTCGAATCATCCGTTGCATTTAACCCATTCCAAATATTCAATGAATGAATGACAAATAGAAAAAGAAAGAAGGATAGGAATAATGTAAGAATGGTAGACCCTATCCATTTCCATCGTGTTTTTTTCTGTACCTGATTAAAAACGAAAAGAAGAATCACGGTGATGATGAGCATGGGAACGAACAATTGGAATGATACCCATGCCAGGCTGATAAGATTGAACAGCACATCCGTGAGAGGGTCCATACCTCGTCCAAACCCTTCAAGAATAAAAATGACGCACCCCTTTGGAATAGAATGAGTTTGATTTCTCCCGTATTGGATTTGGTGATAGGTGCCATTCTGGTGATTGGTAGTCTTTCCGTTGGGTATGGTGGATTTCGATGGATGTATCCTCCTTCTCGTTTTTGGAAAGGATGGAAGCGGGTGGGAGCAGGAGGAATAATAGGAATTGTTTGGTCCGTGCTCCTGATAATAGTATTGCTTCCTGCCGTGAACAGTACGAATGAGTCGGTATCATTGATTATGGAGTTCAGTGCATGGAGCGGGATAGGATTGGTTTTTCTTTTTGGTTGTACGGCTGCCGCCACAAGAGTAGTGCATCGAATGGTATCCCATCAACCTTTTGCTTCATCTATTCCTCATCCTTCTTCTTTTCCTTCTCGCTTTCATTCGAATGTACAAAAGCCTTCACAGATTCGTCCTTCCCAAAAGCAAATAACGGAGGATAGGACAATTGAACTTCCTACTATTGAGAATGATGTGATGGACATGCTTAAAGAGACGAAAACGAATACATTGTATTCTCCTTCAAAAGGGAATCATGCTTTTCCTTTAGAGGAGACTGCTCCTCGTTCCCCTGATTTTGGTGATTTTTCTGGGTTTGAGGACACGTTGGTTCAACTCCAAAGGGATTTAAAGGAATTCAACGAGAACGTGAGTAAGAAACAACGGAAGGAAAAAAAAGTATGAGTGATGAAATGGAAAACGTTCCCCGCCGCCTCCGGCGATTCCAACGAAAAGGAACACCTATTCCGGAGGAAATGAAAAAATGGGAAAAGCCTGAAACAAAAAAAGAGGAAGAATCATCCTCTTATCCTAAAGAGGAACCGTGGATGAGTCCATCGGGAAAAAAGTCTATTCATGTGCATGAGCAGAGAAATAGGGAAAGAAAAACACCCCCTTTTATTCCCCCGTTTCGATCGGGTGGTTTTGAGAAAGTCATGGAGAATACACAGAAGCCTGCTCTCTCTCACATCGACAAAGCATTAGGGTTGCATGAAAAGGCAGCATTCGAGGATCGACTCCCTGCAAGTGGAGAAGACAGCATCGAACATGGAGTAAAAAATGAGAAAATAGAACAGGCACTCAAAGAATTGAAAGATTTGGCCTCGATTGGTAGGAAAGAAAAACAATCTCAACCGCCTGCATCATTTCATTTTACTCCAGCAGGAGGCGCGCCTACTCCTCCTCACCCAATAGAGAAAATAACCGCAGAAGCAGAGAATATTGAAAAAGTCCCCCAGCACTTATCCCCCCGTGAACGAGTAGAATGGCGCCGCCAAAGGGGAGGGGATGCACCCGAGAATAACCCCTCACTCGAAGAAAAAAAGACGGGCATGGCAGATAAAAAAGAAAATGAGGATATTCCGGCGCATATTCGAAGGAGAATGGGAAAAGTTGAAAATAATACGGAAGATGAAATGGAAAAGAGTCCTTCTTCTCATTCAACAACTACTCTTCCTGAAGAAGAAACCGATTTCAAGGATTTGTTTGGAGAAGAAAAAAGTGTGAAGAAAAAGAAAAAACCATTCGAGGAAGACGATGATCTCTCATTAGGGGATGATTTTCCTATTTTTGAAGAAGATAAGTAAGCGTTTATGAAGGAGGAATAATATCCGCAGGAGGAATTTTTTCACACTTTAATAGATTCCATTCCTCATCCGGAATAGGAGTAGCCGTCCACGTTGAAAGAATAACCCCTGCTCTAATTTCAGTCGTATCAAGTGCTAATAAGAAAGAAGAACCTGAGAATTCCACCATATTGATAAGGGACTGCGCCTGCGTGGCGGTTCCCACACGCAAGAAGAGTTTTTGCACGGCATTATCCGTGATAGAAGGATTACAGAAAAACATTTCATGCGGTTCACTCGGATTAGGCAAAACGTTTTGAAAACGCTCCGGGTCAACCGTTCCACCCCATGGAACGTAGGCACCGGTGCTATCTTGTACTACAAAATTAGTCCGCCAAAGAATAATTAACACGTATTTTTGAGCCGTGTTGATGGCGAATAAATAATCCTGATTATCGGCAATAGGACGCATGACGTGGTAAATAGATTTTGCGAGACTACGTTTCGTGTTAAGAGAAAGATTTTGGTCATCAGCATAGTCTTCTTTTACCATCGCCATGAGATAATCCACTTCCAAATCAGGATCGGGGGACAAAACGTTGATCGCTTGAGTCGAATCACGCGTCACGGATTGATACATAATAGTTTTGAGTGCGGAAGAAACAAACTCAAAAGAACCATTTCGATTCACTTGGTCGGCAATTCCTTTACCATAATTGGCAGCAAAGAGAAAAAGAAACCCGGTGAGAGAGGAAATAATGACAAGCAAAAATAATGCATCGGTTACGGCGGCCTGTCCTCGTGATGGGATAGTAAAAATAAACTTCTTTCCTCTTTTTTTGTTTAAATGCGCCATGTCATCACCACCAATGTAGCGGGAACGACTGCATAATCAACTTGGATGGCAAGAGGAAAAGACAGCACGACAAATGAACGATTCTGAATAATATCCGATAATCCTAATTCGGTAAGAGGAGATTCAATGCCTGCTGAGCATTGAAGGGATTTTCCCTGCATTGCAAAAAAATGATTCGCCATCACTCCCAAATTGGGCAGACCCGTGTCTTCGGCTTCCTTTTTTATTTTTTCCCATTCGGATGATTCAACGATTCCTGCTGCATAATTCAATCCCCTAATACGGAGTCCTTTGCATGCATTCTCAAATTCATTAGGAGTAGCAATATAGGAATCCCCTTTCAGTGCGTTTGCTACAATGAGCGTGTCGCGGTCCGCAGAAAAACTGGTTGCGCGTGCATTATACTCGTTTAGCGTAAAGGTGAATGCAGCAAAAAAAGTAATCAATCCCACTAATATGGGAATAAGACTGGGAATATCATCCCCAATCGGCCCCAAATAACCACGGGAACCGAAAGTCAACATATGAAATTGTTCCCCCCGTTCAATACAAGGTAATTCGACACCTGCTCTTTGATGCTTCCGCTTCCAAAACAGGTTTGACTACTGGAAGTAATAGCACAGGGAAAGATGTGCAGTGTTTCTTTTCCTTCCGTCACACTCTTCACCACATAAAATGCATTCCGGGGAGGAACGGATTGAGGGTCCAAAACTAATTCTTCCAAATCAGCTAATGGCACAACCGTGCCTCCAATTAAATCATATACGACTATTTCAGCATTCGTTGAAAGAGAAGAAGCCGCTAACACATTATTTGGAGAACGAACATCACTCACCGTAAAAATGAGCCTATTTTCAAGAGATGTCTGCGCTTTAGAAATATGCAGGGTGTAATAAACATTATTCCCAAAACTTGAATACTTAGATGGAATAGCAAAGGGCTTACTGTCACACGTTGTGGGAGCAATCACCATCCCATTGAGCGTGAGAGAATACTTTTCTAATTCCTGCCGAACTTCCCCTACTAAAAAAATCTTCCCCACGTTTAATGTGAAAAATGAAATAATAGAAAACAATGCAATCACCAGAATGAGTAGATTGATTTTGGATAAGGTGAATTCAATCATACACAATCAATCCCTTTTTTTTATCCACCCAATGACGGTTTTCCTTTCAAATAAGCACACACGACAGGAACGGATGCCGTTAAATCGGATACTTTAAGGAAAGAATAGGTTCCCTGTTGAATCGTATTTGCGGTAAAATCCTGCAAATACCATTCCTCGGCCGAACGGTCGGGACATTGACCGCTTCCCTCGGCAGGAAACGCGGTAGAAGGAGAAATATCCACACATTTTGTCACCGTATTTCGCGTGCTTTTGTATTGCAGTAGTGAACAAATGCTTCTTGCCGAAGAACAAAAGCTTGAACAAACATTAGGGTCGGTGCTGTCTAACAGACGGACGCATTCCACTTCTCCTGTTTGGGAAAGAGTGGCAAAATTAGCGCAATCGTTTATTTTAGCTGAACAATCCCCAAAAGAAAAATTGAACTGCGCCGTCCCTTTGCCCGTGGCAACGTTTTGCAGGTTGCGCGTCATTCCCTCCAATGCGGCATTAATAGTATTCGCGCACGTCTGTTCACGCAATCGGAGA
>JAZDJQ010000016.1:0-56949 GCA_043803765.1 Candidatus Iainarchaeum sp. | reverse complement strand
AAAAGTGACGATTATTCTCGAACGAACCGTCACACCGTTCGGAAACTCAGCCAAAGCCGACGTCCCACTAAAATACGTCAATAAACGAGCATACGTGGTAATTTTGAACTAAAAAGACCCAATAATTTTGTCCCAGAGTCGTATTTACAGGAGGAGAAAAAAGAATGTCCCCCTCATTTTCATGAGGGGAAAAACGATACGATGCTATGCTACGCTTCGTCCGCGAATGTAGAGACCAATACCCAGAATGACCAATAATCCAATTCCGATTAATGGTGCATTGGCTCCTGTGAGTAATCCAATAATAGGATTATCAGATGCGAGAGCAGGTGATCCAGTGGGGGTTTCTACTCCCATACGTCCATCCGCGAGTCCCACAACAGCAGGATCGGGTCCCAATTCGGTAGAACCGGCATCCGGAGAAGGCAACACAGGTAATTCAGTCTCGTTCGGTGTAGGAGCAGGTAATGAATGGAATCCTGATCCGCCCCCTCCGCCTCCAGAAGAAGAACCGCTTCCGCCAGTGCTTCCCCCGTCCGTTCCATTGCCATTATCAGTATTGATAGGCTGGTCGGTGGCTTCAGCAAACTGGCCATCAACAGGACCCGTTACATTGGTTGGAACATCATTTGCTTCATCAAACGAACCGTCCATTGGACAAATCTTATTCATGGCACCGGTTAACAAATTAATTGAAACCATGCATATCGGAACATCTTCAATCGTGCCAATGGTAGAGGGCGATTCCGTCCCAACCACGGGTTGTTCGTCGGCTTCATTAAACGGACCATCGACTGGACAAATCTTTCTCACAATGCCCGTTTGAGGATCGATTAAAACCCTACAGCCTGTCGGCAAATCCGCTGAACCAATAATAGGCGACTCATGTGCCTCATCAAACGAACCACCAATAGGACCGGTTACACTAACACCAACAGGCAAATCATGTGCCTCATCAAATGGTCCATCAATAGGACCCGTTACATTGGTTGGAACATCATGTGCTTCATCAAACGAACCGTCCATTGGACAAATCTTATTCATGGCACCCGTTAGCAAATTAATTGAAACCATGCAAATGGGGGCATCTTCAATCGTGCCAATGGTAGAAGGCGATTCCGTCTGAACCACGGGTTGTTCGCTGGCTTCGCTAAATGGACCTGCAACACTCGTTGCAGTAGTGGGAACTTCATGTGCCTCATCAAATGGACCCCCAATGGGGCCGGTTACGCTAACACCAACAGGCAAATCATGTGCCTCATCAAACGAACCACTAATGGGGCCCGTTACATTGGTTGGAACATCATGTGCTTCATCAAACGAACCATTAATTGAACAAATCTTTTTCACAATGCCCGTTTGAGGATTAATTGAAACCCTACAAGTCGTCGGCAAATCACCTGCTGAACCAAGGGTGGGCAAGAGCTTTGTTTCAATTACAGACGAATCATTCGATGGGGGAATCTGGGAATCGGACGAATCCGACTCACTTAATTCAACAGTTGCTTCCTCTGCGGGTAAAGAATTGGGCTCGTTTATTTGGGAATCATCTTCATGAACAGTAGAGGCTTCTCCTCGATCTATTCCAATACTTTGTGCGGGTTCGGAATCCACAATGGGTTCACTGGGTTCCGCACGAATAGTAATGGGGTCGGCTCCCTGTGCAAACCCAACAGGGGCAAGAAACCCCAATAACAATAATACTGTTCCTAATAGGACCATCAAACGCATGTAGCATCCTCCATATGACAATGTAGGATACATGAAAATTATAAACCCCTTCCTTTCCGCTTGAAAATTAAAAGTAGGGTTAAAAAAAGATGAGTGGGGGAAACACCCCCCCCTCTTTTTCTTATATTAGTTGGCAGATGCCAAGTTCCATACTGCCTTAATTCCCACAATAATAGCAGCGGGTGCCATTAAACTGGCAATGTTGAAGAAAATGGTCCCCAACTGTTCACCAATAATGGGAATAATTGCCCAATTCACTCCTCCGGCGACCAATAATGCAATGACGGCCACCAAGAACGTGGTAATCTCTTTATCGCTGACGTTCAGCACGCCGATTAGGATTCCTAGAATAACCATTACTAGAGGAATCCATTCCGCAGCGGGTCCGAACACGCCGACACCTAAAAGTCCGGCGATGATGGCAATCACCACTCCAATGATGAATGCCCAGGATCCAATTTTTTGTTCCATTTTGGGTACACCTCCTCGTATAACCCAACGATTGACGAACAATTGTCCGTCTATCATTAGTTCTATCTTTGCATTGAATCGTTTATAAGAAATTCCCTTTGGCAATTCAACAAGTTCGGGATTGAACGTAAAAGAAGGAATGGTAGTGGCGGGTAATGAATGGGGGGGAAAATTTGGGATTCAAAAAAAAGTAAAAGGAAAAAATGAGAATAATGAACTATTCCTTTAATTCGATTTCAATGTGTACGTTTTCTGGAACATCTACTCGCATTACTCTTCGCAGTGTTCGTTCATCTGCTTGAATATCAATCATGCGTTTGTGGATGCGCATTTCCCACCGTTCATATGTTTCGGTTCCACCACCGCATGGGCTTTTGCGGGTGGGAATTTTTAATTTTTTAGTGGGAAGAGGAATAATACCAGTGTGTTTTACTCCTGTCCGATCGGCTACATCCACTATTTTAGCGCATATCTCAGATAACGTGTCAGAGGAAGGAGACGTGAGTTTGATTCGTGCTTTCTGCATTGATTCATTCCCCTGTTTCCTTCCATGACTCCTAATGAATGAATTACTCGCGTGGAGTGACCTTCAAGACCACTCCAGCGGCAACGGTTTGTCCCATGTCTCGAACCGCGAATCGTCCGAGAGAAGGAAATTGTTTGAATTCCTCTACAACGAGTGGTTTCTGCGGAACAATTTTCACTACCGCGGCATCCCCTGATTTGAGGAATTTAGGATTCTCTTCCGCTACTTGTCCTGTTTTGGGGTCAAGCTTTTTCTGCAACTCCGCAAAGGTGCAGGACATTTGAGCGGTGTGCATATGGAACACGGGCGTGTATCCTACTGGGATGGCAGTAGGGTGGTTTAGCACCACGATTTGTGCCGTGAAATCCTTTGCTACCGTTGGAGCGTTTTGAGGATGTCCCACTACGTCTCCTCGGTTGATGTCTTTTCTTTCAAGACCGCGGACGTTGAATCCAATGTTGTCCCCGGGCAATGCTTGTGCAAGTTGCTCGTGGTGTGCTTCCAGCGACTTGACATCTCCCTGTGCTTTAGAGGGCATGACGATTATTTTGTCATTGGGTTTGATGATGCCCGTTTCCACTCTTCCAACAGGAACCGTTCCCACTCCCTTAATGGAGTAGACGTCCTGAATGGGGAGGCGCAATGGCTTGCCGGTTGGTAACGCGGGTGCTTTCAAATCATCCAATCGTTGTAACAACGTCGGTCCCTTATACCATGGCATCTTGTCGGATGCTTTACACACATTGTCTCCTATCCATGCCGAAACGGGGATGACAATAAATTGGTCATCTTTGAAGCCGGCCATTTTTACTAATTTGGTGGCTTCTTCTTTGACTTTGGTATAGGCGCTTTCTTTGTAATCAACTTCATCCATTTTGTTAATGGCAATAGTGAGTTGTTTGATTCCCATCACATTTGATAGGAACGCATGTTCTTTCGTCTGCATCTGCGGGCCATCTTTACATGAGATAACTAATACGGCGGCATCAGCTTGACTCGTTCCCGTAATCATGTTCTTGACGAAGTCTCTATGTCCGGGTGCGTCAATAATAGTGAAATTGTTTTTTTGTCCTGCAAACTTTTTGTAGGAAACGTCGATTGTGACTCCTCGTTCTCGTTCTTCTTTGAGGTTGTCCATGACGTAGGCAAAAGCAAATGATCCTTTTCCTCTTGCTTCTGCTTCATCCTTAATCTTGCGGTACTCGTTTTCTGGGAGGGCTCCTGAATCATACAGGAATCGTCCAACTAATGTACTCTTACCGTGGTCGACGTGACCAATGAAAATCAAATTGATATGGGCTTTTTCGGCCATACTTTTTTCCTCCAATAATCCTTTTTTGTTGGTTGTTAACCAGCACTAAAGGGGAAATAGCCACCCTTTCCGGCGCGGTATACTCCAAACTCATGGGAGAACGTTTAAATAGAAATGCCCCTATTCCACAAAAAAACACTCTATTATTCTGCCAGAGAAAAAAATACCCAGCAACTGGAAAAAGGAGATGAATAGAAATATATTCTCCCCCCCCCTAGACCACCCATGGGAATCATTCGAAGGGTCAAGCGTGCGGTTCAGAAAAGAGGAATCGCGGGTCAGCTCGAGAAAAATAGATTAGGGAGGGCATATACACAAGTGCCATTCGGGAGATTGACTTGGAAAGAAACAGAAGCCGTATTAAAAAGAATGAGAAAAGGGGGCAATCACCTGAGTATTTTAGCTCGTTATAGAAAAGCCGACCAGAAAAATCTCAATGCCAAAAGAAAAAGAGGAGAGTCTCCCTACAAGCTCTCCGGTCTCGGTCGTAACGAAGAGTGGGTAGCACAGCAGAGGCAGGGATCGGAAGAATTCTTGAGAAGGTGGAATACGGATCCGGCGTTCCGTGCCCGTGTCGAACAAAAACTTAAGAGACGAGTTCCCAAAAAAAACTAATTGCATGCGAATGGACTGTTGAAGGAATAAAGGGTCGCGTATTAAATAGTCAGTTGGCGAAAAATCCTTCATGGTGAAAAGTGGACCCCGCGCAGGGAATCGTGGAATGGGTGTGGGATATTATAGAGCTCGTCCGGCGGAACGGATGAAAATCCTGATGAGAAAAATACGTGTGAAGGGAGTAGCTGAGCACGAAAAATTAAGGGATGAGAGAACGGGGATTCCCCAGCACGCGACAATCGGGACCCCTGAACTAGGAATAATTCCAGGGAAGGAGATTACATTAGCCAACGGTATTGGGTTTAGAAGAGTGATGCGGAAGATTTCTGGAAAAACGAGCGCTCGAGTATTGGATAGCATGGCACGTGAGATGAATGGGAGTGCCACCTATTCTTATGTAGGATCACTGATTGTACATCATGCAATCATGATGCTCGCAAGCAATCAAATAAGCAAAGGTGCGACGAGTAACGGTGAAGGAAAACATAGTCGAATGATGCGCACCTTTATCCATAGTAAAAATGAAATCGATAAGAATGTGCACTTTTTGAGAAGCCATCTCCAGCAAATGAAAGTACCTAAATCAAAAATAAATGAAGTAATAGAATTAGCCAACACCACTGCCGAAGCGCTTGCCCGTGCCCTTAGTAGTCAGGCCATTGAGAACATGACATCCCGCAGATAGTGTTGACACCTTCCGCAAATAAACACTGAGGGAATTATTTTTCGTCTGGTAGAATCAGTTGCATCATTTTCCCGAAGTATTTTGAGTGCTGTTTGCTCCACATTTTTCTTTTCATTCAAGTAAGATATTTGGGGGGGTTACGTTCTTTTCGAGGATAATCCACCGTAATACTTGGCCTGCTGCTTACTCCAAATCGCATTAGGCGTTTTCTTAAGCCAGTTGGCATATTCTCGAACAAACTTGAGCCGGTCTTGCTTGTTCCTTTCGATCTCCTGCAGTAGATCCTGATGATCCTTTTCGGTCACGATTATTTTTTTCCGCTTTTCCATAATTGTTCAGCCCTTTCTCGTGGAACCCCAAGGTCTTGCATGTGGAATTCTAGCAATGATAAGTCCAATTGTTCCTTAAAAACCGAATAGAGATGAAGGGCGTCCTCTAGGTCTTTATCCCCAGTCATCCTCAGTTTATAGGCAATTTGCATTTCGATCTCGGATGTGTATAATTCCCGCCCATTCAATATCACCAATACCTTCTTTCGGAGGGAATAAATGGAGCTGGGACTGGCTGGAAATTTTAATTCGAAATTGGGTTTCCATGTTCCTTTGAGGGCAAATCGGATGGATGTTTTATCATTCAATGTTTCAAATGCTTCTTCTGGAGTAAATGTGCACACACCTTCAAAACCTTCCTTTTCAAGCAAATTCCATAATTCAATCACTCTTTCGATTGGCAATTCTTCAATAAACAAGTCAACGTCATCGGTCATTCGCACGCGTCCGAAGAGAATAGTGATATACCCCGATATGATGACATACCTGATGTTCAATCGATGCAAGATGTCGCAAAACTTCAGGACGAGCTTATCCAGATTTGTCAGTTCTCGATTGAAAACGATTTTTCCCTCGGAGTATTCGAATTCCATAAACAAATATCCCACGTACAACATATATACTTTGGGAGACTAAACCGCCGGATATATCAGATATAGCAAACCGTTTTAATTTTTGAACTTTTGTCGGACGGTTTGCTATACGCAAAAAGCCCGTTAAATTGTTCAAATACTTAGGCTTTTTGCTATACCTACGACGTTTTGATGCCCAAACAATTATACTATTTATATACAGATTTATTCTGTATAGTAGTATATGCCGAAGACCATTATGATTGCGGATGAAACATACGATAAACTTAGGCGCTTGAAAGACGCAAAAGGAATTAGTTTCACCAAACTGTTAGATGAATTGTCTGCAAAAGATGATTGGGAAAACCGAAAAGCCCAGATTATGGCGCTCGAAGGGACATGGGTTTCCTCCGCTCAAGACAAAGAAGATGAAAAGTGGATCAAAGAAGGTTGGAAAAAATGGAACAAAAGATATGCCTAGACACCAGTTCCATTATTGATTTTTTGAAAGGTCGTAATCAGTCCGCAATCAGCCTTCTTTTGGAAAAGAATCAAAAAAATCTGTTTGTAAGTGCAATTACTGCATTTGAATTGCAGCAACGACGGGATAATAGGGAGCCCGTTGAGCGATTTTTGCAAAAAATACCAGTAGTGGCATTCGACCAAGAAACCGCACGCATTGCGGCATGGATATTTAATGAATTGAAACGAAAAGGAAATCCAGTAGAAATGAGGAATATCTTTATTGGGGCTACCGCCATGCAGTGGAATTCGATATTAGTAACACAGAACCGATCCGATTTCGAAAAAATGCATGAAGTAAAACTTCATCATTGAACCCAAAATCCCAGTGCAACACTTCCGCTCAACGCTAACAATGCCCCGAGGAGTTGGTGTCCTTTCATGTGTTCGTGGTTGAAATGGATTCCTAAAAGAAGCGCCACGGCGGGATAACTCTCAGTAATGGCGATGCTCAATGACAGGGATTGATAGAACGTTGCGACTGCAAACGAGATCCATGCGAGCGTGTCCACGAATCCGGTTATGGCAATCAATTGAGGATATTTTTGGACGTTCTTCCAAAACACGTTGAACTTTCCTTCTTTCCACATGATCAAAATGGAGATAATCGTGATGATCATCCAGGGACCCCAGATTGCAATCAGGGGAGTGATGCTCTTAGCCGCAGAAGCAGTGAGGAAATTCACTATTCCCATCAACAACGCGGCCATGAGTGCAACCAATACTCCCTTCTCGGCCCAGTGCTCTTTCTTGAATGATAATGTTCCCGTGGCCACAAGCAAAATACCAAGAAAAACTACGCTCATTAGAATAATCTGTTCGACTCCAAGCACTTCCTGGAAAAGTAACAATCCCAAAACGACTGTCACGGGCAGCTCGAACTCGAGGATGAATTCTACGACGCTCAGCTTGCCTACTTTGTAAGCGTAGAAATTCAGAATGGATGCGATGAACGCGACAATACCAAGTCCCACTAGGAGAGTGCTGTTTTCTGGGAGAAATAATTGTTGGAGATCATTCCACACGAATGGAAGGAGTCCTATTCCCCCAATCACTCCAATCGTTGTGAGTGTTTCTACGACTCCAATCTTGCGCACGCAGCGCTGAATAAGAAAGTCGCCTATTCCCCAGCACACCATGGCGAGAAACGCCACCAATACTCCAAATGAGATATCCATGCGGATGTTTAGGAAGAGATGAATAAAAGACTGTGGAGGAAATCCTGCTGTTTACTCCAAGAAGAAGCTGTAGTGTTTGACTTCGGGGTCCATTCCTTTTCTTTTGCGTACTTCTTCGATTGTTTTCTTCTGTAATTCCGTGGGAAGTATCTCGTATCCGTGGTATTCGGCTGTCCAAATCACGCGCCCTTGGGCCGCTCCCCGAATGGCTTGGGAGAATCCGATTAATTCTTTCACAGGCGCAAGGCCGATAATAATGACTTGGTCTCCTTCGTTTTTGATTTCGGTTATTTGTACGCGGCGTTGCTGCAATTCTTTTGTTACGGCTCCCATGTATTCTTCAGGAACGTTGATGGAGAGTAATTGTTTTGGTTCTTGGAAAACGGCCTTGGCGGATAGCATACAGGCATAAATGGTGCGTGATACGACGGGAATAATTTGCGAGGGACCGCGGTGGATCGCGTCTTCGTGCAACTTGGCATCCGTCAATGTGACTTTGATTCCGTGCACTTCTTCTTTTCCTAATGGTCCTTCTTTCATTGTTTCTTGGAATCCTTGGATTACCAATTCACGAATTTCGTGTAATGCTTGTATTCCTTTTGTTCCATCCACGAGCAAATTATAGTTCTCAATACACCAAATCTTTTTTGCCTCATCGTTGTCAATTCCTGCGTTCACAAACTTGTCCACCCATTCTTTGTCTTTGATTTTTACTTTTCCTTGTACTTTATTGTACATGAGTTTTTCCAAAATGGCTTTGGGAATGGGTTCTACTTTCATGAGTAGTTTGTTGTGTTTGTTTGGGGATTTTCCTTCTAATTCGGGGGAAGGCATTTGAATCGTTTCGTGATATACGACAATGGGTTGGGAAACCGTGATAGGCACGCCGTGTGTTTTCTCGATACGATACTGGTTGATTTCAAGATGTAGTTCCCCCATTCCTGAAAGCAAGTGTTCTCCTGTTGTTTGATTGATGCTTGCGCGCAGGTTAGGGTCTTCCTTTGTAAGTTGTCGTATCACTTCAATCAATTTTGGCAAATCCTTTGTTTGTTTTGCTTCAATTGAAATCGTGATAACGGGTTCAACGTTTGTCTTAAAACTTTCAAATTCGTGAATATCATTCTGTGCTACGGTTTGTCCGGCGTATGCTTCGCGTAATCCTACTATTGCTCCGATACATCCTGCGGGAATTGATTCGACTTCTACAAAGTCCTGTCCCATGTATACTCCTACACGGTTAACGAGTGCTTCTTTTTGCAATCCGATGAGTTTGACTTTTACTCCTTTTTTTATTGTTCCAGAGTACACTCGTCCTGTTGCAATATCCCCTGCGTGTGGGTCCACTGAAACATCGGTTACCATCATGGCAACCTCTCCATGCGGATTGCATGTGAGCATGCTTTTTCCTACTTCGCTTTCTAGGTCTCCTGCCCAAATAACAGGGGTGCGGTATTTTTGTGCTTCAATTGGATTGGGGAGATGTTCCACGATCATCTCAAAGATGGTATCTTCCAATGGGGATTTGTTGGATAGTTCTTTTTGTTGGTCGTTTTTCATCCACTCATATACTTTTTTGAAATTGATTCCGGTGCGTGCCATGCTTTTGGTTGAAACCGCCCAGTGGTGATACGCGCTTCCGAATGCTACGCTTCCTATTGCTGGATTGACTTGCCATAATTCCTCTTTTCCTTCGGGGGCATTTTTTTGGATGAGCTGATTTACTTGGGTTATTGTTTTTACGAAACGTCGTTGCATTTCCGCTTCATCCACCTGCAACTCGTTAATGAGTCGGTCCACTTTGTTGATGAAAAGAGTGGGTTTGACATTCTCGCGCAATGCTTGACGAATAACTGTTTCGGTTTGAGGCATGACTCCTTCTACGGCATCCACGACCAATACAACACCGTCTACGGCTCGCATGGCACGAATAACTTCTCCTCCAAAATCAACATGTCCGGGCGTATCAATTAGATTGAGTAAGTAATGCTTTCCATTCACCAAGGGAACGAGTGAAATATTGGCTGCGTTAATTGTAATTCCGCGGTCCTGTTCTTGGTCTTCAAAATCCATGAATTGTTGTTTTCCTGCCAGTTCCTTGTTGATCAACCCTGCTGCTGCGATGAGATTATCACTCATTGTAGTATTACGGATAAACACACCTTCTGCGACAAAATTGTGGTTTTCGGGAATAGTAAAATCATACACAATGTCCTGATGGCTTTCCTGAATATCGACTATTTCGCTTTCGGTTACCCTCAATTCATTTTTAACCATTAATAGAATTTTGGAATTTGTGTTTTTTTCTTCTTTTTGGCTCGTTGATTGCTCAAGCCAATTGTCGATTCCCAATATTTTTTCGCCTAATTTTAATGCTCGCGCTTCCTTTTCAATAAAATCATTTCCATTGAAAATAAGGTAAGGGTGTTCGGGAGTTGTTTCAACCGTCGCCCCATTTCGAAGCGTCACCTTGAACGTTTTTCCTCCTTTCAATTTCCAAACATGTGAGATGGGTTTTCGCTCGATGCGTCCCGTGTTTTTGTTTAAAGAGAAAACAGGAGTTGTTTCATCAGGTAGTTCATAGACGGTTTCGTTTTGGTTTTCGCGAACAATTTTTCCTTTTTTGGAAAGGGTTTCAAAAATAGTTTGAGCAGTTTCAACGTTTCCATCCGCGAACAACAAGCGGGTATCCGGGCCCACGCATTTTCCGTGATCGATGTGGGCTACGATTCCAATATTTCGAACATCTTGTTGGTTGGACATTAGTTTTTGTGCGGCATTTGCCATGTCTTCTTTTCGACCCATTTCATATCAGCCCCAAATTGGAGTATTTTTATCCTTCGATAGGCAAATGCCAAAAATAACGTTTTTAAACGGACTGCTAGACTTGCTTGAATTCACGCATAATATACAAGATATTGTAATACCATCTGAGCCGTTGCCGCAAAACAAGAAATGTAGCAATGGTTTGGGGGTCTGTCCTTTTCTTTCCCAACTTGATTCCGATTTGTTCCATGTCTAATATAACTTTAGCTATCTCTTCCTGCAATACGATCTTTGGTTCTTTTTTCTCCTTCCTTGCAACGGATTTAATATGGTGGGATATCGTGCGCATAAGAGCACTTTGTAAGGGAGTTGAAAGTTTGGAATACGGTTGGGAAATGCCAAGATGGCTCAACAAGGCAAGCCTTCCCTTGGGGGTAACTCCTATTATTGACCGTCCGGTTGCGGGAGAAACAACCTCATCCATGTACTCTTCTCCGAATATTTTGTTCGTCAATTCAGCCAGCGGTGGATATTCCGAATCGTGTCCAGGAAAAAAATTTCGGAGTGTTTGTTCTTGATATCTCCTTCTTCCCCCCCCATCGCCTACCCGGCATCTCTTTCTTCTAGGCATGCGTCTAGGAGCGCCTTTAAGTATAAAAATTAAGTATAAAAAAAACAGCTATCGTGAAGCTAATGCCACTCGTTCTACTTCGTTTCTTCGTTTGATGGACTGGCTGTTATTATCATCCTGTCCTGCTTGTACGAGTTCTTTGGCTAATGCTTCTGCTGCGCTCGTGTTGTTGTTAAAACTACCATAGAATCCGGCGAGCGCCAGATTTTTGAGTGATTCATCTACTCGTTTGAGAGGTGAAACGTCTACTGCTTGGGAGTAGGCAACCCCTCCTTTTTTCAATCGTGTAACGTCTTCCCGTGGGGCGGAGTTTTCGATTGCACGAATAAGTACTTGCACGGGATTCTCGTTTGTTTGAGCATGTACAATATCGAATGCGTCTTCCACGATGCGCATGGCTTGTATCTTTTTTCCGCAGCTTCCTCTTCCCCGGATGTATTTTCCGCTTAGTTTTCTTTTTCCTTGCCCGGAGCGCATTATTTTATTGATGAGTCGTTCTACCACGTTTAGTTTTTCTTTTTGGAATGCGCGCACCGCCCCTTTTCCAAATGAGTGAGGAACGATTCGTGGAGACAAACTGATCTGCCGTACGAGTGTTTCATCACGAAATGTGATAGAAGAAGTGTCCCATTTTCCGAAGAGCAGTGTTTCCATTCAATATCAACTCGTAATACGATAATAGTTATCGCTTGACTTTCTCCTTTTTTCCAGTGCGTAGCATTTCAAGTGATTGTCCGTTTACATGCGTTATGCGGTATTTGACTCCCCATTGTGAACCGTAGGGTCCGCCCTGGCTTCCTCCGATTCCTTCAATGATGACTTCATCGTGCTCGTCGATGAATTTGATTGCGCCGTCGCGCGGAGCAAACGCCGTGACTTGTTTTCCATTCTTGATTAGTTGGACGCGGGCACACTTCATAATACCAGAGTGGGGTTGTTTTTGGGTTACTCCTCTTTTTTCTAATACGATTGCTTTTGCTTGCGGGCTTCCTTCGAGTGGGTCATGCTTTTCCCGTAGTCGCAGGACGCGTCGCTTATGGTAGGGATCTTTCATCCTCCACTTTTTGCGCTTGTTTTCTAATTGCCTCGCTGCAAATTCTCCTCGTGCCATTTGTTCACCTTACTACCAGTATTCTCCCAAAGGAAGGCTTATAAAGAATTCAACGGGACGTCCTCTTTCTCCCCCGTTTGGGTTTCTCTTCTATAATGTTGGATGTTTTTTGGAGAACGTCCATTACTTTTGATTTTCCTGCGTTTTGGATAAGGAGAGTGGATACGATGAAGGGCTTTCCGCATACGCTTCCTAATTCAATGCCTGTTCCTGCATACGTATACAATGGGATTTCTCCTAATGTAGAAAGATGAATGAGCGTTTCCTTAGTCGTTTCGGGAGTGTTTTGTGCCACTACGAGAAGCAATCCTTCTCCATGTCGTATGGCATGAAGGGATTCCTTCACTCCAAAAATAACTTTTCCCGTGTCAACCGCACGGCGAATTTCCTTTCCTGCTTCCGTGTTATCCATACTCCGCACCTCCACTGATGCTTCTCATGGAATGAGATGTAGAGTATTTCCATTCGCGGAAAGTTCTTAAACGATTGGGGCTCTCCTTCCGTGTATGTCCCGCATTGTGATTGTTCATCGCTGGCAGGGTTCTCCTAACGCGGATTGGTATCCTTGGTTGAGGAAAGAGTTGGAAAAGCAGGGTCATGAAGCGATTATTCCCGCGATGCCCGATCCAAACCATCCTAATATTCATGCATGGTTAGGTTGTCTCGTTAAAATGGTGGGGGGAATTGACGAACATACTTTTTTTGTGGGTCATTCGATGGGGTGTCAGGCTATTTTGCGTTATTTGGCACATACTCCCAATAATGGGGTGGCGGGGGGTGTGGTGCTGGTTGCTCCTTGGACGCGGCTCAAGCCTGAATCCTATGAAAACCCAACGGATGAAGCCATTGCGCGTCCTTGGTTGGAGATGCCTATTCCGTGGGATGTAGTAAAAAGTCGTTCTAAAAAGTTTTTTTGTTTGTTTTCGGACAACGACCCGTTTGTTTTGGCGGATGAAAATAAAGTATTTGAAAAGAAAGTGAATGCAAAGACTCTTGTTGAAAAAGGAAAGGGACATTTCACCCAATATGATAAGTGTGTTGAACTTCCTATTGTGTTGAATGAGTTGGAATCAATGATGCGGTGAAAAAGCAAGATTGTTTTTTCTTACTGATTTGTCCGCATTACTAAGTTAACAACACCCGTTCCTACTTTGATGGGTTGTCCCACGATAATATTCTCGACAACGCCTTGGAGGTTTTCTTTTTCTCCTGAAAAGGCGGCTTCTAGGAGATGTTTGGCTGTTTCTTCAAATGATGCTCGGGCGAATGGGGAGGATTTTTTTCGTGTAATTCCCGTGCGTACGATTCCTCGTATTTCTCCATCGAATGTCATCATATCGGATAGTAACAAGATGTGTCGGAAGTCCACGCTGATTCCGTTTTCCCGTAATACTTTTTGTAATTCGTATGCTACGGCGGCGCGTCCGGCTTCTACTCCTAATACTTTGGATATTTCTTTCACATCGTTCGTTGTTGTTCGGATTCCATCCACTTCTTTCATTTTGAGGATGCTTTTCATGTTGCTTCCGCTTGTTTTCACGATAAATTCTCCGTTTTCTTCAAACACGATTGCTTTTTCGACGCCGCGTATTCCTTGTAATCGTGTTTGTAATAGTTTGATGAGTGCTTTTCTTAGTTTAAGGTAGGGTGTTTCGCCAATGTCGAAGTGATAATTTCCTTCTTTGGTAAGCACATGTTTGAGTTTGAGTTTGTCCGCTACTTTTTTTAGCAGGGCTGGAGCATCTAATCCTTTGTCTCGGATTTCTGCTTCAATGGGTTGTATTTCGAATGATTTGTTTCCATAGTCTTCTTTTAGTTTTACTACGTCGCTTAATCGTAAATCTACGAGTGATGCGGCATAGGCGCGTGCTTTTTCCTTTTCCGTGCGCAATTCGGGTTCGGCAAAATAAATGGTCATGGTGGGATATTTTGCTTTTGAGCGTCCATCCACTATTTCTTCCACGCGTTGAATTCCGCTTCCAACGGATACTTCGGCTGCCCCGGCGTAGTGTTTTGTCCGTAGTGTGAGTTGGGTTCCCGGTTCCCCAAGTGATTGAGCGGCAATGATTCCAACGGCTTCTCCGGGTTCGGCTTTGGCGTGTTGGTATCGTTTGCGTAATTCTCCAAGCAAGTAGTCAAATTTTTCTTCGGCGAGGTTCATTTCGAGTGATATTTGTTGTGCTTCTTCGTATGCTTTTCGTGGTATTCCGTGTTTGGCCACATGGTCTACAAATTCTATTTCTTCCGCGTGCTGGGTAGCATCAAAGTTTTCCTCATTGAGCGTGTTTTCCATTGATTTATTCCTCCTTCTCCTTTTTTTTGTCTTTCTTATTCATGACGCGGATGATTTCGTCCATGTTGGCGAACTCTCCTCCGCTTGTGCGGGCGGGAAATACTCCGTCTTCTCCATAGCGGAATTGCACAATGTCTTTGCTTGCCGTTCGTACGGTTTCGTCGTTTGCTACGTGTAAGTCTTTTAGGCTGTTTGCGAGGCGTCGATATAAGTATCCTGATACTTTTGTTGCAACTCCTGTGTCTACTTCTCCTTGTCTTCCTCCCATGGAGTGCATGAAATATTCGGTTGGATTCATTCCGGCAATAAAATTGCTTGAAACAAATCCTCCTGCTTCGGGTCGTGGGTCGTTTTTCTCGTTGAGCGTGATGAGGCGGTTCGTGAACCCTTTTTTAGGCCGACCTGTGCGAACGTTTATTTGTCCCCAGAATCCTGAAATGTTGGTAACATTGGACATGTTTCCTCGTCCTCCTGCTACAATCATGGTGGTGGCTTCCAGTACCGGTCGTTCTTTTTCAAAGAGTTCGCGGAGGCGGTGCTCACTAATCTTTGATTGGTATTTTGATTTGATTCTCATTCCGAGGCGTATCATCATGAGTTCGAATGATTCTTCGGTTGTGCGTCCTGGAATGGATTCGAGTGTTCCTTCGGCGAACTTTTTGGCTAATTCCAATCCTTCGGAGTTTTCTTCTGCAATTGCTTCTTTTCCAACGTTGTCAATTTCGGGATTGTTGTCAAATCCATCAATTGAAACGGTGAGTCCTTTTATGGTAAGTAATTCGTGGGTGAGGCGGGATAGTTTCCAGTAATACTGTTCTAATTCGTGCGAGGAATAATTGCGTACTAGGCTTTCAACGACATCGGGTGAGGAATCGATTGCTCCTTCTTTTAGTTGTCCATTTTCAATGATGACGTGCGCATCCTTGTAGAGTTTTTCGTTTCCTTCTTGGGAAATTTTGGCTTGTTTGAGTAGTTTGGATGTGTTGTTGTTGAACTCCACACTAAAGTCTTTGGGCAATGTGTGGGAATAGATGAGTTTTCCTGAGTATTTTTTTCCCCGGTCGGGTTCGGGTAGTTCGGTGACGCCAATAGCATAGAGGAAATGCATGGCTTCTTCTTTCGTGAATTCGGTTTTATCCATGGTGAGGACGAATAATCCGGTCATGTCATCTTCCTGTCCCCCAATGACTGGATTTCCGTTTCGCGGAGAGATGATTTGGTTTTCTACGAACATGAGTTCTCGGGCTTCGGACATTCCTTCTTGTGTTTGCGGGACGTGTAGATTCATTTCGTCTCCATCAAAGTCTGCGTTGTAGGGTTTGCATACCATGGGGTTCATTCGGATTGCCTTGTCGGGCATTACTTTTACTTCGTGTGCGAGCATGGATAATCGGTGGAGTGAAGGTTGTCGGTTGAATAATACGATGTCTCCGTCCATGAGGATTCTTTCTACTTTGCTTCCTATTTCTAATTCGTCGATTACTTCTTTCTTGTTGAGTTCGGTGACTTTCTTGCGCAACCCGTTTGGTTTGGTGATGTATACTACATTTTCTCCTTTTTTGATGACCTTTTTCATGTCTTCAATGTTCCATTCGGTTACAATGTCGGGGACGGTTAGATTTTTGGCAATGGGTTCTGGAACCCCTACTTGGTTAATGGATAGATACGGGTCTGGGATGATGGTGCTGCGCGCGGCGTAGTTCACTCTTTTTCCTGTCAAATTATATCGGAATCTTCCTTTTTTTCCTTTTAATCGTTGAACGAGTGTTCGTAATGAACGGCCCGAGCGGTGTTTGGCGGGTGGGACGCCTGCTGTGTCATTGTCAAAGTAGGTGGTAACGTGGTATTGGAGCAAATCCCATAAGTCTTCGATGATAAGCTGTGGTGCTCCCGCGTCGATGTTGTCTTTTAGTCGCAGGTTGATGCGAATGACATCAACCAGTTTGTGTGTTAAATCGTCCTCAGATTTGATTCCGCTTTCGAGTGTAATACTGGGTCGAATGGTGATGGGTGGAACTTGTAATGCGGTGAGAATAAACCATTCAGGCCGTAAGCGTGTTAAATCATATCCGAATAATTGCAGGTCTTCTTCGGCAATCTTTTCTACCCATTCTCTAATCTGGGATGGGTATATTCGGTCTTTGTCTAGATAGAAATTGGTCGGCTTGTCGAGTAATACTTCGAGGCGTGTCGCACTACAATGAGGGCATTTTCTTTTGGTTTTGGCTTTTTTTACGAGGAGTTTGGCGGCATCTTCCTTGCTTATTCTTCCTGCCATTTCACGGAACTCTGAAATGGTTTCATCTTTGAGGGCTATTTTTCCGCATTCTTTGCAGGTGGCGTGCATGAGTTCTTCTAATTTGGGTGAAAACTTGGGGTGGATAACGGGGCGGATCATTTCCATGCTTCCAAAGTGTCCGGGGCATTGTTTCATTTTTTGTCCGCATGTTTTGCAGCGAAGTGAAGGATTGATGACTCCCAAATGCGGGTCCATGAGTCCTCCTTCCATAGGGTAACCGTCTTTGTCGTATGTCTCGGGTGACTTGATTTCGATCGAAGACATTCTTCGTATTTGTTCAGGCGAGAGGACGCCGAATTCGATTGTTTGGATTTTTTTCATGAGCATGGTTCGTTCCTCCTTTTCACGCCTTGTCCGCCAAGCGCATCTTGGGATAGATTCCCAATGCTTTGAGCTCGTCTAACAATAGTTTGAAACCGTATGACATTTGCACAGGATATACGGCTGAACCATCGCACATGGGGCAGAATCGTTTCTTCCGTATTTGGTCATTTACGGCGATAACACCGCAGTTTTCGCATACGAGCTCGGTGACTTTGTCTGAGTCGTCAATGAATTTTTCTTGCAAGAGCATGGCGGCCCCATGTCCTACGAGTGTTTCTCCTTCCATTTCACCAAATCGGAGTCCTCCTTCTTTCTCTTTTCCTTCGGTGGGTTGTCGTGTTAGCACTTGCACCGGTCCGCGTGAGCGTGCTTGTAGTTTGTGTGATACCATGTGGAATAATCGCCGGTATGCAATAACTCCGGTGTAGATTTCTCCTTCTATTTTTTTTCCTGTTCTTCCATCATAGAATGCTTCTTTTCCATCGGGTCGAAAGCCGTGTTCTTCTAATAGTTTTCGTGCATCCTCAACCGGTGTTTCATTGAATGGGGTGCCATCAATGGGTTTTCCTGATAGCGCGGCGCTTTTTCCTGTGAGCATTTCAAGCATGTGTCCAATCGTCATACGTGTGGGAATGGCGTGCGGGTTGAGAATTAAGTCGGGTTTAATTCCGCTTTCAGTAAAAGGCATGTCTTCCTCTGGGATGATTGCTCCGATTACTCCTTTTTGTCCATGTTTGGACGCATATTTATCCCCGGGCTCTGGAATCATATTGGAACGTACTTTTACTTTGGCAATGCGTGCACCGCTCATTCCTTCGGTTACTACCACTCGGTCCACGTGGCCGGGCTTTCCTTTGCGTGGAAAAAGGGATGCTTCGCGTCTCTTTTCTTGAATAACACCAAACTCGGTTATTTCTTCCAAAAAGCGGGGGGGAGATGTCTTTCCAATAATCACGTCTTTGTCGGATACACTTGTTTCAAGTTCGGCTAATCCGTCTGCTCCTAGTTTTTTGTAGGGGTCTTCTCCTAAGTGTCCTACGACTTCCTCAATGGGAATTTCAAACTTGTCAATTTGTCCACCCGGATAGCGTGTTTCTTCGCTTTCATAGTTGCGGAAATAAGCTGCGCGTCCAAGTCCGCGTTCTACCGAACCTCGGTTTAGTACAAGAGCGTCTAACACATTGAATCCCATGTAGGGCATGATGGCCACTACAAAGTTCTGGATCATCGGCCGTTGATCGGTGTTAAGAAAATCAAGCGTTTTGGTTCGTACGATTTCGCGCTGAGGATAATATAACAAATAGGATTCGGTATCCGTGCGTAAATTGTAATTAACGGATGGCAGTCCTAATGCTTGTTTGAACACTTTGGCACCGTGCAGTGTTTTTCCTGCCAGGTTGTGTTCCAAAAAGGGAATCATGGAGCTGATGGTAGAAAATATTCCGACGGGGTTGACTTCCATGTGGGTTGTTTTGTTTGTAATGTCTTCTTCCCGCAGAACAATGTTGGCATTTTCTTCTTCTTCAGAGTCAAGGTACTCGATGTATCCTTGATTGACTAAATCGTTCCACGTGAGCTTTCCATCTCGGATTTGCTTGATAACCTCTTTGGTGATGCGCATCTTTCCATTTTCAACGACTACTACCGGTCGCTGCACGCGTCCAGCGTCCGTATTAACGTATAATTCACTATTATCGCTGTGCAGGGCGATGTTCACGTGGGCGTCTATTTTTCCCGTGCGGCGTTTGTTGATTAACTCTTTCGTCAACTTGTGAATGTCGGCGTGAAAACCTATGAGTTTTCCATTAACAAACACTTTTCCTTCTTGTGGTGTCATGTTTTTTCCTCGCACGTGTTTACTTTAGGTAAACATCCATCTCCTTGAGTAGTTTTTCGACCGGCCCCGGGTGCACATCTTGTGTTACCTCGGAGAATAATGCCAAGTTTTTTACCAATCCGCATTGTGGTCCATCCGGTGTTTCAATACAGCAGAGGCGGCCCCAATGCGTTCCGTGCACATCGCGTGCTTCGTATAATTCACGATTCTTGTTTAGTGGACTTTTTACTTTTCTAAACTCGGTTAATGGTCCTAAATAATTTACTCTATCCATGAAGCGGGACACTCCGGTTGATCGTCCAATCCAGTTCCCAGTACTCATTCCGAATAGGATGCGTTCGGTAACAGCGCCCGGGCGTACAACGGTTGAAATGTTGAGTTTTCTCCTTCGTGTTACGGTGCGGTCAATCTGGAATGTTAAGTCTTTGATAAAATATTTGAATGAGTGTCGGAATAAGTGTTCCATTAGTTTTCCGCTTAATTCTAATCGTTTGTTTGCATAGTGATCTTTGTCGTCTTGTCCGCGTAATCCTATTGCGCGTTCAATCGCACGCGTGGCCATCGTGGCTAAGTAGAATGCTTTGGCGCGTCGGTCTTCTTTGCTGTCCCCAATGTGTGGGAGCAAAAATGCGTCAATGACTTCCTGTGCCCTGCGTAGGCGGTAATCGATTACTTGCCCCGGCGCCACGTATTTTCCTATTCGGTCAAGTGCGTCTTCCACATCTTGGGTGTCATCTGCTTCAAGATTGATGAGAATATCGTTCATGATAAGGGGGTTTTTTGGGAATGCTTCTAACACTTCATTGTTATCTTTCAGTCCAAGGGCTTTCAATAAGGAAAATAATCGTAGTTTTCGTGGGGATGCGGGGAAAGTAACGCTGAGCATTCCGTCTTTACTTCTTGTTACGCGCACGCGACCTTTGAATGCTCCTTTGGTGGAGATGACTTCGGCCGAAAATTTGTCGGATGCCCCTTCCGTGATGAGAATTCGATCGGAAGCAAGCACTTCTTGGGGGGTGAGGGCTTTTTCGCTTCCATTGATGATAAAGTATCCTCCAAAGTCCATGGGGTCTTCTCCCATGCTGATAAGTTCTTCGGGCGTTTTTCCTTGTAAGTGGCATAGTTTTGATTTGAGCATGACGGGCAGTTCTCCAATATAGGTCTTTTTCACGTCTTGTTCTACATCTCTTCGCAGTAAGCGCATTGTCAAAAATAGTGGTGCGGAATACGTCCTGTTTCGTATGCGTGCTTCCATTGGATAAAAATCGTTTCGTGGGCTTCCATCTGCTTCAATAATTCTTGGTTTGAGTACTTCAATATCTTCTAATTCGATTCGAACTTCTTCTATTTTGGGGGTAATCGTTTTGTTTTCTTGGATGATTTCGTTCAATCGGTCGTCAATGAACTGGTTGTATGAGTCAATGTTCATCTGCGCAAAGTTGCGCGTCTTGAACCAGCTCTCAACGAGGGCATATTGTTCCCAGGATTGTGTCATGCGTGAACCACCCTCCTATAATAGAGTGTTTCTCCCGCTACGGGCGAGTTGCGCGTAATACGAATAACGTCGTCCACGTTTCCTTTCAATTCCACCACCATCGGGTCGTCAACAGAGATGCGTGGAAGTTTATCAAAATCGAGACCGAATTGCTTGAGGAGAGCATGTGCATCTTCTTTTGTTAGAAGTTCGTGCCGGGGTACTAAATGGTGTTCCGCTATCGACTTGAGCATGATGGACCGCTCCTCGTGCGCAGTGCTCTCGGTGTAAAGGGGTCTACGATAGTAGTTTTGAAGACGAAATAATCGCCTCCCCCACGTTAAACGTTAACCGAACAGTGCTGCAACCCTCAGGATACTTCAAAGACCAAGAAAACGCTTTTAAAACTGTAACACGGGTTCGCGGGAATAGGTAAAAATTCATTTGAATGGGAGAAAGGAGTGGGCATTATTAGGATTTTCTCTCATAGAAAGGACATGGTTTCCCTGTTTGAGCAGGATTTTACCCTTCAGTCCATCGTTTTTGGCTCGACGATCGAGCAGTATCTCCTCTATGCAGCTTCCATGATTGGTTTTCTGCTCTTGGGAAGAATAATCGAATACGCCCTTACCACGTATGGAAAGCACCTCGCATTTAAAACGAAGAGTGATTGGGATGACCTTCTCATTGATGCGATTGCTCTTCCGATACGATATGGGACGTTTATCATTGGCCTTACTTTTTCGGCGGAAGTATTCCTTACATTTCCCGGCGAGGGCGTACAATCATTCTACCATAATGTAGTTGGATTGATTGGATTAGGACTTGTTGTATATATTCTCATCAAAATTATTGATTTGTTCAGTGAGCGCTTTTTGTTTGAGTTGACAGCTAAAACGAAATCAAAATTGGACGACCAGCTTGTTCCGCTTGTTAAACGTGCATTAAAGTATGTCGTTATTGGAATGGCGCTTTTGTTAGCATTGGATAATTTTGGGTATGATATTACTGCTTTGCTTGCCGGATTGGGAATTGGAGGATTAGCTATTGCATTTGCTGCACAAGAAACAGTAAAAGACATATTTGGCGGATTAGTTATTTTTTCAAACAAAACATTTTTTGTTGGGGATAGAATCACAATTGATAATTATACGGGAACGGTTGAGGCCATCAATCTCCGCACTACATTGATTCGGAATTGGGAGGGGCGCGTTCTCACTTTTCCAAATAGTAAGGTTGCTTCTTCGGTAGTGGAGAATTGGGCGCGTGCAAAGGCAAGGAGAACATTTATCACATTGCAGTTGACGTATGATACGACTTCGATTAAAATGGACAAAGCGAAAGAAATAGTTCGTAAAATAATCAATAACACGGATGGAGTACTGCATGATACTCCTGAGAAAGAAGAAGTGCTGGTTTGGTTTGCCGGCTTTGGCGCGCATTCATTAGATGTGAATGTGATTTACTTTGTTCAGGATCAGGATGATTTACTAAAAATTTGGGATTATGTGAACTCCTCGATTAAGCGGGAGTTTGAGAAAGCGGGAATAGACTTTGCATATCCTACTCAGACGGTGTACGTAAAAAAGACAAAATGATAATGATACGATACATGCGTAAATAATTGTTCGACTTTTTTCTTCCTTTCAATGTTTCAAAAAAAAATGCTAGCGCTTCTTTTTTAGTTTTCTTTTTGTTTTGGAAGCGCTCGTTTTCATTGGTTGGAATGTTGCTTTATGTACTTCATGCATGGGATTGTAAAAAAGTGCGAAAAGAATAAGCCCTAACATGAGGAGAATAGCCAACCAATAGTATTGGAGATTAAGCAGTACGAATAACAGGAATACAATGGTTAGAGCGAGCAGGGGAACGTAGGACCAACGCATACAACGGCATGGGTTTTCCGAGAATAAAAAAGCGCGTTTATTCCATTAAATGTCATTCAGGGAGTTATTTCTCCCCAAAATGGGGGATAAGGTATTTATAGGCCAAACCTTTCACGTGGTGCCATGACAACTCCCAATTCAACTCAAAATGAACTCGTAGTGCTTATGCCGGCGCGTGACGAGGCTCAGAATTTGCCGGCATCCCTTTCTTCGGTGAACGCCTCGAAGGGAATTGGTTCAAAAATGCACGTACTTGTATGTGCGAATGCCTGTCAGGATAACACCGTAGAAGTGTTAGAGGGGCTCAAAAAAGCCCATCGGAATATGGATTTTATCACGGAGAGTGTTCCTGGAAAACCGAGGGCATTGAACGCGTTGATAGATAAGACGGAACAAACGCATCGGATGGAAAGCGAAGATGTAGTAGTGTTCTTAGATGCAAATGCCAGAGTACAACCCGATACATTGGCTAGTTTGACTCATATGTTGCATTCTGATAAAGGGTTGAATGCGGTTTCGGCGAATGATGTTTCCATTGCTCCTAAAACTGATTCGGTTTTGGACCATCTCTTGTTTGGAGTGAGTGATATTTCGCTCTCCGCGCTTGCATTGCGTGATAGGAAGGCATCCTGTACTGCCGTGAGAGCAAAGTCAGTGAAAGGGGTTCGTTTTCCTGAGCATGTGATTGCAGATGATTTGTGGTTGTCCATGTACTTAGGAATGGATACGGTGGAAACGCATCCTTCAGCGCATGTTATTGTTCCTCGAACGCGTGTGTTGATGGATTTTTTTTCAGGCAGAGTGAAACACTTGATGGGATTATACCAATTGGAAGAATTCTATCCTGCGCATGAAGTGCGTGCGCAGATTCCAACGGGCATTCATGAACATGTGCAAGCATTAATGAGCGAACCCGAGTTGCAAGACCAGTTTGCTGAACTTCCAGCGGTATACAAGGCAGCAACCCTGATGGCTATTCCCGTTCATGCTGCACTAAAAGCGGTTGCGTGGGTTGGATATCATCTCATGCCCCAAGCAAGGAACCATTCTATTCCCATTCCTCAATCCGTACAAGTAGAAACACGTTCGCGTTCGGCAAGACGAGCGACCATAGCATAGCGTTTCATTTTTAGTGGGAATTTTCATTCCTTTTGTTCCTATTAGAAACCTATTCGGTTGTTTTTTCTTGCTTGGAAGCAAAATCGTCTTGCATATGTTTTTCACACGTTCTCGCTGAAATCAATACAAAGGGCATTCCTCCTCCCGGGTGAGTGGAAGCCCCTACAAAATAAAGGTTTTGAAATTCTTCGCTCTTTTGATTAGGTCGAAATATAGTGCTTTGGGAAAAAATAGGGGATAATCCAAACGTGCTTCCCAGGTGCATCCCGACCATATTTTCCCAATCGTCAGGCGTGAGAATTTCCAGCATGTTTATTTTTTTAGATAGTCCATTCAATCCTTTTTTCTCTAATAATGTGATAACATGTTGTGCGTATTCCTTTTTGTATGCGGGCCAATCTACTTTTTTTCCGTCCTTTTCAGCTGAACGGGGGACGAGTACAAGGACATAGAATAAGTTTTTTCCTTTAGGGGCAATGGACGGATTTGTTTTCGTTGAAACGTTCACGTAAAAACTGGGGTCCATTGGAATAGTATGTGTTTGGAATATTTCGTCGATGTTTTTTTTATAATCTTCACTGAAGAAAAAATTGTGATGAGTTAGTTGTTCATAATGGGCGGTTGTTCCAATGCAAAGTATAAAGGCGGAGCATCCGTATCTTAGTTTGGATAGTTTTTCGTCTGTATATTTTTTTCTTTTTTCTTTTGGGATAAGTGAATGATAGGTTGCAGGCAAGTCGAGGTTGCTTATGACAACGTCTGCATGTATTATTTTTCCATTTTCAAGCTCAATTCCTTTTGTTTTTCTTTCATGAATGAGTATTTCTTTTACTTTTTGTTGATAATGAAATACTACTCCCTTTTTTTTGGCTAGTTTTTCAATGTGTTGAATGATGGAATACATTCCTTTCTTTGGATACCATGCTCCTTGTGTTAGTTCAATGAATGGAATGATGCTGTATGTTCCCGGAGTTAAAAGTGGACTTTCTCCGATGTACATGCTTTGAAAACTAAATGCGAGTTTCAGGTTCTCGTCATCAAAAAAAGGGTGCATGTTTTCCCACATGGAATGAAAACCGTCTAATTGGAATAGGGAAACGATGTCGCGTGAAAAAATAAGGGACGTAATTTTTTTGGTTGGTCGCGTGATGAACTTTTCGTACACAATAGAATATTTTTCTTGCTCGTATGCTAGAAAGTCGAGGAATGATTGGAAGTTTTGTGCTGCGTTTTCGGCGTCATAGGTGTGGAAATTTTTTTGCATGGTGGGAATGTCCGAATCAATGTCCAAGAATGACTGGTTTGCAAAATGTAGCCGGTAGAGCGGATGTTGAGGTAGTAATTCCCAATCTTTTGGCAGGGGTTCCCTGCAATACGCAAACAATTCCTCGAATTCTCCTGGCATGAGTAAAAAACTAGGTCCTAAATCAATCGTATACCCTCTTACTTTTCTCTGGGTAACTCTTCCTCCTGGAGCGGCATTTTTCTCAAAAAGATGCACTTCGTTCCCTTGGTGGGCAAGGCGGGCAGCCAAAGCGAGTCCTCCTAATCCTGCCCCAATAATGATTATTTTTCGTGGCATACCTTTTTTCCTAGGAATTAGGATTATAATGCCGCGTGATAAACACGCGCTGCTACAACAAATTAGGTGGGTAAAATAACGGATTGAGCTATTACGAAATGAGATAGTTCTTTTTGTAGAATGACATGTTTGCGGTCATGTTAACAATCATGCTGCTGATAAAGAGATGCTGACTCGGTATTCACCATCCGTAATGAGTTGCTCTTGAGTATCCGAATGCGAGGAATGCGTCCACAACTCCTTTTTTGTATAAATCGTGGTTGCGGTATAGTACATTGAATCCTACTTTTGCTTTGTCAAACTTGCTTAGGTTTGATAATTCGTCTGGCATTAAATGGCCAATGCGTGATAATTCGTCATCGGTAAACCCATAGAGTGCTTTTTTCCCCTTGATTATTTTGTCATAGGAAGGAAATTCGTTTCTCCATTTTTTCTCGTAAATAGATAGAAATTCTTTGTCCAGCCTGTTTTGGGTGATGGATTCTTTTGCTACGTCGGCTGCCATGCGTCCCGATACTAGTCCGAGCTGGGTGCCTCCTTCAAACAATGGGGAAGTGAATCCTGCTGCGTCCCCAATTAGTAGAATTCCGTCTCCATGCGTGTTTTTTACAGGCCCCGAGCAGGGAATCGGCCCCCCAAATGTTTTCACGATTTTTTTGTTTTCCCATTTCATTTTTTTTACGAATTGGTCTAAGTATTTTTTTGCGTTTGGTACATCGTGCGTCACCAGTCCCACGTTGGCTCTTCCATCATTCTTTGGGATCATCCAACAATATCCTTCGGGTGCAAGCCGGGGCCATAAGTAAAAATCCAAATAATCTTCGTTTGGGATGTCCAACATTTCGTATTGAATTCCTGTCGTGACTTTGAACCGTTCGTTCATTTTCAACAAACGGTTGGCTATTCCTGCCGCACCTGAACCATCTAAGATGAGCTTAGCTTTTACTTCTCCTTGCGTTGTTTGAACATTCCACGTGTTTTTTTCCCGGGCGAGCCCTAGTACTTTTGTTGATAATGAAATTTCGCTCCCTGCATTTTGCGCTTCCCCTACCAACCATTTTTCAAACAAATGTTTCTCCAAGACGTACCCTGATTCGGTTAGTTTGACAGCATGTCCATCCGGAAAAATGACGCTGACTCCTTTCACGGGGCGCGCGATGACTTCTTTTGGAAACTTTATTTTCGTTCTAATTTCGGCCATTTCACTCAAACACTCGCCGCAATGCACGGGCTCCCCTATGCTGGCGTGTTCCTCTAAGATAAGTGTTTTCAATCCATTTTTGGCACATTGAATGGCGGCACTCCCTCCTGCGGGGCCGGCGCCGATGATGACGACGTCATACACTGCATTTGAATCTAGTGTCATAGTTTCATTTTCCTCGAAAGAGAACTTAAATTCCCGCATTTCATGAAATCAAGTCTCCTGTTTTTTTCCCATTTTTCCCCTTGCTTCGGCCATGCGTAAGGTATCCGCCTTTTGTTCTAACTTTCCCCAATTAATGTTTTGCATGAATACATCAATGTATGCTTTTCGATTGGTCCCATAATCAATGAAATAGGCATGCTCATATACATCCAGAATGAGAACAGCTGAACAATCCCACACGGCTCCTTGGTTGTGCATGTCGCACAGATAATTATGCAGTTTCATATCTTCCCAGTCAAACGCCAATACGACCCATCCCCGCGATGCTAATCCCATTGCTTTGAATTCGGATTCCCATTTTTCATAGCTTCCGAAGTCCTCTTCGATCATTTTCAATAGATTTCCGCTGGGCTTTCCTCCGTTTCCTCCGAGTGCGGAAAAGTATCCTTCGTGCAATCGTACGCCGTTCACTGCGAATCCTTCTTCTATTTTTATTTCGCGCAAATCAGAGTAAGTGCCGTTCGCTTTGGTTAAATCAACCGTCTTTATTTTTTCTCTTAATTCATCCGTTTTTTTTACGTATCCTGCATACAAAATGTCATGGTGTTCCGCGATCTGTTTTTCGGATAATCCTTGTAGTTTTTTGTAGGTTAGGGGTTTGGGTTCGGTCATGCACGATCATCTCCTGGAAGAATAATTAATTGTATCAAAATCACTATAAAGGGTTCTCAAAGGGGGGCATATAGCATGATGGAATATCCTGCGATGAACGTGGAAGAAGTTTCTTTTTCTTTTATTGGCATGATGGATGGATTGCATAATACTCGGTAATGCGCATGCTGTTTGCTAGAAAAGGAAATGAGTTCCTTTTCCTCTGTTTCATTCATTTCCCCCAAAAATACTGTCTTTCCTCCGATGCGGTCGCGCATTCGAATCCAGGCATAGGCCCTTCCTCCTTTGGATAGGGATTCTCCAATACGGGAGAGTAAATGGGCAATTTTTCCCATTTCGTGGAGTGCCCTGAATGAGAGGATGAGGTCGCATTCTGTGGGTATTGTTTGCGCGTGAACATCTCCTTCGATAAAAGTATCAATTCCTTCCATCTGTTGTGGGGGAATCAAATCCATCCCAATGGTAATAAGGCGTGAATGATAGAGTTTTTTCAGTGTGTGTAATGCGTTCCCATTTCCGCACCCGATATCTAACAATTGGCATGTTTCTTTTCTTCTAAGAATGCGGTGAATAATCTTTTCTATTGTCTGGTTTTCCCCCGCAGTATGAAGGAAGCGGTTGTATTCTTCTAGCGAGTGGTCGCGGATAATAACGCCCTGCGCGTATTTTTCTTTGTATTTTCCCGCGCGCTCAGTTGGATCCATAATGGAAATGAATAAGTAAGCGTATTGTTAAAGTAATGCGTGTTGTTGCTCGAATAATTTTTGTCGTAGTTTGGAAATGGGAATACGCCGGTTCACTCCAGAGGACTCGTCGTGGTAATATAACAAATTGGGTTCATCGTATTGCCAGGATAGCAGAATATCTTTTTGTCCCATCTTGGAATAGAAATCAACTAATCCTTGTTGCACGTCTTTAACGTAGCACCCTATTTTTGTGAGAGACTCGAGTTCGGCAAAATACTTGAATGATAATTCATGGTAGCGTTTGTTGATATTGATAGCAAGTAAGTGGGTTGTCCAATCGTATGGGTCCGCACTTATTTTTACTCCCGATAATGCAGTCAGTTCATCGTGTACACTCATGAGGCGTGTCATGTGGCGTTTAACTTTTGGAAGCGTGCACTCTGCCTCTTCTAGAGTGAAATATCGAAAGACCATGTGGAAACATATTTTCTCTTTTTCTTTTTAATGATGCCCTCTCCAATCTGAATTATAGCAAACCGTTTTGATTTTTGAACTTTTTTCGGACGGTTTGTTATATGCAAAAAGCCAGTTAACTGTTCAAATACTTGTGCTTTTTGCTATATTTTACGGTGAAAGTTTCTTTCTTTCCATCATGCGTTTTGTTTCTTTTTCCAGTAATTGGGTTTTTTTTCCAGGATGGATATCGCGCGGGCACGTGTCCGCTAGACTAATAGAATACGATACGGGAAATGCTTCTGTTAATTGGTTGATTCTTTCAACATCTCCATCTCGAGAATCGTGAATGTAGCGATACGCTTTCACTATGGATGCGGGGCCTAGTTTTCCATTGAACGATGTTCCGGTAGCTGCCGTGCATATTCCGCACAAGTTGCAGAATGCTGTTTTGTCCAAAGCGTCCACTTCTTTTTTCCCTATTCTATTTTTTCGTTTAGCATCATTCGGCCGGAGTACCATCCAGGGTTTAACACTCATTAATTCATTGAAAAAACTGGTTTCATCCACTGCCAAGTCTTTCAATACTTTTTCATGCAGTGGGTCGATGCGCAGTCCGTTGTGTGTATCGATGACATCTTTCACTTTGGTTAGGCATCCTAATACTTCTTTTCCATTTACTTTTATTCCGCATGCTCCGCATTTTCCATTTCCGCAGTTTCCTCGGTAGGTTAGGCTTCCGTCTTGCGTGTGTTTAATGCGTGTAAGTAAATCGAGTATGCTTTCTCCTTCTTTTTCTACTAGTTTGTATTCGTGTGTTCGTGGGGAGAAATCGAGGTGGGGATTGAATCGATAAATTCTTACATGTAATGGGGAAACGGGTAAGACAACTTTTTTTTGAGAATGAGGAGTGTTTCTTTCTTCTTGTGAAAGGGCATTCTTTTTCTTTTGCTTGTTTTTTTTGCTTCTAGTAGTGGCGTTTTTCGGGGGCATATCCTGCTATCACCACCTTTTTGTATGAAATCATTGGTTTTTCTCCTTTTTGCACGCAAAGGATATGTTTCATCCACCCTTCATCGTTTCGTGTGGGATAATCGGTTCGGTAGTGGCTTCCTCTGCTTTCTCTTCGTGCGAGTGCGCTTTCCAGGATAGCTTGGGAGAAAGTCACCATGTTTTGTGTTTCGATAGCATTAATCAAGTCGGTGTTGAATTCCATTCCTTTGTCTTCAACATG
Source organism: Candidatus Iainarchaeum sp. (assembly GCA_043803765.1). Classification (GTDB taxonomy): domain Archaea; phylum Iainarchaeota; class Iainarchaeia; order Iainarchaeales; family VGJJ01; genus VGJJ01. The sequence goes on along the minus strand of JAZDJQ010000016.1, from coordinate 27,278 downwards.
GATCGTTGCGGCATCTTTTGCTAATTGGGAACGTATGCGTATCCCTCGCTGCAACCCTTCCTTGTTTCGGAATATTCCGCAGTCTTTCATCATGGTTTCTTGTAGTTTTTCTTGAATGGCATTGGATTTGCTTCCTTTGCTGTTTTGGAGAAGCATTTCAATTCGTTTCATGGCTTGTTCGATGAATCGTGTTTCGTCTATTTTTGTTTGTGTCTTTTTTTGTCGGGCGTATTCGCTCATTTCGATTCCTGCGATGCGGCCGAATACTTGGGTTTCTAGCAGGGAATTTCCTCCCAGGCGATTTGCACCATGCACCGATAGGCAGGCCACTTCTCCTGCGGCGTATAGTCCTTTTACTGGAGAAGCATGTTCATTCATGGTTACGCGTGTTTGGGTATCGGTGGGGATGCCCCCCATACTGTAATGAGCGGTTGGGGTAATAGGAATAAGGTCTTTTGTACAGTCTATCCCTAATTGTTCGCGCACGGTTTGGTGTATTTCTGGAACGCGTTCCGTTATTTTTTCTTTTCCTAATGGTCGCATGTCAATAAACACGTGGTCTTTTTTGGAGCCTGCTCCTTTCCCTTGGAGTATTTCCATTGCAATCCCTCGCGCTGCTACGTCAAAAGGGGCAAGTTCCATTTTCTGTGGAGCGTATTTTTTCATAAATCGTTCCCCGTTGGCATTGAGCAAAAATGCTCCTTCTCCTCGTGATGCTTCACTCACAATGAATCCTTTTCCATACATTCCAGTGGGGTGGAATTGGATCATTTCCATGTCTTCCAGAGGAATCCCCGCATGATAGGCGAGGGCAAGTCCATCTCCAGTACTAGTGCGTGCATTACTCGTAGTAGCGAATATCTTTCCGCATCCTCCTGTTGCGAGCAATGTTGCTTTTGCTCGTGCGGTGATTATTTTTCCGTGCACAATGTCCCATAGGACTGCACCGTGGCATCCTTCCGTATCAAGTAGGAGAGAGAGGCAGTAATGTTCTGGATAAATAGTAGTCTTTGTTTTCATGAGCTGGTCATACAGCGTATGCAAAAGCATGTGTCCTGTTCCTTCTACTGCATAGCAGGTGCGGGAAATTTTTTGTCCCCCGGATAATCGCTGGGCAATCGTTCCTTTTTTGTGTGGGAAAAAACGACGCCCCATGATTCGAGTTCTTTTACTCGGGTAGGAGCATCCTTGCATAGAATGCGTATCGCATCCTGATCTCCTAGGAAGTCACTTCCGTATACCGTGTCGTGAAAGTGGTCTTTCCAATTATCTTTCTCTCCTAGTGCGGCATTGATTCCTCCAGTAGCTGCCACACTGGGACTGCGTACCGGGTGGACTTTTGAAACGATTCCCACGTTCATTCCCATGTTTCTTGCTTCAATGGCTGCGCGTTGTCCGGCTAAACCTCCTCCAATAATGAGAATATCATGCGTAATAGTATGCATGTATGCGAGCAATTAGTGAGAGAATTTAAGGCTGTGTTTTTCGTATGATGGACGTGTACAATTCAATCCATTTCTTTGCAATGTTTTTTCTGGAATAGGCACGTGCCCATTTTTTGGCATTCGTGGAGAGTTTCTTTTCCAATGATGGATGATCAATCAACCGAATTATTTTTTCCGCGCAATCTGTTGCATTTCCATTTTCGAATAATAATCCTCGTTCATTTTTTCCAAGTGCAACAGGAATAGCGCGTGCATTGCATCCTACGATTCCCATTCCGGCAGCCATTGCTTCCAATACGTACATTCCGTATGTTTCCATCGGGGATGGGGCAACAAGCAAATGATGCTTGGCTACTTCTTTTGCTACTTCGCTTCCTTTTTTTGCTCCTGGAAAGTGTACGTATTTTTCTAATCCTAATGAGTGGGCTTGTTTATTGAGTGCGGTTTCAGCAGGACCATATCCGATAAGAGTGAGTTCAACATTAGGATGGGTTTTCCGCACGATGGATAATGCATCAATCGCCACATCCAGTCTTTTTTCGAATGAGATGCGCCCCCAATAGGCGATTGATGTTTTTCCTTTTGGTTTTTTTCCTTTTGCTTTTGAAAACGCGTCATAATCAATTCCATTGCTCAACACTTGCACGTTTTTGAAACCGTGTTCTTGCAGCTCGTCCACTAATACTTGTGTGGGGGTTGTAATCATATTGCAGTCTTTGTAAAAGTGCCGAGTGTAGGCCCATGTTATTTTTTGTGCTATTTTTGCTTTTTTTAATCCGGGAATAGGAACGTAATCTAGGAATTCTGAGATAAGCGTGTGGAATGTTCCAATTACGGGAATGTTGTGTTTTTTTCCCCATTCGATTCCTTTTTTTGCCACGTAAAAAGGAGTATGGACGTGAATCACGTCTGGGTGAAAATTCTGCATTGCTTGTTTATCCTCTTGAGAAAAAGAATACGCAATAAGATAATCCGGATACGTTGGAAGGGGTTTTGCAGGCAACCATCGTATGGTTATTTTTCCCTTGTGCGGTGGAAGCATCACGTGGTCGTTTTTCTGTTTGGGTGCAAAAATAAGAAACTCGTGTCCCTGCTTGCCCAGCTCGGTGCACATGTTCCATATGCTGATGGTTACCCCGTTGATTTGGGGCCAGAAAGAATCAGTGAAAATGGCGATGCGCATGGCGGGTGTTCTCTTTGTGAGTTAATAGGACTACTCCCGTACGTCCTCGTATTTTTTGCTTGCTTTTCCTGTCAAGTGGTATCTTACTCCGTTGTATAGATGAAAACCAATATATCGTAGGTATCCCCACTTTCTTACTCGTCGTGCTGAAACGAACTGGTGAAGATATTTTTCATAGTGGAGTGATCCGCGTTTTTTGGCTCGCTTTCCTAAATCTAGATCCTCGCAGGTAATGTATTGAGTATCGAATCCACCTATTTCGTTGAATACTTCCCGTCGGATGGCAATGTTGCTCCCGATTGGGTTGTGCATTCCTATCAGACTCATGACTCGGAGGAATTTGGGCATGAGGAGTGTAGAAAGATATTGTTCCTGTTCCGATGCATCGGAGTAAAACACGGGCCCGTATATCATGGATACGCTTGGATTCTTTTCGAATGTGTCCCATATCTTCTGGAGCCAACTCTTTGGCGGTCGCGCATCCGAATCCATGAATGCGATGATTTTTCCTTTTGCTATTTCTGCCCCTGCTTGGCGTTCGCATGCGATGGTCCGCCGTTTCTCTAATACGACTACGTCGGCAAGTTTTTTTGCTAATTCTACGGTCTTGTCATCTGAATAACCGTCTGCGACGATGATCTCATATGTTCCATTGAATTGTTGGGCGCGTAACGCGGAAATAAATCCGGGTACGTTTTTCTCTTCGTTCAGCGTGGGAACCACTACTGAAATGTGTATTTTATCGTCTCTTTTTTCTGCTCCCATAATAGAAAGAAATGGGCAGGAATTAAAAGCCCGCTTGGTGCGTGGGTCGAATCCTCATAGAAAAAAGAAAAAGTATGCAGGATTATGCCAGCAGCAGTTTGATGTAAAACATGGGAGAGATAAAGCTTTTCCGTGCGTTTTCATTCACGAGCATTCCTGAAATGGTGTCCCGTACTTCTTTGCTCTTCGCGGCTTTTCCAATGACTAAATTGAGCAGCCATTTGTGTCGTCCCATTTTTTGGAGGTTGTAACTCGTTTTGAGTTCCGGTCCTATTTCTTTCCATAATTCAGTATCGTACCATTTCATGAATTCAGGAGAAAAGTCGTTCGCTTTGATTGCTCGGTCAATGGCCTCCGCAGCATATTTTCCGCTGGTCATGGCGTTTCCTATTCCTTCTCCTGAGAATGGGTCTACTAATGATGCGGCATCTCCCACAAGTAGCCATCCTTTTCCGTGTAGTGTTCTCCTGAATGATCCGAATGGAAGTGTCCATCCTTTTACATCGGTTAGTTTGGTTGCATTCTTGAATCGTTCTTGGAATAAGGGATGTTCCCTAATCACGCGTTCGGTTTCTTCTACAAGGTTGATTCCTTTTGCTTGTCGGTCTTTGCTTATCATTCCCAATCCAACGTTTGCTTTTCCGTTTTCAAGTGGAAAAATCCAGAAGTATCCGGGCATTACGGAATCAATGAAATGGATCTCGATGTTGGGGGTCATTCCGGAGATGTTTTGGTAATACACCCGGGTGGCCACGCATACATGATCATCGGGTATTTTTTCTGCATTTACTTTGTTTGCTACAATACCGGCGGCGCCATCTGCTCCAATCACAAATTTGGCACGGAATTCTTCTTCTTTTTTAGTTGTAGTATCGATTCCTTTTACTCCAATAACCGTATCATGCGTTTCATTCCACACTAAGTCGGTTACTTGGAATTCTTCCCGTGCTTCCACTTTTTGTTTAACATGCGAAAAGAGAAAGTTGTCGAATACGATGCGTCGGCATACGTATCCTCGTGCTTTTGCTTTTCCTTCTTCATCTTTTACCGGAAAAGGGATTTCGAGCATTTTTCCCTCTGGAGAAGAAAACACAAGTCCGAATACTTTGGCGTTGTCCATTTTTTCCATTTCGTGTTCGATGCCTAATTCTTTTAGCATTCCAACGCTTTTTCCTGAAACGGCGTCTCCGCATATTTTGTCGCGGGGATACTTTGCCTTTTCCAGCAGCAGAACGTTGTATCCTTTTTTTTGGAGGAATAATGCGGATGAACTACCTCCAGGCCCCCCTCCCACTATGATTACATCATATGTTTTGGTGAATGGAGTAGCGGGAGACATGTTTTCGTTTGTCATACGCAGAATGGGTCTTGAAAAAGGATATAAATGAGCATCTCGCCTCTACATTGGATGGTCCGCCATAATCTAGATCCTATTACTAATTCGATTAACCAACTAATGGAATCCTGTATGGAAAAATTGATTGGCAGTTTGCTAGAATAGTATAAGCGCCTCCACCAGAAGGTATTTCCACCTCATTTTGCCCAACTACTAATATCTACTAATTCCTACTAAATTAGTAGGTTTTGCGTATAGCTTTAAATAGTTTGGACCACTACTAATATCTACTAATTCCTACTAAATTAGTAGGTTCTTATATGAAAACCCCCCTAAAACCCCCGAATTGGAGAGAAGTCTTGGGAAAAAATTCTCAGGTACTCGAAACAACCCGCAGCCCAGAGGCCCAAGCCTTGCTCAAGCAGGCGAATGATGAGTATTTCCATTGGGATCAGCTATTTCATATGGAACTGCCGAAAGGGTTCAAACATGAAATAGTTTGGGCGATCATCAAACTGTTCCGAAATACCAACTACCAAGAAATTTTATTACCATTCCTAGCCCGCACACGCCTCAAATACCAGCTAACAGGACAAATCATTGAACGACTGCACGAGATTGATACCCATGCCAGCATGACTGTTGAGTCAAATACTTCACTAACTGGGCTTCAAGGGGAAAACAAAGATTACTACCTCATTAACTCACTCATGGAAGAGGCAATTGCTTCAAGCCAACTTGAAGGAGCTGCAACTACACGAAAAGTCGCCAAGGAAATGCTCCGAACGGGAAGAAAGCCGCGAAATGAGTCTGAAAAAATGATTACCAATAATTATCACTCTATCAAGTTCATCGTAGATAGTGTAAAAGACAAAAATCATCTTCTTACCCCTGAATTTATCCAAAAAATTCACAAAATGGTTACAAATGATACACTTGAAGGAAAAGAGTTTGAGGGAGCATTCCGAATAACAGACGACATTGTGGTATTAGATCAAGCAACCCAAGAAGTAATGTACACGCCACCATTAGCCGCGATTGTCCCAAAGGCTGTTCAAGACATTTGCACGTTCGCCAATCGAAAAGACGACCCGTATATCCACCCATTAATTAAAGCAATTATTTTGCATTTTCTCATTGGATACGTCCACCCTTTCGTAGATGGGAATGGACGAACGGCGCGCGCACTATTCTATTGGTATTGCCTCAAAAACGATTATTGGTTATTCCAGTTCACATCCATTTCTAGAATACTCAAACAGGCTCCTTCCCAATATCAAAAAGCATATCTTTACACGGAAACAGACGAGATGGATCTTAACTATTTTCTAAACTTCAACTTGGACTCCACTCATCGCGCCATGATCGAGCTGAAATCATATATCAATCAAAAGCAAAAGGAAATCCGAGAAGCAACTAGAATCATCCAGAAAGTACCTAACATCAACCTTCGACAGTCGCTCCTGCTCAAGGAAATTATCAAGCACCCCGACAAAATATTCACGATTCAAGAAATACAAAACACACACAACGTTGTTTACCAAACCGCGCGAACAGATTTGGACCATTTGACCGAAAAAGGGTTTTTGGAAAAGAAATTAACAGGGAAAAAGTTCATTTACTATAAAAGCGCCCAATTTGACCGAAAACTCAAAGAAATACTCGAAACAAAATAGAAAACGAACCCAAACGGGTTGAAAAGATACACCACTATAAATCATAATAATATCTGAAAACACTTTTCACAAAAAATTTCCCGAACTGGAGAGTTATTTTGCTTTCAGTTCATGCACTTTGGCGTTCATGAGTATTTCTAACTCTTTTATTCGTTGAACATCGGACATGTTGGTTACGAATGTGATAGCAACTCCTTTTTTTCCTTGTCTTGCTGTGCGTCCGACTCGGTGAACGTATGTTTCGTATTCCTCTGGAAAGTCGAAATTGATTACGTGGGTAATATCTTCGATGTGGATTCCTCGTGCGGCTACGTTGGTTGCGAGCAGGAGGGTGTATTTTCCTTCTTCGAATGCGTGTAGGAAATATTGTCTCTTGTTTTGGGGCATGTCTCCATGGATTTTGGCTACGGGTATGTGTCGTTTGGATAGTTGGGTTTCCAGCCAGTCTACGGTTCGTTTGGTGGAGCAGAAAACAAGTCCTTTAGTAATATTGAAGTGTTTGATTAATCCTAATAACATGGTGATGCGTTGTTTTGGATCCACGTTTAGATAATATTGAGTGATTCCTTCTACTGTCAGAGTATCTTCGCTTAGGTTTAGTTCGATTGGGTTTTTCATGTATTTTTTTGCTAGGTGTCGTATTCCGGTTGGCATCGTAGCGGAAAATAATAATGTTTGTCTTTCTGGGGGTGTTTGTCCGAGTATTCGTTCAATGTCTTCTTTGAATCCCATGTCCAGCATTTTGTCTGCTTCGTCTAATACAACTGTTTGAAGTTGGTTTAATACTAGTTTTCCTTGTCGCATGAAATCTTGCATTCTGCCAGGTGTTCCTACTATGATGCTGGGGTTGCGTGCTAATCCGTCTGCTTGTTGTTGCATGCTGGCTCCTCCGAATACTGCAACAACCTTGTGCGGAGTGTGTTTTCCAATATTTTCTATTTCGTCTCGTACTTGTAATGCTAGTTCGCGTGTTGGAACAAGAACGAGGCCTATTATTCCTCCTTTTTTTTGAATAGGTCGTGATAATAGTGGAATGCCGAATGCGGCTGTTTTTCCTGTTCCTGTTTTGGCTTGTCCGAGCAAATCTTTTCCTTCCATGATGAGTGGAATCGCAACTTTTTGGATGGGGGTGGGTTGTTCAAATCCCATTTCGTGCAGTCCATTGAGAATGGAAGGAGAAAGGTTCATTCCGTGGAATAGTTCTTTCCCTTTTTCCTTTTTTTTCCCTTCCTTAGGAGTGGCAGTCATCAATAGAATGGTGCAGGGGTCTCATTATAAACCATTCAACGTTTTCGGGGAAGAGAAATGCCCTTTTTTCTTTTTCCTCGTTTTCTCTTTTGATTGGATGATGGCTTGCTTTTCGTCTTTTTTTTCTTTTGTTGGGCAAGGGGGATGGCTTTTGATAGGGGGGTGGAATGTTGAGTAAATTGGTCTAACCATTCTTTCCATTCAGGTGTGGTGAGGGCTCCTACAACGGGTATTCCATTGACGATGTAAGTGGGTAGGCCGGCTATTCCTTTTTCTTGTGCGTCTTGGGTGAGATGATGCACTCTGTTTTGGTGGGATGAGTGTTCAATGAATGCGATGAATTCCTGCACGTTGAATCCTAATTTGATTGCGATGCGCGATAACAATGCGAGAGAGGAAATATCGTTTACTTGTTCAAACACTTGTTCATAGAGCAAATCCATGTAGGCATCTCCTTTTCCTCTTTGCATGGCATAGAAATATCCGGTGAGGGCGCGTAGTGAACTGGATTCATAGCGTGGGTGTCGTATGATGATGTTTTCTTTTACTCCTAAGTGGTGCAGGTCCGCATACACTTTTTGTAGTGTTTCATGTCCATAGATTGTTTTGCGTTCAACGAAATGGTCAATGTTTCCACGATAGAGTTGGTAGGGCACCCATTCAATTTCGGTTGGAATTTTTTTGGCGTGTATCGCTTTTACGAATCGTACTCGTGCGAGATACGACCAGGGGTCCATGAAATCAAAATAGGCGCGGACCCTCAAGCATGGTTTGGGTGAAGAAACGGGTTTCATTTTCTTCGTTGAGCGAGTCGTCCTATTTAATACGCATACTAGGAAATTTTCGCTGGTTTTTTTAATGCGTTGTCTAATTTCCCCAGGATGCGGATGATGGATATTCCGTTTTCTTCCCGTCCGAGGGAGCGGGCAAAAGTAGAGGGGATTGCCTCTCTTTCGGATGCCGAGTTGGTGGCGATTCTTCTTCGTTCTGGGAGAAAGGGGAAGAACGCTCTGGAGTTGGGGATGGATTCCCTTTCATTAGTGGATGGTTCATTAGATGAGTTATATCGTCGTTCCCACCCGTCGTATAATGTGTTGAATTTGGGGGCCGTGCAGCAATTAACCCTTCATGCGGGGCTAGAACTAGGAAAGCGCATGATGCGTAAAGACCAGCATTCTCAGTCATTGGATGATGCGCTTTCTTGGATTCGAGATAAAGTGGCAGTGGAGCAGAGGGAATTGTTTTATGTTATTCTCCTTGATTTGCGTGATCGTTGTGTGGCAAGTCCAATATTATTGTCTCGTGGAAATAGATACCAAGTAGTAGTAGACCCTAAAGATGTTCTTCATGCCGTTGTTTCTCGTAATGCGGCACGCGTGGTGATAGTGCATAATCATCCTTCTCATGATGTTCAACCCAGTCCGCAAGATATTTTGCTCACGAAACAGATTTTGGAAGGATGCGGTTGGGTGGATGTGGAATTAGTGGATCATATTATTCTTTCTCGGGGAGAATCATTTAGTTTTAGGAAAAATGGTATGTTAGAATAAAAGTAGGATGATTTATTTTATATTTAGTTATTTTCTTCATTAAGCGGATAGATGAGTGTACTTGTTTGTTCGAAGGAATAGGATGGTTCTTGAAATCCTAATGCTAATAGGTGCGGTTTTGTCCATGCGGGAAGGGTTACTTTTAATGCCATTCCTGAATCGGTGTCGCACGACCCGGTGGTAGAAGGATTGATTGAGTAAAGCGTTGGTCCTTCTAATGAAGGTATGCCGTTCTCGGCTAACCATTCTGTTGCGCGTTGCACAATTTTGTCTTCGCTTCCAATCGTCATTCCGGGTTCTCCCCATGGTGGGATGTAGCAGAATTTGCTTTTGTAGATGAGTGCGAGTGGTTCTTCATTGGTGGTATCGGTGAATAATTTGATTTGTGTTAGTCCTGCTGCTGCAAATCCTAGTGAGGGAAGGATAAATGCACTATCTTCATCGGTTGTGCCAACGGCATATTTGTCATTGGATAGTTTGTTGCATTGTTGACTCAAACTAAATCCTCGAATGAGGGCAATGTAATTAACCGTAATTCCTTCTGATTCGAGCCATGTTTTCATGTTTTGGAAATCCGTTCCAATTGAGCGAACGGGGGTCATTCCAACGTTCCATTTGTTTGCAAAGCATTGGTAAGGTGTTCCCACAAACCATTGTGCTGCGTCATAGTTTGGGGTAGCCTGTACTTGGGAATAGAATCCGTTCCACGTGAAACCAATTGATTCCAATGCTTCTTTGTCATACGAGGATGCGACGATGCGAAACGTACCAATCGTGCAGTCGGTGGATGAACAGGAAGACGTTTCGGGAGAAGGAATAAATGTAATGGAGTTGGGGTAAATGCCATGCATGTTTAACCATTCTTCGAATAGTAAAGAATTGGTTTCGGATCCGATCTCGTCCGATAGTGTCTGCCAGTCATTTTTTCCACCACCCAGTATAGAATGGGAAAATGTCATGAGGTTTGTGGTTAGAGCATGCGTGAAGAGGATGGGAAGAGAGTTAACTTCTTCCATGTGAGTGCATTTGGCTTCACTTAGTGGGGTATCGGACATGCAACCTATTCCATAGGAAAAAAGCATTTTGTATTCTCCGTTGGCTGCGGGCGTCCATTCGGTGGTTTGGAATTTTCCTTTCTCAAGCACGTGGGGGATTCCTTCCCATACGCATGTTTGAATAGGTTGAGGAATGAAATCGGTTCCTATTTTTTTGGCTGGAATGAAATCATTGCATCCTCCAAAGTAAATAGAATTTTGAGTCGCGTTGAAAATGGTGGTGGAAATATTATTTTCTTCAACGTGGGCGAATATTCCTGCTCCAACATAGGGAGTAAATCCATTTTGTTCAAAAAATATGCGTGCAGGTGCATCTGTTGGTTTGACAATTAAATAATCTCCTCTTGGGCAATTGAGTGCAGCACATGTTATTTCATTTCCTTGAATAAATCCAATAGCATCGGTTTGGATGTTATTGAACTCAATCCAATCTACTACTTGTGCGTATTCTTCTTTTTGTTTGTTGAATGGAATGTCAACTACTTGCCACGGGTTCACGTCTGCTTGGGATGGGGAATACATCCACCATCCGCTTTCGATAGAGGATGGCGGTAATATGTTTCCTTGTCCATCAGGTGGAACGGGTTGATTTCCCCCGTTAATGCATCCGCCGAATAATAGTATTCCTATTCCCAATAATCCTAACCAGTGTGAAGTATGCATGCTCATTATCATCACTTCTCCGTTTTTAAGTTGGAGCGATTCTTATCCTCATTTTTCTTCGATTGGGGTGTTAAAATAAACCCCGGGTCAATCGTCTTGGCGGCAGCAAACATAATCGCTTTGAGCGCTGGAAACTTTACTCGATGAATGGATTCTTCGAATCCTAACCACTCAAACGCGTTATGTTCATCCGATAGTTTAACATCTCCGCTTTTGGTTTCTCCTAGGAAGAATATAACATGTCGTTCGATAGGACCGTGTTCGCGCATCATCGTGTACACGTTCACTCGTCTAAATTTTGGATAGAATACAATATTTTTCAGTCCTGTCTCTTCAAATACTTCTCTTCGAGCAGTCTGTTCCTCATTTTCTCCTTTTTCCATTCGTCCTTTGGGCGCACTCCAATAACGTGAGCGTGTAGGACGTAATAATAAGAATTTTTTTCCACGATAAATGATCGCACCGCACGCTTTCTCGACAGGCGGTTTGTGGGGACGATGATATTTTTTGACCGGTCGGGTAGGAAGGGTTGGCATGCTTACTCCTTGTGTTTAATTCTCCATTTAATAGAAGAGGGGTATTTCACGTAGAGTGAAAAAGGAAGTGGTTTATAAACGGCAACCCGTTGCTGGGATTAGTTACTTCATACTGGAAGGAGGAATCAGAAATGGTTGATTTTGTTGAGGCGGTCAAGCGGCCCTTGCGGGCGGATCCCGTGACGATTGTGCTAGGGGTGTTGTTTGCCATTTTTCCTCCAACAAGGCCTTTGTTGCACGGGTTAGGGATTGAACTCTCCCGGAGGACATTTCATCAGAATGACCGCATGCCCATGTTTGATGACTTTGTTGATTCTTTTCTTTCGGGATTGATTGTTTTTGTTATTGCTATTTTGTTCTTTTTGCCCGCGCTTCTTGTATTATTGTTCGGGGCGGCGGCATCTCTTCCTTTGATTATGGAAATCATTCGTAATATTCCGCTCAATATTGGAGCGTCCGTGCAAGGAGTAATGTTTCTTGCTATTGGAGGAGCCATTATTGGGTCGATCGCGCTATTTTTGTTCATTATCGCGGCAATTATGTTGCCGGTAGGAGTACAATTGTATGCGCATGACAAGAGAGTGAGCAGTGCGTTTTCATTTGAAAAGATTTTGCGCGTAGTGGGAACAGCCAAGTATTGGATTTCTTGGATTCTGATGATAGGGTATGGAATTGTTCTTGTGGGAATTGTCACGCTTCTTTCTCTTCCCGAGTTTAATGCATTGTCGGTTGTCTTCCTTGGCATTGCGTCCTATTTGTGGTGGATGACATTGTACATTGTGATGAGTGAAACAGTGCGTTCAAGCGGAGTATTAGGAAACACTCGAAAAAGCCAGCTATCAAATAGTAATGCACCGGCGCGTAAGCTAAAGAAACGTAAGAAAAAATAATGATAGCAAACCGTTCGAAAAAAGTTTAGAAATTAAAACGGTTTGATGTAGTGTGAAAAATAAAAAGAAACGGATTCCGGGGCCGGAGTGACCCCGTCTCCTGTTATTATTCGTTTTCTTCTTCCGCTTCTGTTAGGGAATCATCCTCTATTTCTTCATCAGGAGTGGTTGGAAGTGTTGCTTCCTCATTTTGGAGTGAATTATCTTCCATTGCAGAATCGGCAGTTCCCACCACTTCGCCAAATGCTACTTTTCCCCGCACGGCGGTAATCCGTACTTTGACGTGTTGTCCTTGTTGTGTTTTAGGTACGACAATCACAAACCCTTGGATTTTGGCAATACCATCTCCTTTTTCTCCTATGCCTTCGATAGTAACTTCATAGGTTTCTCCTTCCTTTACTGGAACCGGTCCAAAGTCTCTCCTTCGGGATTCACGATAGGGGTTCTGTTCATTCATCATAGTATTTCCTCCAATCTCCAAAATGGGTTTAATGGAATTTTGCTCAAAATTCCTGAAAAGAATAATGTGGTCATTTTTCGTAATGGAATGAAAAAATAACAAAAAGGGGTAGTGTGAAATGAATTCATGTATTCAAACTCGGTGTATCGAATGCTACTGAACATAGGATGCCCTTCCCTTATAAAAGTGTTATTCAACATGCTGGAATCTTCTTTTCTTCTTTTTTTCCTCGATGGACGGTTTTTTGTCAGGTAATATGTAAATGTATGTATACACGCCTACTGCAATGAATAATAACAATAGGGAAAACAATAGGGCAATCCCTGTGTTTTCTTCTACTACTTCAATCGTTACGCTTCGGCAATTCGTGGTGAGAGACGCGTCTTCCATAGAGTAGAGCGTGCACCCTATCTCATACGTTCCACGCTCTTGAAATACAATGGAGAAAGAACGGGATACTGCTTTAGCGGGCGAAAGAGAATCAATCGTAAGAGGACTTAGTTTTACCCCATTATTAGGTTGAACAAAGAATTGGGCGTTTATTCCATGAATGGTATCGATTCCTTCATTTTGAACAACCCAATCAATAGTAGTCGTTTCTCCTACTCGGACGCGGTTGGCCGGAATGAGGAATGCACCTGAAACGTTGAATGCGGGGGGAGCTACTTCAAGGTAAGCGCGTGTCGAATATTGTGTTATTTTTTCTCCAAAAATAGTAGTATACGTTAGTACGGCGGGTGGAAGAAGAATGGAAACGGCATGCAATGGTTTGATATAATAGGTGATTGTGCGGGATTCTTCTTTTCCCAGCGTGTCTTGAAATCCTGTTTCTCCTTTGAGTAATGGCACATAGTCTAATTCGTATTTACGATAATCTACTTTTACAAGTGTAGATTCGGCACCATCATTATGAAGATAGAGTTGAATGGGAATTTCCACTCCCAAAATAGGATTGTTTCCTACAACATACGTAGCGAAGCTCCCTTCTTCATCAAATCGGGCTTGCTGGTATAGTCCAATTGTTCCGGGGGATAATGTAATACTTTCGGTTGAGGGAGATGCCTTTCCGCAAATCGTAATCGTATTTTCTCCTTTGATTAAATGGGATGAAGCAATGCGCCATGTTATCATTTTGGAATCAGGGTGCACATCAGATGGAGTGAAAAGGTGTTCCGGTTCCTCATTTTGATTTAGATAAAGAGTAACGTTTGCATCTTTTTCAGAGAATGGAAGAATGACTGCTCCAAATCGTACCATGGTGTCATTTCCTTGGAGAAAGTAAGTGTCATCTGCTAGGAAAGAGAATGAATCGCACGCCATTTGATTCGAAGAAGTAATAGAAATAGGTGAAAATCCTAACTCGTTCATTTTATTTTCATTGATGATAATTCCCTGAACGTTTCCCCCGAGCAGGGCGAGAACAAGTAGAATGATGAGCACGTATTTCACGATAATCCCCCTTTCAATGAATTCGACGAATCCACTCCAGTAATTCAGCACGAATGACCTTTTTAGCCCTATGGGTAGACCCTTTCCATTTGGGAATATGGGGATAGTTTTTTTTCGCTTTTTTGAGACAATAATGGGTTTCTTCGCAGAAACAATTGTCTAGTATTTTGACATCGGAATACTTTCGTTTACGTAGTCTTTTTTGCAGAATGGGAACAGGACATGTGAGAATAATCAATCCGTTTAGAGGGAGACTCATTTCGCATAGAAGATGCCCTTCAATAATGAGAGAGTGATGAGTGTTTTTTATTTTTCGAATTAATATTTTCCGCAACGCAGTTATGTCTACTTCAACTTCGTTGGAAGAGGAATCATATGACCCTGCCCCGCTTCTTCGCGCAACATCATTATCGGATACGATGTTGGCAGTTAGTATGGGTTGAATGACTTTCGCCCAATAGGTCTTTCCTGTGCCGGGCGTTCCCGTGATGCCAATAACAATTGATTTGGGAGATTTTTTGGGTGGCGACATTCTCTAATCCCCACCATCAATTGTAAGAAAAAGGAGACGGCCTTTCAGGGGAAGCGACCGTCCTCCTTAGAATGGATTTCTTTCTGCTTGAAGTGAAATGGGGGGCGACCCAATGAGCACAGGGGGTTGCGCACGATTGGTTCATACCCTCCCTTTCTGGCCTGTTTCATGATTTGCCAGTCCCTAACAGGGGGATAGGTGACTCGCACACAGGACCGCTAGAGGTGTTTTCAGATCCCCCTCCTAATAGGGGCTGACCCGGAAAACCCGCTCTGCTTTTCTAACCTACTCCAAGTATATATATCTTTTGGACAAAAAGCCCAAATTAGCCTTTATTTTAAATTACAAGTAGAATACACCTAATTAAGACAAAAATAAGCGTTAATTAACCATATTTTCTTGTGTATAACTCTATTTTTGGCAAAGATTGTTTTAGAATGGAGATTGTTTTGAAAAATGCAAAAAAAGCGAGTTATGTATTTCGATTTTGGGGCATTTTGTGAAAAAGGGAAAAACCCCTAAAAATTATGTAAATTGGATGAAAAAATAAGTAGAATGAACGATTAAACCCATTTTATCCAAAACATAACAATTTGGGCAAAATAGTGGTGAGGAAAAAGGTGTTAGCGTAGGCGAATGGTATCTAAATTTCGGATGGCCATACTGCTGATTCCAAATTTTTGACTTATATATTTGGCGAATGCCACTGTCTTTATTTTGTTTCCATGATCCACAATAATCCTCTTGGGTTTTGGATTAACGTTTCGTATATAGTTTAGTAATTGGTTTCGATCCGAGTGGCCGGAGTTATGCAGACAAATTCCCCCTCGCCCTCCAATAAAATTTTCTACTCCTGGAACGGAAATATCGTATTCAAAGAGTGGAGGATTGACTTCTTTGATAGTAGTAATGGTGTCTACTAATAGGTGTCCATGCAGGAATTTCTGGAGCGTTTGAAAAATAGGGTGGTTAGATTCCACCCCATCAAAGAGGGTGCGTAATTTTTGTATCCCGATGAGTGTGCGCCCTTTTTTGAGGTTGTGCAGGTAATCCTTGGCATCGTTTCGTTTATCTCCTTGAGGAATAAGATTGATTATCTTTTCGAGTTGAATTTCCTTGATGGGAAGAGCAAAAGGGAGGTGACCAATGGGTTTCGCTTGTGAAATAAAGTCCTTTTCAGGAAAATAGATTTTGTAAGTGGTTGTTTCCTTTACTTTGTTGCCGTTTAACATTCGTTCTTTTTCAACAAATGGTCCTTTGATCCGTGCGACGATGCCGTGCTGTAATAGCAAATAGGCTAAATCGGATACCAGTTCCCTGCTTGCACTCTTTGCTGCCAGATATCCTTTCCCTGTTTTGCCATTTTGATAATGGTTCCCGTCTCCTGCAAAATATGCCCTCAAAAACTCGCGCTGGTTTTCTATAGAAAAATTGTACACAATAGTAGGAATTCGTTTGTTTTTGGCTCCTCGACCAACCCGGATATCATCAAGGAATTCGGCGAGTAATGAATTGTTTATTCGTAGTTGAATTGCAGTAGGATGAGGCCAATGTGTGCTCGTTTCCAATCCAAATGCTTTTCGGATACACTCTCGTGCGTCTTGGACAAGTGTTTCGGTTTCATGAGACCCAAAACTGAGAGTTGGCCGGTCGCATTTTCCATAATCGATGTGTCCTTCTGCAATATAATACCCTAAAAATCGTGCGAGACTTTTCATGTCCCGGCAATGAGTCTTGAGGAATCCATTAACGTTGGGAGTAGACACATTCCCCCCTTTTTTTGGAATGAATACATCTTCATGAATGCCATAATTCGTATTTTTGACATGATTCGCCATCACTACTTCCGTTAGAGTATGGGACTCGGGAACCTTGGACGGAATAACCAAGTAATCCCCTTCTTTTAATTCCCCTGTTTTAATGGTGTTGACTTCTCCATCTCGCAAGACAAACACACTATGTCCTCTAGATGCCTGTACGCTTCTTCCTGATTTTGTTTGAATAAACAAATGGGGAGTTGTAGTCTTGTGCTTGATAATGTGTGAAGCAGGATGTAAGTCAACCACTCCATTCTCATCAAAGGCTGGAACCAGAACACCGTTCAGATCCTTCATGCCTTCTTCTTCCGAATCAAAATAATCATCACCAATTTTTCCAATTTGTGCCAGCTTGAATTCACCATTTTGTTTGATGAATAATTCCGTTTCATAGGGAACAGAATATCCCTCTAGGCTTTCTACGCGCATTCTAATATTCAGTTCTTTTGTTTTTCCACTGCTGTCTGCTACGGGAATGTTTTGAATGCCTCCTTGAAGTTTCCTTCCGAGTGTTCCTTCTCCTTGATAACCGGTAAATACGAGCGCGTTTTTCTCGTCTTCGGCCATTCGGTAAAAATAATCCAGGCTTGCTCCTCCATTGAGCATTCCGCTTGATGCAAGAATGATGGCTTTTCCTTCTGATAGGATTTGTTCTCTTTCATTGTGGGTTGCCATGTGGAATACGGGGCTGGTAAAAGGAGAATCATTCTGTAAAATGCGCCGCTGGACATTTTGTCGTAAATATTCAGGATACGCGGTATGAATAGCGCTTGCTTCTCGCGTTAACCCGTCCACGTATACTCGGGCGCCGGGCAAAAATCCTTTTCGATACAAATCTTCAATTACAAGCGTGACTTCTTGTCCTCGTCCAATAGCAAAAACAGGGATGAGAACGTTTCCCCCATTGGCATGTGTTTCTTTAATGATTGTGTACAGTCGTTGGTCGTCGATCTCACGAGGAGGTTGAATGTCCGTCTCCCCGCTATAGGTGGATTCGAGTATCATTGTTTCGACTCGTGGATAATTCAAATCCATTGGGTCAAAGAGTCGAGTGAATCCGTATTTCATATCCGCGCTGTACAAAATATTGTGTCCTCCTTCTCCTACATGCAGATGCACGGATGCGCTTCCTAAAATGTGGGCGGCATTGAAAAAAGTGAGGCGCATGTCCGGAGTAATATCCGTTACTTCTCTGTAATCGCGCACAATAACATGCTTGAGTAATTCTTTCACATCTTTCTCCGTGTAAGGAGGCTCCACTCCTTGTTTGAGTGCTACATCCACGTAATCAAATTGCAGTAACACCATCAAATCACGCGTGGGTTCGGTGCAATACAATGGTCCGCGATACCCCATTCGATACAAGTAAGGAGCAAATCCTTGATGGTCCATGTGCGCATGAGAAATAACTAATGCGTCGAGTTCGGATAATGGGAAATTGAGCGCGTCTAAATAGGGATACGGGTCATCCTTGTTACCGGGGTGAATGCCGCAGTCCATGATGACTTTAGACAAGGGTGTTTCGACCATCATGCAGCTTCTTCCAATTTCACGAAAGGCGCCCAATCCTGTGAGTCTTACCCAATCGTGTTTGGATGTGGCTTTTCGATAAATGCGTTGAGCGCTTTCTTGTAGGAATTTTTTTCTTTCTCCTGCGTGTTTGTGTAAGTGATAGCGTATCCCTGTGAGAAATTCGCTGTCGTGAGTGGGTGCGCGTAATATTTTGGGCGTCCATCCTGTTTTGAGGACGATTCCTTTGCTTGTTTCTCCTCCTTTTCCAATAACCAGTCCTGGTTTCTCTGCTTCAATAACCACTTGGTGGAATGCATCCAGGAATGTAATGTTTTTTACTCCTGCCTCAATAGGAATCAGTCCTTCAATCTGTCTTTTGGCCGTAGAGGGGTCTGCTAAAAGGCTTTTGTCACTGCGTACGGATATTTTTTTCTTTAATTCGAATGCTGTTTTAGCAATATAGTTATCACTTGATGCAAAAAAAGCGCTTGGATTCTTAGTATAGACAATAATCTCCGGTCCTTCAAAATCAACATGGGATACTTGGCATGTTTTAGGAAGACTTTTGCGGATGAATTCATCAATTTCAGTCGTATCCATTCGCGGTGCTGCCGGTTGTGTTTTTGTATCCCCTGTCGAGGGAATTCCTGTCTTTTGTTTAGTCGTCATAGGCAGATGACCATTCCAGTTATTCACTATTTTGATGATGGTTATGGAAATGCAATAATAGTAAAGTAAACGGTGATAGCTTCTCAGTTTGGTTAAACGTTTTAGATGGCGGCAATTATTTTTTCAACATCTTTCTTAGGTATTTCTTGTACACCAGTGGAGTCAATCACCATGATGCTGATGCTATGCCCCCCTGACATGACATCTCGTTTCTTTGCTGCGGAAATTGCTTTCACGGCGAGTTTAATTGCTTCTTCTTTTTTCATGGTGCTTTCATATTGAGTGTCTAATACTCCCATTGCGAATTCGCTCCCGCTTCCTGAAACCGTGTAATCTTCTACATCGGCAATGCTTCCTACTGCATCCATGGAATACAACAAGGGTTGCCCGGTGCATCCTCCAATAATGAATTGAACCATGAAAGGATAATAGCGGTTACCGCTCAAAATGTTAGCAATGAACGTGACAAGTGCCTTTGTGGTGATGGCATTTTCTCTTTCCACTTCAAATAGTTTGGCTTGGGAACGGAGAAAACGTACGAGTGTTTGAGCGTCTCCCATTCCTCCTGCAATAGTGAGTCCTATTTTGTCAGTAAGCTTGTATACTTTTTTGGTGTCCAAATCTGCTGCGAAATACCCCATGGTGGCTTTTTGGTCTGCCGCGAGGATGATAACATCCTTGGTTCGTATGCCTAAAGTGGTAGTTCCTGTTTTCTTCACTTGCGCGTTGGTCATGCGTTAAACCCGTCAATCAAGGCTTCCTAAAATAAGGGAATGATACTATCAGAGTGCGCCTTTCCCTTTAAAAAAGAACCCGTGTTTTGACGCTACATTACCCCATTAATGCGAATTAGGGAGAGTGTTCCTCGTTTGAATGAATCGTTCCATCGTCGTGTACGTGGGCATTTTCGACATCTTTTTTCTCTATTTCGGAGCGAAGGTTGACTTTTTTCACTGTTGGAATAGACTCTAATACGAGTTTAGAAAAAATAGCCAGGCTTCTTTGATAGCGAGTCATAATGGGAATAGGCCCTGATACGGTGACACTGTCTTTTTCTCTTTGAATAGCCGGTTTTACATCCCAAGGAAACATTTTTTCAGCAAGAGCGTCCAGTTTTTCTTTTTCGTCCGTGAATTGTTTTTCTATTTTGAGTTCATAGGTTACTTCTTTTCCTGCCAATTCGGGATTGAAGTCAACGCGTACGCGTCCACCGGATACGCTTTGTACTTTTCCTAACATGTCATTGGCATTTACAATCGTTCCGGGAACAGCCGGAACATTATGTTTTTTGAATTCGTTTAATGGAAGAATTTTGATTAATTGAGCGTCTCTATTTCCAAATGCTTTTTCGGGTGAAAGAGAAATCGTCTTTTGTTCACCGTTTTTCATCCCGAGTAATGCGTCATCAATACCTGATAATAGTTCTCCTGCTCCTATAATCACGGTAACAGGACCGTATTTTCTTTCATTCGTTTTTAGTCCTTCTTTTTTTGCAATGTCAAGATGCGTAGTATCGAATACTTTTCCACTGTCCGTCTCCTTCCCTGTGAAAGATAGGCTGATAACGTCCCCTTTTTGCATGATTTATTCACTCCTTTCAGAGTATTGCCCATGCCAAGCCTTTTTTAACCCTTTTCCGGCTGCGGAGTAG
Organism: Candidatus Iainarchaeum sp.; assembly: GCA_043803765.1. Taxonomy (GTDB): domain Archaea; phylum Iainarchaeota; class Iainarchaeia; order Iainarchaeales; family VGJJ01; genus VGJJ01. Next base: position 6,841 of record JAZDJQ010000016.1, on the reverse strand, counting down.
TTGGGAGCACACATGAGTGATAAGCCGGGAACAGGACTATCGGTTCGATTGGGGGCAGGAATCATTATTGCATTAATGCTCCTTTCCGGTGTTGGAATATTTTTTGCAGGACAATCCGCGCAACAGGACAATCAAGAAGATCCATTAACGAATCAATCATTGGACACATTTCTTGTAGAGGATACGGAAGCAACGATTACGATGGTGTTTCCTACTGCTATTATTGGCGGGCAAACGAGTGAAACGGACAAAACGGTTATTGATGCCGCAATACAAGATATTCCTTTCGTTGCAGGAATAACGTCTCAATTTACAACGATTGATTCGGCTACTTCCGAGTTAGCGTACCTTGCCAGTGTTCAATTGGAAGAAGGATTTGATAAAGAATCGTTTCTTGCAGAAGTGGAGAATGTTTCTTCTTTATCCAATCATGAGATTTATTTTCAGGCATCGGCACAGGTTCCATCAACGTTGACGGGAACAAATCAGAATGGGGATACTAAATCATTTACTCTGCAACAGACTACTATTCAGGCCATCGTATCAAGTCAAACACAATCGGGAGACCAAGTAAAGAGTACTGTTTCCGCCACATTTCAGGGGGAAACAATTGTTTCGGTTTATCTTATTGAAACGCAGAACATGACGCAGTCCCCTATTTCACTCTCTACGAATGGAGAATATACTATTTCTTCTCTTCAGCCCCGTATTTCGATTACAGGAGAGTGGAAATACATTCCTCAAATGGATGGGAATGCATTGCAAAAACTATTGAGCGGAATAGCAGGCATAGAAAAAGTGGATTCTCCCATTATTCCGTCATTGGATAATATGCTTGTTGCTATTTTTCAGGACGCCAACATATTCATTCCTCACGTTAAATTGTACATGGTTGACCATCCGGATGTATTTACTGATGTGCAGGGAAATGGAAACCAGTTGTATGTGTCATTGGGAAATATTTCATTGGATGAAGCAAAGAAAATACTGCAAAGCGTAGTAAGCGGGGCAACCGCTACGAATAGTGAGATGAGTTTCCAAGACCCATTAACTCGATTCCTTGTGGAAGCCGACACGATTGAAGAAAACGTTGGAAGTGTCTCGGAAAAAATAGTGAACACATTAAACGGCATGGGTATTCAATCCGAGGTTTTCCAGAATGGCACGATGATACTAACGGAAGTCTCTTTTTCGGATAGCAATAAGTCATTTATCGTTCCAAATGAAGGAATAGTGTCAATTGTGGTGAAGCCCGGGAAAAACGTGGGGGATGTTGTATTCCTTAATTTGAATGCGGTTGCCATGAAGGGGGAGCTTACTTTTATTTCAGGGATAGAAGTAGACCCGCCTCTCTTGCCGGATGAGACGCAGATTTAAATAGCGGGTCGTTTTGCTTTCGGTAGAGGTGGCGATATGTTATTCCTTACTACAGGTGAGTTGTTGATTTTCTTAGGGCAGGCGGTTTCTATTGTGTTGAGTATCCTCATCGTTTACCGCATGTCCAAGAATAATGGAAGGAGATAGTTTTCATATGAATGTTTTCTTTGGTCGACCGGATTTAATGCTCCTTTTCCTTGCGCAGGTGTTGTTGATTAGTTTGCAGATTATTATCCTTCACCGTATGACACAACGCGGTATTGGAGCGGAACAAATTATGCTTCCTTCAAAAAATGCTGCATTGAAAATGGATTCCAGGAAACTAGGAAAAAAGAAAAGAAGGAAATAATACCAGAAAAAAGTGGTTATTCTTCTTTTAGGGAGGCGATTGCTTCGGCAATGTCTCCTGAACTCTTTTCCAGTGCATCACGCGCCTTTTCTTCTGAAACATGAGTTTGGGCGATAACTAATTCAATGTCTTCTTTTGAAATAGTGGAATCGTTTTCTTTTTCTTCTATTGCTTCTCCTACAAGCGTGTAGGTTTTCTGCCCTTTCATGTCTACAACCGTGATTTGCGGTGAATCGAATACAATCTTTTTTCCATTGACCAATTCGATTGTTGCCTTTGTTGCATCTAATTCTTCACTCTTAATACCGAACTGCCTCATCATGGCCTTCATCTGTGCGGGGTTCATCCCCCCTAAACCTGGAATCATATGCTCGCCCTCCTCATGATAGGAAAACATCAGTTGTTCTTTTTACTCTTTTGTTTCAGGGCTTATTAGGAGGTTATTTGGTAAAAGCGGACACTTCGCGGGGGCATGGATTCGTTGAACTCTTTCCCATTAGGAAAAGTTTCATCGAATTGAAACACCACATCTTCCACATGTGATCCGGGCTCTTTGGGATTGGAAAAAAAATCCCCTATGTTGTCATGATTGGCGAGTTTTTTCATGGTGAACAATGAAGAACTGAGACCATATTCATCTGCGTCAAATGTCCAGCTGAAAGACTCGTCGTTGTTCGTATAATTGATAAACATTACTCCAATGCTTCCATCGCTTGCCTTCCATACTGAGTTCATCACTGGCGGGAAGGTCTGCGGATAAGGAGTCGGATTATCACCCATGGTCTTGTACGTGAAGGTTATGTTATTGCCGGCCCCTTCAAGTTTTAGTGGCCGGAGCAACTGGCCATAAATAAGAAATTTCTTTGCCTCGCTCAAGCGCACTTTGATGAGTTGCTTGAGGAAATACGCATAATTCACAAAAGGCGCGAACGCGTCTCCGTGGTCTTTCACTGAATTATGAACAGCGTATCCTAGCGTGCTCTCGGTGTGCGTGACCATTTTTCCCCGGATGAAACCCGATGCAATGCTGGCTTGCGCGGCCTCCGTAAGCAAACCGGGTTGCCCTGAATACGCGTCGTAGGCATGCCACGTAAGATTGGAATAGATATTTCCATAATTGAACAACTTGTAATCGTGGTAAATGGTTTCAATCAACGGAATATTAGTTGTGAAAACAGGGTTGACGCCGTTAGGAGGGGCGTCGTTTTGTCCTGAATTGGACCAGCTTGTAGGTTCATAGGCTTCATGTCCCTGTTCGTGCACGAGAATGAAATCCGAATAGGTTTCCCGTATGTTGTTTATGATTGTTTGAATTCCATTCCTATATCCTTCAAGCAAGTACGTTCCTCCCTGCCCTTGATTGTGGGGATTTGATGGTGTTGGAATATTTGGATTATGGGACCCCAATCCGAAAATGTATGGGTTATCAAGGTAAATGCCCATGAACCCATTTTCTACAGCTTGGTTCTTGAAGACAGTCGCATAACGTTCCCACCAATCAGTAGCCGCGGGATCCATAGCATACACATTGATTCCAGAAATGAAAAATGGTTCCCCAGTAGTGGGATCGACATTAGCATAGAAGCGCATGTCATCCAATTCCGAGCCGTCAACGGAATACCCAAAACTCAAGGTGTATCCTATGAGATAGATAGACGCGGCTTTGGCAGCAGAAGCAAACACCCCCATTGCAGGATAAATAGAGTAGTCCCCATATTGAGCATTGTCCTCATTATCAAACCAGCTCCATTCGAACAGACCCATCACAGTGGAAGCCGACCCCTCTCCACAGGCCTCCGGGTCAAAGTATTCCTCGCAGGGAAGATAGAAATCCTTTACTTCTTGGAAAAACTCCAAAGGGGCATAGTCATTCACTTCAACTCCATTGTTATAAGAACTTCCCAGCAAATTTTGTACGAGTTGCAGTCCCAGTTCCTTGTACCAATCGGGAATATCCGTGCGTTGTTCTACTTTTCCAAGGGAAACCGTGCCGCCTTCTGTCAAGGCCCAGTTCCGATAAATTTTGGCAGCATCATACCAGTCACCCTCAAACACTCCTATGGAATAATCGTATTCCATATCGAAGTCAATGTTGTCCGGATCCAACGGAGCCCTTCCATATCCCCCTAATCCAAATCGCGTGTGATTTCCTTTGACACTATCGGAAACAGCATTCCACTGGATTACCCGCGAGTGAAGATTACGATAATCTTCGGAGGCAATGTAAATCCCTTCAGGAGAGCCATCATCCACATAGTAGGCCTGCATTTGAATGAATGTGGTGGCAAGTAGGGGTTTTGTGGGCCGGTAGTTCAAGTAAGGGTCTTCTACCAGAATTCCCGAGTTGGAGAAAACAGCCAGATAATCATTTGATTGATCTTGAATGTCCACAAAGAGACTACCAATATGAATGCCCCAGTTATTCGTGTGATTGTCAAGTGATAAACGCCACTTGCTGAACGGGGAATCGTCATCCAATCTCACCTGGAGACGTACGTCCACTGTTTCCTCTCCTTCAACCACGCAATGAGGCCAGACAAAAGTCACGCTTTGGGTTCCGGACTGTTCCAATTCGCTTACCGTTACCGGATCACAGGAGGCAGTATCCGCATAAATGTCTATGGAATCATTGAAATTTGATTCATTATTAAGATAGAATTCCCAATGATATTCTCCTTTCATTGGAAAAACCACCCCAGTCATCTTGTTCGTAATGCTTTGAAGCAAGGCATCCCCGTTTTCTTCTGCGAATTCGATCCTAACCAGTTCGTTTTCCAACAGAAACGTTCCCTCAAATTCTACTGGAACCACAGGATCATCAAGAATTGAGGAAGACAAAGAAGAATATCCCCCTAGGTTTCCTTCTAAAATATCAGTAAGTGCGGGTGCGGATGAAAATAATGCGAGCAGCACAATCATGGCTAATAGCGTTACCCCCCCCATGAGGATGAGGTATTCGAGTGCGCCCTGTCCTTTTGTCATCATCGTGCAAGGGAAAATGAAACGGAGGTTAAAAAGGAGTAATCTCTAACTGATTTGGTGAAATATGCCTGCTGTATTCGATTCGGTTGAGAAAATACAAAAAGCGTTTGACGGCGCTCCCTTTTTGGATACAAATCCTCGCAGGAAAAAAGCAATTGAATATTATTTTCAGAAAAGGGGGGTGTTGCAGTTAGAAACCACTTCTCCTACTAATTGGCCTCGCCTCGTATACCCCACGCCTGAAAAACTGGAGAAGCAAATCCAGGAATTTACTTTGCGTCATCAGGAACAAACATCTAAGAAGTGGCAGTGGCAGATGGCTCACTTGCGGGAACTCTCCTATGATACGTTTGCTCATGCTAAGAAAGTAACCGACCCCTTGTTCTGGAAGCATGTTTCAAAAAAAGTAATGGATAGAGAATACCGTGATGATTCCAAAACAATTGATTTGAAATCGTCCCTTATATCGGATGAAAAGTATCGGCCGATGATTGCTGCTTTTGTGGATAATCCGGAATATCGAAAGCAACTCACGGAAACAGTAAAACATTCTCCGGTGTATCAAAACCATAAAGGTCTTGCCCAGCATGCAAAAGAAAGACGCAAACTCAAAAAGGAAGTGTCGGCTTCCCAAATCAAGCGCAGCCATCACATTGTGAGTGAGCATCGGGAACAACTTTTTGCATTGAAGGAATTATTGAATTGGAGCAAGGAAGGAAAAGAGCAGAGCCGACCCGTAAGGAAACAAGAAGAAAAAAAATGAACGAGCCCCCATTTCAAGACTCACATTAAATAAATTCCAGCGGAACCAATGGCGATTCACCGTTTGAAAATGATTTAGTTAAGTAAAAATCCTAAAGAATTTGACTCCAATTCAGGAGGTGAGTCGAATATGCAACCCATACAAAAATTTGTTGCCGGTGCCATAGTTGCGAGTGTTTGGAAAAATACGAGTGATAAAGGGGCAGAATTCCTTTCCGTAAGCCTTCAAAAAAGGTATAAGGATGATAAGGGGGAGTGGCAATCGTCTTCGAGCTATAAACCTGGTGATCTTCCCAAAGCGTCGCTCGTGCTGAACAAAGCATATGAATACATTGTACTTCATGGAGGGTCGGCAGAATCTGCTATGGCCTAAGTAATTAGGCCTCCCTCCTGCTCCCTTTTTTCTCATGTTTTTTCTCCAACCATTAAAACAATTCCCCTGCAAGTTGAACATATGAATATTTCATCTCTTGTGAAACAAGCAAATGGTTTTCAGTCATTCAATCCAATGCAGACTAAAGTATTGGAAGTGGATTGGGAGAATCAAAATCTAGTAGTCGCGTCTCCTACTGCTTCGGGAAAAACCATTATTGCGGAACTTGCCGGATTGAATAGTATTCTCAATAAAGGAAAGAAAGCGGTTTACACTTGCCCCTTGCGTGCACTCGCTCATGAACATTATCGTGATTTGAAAGAAAAGTATGCGCAACAAAACAATATCAAAATGGCTGTTTCGACGGGTGATCTGGACTCTAGTTCTAAGCATTTGTCCAAAGTGGATTTTATCTTTACCACCTATGAAAAATTGGATTCGCTTCTTGTTCATCGTTCAGAGTGGTTGAATCAAATTGGCACGCTTATTATTGATGAGGTGCATGAATTAGACTCGGATAGAGGGGCAACATTGGAAATGGTGATTACCAAACTCCGTATTCTCAACCCTAAAATCCAAATCATTGCATTAAGCGCTACGATTCCCAACGCGGACGAGTTAAGCGCCTGGTTGAACGCCGATCTCGTTGAGAGTAATTATCGTCCTGTTCCATTGAAGGAGGGAGTGTATTACGATCAACAGATAGCATTCAAAGGAGAGGGGAAAGAAATTGATTTTCCGGGGGATGACCCGATGCATTCCTTTATTTCCGACACAGTGAAACAAAAAAAACAAGTGTTAGTATTTGCTAATACGCGAAAGCGAGCTGAAAGTTTAGCCACACAATCAAGCAATACTATCTTTCCACTGCTTTCTTCGGATGAAAAAAAAGAATTGGCAAAAATTTCTGGAAAAATCGAACAGGCATTGGAAACACCCACTGAACAATGCAAAAAGCTCGCTTATTTAGTGAAAAATGGTTCTGCGTTTCATCATGC
>JAZDJQ010000015.1:0-15915 GCA_043803765.1 Candidatus Iainarchaeum sp. | reverse complement strand
GCCTCGCTAAAGGCTCGCTCCGCGAGCGAATAGAAGGAATTATATTCGACAGGAATCAGAATACTCATACGAAAACCACCTAAAGTAGGAGGCAAAACCTCCTATTTTAGGCTATTTATAAAGGATTTCAACAAGCCCCCCTTAAAAGTATACCTTTTAAAAAAAACAGTGACTGCCAGAATGGTTTTAAGATTGCGGTTTTTTCTTTTGTTTGATTAATCAATTGGTCCATGGTTTAGCAATGGTAGCTATTACCTGTTAAAAGACCGTCTTTCGCTAAGAAAGAATCACTCAAAATACAATGCGGGTTTGCCTTTCTGTGCACGCTGTTTCTTATTCAACGGGTCATGCGCATCATTAATTTTTATTTCCACTTGAGCATACTTAGCGAGTTGTTCACGTGAAGCGTTCAACCACGCTGTTTCTTTTGCCTCCACACTATACACGTAGGCAGCAATTGGTTTTTTTCCCTTTAACATTTTTTTCACGTGCTCCATGTCCCCTAACACTTTTTCAATAAATTCTACCCGTTGAGTCATTTCATCAGAAGGACTTCCATCAGGACGTTTCAACGACTGCATGCTTGCAAATGAAATATCATTCACGTACACTTTTTCATTTTCCACATCCACGGCATACTTCTTAGTCAAATCACCCGAATGATGGGCAATTTCCCACATCTCTTCCGCAAGAAAAGGAGTGATAGGAGAAATAAGAATAATCCACTCATCTAATACATGCTTAATGGCAGGACTCTCATCCAATCCAAACACTTTTCTAAACCGCTTTATCTCGTTGAGCATTTCAAAAAATATTTTCTGGGAAGCCGACATGAATTCCATTTTTTCGTATGCATCATATCCTTCGCCTAACCGCTTGCGCAAAATTTCAACCAACCATTCCGTTTCGGGGGAATGCATCGTGTTCGTCGAGGTTGCCGCACTCCGCAAAATAACTTCCATTTCTTCCAACTTTTTCTTCACTTGCGGAACTTGATTGTCCCGCCAATCGGCCACACGCTCAAATCCAGCAGATGAAATAGTAAACAAACGCAGAAGGTCAGCACCATACTCTTTTACCCCGTGCTGTAATGGAATAACATTTCCTTTAGACTTAGACATTTTAATTCCATTTCGTACGAGCATTTCATTGAATGTGAGGGATTTGGGCCAATATTTTTCTTTCAGCAATAACGTATGCGTGAAAAGGAAGAACGAAATATGATTGGAGATATGCGCAGGAGCGGTATGCCGAACATCATTCGGATACCAATATTCTAAATCCTTATTCGCGCGTTCTGCTATCGCAAAGCGAGTATCATTCGATGCGAGTTTCTTCCCTAAAATGGCATGATCAAAAAATGCATCGTCCAAATCAGCACTATTTATTCGCATCGAACGAAGATGAGGAATTAACACATAGAATACCATATACATTGTGGAATCCGATAAGGGTTCAATCATCCAATTCTCATCAAAAGGAAAAGGCGTTCCAAGTCCTCTTTTCCTAATACAGGGACGTTTTTCAAGCCAATCAATGGCATCCGAAATAGCCTTCTTGAAATGAGAAGGATAAACTGTCATGCTATCAAGCAATGCGTGGGTTTTTTTCTTCCACTCAGGAGAAGAATAATCCAAAAACCACTGGTCATCTAATACGGCCACACTCACAGGATTGCCTGAACGCGTAACGGCTCTGCGCGAAGGCTCATACACTACATCATGCCGATGCTGTTTTTTCAATAATTGAATCATTTTTCCACCGGCATCCTTCACTTTCATTCCACTCAACGAGGCATTTCCCGGACTCATTATTCCTTCATAAAATTCCTTTTTGTACACTTCCTCTGTCATGCGCTGCAATGCATCCTTATGATTAAGCGTAGGATTTTTCTGCTGGACAAACCACTCATCCATTCGTGGAAAATCGGGAGAATGAATAATATATTTCACCTCAATCCCTCTCGTTTGCGAGTCTTTTTCCTGAATATCTTTCAATGCGGCAAAATCCCAAGGAGCATGACCGGGAACAGAATATACTATTCCCGTTCCTCTCTCGGCAGAAACAAATGAACTGGGAAGAACAGGGATTTTTTCCCCGCTATTAAGGGGATGTTCTGCCCTTTTATGAATGTAGAGTGAAATGTCAATTTTTTTAGCATTCAGTATTTTTTTCCCCTGTTGTGCGAGTTTTTCAACGCTCTGCTGGGCAATAATCCATGATTCCCCATCCACATACACTTTAACGTATTCTATTTTAGGATTGACCCATAGGTTCGTAACACCAAAAAGAGTTTCCGGACGAAGTGTTGATGCAACAAAAAAACAATCCTCAAAAGGAAACTTAACCAATTCATACGATTGAACCGAAACTTTGTCCACGTCTCCATCGCGAATATCATCTTCTCCTACTGCATTCTTGTCTGCAATCGAATAAAGAATGGGATATTTTCCCTTGACGAGTGCTTTTTTCTCAAATAGTTTTCTAAATTGCCACTGCACAAATTTTTGATATTCCAATTCCATTGTGGTAAAACTGGAACGCCAATCAATCGACGCCCCTATCTTATCCAAATCATCCGAAATATGGGCTGAGAAATAATCCGCCACATTTTGCGGATTAGCAAATGACGCAAGAAGTGTTTCCACACGCTGCGCGTCTTTTTCATAAATGGAAAGATATTCCCGATATAATCGGCGCGTATCCTCATCTCCCCGTTTAATCGCATCGCTCACTGCAAGAACAGGCGTTCCCGTTACGTGAAAACCCATTGGCCACCAAACATTCTCTCCTTTAATGCGATGAAAACGAGCCATCACATCTCCGTTTGTATACGTTCTTCCATGTCCTACGTGCAACGGCCCTGTAGGATAGGCATACGGAACGGTAAGGAAAAACTTCTTTTTGTCCGGATTAGGAAAAGGCTGAAATATTTTTGACTCTTTCCAACGGGCAATCCATTTCTCCTCACGAGAATAAGGCATAGAATGAAAAACAAGAAAAAGGCTTATTAATGCCCCATCCTTCCCTATTTTTCCCCCTTACCCTAATCGAGACTGGGCTTTCCACTTGGTATAAATCGCATTCACGGTCGAATGATTCACATACTGCTTATGCCCCCTAAAACCCCCATTAAATGAATGAGGAACGTGCAACAATTCGTGAATAATCGTTTTTACTTTCTCCTCATCATTCTGCCGGTCAAACTTCTCCGAAATCAATTCAATGGCATAAAAAGGGGGCTGATTCGCTCCTAATTGGATAATTTTAGGCATGGTATGAATACGCGCAATCACCCTGCGTGAATTCGAACCCTGCGATGTGAAGACGGAAATTCTTTCTTTTGGAATATGAGTGAATGATAATTCATCAATCAAACGATGCGTGACATTTGTCCATTCAGGAGAGTGAGCATATTTCATCTCATCCTCACAACAACAAAGAATAAATGCTTAGCGAAAGAACAACGATTATTTCCATTTTTTTACTTCAACGCTTCCTGCTCGAGTGTTTTCCTTTCAAATAACAATTCAAGCAATGCCATCCGCACGTATAACCCGTTCGTGGCCTGACGAAAGTATGCCGCCCGCGGGTCCTGGTCTACCTCTACTGCAATCTCATTGATGCGGGGAAGAGGGTGCATGATAATAGCATCCATGGGCAAACGAGAAAGAACATCTTTCGAAATAATACAACTATCTTTTACCTTTGCATATTCTTCCATTGAAGCAAAACGTTCCTTTTGAACACGCGTCATGTAGAGCACGTCGATTCCATCTAATTTTTCTTCCAACTTCTCATTTTCTTGGAAAGGAATATTTTTTTCATTCAAAAACAAACGGTATGAATCCGGAATGCGAAGTTCAATAGGAGAAACAAAATTAAGTTTAATTCCTTTTTGCTGCGCAAGCAAATACACAAGAGAATGAATCGTTCTCCCATAACGCAAATCCCCCATCAGAATCACATTCAGATTTTCCAATCGCTTCTTTTCCCTCCAAATCGTGTACATGTCCAACAATGCCTGTGTAGGGTGTTCCCCCATTCCATCCCCCGCATTAATAACCGGAACACTCGATACAACCGATGCACGCTGGGCAGCACCCATTTCAGGATGACGCAATACGATTACATCCGCATAACCGGAAATAATCCGGATAGTATCCTCTAGGGTTTCTCCTTTTGTTACGGATGAAAAAATGCTTGCTGCTTCCGTGGAAATAACCCTTCCACCTAATCGATGCATCGCCGATTCGAATGAAAAACGCGTACGAGTAGAAGGCTCATAAAAAAGAGCCGCTAACACCTTGGTAGAAAGCGAAGGAAAAAGCTTATCGTTCTTAACATTTTTTTCCATCTCCCACGCCAAATCAAACAAACGAGAAAGAATTTCAGGATCGGAAAACTGCTTAGTAGAGAGGACGTGGGAAATCTTCATTCAAAAAAATAGTATGCGTGGTTGGAGTATTTAATACTGCCCTCTTTTGATTTATTCCCATATCTGGGCATTATATTCTAAGGGTGAACGACTCCTGCGGGGGCAACCGGAACATTCAACGCAAGCTGTACTACAACAAACACGATAAACAGGCCAATCAATGCTATTCCATCCCTTGTGTTAAGTTTGTGGTCATTATCCAAGTAGGTGGTTAGCATGAGCGCGGCAAATACCATAATGAGCGCCGACACCCCGATGGTAGGAAACTGGATAGGGATAGGACGAATAATGGCCATCACTCCAATAGAAAAAGTGGCATCCAACGCCACATTTCCCAAAATATCCCCTAACGCAATGGACTTATGACGGGAAAGAACCGCCTGCACCGAAAATGTAAGTTCGGGAAGCGAGGCACCTACTGAAATAATAAACAGTCCCGCAAACACCTCGGGAATACCAAAAATAGTAGACAAACTCACTGCGGATTCCACTACATACTTTGATGATAAAAAAATAATCAGCATCATCAATCCAAATCCTGAAAGAGGAACGAGAAGCTGTTTCCACACAATAGGTTTTTTTGCAGATTGAACTTCTTCACGGCTAATCAACCACGCAAAATAGAGAATGGCGGCTGTTATTAGTAACAATCCGTCGATAAAAGAAAGCAACCCGTCTAACATCAAACCAAAAGGAAGCGCCATCATGACAATGAATGGAATAGTTGACATGCGGTCATAACGCGAAGTAGAAAGTTCTCTTCCCAAAATCGCCACGATTCCAATAACCAATGTTAAATCAACCAAATTATTCCCAATCAACGTGCCAATTCCAGCATCCGTAAAACCATCCAATGCTGCATTTACCCCAATAAAAAATTCAGGAAGAATCGAAACAAATCCCGCCAAAACGAATGCCGCCATGAATTCAGTCAAATGAAATGCCTTAGCAAGTCCTACCACGTATTTTACGGCAAAAGAGGACGCTTTCACCAAAATAAGGCTGGCTCCCAAAAAAACAAGAACATTCAACACGATGCCATCCATACACCCACCATCAATTTCATCGTTAAAAAGCTATTCATGAACCAATCGAGTATCCAAGAGTGAATGCAAGCAAAATCATTGCAATCAACAACACGGGAAACAAACACCAAAATGAAAAGAGGAATTTCCCACGTCTCCTCGTTTCTGCTACGGGGGAAGGAAAAACTTCCCTTAAAAGGCATTCCGCGAAGAATAACGTATGCTTTCCACTCCAATCGAGGAAAAAACCTATTCCATGTGCCCCCATCGGGATGAATGCAACGGGTGTCCAAGAATGGGCGTTTCCTATTCCGTACAAGAAAAAGAAAAAAAAGAAAGGGTGGAAAAAGCCCTCCAATATTATGTTGAAAACGCGGGGTGGGTTCCCTCCAATTCCCTCCAATTTTACCGAAACCGAGCGGATTTCTTTTTCGACCAATCCAAAACGCTTGGATTTAGACGCAAAGGGGGGCATTTTCAATCATTCAACGTGCCGTCCTGTCAACTTCTGTCTCCTGCCTCTCAAAAACTATATGCCTATCTCGCCACTACCCTTTCCCATGCGGAATGGGCCACATATTACTCGGTGTTGAAGCAGAAAGGCTACCTTCGTTATGTTGTTATCCGTGAGTCGAAGAATCCATCTTCCCGCATCGCTATCTTTCTCACATTCACAACTGAAGACGCTACTGAAATGAATGCGCTCGCGGAAACCCTCTTACATGAAAAACTCGCCGATGGAATCGTATGGATTCATCACTCAGCATTTAATGATTCATTTGGAGGAACGATTTTCCAAACATGGGGAAACCCGCTCCTCACGGAAAAAATAAATGGAATTTCTTTCACCTACAATGCCAAATGCTTTTTCCAAACTAATCCCAAAATGGCTGAAAAAATTCAACACCACATCACCCAACTTGTTCCAACAAAAAATAAGGTATTGGACTTATATTGTGGAGTGGGATTGTTTTCCATTCCACTTGCCATGCGCGGGAACGTAGTAAAAGGAGTGGAACTCACTCCCGAATCCATTACGTATGCTCAAAAAAATGCGCACGCACACCAAATAACCGAACAACACTGCACATTTATAGAAGGAAACGTTCCAAAATATTTACAAGAAATGGAAAAACAAAAAGAACAATGGAACACCATCATTCTCGACCCGCCCCGATCGGGGTTGAGCAAAAAAATAATACGGAGAATACTACGACTCAATCCAACACAACTCGTTTATGTTTCATGCAATCTTTCGGCACTCATACGAGATTTGGAATGGCTGGAAGAATACGCCGAATACAAAATAACAAATGCAACTGCATTCGACTTATTTCCCCACACCGAACACGTGGAAACAGTTGTAGATATCCAAATACAAAAAATCAACGAATACCCCAAAGGCGGATTCTAAGAATAGGCGATTTGCCTTCTAAAAGATTATATACAAGTTAGACACTAAGTATCATTTAGTGATACTATGAGTGATACTATTGCTGCCGAGGCAAAACAATGGGGTAATTCCATTAGCGTAATTTTAGACAGTAAATTAGTCAAAAAGCAGAAAATCAATCCAAAGGACAAACTAATTATTACGGTACAAAGAGTGAACGACATCAAGGAATTACGCGGAACTTTCAAATCGAAACGTTCCACACAAGATATTATGAATGAAATAAGAAAAGGGTGGGATTAATGAAATATTTTGCTGATACGTTTGCTATTATTGAATACTTGAAGGACAATTCCCGATTTATTCCATTTTTTGAAAAACACGAAATAATTTTAACAAAACTCAATTTGATGGAACTTTATTATTCAGCACTGCTTGAACAAAATGAGGAAATAGCTGAAAAATATTATTCCTCCTTTCTTGATAAAACGATTGAAATTTCTGATCATGTAATAAAAGAAGCAGTCAAATTTCGTTTTCGAAACAAGATGAAAAATATGTCGTATGTGGACTGCATTGGATACCAAATAGCCAAAACGGAAAAATGCAAATTTCTCACAGGAGATAAAGCTTTCAAAGAAATACCAAACGTTGAATGGATACCATCAAAATAAAGAAAAATCATCGCGTTTTTTTTGAATAATTTGCGGTATGCAAAAAACCCGTTAAATTGTTCAAATACTTAGGCTTTTTGCTATAGTTTCATCAATGCCGCATCGATTCCATCCAAACTAATCAATTTTGCCTGACCAAGCTTCTCACTTCCACCACCACTTCCTTTCACGAATGAAAGAATATGCTGAATAGCATTCTTCGCATTGAATGTACTCCCGCTCCCGCTCATCACTACTATCATTTTAGCCGAATTAGATACTAATACAACGGAAAGCATAGGATTCTCATTCACAATAATTTGCCCTAATTTCAACAAGGCATCGGGTTCCATCTCATCCAACTTTTCAATAATCTTACTCCCCTTTGCTTTTCCCTTCAATTCTTTGGCAATTCCCCTCAAATAATATTCCTGCAATTGCTCCACTTTTTTACGCGCCTGCTTATACTCGTCCATCATGTTCTGTGCCGTCTTTTCCAAATCCTGCTCCGTCGTATTAAGAATTTTCGTAAGACGGTGCAATTTTTCCTCACGTTCCTGCACCCATTTCAATGCAGGTTTTCCCGTCGCAAACGTGATGCGTTCAATTCCATCCTGTATGCTTTCCACTTTTATCACCTTGAAGAAACCAATCTCTGCCGTATTATTAATATGCGTTCCCCCGCATGCCTGGATATCCACCCCTTCAATCTCAACGAGACGCAACTCTTTGCCCGGGACAAATCCGCCTTGATAGATGCGAAAACCATATTTTTGTTCGGCTTCCGTACGGGAAGCCGTGAATTTTTTCACTGAAATTTTTTTCTGAATATGCGCTTCTACTAATTCTTCGATTTTGGTTATCTCGGAAGAATGTATTTTCTTGTAATGCGTTACATCCAAATGGGCTTTTTCAGGACTCTTTTGTGCACCCGCCTGCCAAATGTGTTGTCCAAGTACCTTGCGGCACATCGCATTCACTAAATGAGTGCACGTATGATTGTGCATCAAATTGGCCCTCCTCTCACGTGAAATAAAACCATCAACCGTTTGTCCTATTTCAAACACGTTTGGATTCTCTACTTCATGTAAGATACGATTTTGTATTTTTTGAACACTTTTAACTCCAATATTATTCACTGTTCCTGTGTCAAAACTCTGCCCGCCGCCCTCCGGGTAAAAAAGCGTTTTATCCAACGCAATAAATGATTGAATTTTTCCCACTACTTTTGCCTGAAATTTATTTTCATATAATTTGTCATAATACATTGTTTCCGTTTCAGGAAACGATTCCACTTCCATGGCTAATCCCGTTTTTTTCTCTTTCTTCTTCTCATTCTTTACTCCAATCTGTTCATAGAAATCAAACACTTCCTCTACCGCAACTCCTTCTTTTTTCCCCGCGTCCACGGCCATCTCATAGGGAATGCCGTGCGACTCATACAATGTAATAAGGTCCTTTTTCCCAATGGGTTTGTTTTCTTTTCTCATCCGTTCCACAATGATTTGCATTTTTTTCTTACCCGTTTCCTGCAACATATTGAATTTTTTCTGCTCTTCCTTCACTACTTCGATTGCAGTAGGAAGTCCTTCTTGCAATGAATCATCAAATCCCTTCAACTCTTTCACATGGTCTTGGAGAATAGAATCATAATTCAAATTAAATGCAAACTCTGAATTGAAACCAAATACACGGCGTAATAACAAGCGCAGATTATATCCACCACCCCCATTACTTGGAAGCTGACCATCGGTGCACGTATACAAAATCGTTTTGAGATGGTCCGTAATAGCGTACAATGCCTGCAAACTGGCAATGCGAGAAAATAATTCTTTCTCATCCATTCCTAATTTTTTAGCAATCTCTTCTCTTTTCTGTTTGACGTTTCCGCTTTCCATATCAATAACACCGCTAATCCTGGCATACTGCAAAAACAATTCCTCATCCAAATCAACGCCGGTATTTCGTTTGAGATTATGAATGACGTTTCCATACACGGTATCATAACTCGTAGGTGTTCCCGTTGTGTACCATGCCAATCGTTCCAATCCTGCCCCCATATCAATTACTTTGGTTTTCAACTCACGACTTTCACCATTATCCAATTCCTCAAACTGCATGAATACGCAATTTCCCAATTCTGCTCCATTAGCAGCATACTCAATACTAGGACCAAATGTTCCTCCGCCGGCCCACACTTCCTCTTGAAAAGTCAAATCCTCGGGTTTTACTCCAATCACTTGAGTCAAATAATTATAATCGTGCTCCAATGCCTCATTTTTCCAATAAAACAACCCCGTTTTCTCCGTGTTAAAAGCATGCTGACCAAACATGACAAAACTGGTATTATGCCGTCCCGTTACTCCTACATTTCCAACATCATTGAAACGCAAACACATCTGCGGAACAATCAAGGGATTAGCAGGAGGGGCTACTTCCCCCATCACCACGTAGGGTTGAAAGTCAATAATACTCGCATTCGTAAAATACAAATCATCCCGCCAACGGGAAACAACAGGAAAACGCTTTATCTCCGTATGATTATTCTTTGCAAAATACTCGCTTATTTTTTTCCACGTCTCAACGTATGAATAATTTTTGGTCTTCTTCCCAATAAACGCATATCCGGTACATTCCGAATCCGCACACGCCGTTCTATTTGAATCAATTGTCCAAAAAAAACGACTGCAATTACTACATTGCTTTCTCTGAAATCCTCTACTCGTGAGCGCATCCACCTTGTAATGCTTCTCCCATTCCCGCGAAAATCGTTCCCGAAGAATCTTCTTTTCGGCCATCTACTACTCCCCAACCTACCCAACCAGCGCAAGCATTTAAAGGAGGGGCTTTTTCCCATAAAGAGGAGGCGATAGGAACATGATCGCAGTATTAGGAGTCAACTGGCTGGCGGTTATCGTAGCAGCGGTTGTCAGTTTAATCATAGGAAATCTCTGGTACTCCCCTTCTTTCTTCGGAAAGCAATGGATGAGAATATCAGGACATTCCACCAAGGATATGAAAAAAGGAACAAAGGGATTGTCGTCTGACACAATGGTAAAAGGATTCATCCTACTATTAGTGCAGGCATTTGTTCTGGCACAACTCTTTGGATGGATTGTCGTAAGTACCGTTGTTGACGGAGTCATCATTGGATTCTGGGTATGGCTGGGATTTATCGCCGTAACCAAAATGATGAGCGTTCTACACGGAAAGAAAACCATAGAATGGTTCTATCTCTCCAGCGGACACTATTTGGTATCCACCCTGGCGATGTCCATTGTGCTAACGACGCTGTGATTTTTTACACGGCGTCGTTACTTATTTTTTTCTCCAACTTTCCTTTGTTTCAATTGTTTCCGCAGACCTTTTTTCAATAATTAGTTTTGCCACACTCAATAGTTCTCTTTTATTGTCTCCATATTCATAAATGATGGATCCGACGCGGGGTCTCATCTTTGCTCGACAATTAAAACCAATACTATTACCCTTTCCTACTAATTCAAACATGTATTTTTCAGATATAGAATCTCCAACGGCAAAACAATTGGTCAGTGGGATACCCAAATCTTTAAGCAGAGTTGCTAGTTGTTCGCCCTTCTTTTTAGGGGTTAAAATAAACTTAGTCTTACCGATTTTTCCTTGTTTAGTATTGCATGTTGAGCATATATAATGGTCAACCGGAAGAGAATTTACTTCTGCGAGGTCTTTAGCTATTGGCAATAATGTCGCAGAAACAAGTATTATTTTGGCATTTTCCTTATGAAGGATATCAAGGGCTTCCTTAGTCCGTTCAGTTAGAGGAATGGTTTTGATCAATTCTTTCAATCTATCTAAATCCAAACCCAAAACAGAATGATATTTGCTTCGCAAACCTTCCTCTGCCGCTTTTTCTAATTCGCTATCCGTTTTAGCATCAAACATCAATTCGTGGTAACGTTTTTCCCATTTATTTCCTTCTTCTTTCTTTCCAATATTTTCCGAGATAAAATTAATCATATCGCCTTTAGTTATTACACAATCAATATCAAATGCAACCGCCCAAGCAGCCTTGTTCTTTTGAGTTTTATTAACACTCATTTGCATCTTCATCCTATTGGATTGTTTGACCGGTTAGTACAGTGTACGCCATTCGAACCAACATTCAAACTGATATTAAAACATGTTTCAGCCAAACGTTAGGATTCTGTCAGACTCCTCAACTAATTTCAATAAGTCTTTCATGGTTGAAATCGGACAAACAGCACTATCCCCTTTCTGCCTTGATTTCAAACACGTTCCACAAGCCAATATCTGACCTTTGTTCCCCACAAAAAAATTGACCTGCTCTTTCACATCATATTTTTCATTTCCGATGTCCTCCAATTCCACACCCTTATTTATCAAAAAAATCTTTACCTGGTGTTTTGAAGTCAGTGCGGTAACTCCAAATCGAAAGGCATTCCAGACAATCTCCGGTTCGTTTGTACTTACTACAATTCCAATTTTCATATTAACACCTTTTTTTACACCTTTATTTAACATTTAATGCAGGTGGGCGGATTCGAACCGCCGAAGACACTGAGTCACTAGCACCTCAAGCTAGCCCGGTTGACCGCTGCGGCACACCTGCAACCGCATTAATGGATTGGCACTAATAGACAAGGAGGATTTCGCAATCACCCCAACAGCCAACAGCCAAACAAAATGCGATTGTATGTCAAATGGGCAGGGGTATGATTTTAAGCCATGACCTCAAGAGCGTATTACCATGCTCAACATCCGCCCGTTTCGACAAGATACTGCATTCTGCGGTCCCGCCTCCCTAAAAGCCGTTCTCTATTATTTCGGAATACGAAAAACAGAAAAAGACCTTGCGCACCGAATGGGGGCCACCAAAAGAACGGGAACCAACATCCACAAATTATCCGAAACTGCCCGAGAACTAGGATTGAATGCATCCGTAGAAGAAAATGCAACTCTACGAGATATCCGGTATTGGGTGAGAGAAAAAGAAATACCGGTTATTGTTGATTGGTGGAATGGGGATGACGGACACTACTCCGTAGTAGTATGGGTGAACTCCGAAAATATTTACCTCATGGATCCTGAATGGGGACAAATCCGGGCAATGCGTCTTACTACATTCAAAAGAAACTGGTTCGATTTCAGGGGAGATTATTTGAGAAAAAAATCGGATTTACTACTACGAAACATGGTTGTTATTCAACCCCGCCATATGCACAAGAAGAAAACCGCAACAAAAAAAATAAAATAAAAAATAAGAGTCGCCGGCCATAAGCGGTCTTCTGTTCTATCCGCATTCGCCTAAGCGCCATAAATGGCTTGCACTCCCCGAGCGGGAACCCGTTTCAATGCATTTCGCGCAACGTCCTCTCAACGAATCATCCTGCACGCGAATGCAGACCGTTTCTGTGCCCCCGCAGCCACTACCGCAGCCTTTCCGGGTTTGACTGAGTGGACCGACTTTCCTCAACAGCCTTTGGAAAAAGCCCAGGGAAAAACCCCAAACTCTCCAGGCCACCGTCAGCGGACCACCGGCGACTCCAACTTTCAATCGGAAGAGAGCCTATATATATCCTCCCCGAATAGGAATACAAGATTGTCCTATGGCAAGGAAATGGAAATCCGCAAGACTCCACGACTGGAAGAAAAAAGTGGAAAACCCCTTGACTCGTGAAAGAACATGGGCGGTTCTTCAGCGTGCCGTCCGAAAAACGGCGGGAAAAAAGGTCGCGGAACCGTTCAACCGAATGGTTCTCCGAACAGGAATCCGTGTTGTGGATCCGGAAACCTACATTGCCAAAAGGATTGATGCCCAAATAAAGTATTTCCAGACAGCCCAACGAATGAACGGACGGCTCGCCGCACGATATGCATTGGATAAGGCAGGAATAACAGATCCAGAATTACGAAAACTCGCCTATCGGACCGTTCAACGGATGACAACCGGAAAGAAAAAGAAAAAAATAGAAAAGGAATTAGCAACACTTTCAAGAAAAATGGACGAACAAAAATGGCGAATATTCTTCCAGCAATTCACTCGCGTGTATACGATTCTCAATCATCGGCTCAACCAAAAAAGCCAATCATGGAGTACCGCCCGATACTTCCGATTCCCGCGAGGAGAAAACAATTAAACCCTCAAAAAAATTATGCCTGATCCAACGCAATACGAATCAAATTATCCGGCCAACCATTCCGCGCAAGCAATTCCGAAATATTTTGGTCATTGTATCCCTGCGAACGATATTGCCGAATATAGGGGAGAAGCAGTAATACCTGCTGGGCTTTCGCCTGTACTTCCGTTTGAGGTTTACCACTAAAGGGGTCGGGCTGCGTCGCTTTTTCCTCCCACACTTGGTTTTGCTGCATCACCCTTTGCACAGGAGGAGTTTCCAACGTTGATGAGGTGCGAGGAAAAGGAATAGGATTAGCAGGTTCAAGAGAAACCTTTGGAATAGGTTGTGTCATGCTTTCCTTGTTGTTTTCATTTGGATATACTTGTAATGAACTACTCCCCATTGCTTGTTGTGGCGTTTGCTTAGGTTTGCGATAGAAAGCAAAATAAAGAATAACAACCAACCAAACTAATCCTATTATGATAGGAAGAACACTATCTCCCATGGACACCTGCCACATCATGCACTCGTTGAGATTTTCATTCCTTAAAAAGGTTTATTTTGATAAAAACCACTTACTGTAAAAAAAATGCCCCTTTCTTACCATCTCGCAATATCCGTAATCCGCAATTCCACCATGCGCTGATGTAACTTTTGAGTAATTTCCAAGTCTTTCGCTAAATATTCCTTCAACAAATCATGCTTTCCATCCCAATACGTCTCCGCAACCTTCGACCCCTCGATATCATCCAAAATAGTAATCCCAATAAGAGTCGCATACTCTTTCAGTTTTCCTCTTGTGTGACCGTACTTGAACACGGACAACTGCTCCCGAATATCCACCACATCCTTCAAAAGAAAAGGCTGAATCTTCACTCCCCGAATAAAACTACGCGTAACAAGGAAAGGCAAATCAAAATCCTTGACGTTAAACCCAACTAAGCGATACGCATTATTTCCCGCTTTCTCATTTGCTAATGCTGTCCAAAACGCCTCCAAC
This sequence comes from Candidatus Iainarchaeum sp., assembly GCA_043803765.1. Classification (GTDB taxonomy): domain Archaea; phylum Iainarchaeota; class Iainarchaeia; order Iainarchaeales; family VGJJ01; genus VGJJ01. Next base: position 1,287 of record JAZDJQ010000015.1, on the reverse strand, counting down.
AATCCCTTCTCATCTTCTCCGTAGAGAATTTGAGGACGCTCCACGTTTTTCTGCAACCCAATCGCCACAATATGCGAATCAATAGGATTCAAGAGCTTCTTCCGTGATTCCTCACCCAACGCCAAATAGGCCTCCTTATCATTCGGAACGGTTTCAATGTCGAGGTAGAAATGATTCATAGTATGTATAACTCCTCCGAGGAATATAAGAATACGAGGGAAAAAATACCAATAAAGAGCGGGAATATAAAAAGAAAAAAAGCAAAGTAAAAAACCAAATAATAACGAAAACAATATTAAGACAAAAGAACGGTGAAACTTATTGGAACGCGTATGACGAACCAAAAAAACATTCTGCTCCTCGCGCTTGCACTCACCCTATTCTCAGGATGCATCGCATCACCTAATCCTCCACTTGGAGGAGATGCCGACAGTCACGGTTGTATCGGATCCGCAGGATACACCTGGTGTGAAGAAAAACAAAAATGCATACGAATATGGGAAGAAGAATGCACCAACAATCAAATAGCCAACCCCGCATCCGTGAACTGCATCAACCAAGGAGGAACACTCAACATTATCACGGATGAAGAAGGAGCACAACAAGGAATGTGCACACTACCCAATGGAAAAACATGCGAAGAATGGGCATACTACCGAGGGGAATGCGGAATAGAATAAAATAAAAAAAATTGTTTTAGGGTTGCTCTAAACAAACCGCACGTGCAACACCGCCTTTTACACACTGTACGCCTAACGAGCTGGTTGAATTATCCAAATTCAATACTCCTGATGGAGCTGGAAGATTCATATCCGGAACAAAAACATTCATATCATCAAAAAGGCCGCCCGCTCCATTTATGTGATAATATTGCAAAAGCGCGTAATCAAATGTATCAAATTGTGCATCATGAACAATAAGTCCAATAGAAGTTCCATTATAATAGATTTGCCAATCACCCGATTCATTTCTTTCGGCTTTTACACTAACCTCAATCCCTGTTGGAAGTGAAAAATTATTACTTTGAATAAGCTCAGTAGTGGCTCTGTTGACTTCCTCTTTTAGAGGAAGTTAATCGTTAAAGTGATTTTTCGGTTGATTATTTCCAAATTGTAGGTTAGTGCCTTTAGGAGTGCTTGTTTTTCTTGGTTCCCGCTCGAGCGGGAACCCACGAACCCTCCGAGGGTTCGTTTGATGGCTGAATTAATCGATTCAACAATATTTCTTTGTGCGTATTCTTTTTGATCAAAATTTTCGTGCATCTTTTTTCGTAGTTTTCCTCCGATA
>JAZDJQ010000014.1:0-78720 GCA_043803765.1 Candidatus Iainarchaeum sp. | reverse complement strand
AACTTCTCAAAAGACAAAAGAAAATTCGGAAAAATACCACAAAAAATAACCCAAAGAATCATCACCACCGCACTCACAAGAGCCACCCTACACAACTACTCAGCCAACCACATGGCAGGCTGAATTATGTCCCAGAGTCCTGTAAATACGCGGTTTTTTTATTCTCGACTTGGATGAAGGAGGAATGGCTCTCCCTGAAGAAGTAGATGAAATCAATGCTTATCTCCTTGCACGGAAAAAGAAACAAGAACTGGGAGAAATTCCAAGGGATGATTTAGCCCCCACTTTTGTCAAAAACATACGTGGTGCGTTATTTGGAAAAAAAGATGTTCCAAAATCTCTACTGCAAAGCACAAGCTCTACTTCCGTGAGTCCGCAAGCTAAAGATGCCGTGCGACAACAATTAGATGAAATAATGCGTGAGAAGGAAAAACAACCCGTTTTTTCTCCTCCAACAAAAAAACAAACGATACGTCAAGAGTCTACCTCTCTCCCACCCCTGCCCACTTTTCCTCATGCCGCTGCATGGAAAGAATCCCTCCCACCCCAAACAATTTTCCCATCGCGTGAAAAAAAACCATCTCCCATAGATAACCGTTCATCCAACACCATTCAAGAAAAAATGCCCTACGAAGACATTCCGTCCATTGGAAACATCCCTTCTAATGAAAGAAGTATTCGTGCATTCAAACCTATTTCCCCCATCACCCAATCAATGGAAAAAGTATCTTCTGCCCCTCCTTCACTAGAACGCACTCCCTACATGCCACCATGGGTGGCACGGCAAATTCCAAAAAAAGAAAACCCAATTCCTTCAACTCCTGCTATATCAAAACCTGTTTCTTCTACCACTCCATCTTATTCAAGCATGACACCAGTAGCACGTCCTTCTACTTCTCGTCCTGTTAAATCAACCCGCCCCGTTTCAGGAGAAGTACGAGCAGACGAATTAACCTATCCTCACAACATACAAGAGAAAGAAGAATATTCATCCAAAGGAGTACAAGAAGAATTAACAGAGGAAGAAGCAATTAAACAGCTTCCATTCGAAGAGGTGCAGGGATTATCTCCATCTGAACTCGCCTATCTAGAAAGAAAAGAAAAAGAACACGCTCAACTAGGGGAAGAAAAAATAGACCAAGGGGATATGAATGCGTTACGTGCTCACCTTAAGAAACAAGAGTCTCAAATCACACAATCAGAGAAAAAGTACTCTGCCTCCCAATCAGCCCCATTATCCAATGAAGAAATACCCCCCCAACAAGGAGAAGAAGACCCAAAAAAGGCTATTTTACGACGATTGAAGGAAATGATAGAAGAAGAAGGGGATGAAGATTAACTGATTAACGTGCATAAGTAATTCTTTTTAAAGGGGGTGCGGATGATAGTATAGTATGCCTTCTCCTCATATTGGGATATTGGTTCCTGTTTTACTCATCCTATTTGCAGGAATTCCTAGTATTGTGCATGCTTCTGCCCTATGCAATGACATTGAATTATCTCCCCTTGATGTAACATTTCAAGAAGGAAAAGACGGGAAACCGTTTTCAATATATATTGAAAACGAATCCAATGAAACATTTGAGATAGACGATGTGCAGGTAGATGAGAGTTCACCCTTCTTTGACATTTCAGTAGAGGATTTTCCTAACGATATAGAAAAAGACGACTCGGAGATTATCCGCCTCGAATACGATACGATGGACATAGCAGACGACGAAGAGGACACATTCCAAATACGCATCAAAGGAAATTTTGATGATGAAACATGCAATTTCAGCGAACTCACTTTCACCGTTGATGTTGTTATTGAAGACGGAGAGAATGCTTGTTCACTCATTACGATTCAATCCAACGATGTTTCGATTATGGAAGGAGTAAACACGACTCACTCTATTTCACTAAAAAATAATTCCAACAAGGATTTCACCCTACAAGGATTCAATGTTTTTGATGACGCTCCATTTTTTAGCACCACTCTTGACCCATCATTTGGCGATTCCCAATTTGAGAAAGATTTGGAAGCAAATACATCACGCAATTACTCCATTGAACTAAAAGCCCAAAACGTTTCAGAAGATGAAACGGATTTCGTTTTCATTGAAATACGAGGAGAATTTGAAGACGGAGTCGATTGTTCCTTTAGTGAAATCGATGACGAATTCGAAGTAACAGTAGAAGACGCAGGAACCGAAACAAGCGTTTGCGCCGACATTGCGATTGATACCTCTCCGCTATACGTGACATCGGGAAACACCACCACGCAAACGATTGCTATTACTAACAAAACACCCCATCATTTCTATATTGATGAATTTTCAATAAAAGATGTCAACTATCAAGTGCAATTTGACACGCTTGCTATTCCTGCGTTCATCCCATTTAATGAAAGCGACGAGGTATTGATTGAAGGAACGGGGTATGCTTATTCTTCCTCATTTGATGGGAATGCATTTGCCTCCATGAAAGGGCATTTTACGAATGGAAATTCCTGTTTTGTGAGTGCAAAAAAAATCCCATTCTATTTCACAGGAAGCAAAGGTGAAACATGCAATGCATTCTACACTAATCTTTCTTCCGTATTAGTGCTAAAAGGAATCCCACAACAAGATATTCTTATTCACAATCCACTTTCAACGCCTGCCAAAGTAACACTGCACACTACACATGGAGAAGTAGTTCCAAATATTGTGTACGTTCCATCTCAAACAGCAAAAACGCAGACAATATACTTTACGGATGTATCGGCTACTTCCCAAACACTCACACTAACGATAGAAATAGACGGCTGTGCATCCAAAAAAAGTGAAAGCACCGTGTTATTTTCAGGATTGGAAGATGCACCCATTCAATTCAAGAATCCCCCAACCCAATTAACCATAGGGAATGCCCCCGAATTCGCTCTCACGATTGAAAACAAGAGTGCTTACACGCAAGAAGCAGTCGTTACCATTACTGGAAAACCCGGCAACACATCCTATCAGAAAACAATCACCATCCCAGGATTGGATTCTCCACTCGTTTATTTTCCAACGTCAGTTATCAAAGGACAATCCCACGTCCTCATTCAACTCACAAGTGCAGGATACACTGTTGCGCATACGATTTATCTTTTGGACAATCAACCCGAAATTATTATCTCTCCACTCATTCGTTCTACTCCAACCATTCAAAATGAATACATTCTTGACGTAACAATAGAAAACAACACGCCTAACACGATTAATGGAATCGTAGAAGTAGTAATTCCTTCTTCATGGACTATTACCGGGAACCCAAACGTCTCATTATCTTCAGGGGAAACAAAAAAGATAACGCTTACCATCCAACCGTCCACGGTACTTTCACAACCATTCACTGGAATGATTACTCTAAGCGGGACTCCTTACCCTGCTGGAACCTATCCTATTACATTCCATCCAAAAAATTCTATTGGACAAGGGGCTGCCGCTTTTGTTTCCATGGTGAGTGGATTATGGGGGGGTATCCTCCTTCTTATTCTCCTAATCGGGGCATGGTATATTCTCAAGCCTAAGCCTCCTATTTCTTCTACCGATGCCATTATCCATGGGAAAAACACCTCTTCTCCCTCCTCTATTATTGAAAAAGAAGAAGGTGAGCCCTGGATGCACCCCGAAAGAGAGTAATGCTCCCGCCTAGGCGGTTGCTTTAAATGCGTTTCTTTGGGGAATTCGTAGTTAAGAGTGGCAGACTGCCTTTCAACGAAAGGTAAATGCCGTCAGAAAAATATATCTCTTTTTTGACGCGCACCAGTCGCTTCCATTCACACAAAAAGGGAAAAAAGATGGTTCGCGCACGACACAATCCCCGAAAGGGAAGCCTGGCATTCCGCCCACGAAAAAGGGCAGCGAAGGCTACTCCCACTTTTAGTTCATTTCCCAAAAAAGAAGGACCGGTTAAGCCACTCAACTTTTACGGATACAAAGTAGGAATGATTCACATTATAGCAAAAAGCATGCATTCAGGCGGACGACATGAAAAAATGGACAAACAAATTCCCGCCACTATTGTAGAGTGCCCCCCATTACATGTTATGGGAATCCGCGCCTACACACAGGACGCGTATGGAATGCATGTGTTGGGAGATATTGTAACGGACAAGATTGAAAAGTCCGCCATGAAACGACTTCCTTCTTTTAAGAAAAAATCAACCCACAAAAAAAATACTCATTCTAAAAACCAAAAAACAACCCTCACATTCGAAACGCTTGAAACCAAAAAAGGAGAACTGCATTCCATTCGTCTTCTCGTGCACACGCATCCTGAAAAAACAAACATTGGAAAAAAGAAAGCAGAAATGGCAGAGGTCGCATTATCAGGAAGTGTAGACGAGCAGATTGCGTATGCCAAGGAAAAACTAGGACACCCTATCTTAGTAAAAGAAACATTCAAAGAAAACCAAGAAATAGATGTAAAAGCCGTTACACGAGGATTTGGATTTGGAGGAGTAGTCGCACGGTTTGGAGTAAAGACGTTTCGCCCCAAAGCAAAATACATCCGTGCCGTAGGAAGCATTTCACCACTCAATCCTAAAACAGTACAATTCTCCGTAGCACGACCCGGACAATTAGGGTATCATAATCGCACTGAATTCAACAAACACATTTTGAAAGTAGGAGAAGATGCAACCAGAGTAAACCCCGCACAGGGATTTGAACACTACGGAGTTATTCAAAACGAATACCTCATCATTGTGGGAAGCGTACCCGGTACCGTTAAACGATTAGTGGGATTGCGCGAGTGTATCCGGCCTAATCCTTCACGCCACTACCAATTAGGGAATATTGATTATGTTTCTACAACCGGAGTGAAATTCTAATGTCCAGCGTTTTTTCAATAGATGGAAAGAAGAGCAAAGACATTACTCTTCCCAGCGTGTTTCACACGGCATATGACCCAAACCTTATTCGAAGGGCCGTACTTGCAATTCAAAGCACCCGCATTCAACCATTTGGAAACAAACCCGGAGCAGGAAGAAACAATACCGCGGAATACATTGGAGTGAGAGGAAAACCCACCATGCACCGCACCATTAATGTTGGAAAAGCACGCCTGCCCCGTTTACGCAATCGAAGAGGAATACTATATGGAAAAGTAGCCTCTATTCCCCAAGCAGTAGGAGGACCTAAAGCCCACGGACCCAAAGTACTACAAATTACCGAGGAACGCATCAATACCAAAGAAAGAAAAAAAGCCATCGCCAGTGCCATCGCCGCATCCATTAACAAAAAACTAGTAAAGGAACGAGGACACCGATTCGATGAAGAAATATTCCCACTCATTGTCGATCATACATTTGAAAAAGTATCCAAAACAAAAAAAGTGTTGAACGCATTAGAAAAATTGCACGTAAAAGACGATGTACTGCATGCCAAATCAGCCAAACAAACACGCCCCGGGAAAAACAAAAACAGGGGAAAACCATTCAAGAAAAAGAAATCACTCTTGATTGTAACAAATGGAACACAACCCATCTACAAAGCAGCACGCAATCTTCCAGGAGTCGACATCATACAAGTACAATCACTCAATGCCGAACATTTAGCACCCGGAAGCGTAGCAGGAAGACTGACTATTTGGACAGAAGGGGCTATTGAAATGCTATCCAAGAAGGGGGCCGTATAACATGTCAGATAAATCCATGACGGCCAATGTAATGGAAGCCAAAATGGAAGAAAAGGCAAAAGCGAAATCCGAGGCCGCGCCCGAAAAAACAAGTAAAACAGAAACAAAGAAAACCAAGGCGTTCTCCCTCGAATTAGAGGACTTTGGATTGTTAAAATACCCCCTCATGACAGAGAAAGCGATTACGCTCATTGAAAAAGAGAACAAACTATCCTTCATTGCTACTGAAAAAGCAACCAAATCCGATATCAAAAAACTAGTAGAAAAAGTATACAATGTTAAAGTAGAAAAAATAAATATTGTGAACGATATGCGGGGAAGAAAAAAAGTCACGGTGAAATTGAACAAGAAATACAAGGCCGAAGAACTCGCGGCCAAACTAGGGGTTATCTAACATGGGTAAACGACTCATCCTTCAACGAAGAGGAAAAGGAAGCAATCGTTTTCGCGCCAGCTTTCACGGGGTAGCCGATGTAGAGTATTCACCATTCAACGAAGCACAGCGAGAAGGAAAAATCATTGGACAAGTGGTGGATATCGTGAACGACCCAACGAAAACAGCAGCATTGGCACGCATCACATTAGAGAATAATCAAACGATGTACAATTTCGCCGCAGAAGGAATCTACATTGGACAACGAGTAGAATTAGGAAAAGATGCACGCATCGAAATAGGAAATATTCTCCCCGTAAAATACATTCCAGAAGGCGCCCCCGTATTCAATGTAGAAATACGACCGGGAGATGGGGGAAAACTCGTACGAGGCTCCGGCGTATTTGGATTAGTCGTCACAAAAGAAGCACGAAACGTTCTCATTAAACTTCCAAGTACCAAAACGATTCGCGTGCATCCCGATGCACGTGCTACCATTGGAAGCGTATCCTGCGGGACACGCGTGGACAAACCATTTGTAAAAGCAGGAAAGAAACACCACGCAAAAAAAGCAAAGAAAAAATACCATTCCATTGTACGCGGTGTGGCCATGAACCCCAACGCTCATCCATTTGGTGGAAGCCAGCACCACCCCGGAAAGTCCAAGTCCACGGCACGAAGTGCACCGGCTGGACGAAAGGTAGGTGCTATTGCGTCCAAGCGAACAGGAAGGAAAAAGAAGAACTGACGGAGTGAAAACGAATGGCAAAAGAATACACCTACATGGGAAAAAGCATCGGAGAGTTGCAGCAAATGAAAATAGAAGAGTTTGCCAAACTAACAAGTGCACGTTCACGACGCTCACTCGAAAGAGGAGTGAATGCGCACCTATTAGAAAAAATAACCACTATTCATACACAAATCAAAGAAGGAAAACCCCAAACCAAGCCAATTAAAACGCATTTGAGACAATTTGTTATTATGCCAATAATGGTAGGACTAAAGATGGCCGTATACAAAGGAAACTCATTCGAACAATTTGAAATACAACCCGAAATGATGGGCCACCGCCTTGGAGAATATGTCTTAACACGGAAGCAAGTCCGGCACGGAAAAGCAGGATTAGGAAGCACCAAGAGCAGCTCCGCGGTGACGGCAAAGTAAAGGTGAATCAACATGGTCAAAACAACCTATAACTATCTTGGAAAATGGGACGACTCCCGAATGGCACGCGCGTATTCAACGAATCAACCTGCCAGTTTGAAATACAGCATTGAAATATCACGCGCATTAAAGGGAAAACTCATTCAGGATGGAGAATTATTCCTGCACAATGTTATCGAGCAAAAAATACCCCTCCCATTGAGAACATACAATAAGAAGGTTCCGCACCGAAGGGGAAACGCAGTAAGCGGAGTAAAAGCAGGACGCTACCCTCAACGTGCATGCCAAGTATGGTTAAACTTGCTTAACACGGTGCGCGCCAACGCCGATGTGAAAGGACTCGACGTTAAAAAATTACGCGTGATTCATGCAACCGCCAACCAAGGATTTCAACGCACAACCAATCAAGCACAGGGACGCATTTCAGGAAAATCACGCAAAGCAAAGAGCACGCACATTGAAGTCATCGTGAGGGAGGTAAGAACATGAATGAGAAACATTTTGTGAAGCAATCCCTCAAAAAGGTACAGCTTCATCAATATTTGAAGAAAGAACTCAACCGTGCAGGTTTTACAGGATTCGAAATGGTCAAAACCCCCCTTGTTACACGCATTGTAGTGAACGTTTCCCGGCCCGGATTAGCTATTGGAAAAGGAGGGCAAAATATCCGTTCTCTCACTGAAACCATTTCAAGCCAGTACGGAGTAGATAACCCCCAGATCGAAATAAAGGAAATCACACAACCCGACTTGGATGCGAAGAGTGTCGCCGACAAAATGAAAAGCATGATTGAACGAGGATTCGCATGGAGAAGCGTAGCATTCAGAACATTACAAGACATTGAACGTGCCGGAGCCGTTGGGGTTGAAATCGTTCTCTCGGGAAAACTGGCAGGAAAAGGCGGTCGAAAACGCCAAGTACGATTCGCCAAAGGATATATGAAAAAAGTGGGAGACCAAGTGCAATTAGTGGACCAAGCCAAGGTAACCACCTATCCAAAAGTAGGGGCAATTGGAGTAATCGTACGAATCATCCGACCCGGAGTATTCTTCCCGGATAAGATTGACATGAAACAGACTTTTGCTGATAGAAAAACAAGTGCTGCTGAAACCATCACACCATCAGAAGGAAAAACAGTTGTTATCACTCCCAACGTTGTAGAAGAAACGGCTAAAAAAATCGAGCAAACAATCATTGAAGAAATTCCCATTACTGAAAACAAAACAGAGGACGCATCATGAACAAGAAACTGAATGACCTCCGAAAAATGAGCGTGAACGAACGCATACGAAAACTCACGGAACTCAAGAATGAGCTCGCAGCAGAGAATGCAGTCAAATCAACTAATACTCGGCCCGAGAGCCCGGGAAAAGCACGGAATATCCGGAGACATATTGCACGTATTCACACGTTTAATCGTGCGGACGAAATAAAAAAAACGAATGAGGTGAAAAACTAGGGATGGAAACAATGTGCGCCACATGTGGCCTGCCTAAAAACATCTGTGTTTGCGGACAGATTGCAAAGGAAAACCAAAAAATAACAATTCGGACCGAACAACGAAGGTTTAGAAAATACATCACCATCGTCGAAGGCCTGGATGCGGACATTGCAAAAGAAGTGGCTAAAACCCTGAAAACCAAACTCGCGTGCGGAGGAACAATCCAAAACGGGAAAATCGAATTGCAGGGAAACCACCGAATCGAAGTAAAAAAAATACTCATCCAAGAAGGGTTCAAGGAGAATTCAATCCATGATTAAAACAGAAAAATACACGATAACAAGGGAAAGACTTCCCATCCACGAACTCATCGGACTTGCCGTAAAAATAGAAAAAAGCACGGATGCATCCAAAAAAGGAGTTAATGGAATCATCGTTGATGAGACACAACGAACATTCTCCATTGAAACAACAAATGGAATAAAGACCATTCCAAAGAACGAAAACACATTTGCATTCACACTGGGAAACGAACAAGTAATACTCGAAGGAAAAAAAATGCTGTACACACCCATCGAACGACTCAAGAACGGGGGGAATACACTCTATGCCTAAAAAAACGAAAACAACTACTCAAACATCAGGAAATGGAAAATACTATCCTGTACGGGGCAACTCACTCGTAGGAAAAGTCATAAGTGCAAAAGCACCCAAGACTGTAACCGTTGAAAGAGAAATCGTGGTATATGTATCCAAGTACGAGCGCTACAAGAAGCTCCGCTCCCGCGTCCATGCCCACAATCCCGAATGGATTAATGCAAAAGAAAATGATATTGTACGCATTGGAGAAACACGAAAAATAAGCAAGACCAAAGCATTCGTTATCACCGAAATACTCGGCCACTCCCAAAGTGAACCGGAACACGAAGAAATGAAAGAAGGAACGAAATTGAAACACGCTAAAGAAGAAGCCAAAGCGGAGGAATCCGAATGAAAGCCATCAGCGCATCCGTAACAAAAGGCCTGACGAAGAAATCCCGCTGCTTCTGCACGGATAACTCCGGAGCAAAAGAAGTCGAAATCATCTCCGTTTTCCGCCACACGGCACGAAAAAGAATGCAGCCATCTGCAGGAATTGGGGACATGGTGAATATCGTGGTGAAAACAGGAAAACCTGCCATCCGAAGCAAAGTAGAACGCGCAGTAATCGTACGAGTAAAAAAAGAATACAAGCGCCCAGACGGAACACGCATCAAATTTGAAGATAACGCCGTTGTATTAGTAGATGATAAAGGACTGCCCAAAGCGTCCGAAGTGAAAGGTGTTATCGCCAAAGAAGTAGGGGAACGCTTTCCCAAAATTGCGGGAATATCCGCAGGAATCGTATAAGGAGAGAAACATAATGGTCACACGCAACCCCGGAAAACAACGATTGGCTATCTACCATGCCGATTTACGCACTCAAAGGAAATTAATGAGCGCTTCACTCGCAAAAGAACTGCGTTCCAAATATGGAAAACGCACAACTACTGTACGAGTAGGGGACACGGTAAAAGTCACGCGGGGAGATTACAAAGGAAAGACAGGAAACATCACGCAAGTAGATTATGCCCGAAACAAATTATTCATTCAAGGAATTATGCGCAAGAAAACAGATGGAAAAGAAGCATTCATCGCATTCAAACCAAGCAACGTGCTCATTACGGGAATAGAAACAAAAGACAAGAAACGATTCAAACGAAAAGGGAAAGAAATCCCAACAGCGAAAGAAGACGCTAAACAAACAAAGGGAGAAGAAAAAAAGGAGTGACGAAGCATGGCAAAAAAAGGACATCTTAATCGACAAAAACGCGTGGCCGCAAACCCTATTCGTTACCTGAAACGGAAGACACACGTATGGGCTATCAAAACAATGCCCGGCACGCATACAACGAAGACAAGCATTCCACTCGGAATGCTCGTCCGAGACATGCTGGCATTATCCAAAACAATGCACGAAACAAAACAACTGCTTGCACGAGGAGCAATCATCGTAGAAGGAAAACCACGCAAAGAATACCAGTTTCCAGTTGGCTTATTTGACACGATTATGGTACCCGCGACCAAGAAAACATACCGACTATCCCTTGATACCTATGGAAGAATGACCGTGCACGAACTCACTCATTCAACACTAGTAAAACCCGTTAAGGTAATCCGGAAGAAAATCGTGGCGAAAGGAAAAACAATCATCCAGACACACGATGGAAAAACATACGAAAATGTTCCAAAAGAAGTGAATGTAGGAGACTCCGTTTTAGTGAAAACAGACGCTCAACAAGTAGAAGGGCATCTTTCATTCAAGAAAGGAGGGCGCGTATTCATTATTGGCGGAACACACGTAGGAGAAATAGCCAAAATCACCCACGTAATCAAAGGAACAATGAAACGCGATGCACTTGTTGATTTGTCAGAAGGAGAGACAACATTTCAAACCACTACAAAAAATGTCATGATGATTGATGATGAAACGGCTGAATGGATTAAGACTCACATGGAAGGAGAGAAGACAGCATGACAACCGGAAAAGAAAAGAAAACCAATCCCATGCGAGGAATACGATTAGAAAAAGTAACTGTAAACATGGGAGTAGGACAAACAGGGGAACCGTTACAAAAAGCAGGGGAGATTCTCAAAAAAATCACAGGAGGATTACCTGTGCAGACCAAATGCAAAGTTAAAATTCCAACATGGGGAATTCGTGAAGGACTACCCATTGGAGTAAAAGTAACCCTGCGCAAAGAAAAAGCAAAAAACTTCCTCAAGAATGCACTCCAAGCAAAGGAAAACACGCTCCTTAAACGATACTTTGACAAAAATGGAAACGTGGGGTTTGGAATTAAAGAATACATTGACTTACCCGGAACAAAATATGACCCTAAACTTGGAATTCGAGGGTTTGATGTACTGGTAACACTTGAAAGGCCGGGTTTTCGTGTAAAGAAAAGACGATTACGTCCTGCAAAAGTAGGAATACATCACCGCATCACACGAGACGAGTCGATTGCCTACATGCAGGAAAATTTCAACGTGAAAGTAATGGAGAAAATGTAAAGGAAGTTGAGCAAACATATGATAAACGAAAACAAAGCCAAAATGAAAGCCCAACAAAAAAAGAGACCCAAGACGGGAAGAAACGCATACTGCTTGAACTGTCACAACAACAAGGGAATGGTCCACAAATATGGCATTAACTTGTGCAGGCGATGTTTCAAGGAATTCGCTCCCATGATGGGATTTAAGAAGTATAGCTAATGGAGGTGTGAAAAAACATGAGCCAAATCGATCCAATCGCAGACGCGCTGGTCAGCATCCAAAATAGCGAGAACGCCTCCAAACGGAAAGTTATCGTAAAACCGGGAAGCAAACTCATTCACGAGATACTTCGCGTCATGAAAGAAAAAGGATATATTGCCGATTTCGAAGTAGTGAAAGAACGACACAAGACGTTCTATACTGTAGGATTACAGGGAAAAATAAACAAGGTGGCGGCTATCAAGCCACGCTATGCCGTCAAAAAGGATGACTTTGAAAGGTATGAAAAAAGATTCCTCCCTGCACGGGACATTGGAACGATTATCGTGTCCACTTCCCAAGGAGTGATGACTCACGCCGAAAGCAAGGAAAAATCAATAGGAGGAAGGCTACTCGCCTACATCTACTAAAAACATACCCTAAGAAGTTGATTATTATGGCAGAAAGAACAGTCGAAAAAGTAACGATTCCAGCCGGAATCACTCCCGCCTATGAACGAGGAGTCCTCACGCTCACCAAAAATGGGAAAAATGTATCCAAAAAACTAGTCGCCCCCGAAGTCACACTTAGAAGCGAGGGGAACACCATCACGATAACTCCGCTCAACAAAAGACGATTCACTATTGCAACAATGCGTTCCCATGCCGCACACATACGAAATCTCATTACAGGACTAGAAAAAGGATTCAAATACAAACTAGCAGTTGTTCACTCCCACTTTCCAATGAATATTAAAGTAAAAGAAAAACACGTGGAAATTGCCAATTATTTAGGAGAAAAAAACCCGCGCTTATCCCTAATTATAGGAGAAACAAAAGTAGAAGTAAAAGGAAAAGAGATTACAGTATCGGGAAATAATATTGAAGAAGTATCCCAAACAGCAGCCAATCTTGAAAAAGCAACGCGGGACACAAAAAAGGACCAACGCGTATTCCAAGATGGAATTTATATCACTGAGAAGGGGGAAACCGCATGACAAACGAAACAAAAAGCGAGAAGACCAGCATGAAAACAATCCCCCCCGCAAAAGAAGAGACACCAATAACTACCAAAATAGAAGGAAAGGCACCCATTTCTACCACTCATATTCATACGAGTGGTTCTGCGACTACTCTGCCAAAAGTGCCTAAAACAAAAGAAGAGAAAAAGAAAAAAGAAGAAAAAAATAAAACCGAAGCCCTATCAGGAAAGCCCGCCAAAAAGAAAGGAGCCAAAGCAGTATGGGTGAAAAAGATTAAAGTAGTTAAAACAAAAGAAGCCAAAAACATAATGGAATTATTATCCAATAAATGGAAACCAGTATTTTGGGGACGATTCGGAAAGAAAAATATTCGAACGAGAAAAAATGAAAAGTATGACAAGTGGAGAAAACCAAGAGGAGAAGACATGCAGCAACGCCGAGACGATGGAGCAGTTGTTAACACGGGTTATCGCACACCCAAAGCAACACGAGGAATACACCCATCCGGTTACCGTGAAATAATGGTCTACACAAAAAAAGACCTCGAAATGATTCAACCCACTCACGCAGCACGAATTTCATCTACTATTGGGAGAAAAAAGAGAATCGAACTCATCCAACTAGCAAACGAGAAGAAAATCCATGTACTGAACTAAAGGAATGAATGATATGAATCCAAGAAAACTAAAAAGAATGGCTGCCGAAATCATGCAAGTAGGAGAGTCCAAAATCTGGGTGGACCCCGACCAAATGACCAAAGCAGCGGAAGCCATGACACGAGATGATGTGCGCAATCTTATCAGTCAACGCATTGTACGAAAAAGAAAGGACCAACACCACTCACGCGGAGGAGCACGCATCCTGCACGCAAAAAAAAGACTGGGAAGAAAAACAGGAAAAGGAAAACGCACCGGGACAAAAAAAGCACGCTCCAAACCAAGAAAACAATGGATTACACGAGTACGCGCACTACGAAAAACACTGCGCCAGCTAAGAAAAGAAGGAAAAGTCACCCAAACGTATCGCACGCTTTATCGCCAAGTAAAAGGAAACCACTTTAGAGGAAAGAAACATTTAGAGCAAACCGTTCAGGGGGAAGCGAAATGAGTACCAGCACCTATCTGAAACCATTCCGACGCCGAGCGGAAGGAAGAACCAATTACACTAAACGATTGGCTTTCCTAAAAAGCGGATTTTCACGCGCAGTGATACGAAAATCAACGAATCACATGAACATTCAATGCGTCAAATCTACCGAAGGAAAAGACAAAATAATCGCAGCGGCCCACACAAAAGAATTAGGAAAGTTTTCGTACAACGGACACGGGGGAAATATTCCTGCCGCCTACCTTACCGGGTTACTTGCAGGAAAACGAATGCTCAAAAAGGATGTAAAAGAAATCATTGTTGATTTAGGAGTACAGCCACCCGTTCTAGGAACACGATTGTTTGCCGCAGTAAAAGGAATACAAGACGCCGGTGTCACCGTACACGCCGATACCACCTCATTCCCAAAAGAAGGACGATTAACAGGAAAACACATAGAAGAGTTTGCCCAGCACGCATCCTCAAAAACCAATACGAACCAATTCTCCACATACGCAGGAAAAAAAATAGATACCCGCGCATTCACCAA
This sequence comes from Candidatus Iainarchaeum sp., assembly GCA_043803765.1. Taxonomy (GTDB): domain Archaea; phylum Iainarchaeota; class Iainarchaeia; order Iainarchaeales; family VGJJ01; genus VGJJ01. The sequence goes on along the minus strand of JAZDJQ010000014.1, from coordinate 64,205 downwards.
AACGGTTGAATTGGCCAAAAAAGAAATAATGGAGGGCGGAAACGCATGATGGGATCACGATCACCTAGTACTAGAGGAAGAGGTCCTCGAAAACCATTCGGAAGAGGAAACACACGCAATAGTTCACGCGGCCCAATGCGACGCGGACGATCAGGAGAACTACCAAGAAAAGAACTCTTAACGGATGAACAACTAAAAGAAATGGAAGCTTCCGCTCCACTCACAAGCGAACAGCGCGATCGACAATCCGCATTACAAGCATGGAATCCCAAAACCGAAGCAGGAAAACTAGTTCAAAAAGGAGAGATTTCAACTATGGAAGAATTATGGGCACGAAACGTCCCCATTTTAGAATCAGAGATTATTGACACGCTTGTACCCGACCTAACCGAAAAAGTACTCGATACGCGAAAGACAACGTATGTTCGTGCCGCCGGAAGAAGCTTCAACTTCTCCGCCTACGTATTAGTAGGAGATGGAAAAAAATATTTAGGACTAGGACTAGGGTCGGATAAGGAACGATACGGGGCAATACGCAAAGCCTCACGAGTAGCACGACTTAATCTCATACCCGTACGAGTAGGGTCAGGCTCATGGGAAGACTATTCCGATACGACACGAAGCGTGCCATTCAAAATTACTGGAAAATGCGGTTCCGTACGAGTAACATTATCTCCTGCCCCTCAAGGAACAGGATTAGTAGTAGGAAAACAAATCCAAGACGTTTTCAGGTTTGCAGGAATCACGGACGTATGGGGACGCACTACTGGAAGCAGCGATACCCGTCTCAACTATATACGTGCAGCCTATAATGCATTAGAACGATTAAACCAAATGCGCGCATCCCCCGATATTCATACTAAACTAACCAAAGGAGGACACGCATAATGTTCGCCATTATACGTATTCGTGGACTCAAGCATGTGCGAGCAGATATTCAAGCCGCGCTCGCCACACTCAACTTGGATAGGAAAAACCATTGCGTGATTATCCAAGAAAAAGGAATGGAAGGAATCCTTACAAAAGTAAAAGACTATGTGGCGTACGGAAACGTGAAAAAAGAAACACTAACCAAGCTTCTACAAAAAAGAGGACACATTGAAGGAGACAAGGCGCTTACTCTTGACTATTTGAAAGAAAAAAAGATTAGTTCATTTGACGCGCTCGCAAACGATATGAGTGAAAAGAAAACAACACTATCTAAAATAGGAATCAAACCCGTTTTCCGGCTCAATGCACCGCGAAAGGGATTCGGAAGAAAAGGGACAAAGAAACCAGTCACATTAAAAGGACCGCTCGGTTTTCATCCAGAAGGAATGGATGCACTCCTCGCAAGCATGATGTAAAAAGGTGAAAAAATGGTCGTTCGAAGCAAAAAAACAACCCGAAACAAGCAACGAGGAGAGCGGACGCACGGACACGGCGACACCAAGAACAGACGTGGAGCAGGGAACCGCGGAGGAAGAGGAAAAGCAGGAAGCCACAAACACAAGTTCTCTAAATACCATGCAACATTCGGTGTCAAAGTAAGACAAAACCCACGCACAACGAAAGGGATCGCTATTAATGTTTCCCAACTTGCTTCCTACCTGCCCAAATGGGCAGACCAAGGAAAAATAGTACAAGAAGACGGATTATGGATTATTGATGGAAGAAAAGTAGGAGTATCCAAACTATTAGGATCGGGAATTGTTCCCGAAAACTTGTATATTCGCCATATTAAAGTAAGTGAAAAAGCCCGGCAAAAAATAGAAGAAGCCGAGGGAGAAATTGAAGACACATTCAATGCAGATGCGGGCGAGACGAAAGTCAACGACCCTTCACTGCGGGACGGCGATGCATAATGGTGGATGTCTTCGCGAAGCTGGACCCCATTCTCAAAATGTTACCCGAGGTTCGCCGACCGGAAACAAGCCCCCCGCTCATGCGCCGCATATTCTATTCAGCAGCAGCACTCATTCTATTCTTTTCCATGAGTCAAATTGAACTAATCGGACTCACGGGACAGTCCATTCAACAAGTGGAAGCGCTCCAAACCATTTTAGCATCCGATATCGGGTCGCTCATCACAGTAGGAATTGGACCCATTGTGTTAGCATCCATTATTCTGCAATTACTTGTAGGAGGAGGATTTCTAAAGATAGATTTATCCATCCCAGAAAACAAAGCACGTTTTACCAGCACCCAAAAATTACTCGCCATTATTCTTTCTTTCTTTGAAGGAGCCGCATTTCTTGGGTTTGGCATACCCGGAGTAGGATTCCTACAAGCAGGAGAAGGAATGTTTCCATTTGTCATGCTTCAAATTGCCATAGGAAGTATTGTCCTGTTATACTTAGACGAAATGGTTTCAAAATGGGGAATTGGAAGCGGAATAGGATTATTCATTGCAGGAGGAGTCGCCCAAGGGTTTTTCTGGCAAGTCTTCCGACCTGCTGACGCATTTGGAAGCGCAGGACGAATATTTACCATTGCACAATCCCTAATCGAAGGAAACGCATACAGTGCATTCGTAGGACTTGTTCCTATTCTATTTGTTATCCTCATTTTCCTCGGAGTGGTATTTGCCGAAGGAATGCATGTAAACATTCCCATTGCCATGGGACAAACAGGAGCAGGAGGACGATTTCCAGTAAAATTCCTCTACGTGAGCAACATGCCCGTGATTCTCGCCGCCGCTTTATTCGCCAACGTACAATTATGGGCCGCCCTCACCGCAGGAATACCTTACCTCAACACGCTCTTCTCAGGCCTCTCTTGGGCAACACAACCCCCACGAGTAGGAGGAGGATTTTCACTTATTGAAGGACTATTAACATTGGGAATTACATCCACAACCGCTATGGAAGTGGTGCAGGCCATCGTCTATTTGGTATTACTCGTACTTGCCTGTGTCGTATTTGGAAAATTCTGGATCGAGTTAGGCGGGCAAGGAAGCAAAGCCGTATCGGAGCAACTCGACCGAAGCGGGATGAGCATTCCGGGATTTAGACGAGACCCGAGGATTATGCAAAAAGTGCTTGACCGCTACATCCCCCAAGTCACGATTCTAGGGTCCATTTTTGTAGGGTTACTCGCCGGCCTATCCGATATTACAGTCGCCTCTCTCGTATCCGGAACAGGGGTATTACTCGCCGTAGGAATCGTATACCGATTATACGAAGAATTGGCCAAAGCCCAGCTGATGGACATGCATCCTGCCCTCAAGGCCTTCTTTGGAGAAAAATAGGAGGAAAATGCAGGAAACGACCAACCACTGTTTTAAAACATTCCTCAAGGGGATTGGGTAGGAAAAACCCCTTATCCTGAGGGATTTTGGCATTTTCCAGCAAAAAAACTATGTTCGTCAGCCCCCAAGTGGATTTGGTACTCGTCGCCGCCCTATTCGCGGTCATCACCCAAACCATCCAAACGGTGCTCACGGACAGAAAAGAAATGAGAAAAAACCAAAAAAAAATGCAGGAAAAAAACAAGGAATACAAGGAGTTGATGGCGAAAGGAAAAGAAGCGAATCCGCAGGAATTGGAGAGAGTACAACAAGAAATGATGTCACTCACAACCATGAGCATGAAAACAATGCCCAAGCTGATGATTGGCAACATGATTGTGTTCATCCCCCTCTATGCGATGATAAGCCAAGTATATCAAGGAATCACCGTACCATTATTTCCACCATTCAATTGGATATGGAAAACAACCGATTGGTTCTGGTACTATGTCCTATGCAGCTTCATCATCTCGCTCTTCGTGAACCATGTCATTAACTGGTATTTCAAAAAACAGGAAGAAAAACAACCCATCCACGCACAACTACTACCATCCGAAGGAAAAAATCATGCCAACTAAATCCGATAGAAGAAAACACCGCGTCTTCCGCCGCACCGCTAAAGGAACCAAGATGGTGGTTAAAGGAAAAAAGCACGCTAAACTTACGTGCGCATTATGCCAAAAAAATCTTCACGGAGTTCCCAACGGACTAAATAACGCACAACGAAAAGGAAAAACAAAAACACAACGACGCCCCACTGGAGTGTTCGCAGGCATTTTGTGCTCAGAATGCCGAAGCAAAGTGATTATTGAAACAATTCGAGTAAAAACAGGAACCAAAAAAACAAACGATTTAGATTTACGAATCAAACCCTACGTACAACAGCTTGACAAAAAGGTGAGCGCATGATTGAAATATTCACGCAGGGAAGAGTGTGCTACAAAACACACGGACGAGATGCAGGACAAAAAGTAATTGTTTTAGAAAAAACAAAAAAAGGAATGGTAGTAATTGAAGGACCGCAAACCAAAAAATCAAAAGCAAACATCCAACACTTACTCCCAACAAGTCAAATCATCAGCCTTCCAGAAAATTACACTCGAAAACAACTCAGCGAGGCGCTGAAAGGATAAAGGAGAAAACAGTATGGCCGAACACCGCTACTTTGTACGAATTGCCAACCGCGACCTAAACGGAAACAAGCCCATTTTCAGGGCACTAACCGGAATCAAAGGAATTGGAACCCGAATGGCACGCGCAATAGCCTACCAATTCGAAAAAGAATTTGGAGTAGCCCATACCGCTCCATTAGGAAGCATTACTGAAGAACAGGATGCCAAACTAGAGGATATTGTCATGCACCCTGACCAGCATCGCATCCCCGAATGGATGCTGAACCGCCGACGCGCAATAAACGGAAACACGGCCCACCTTGTAACAAATGAACTCGACTTTGCCATCCGAAACGATTTGCAAACAATGAAGAAACTCCGATCCTACAAAGGAATACGCCACTCACTCGGCCTAACCGTACGAGGACAACGCACCAAAACAAGCGGACGAAACAAAGGAGCAGCAGTAGGAGTAGAAAAGAAGAAAGAAGAAAAGCCCGCTACTGCAGGAAAACCAGCGGCACCGGAAACCGGAGCAAAGAAAAAATAAAGGTGAACACACATGGGAGACCCAAGATTCGCACGAAAAAAATACAGCAACCCCAAGAAGCCGTGGGATAAAAAGCTGTTAGACCAAGAAAAAGAAACACTTGAATTATACGGCCTTCACAATAAACGCGAGTTACGGCGAGTGAATGAATTACTGCGAAACAAAAGAGCGAACGCCAAAAAAGTATTAGCGCTCCCACTGGAAAAAAGAGTAGAAAAAGAAAAAGAACTACTCAATTCACTTGTACACGCAGGGATAATGAGAGGAAAACCAACCGTGAGCGAAGTATTAGGATTAACACTCGAAAGCCTAATGGAAAGAAGGCTTCAAACAATTGTATGGAGAAAACACTTAGCCAACACCACCAAACAGGCACGACAATTCATTACGCACGGTCATATTGGAATCAATAACAAAAAAGTAACCATTCCATCCTACATGGTAACAAAAGAAGAAGAAGCAACCATCGCCTATTTTGGAAAACCCATGATACTCGAAAGTCCAGAAACAGCAAAAAAGGATAAAAAACAAATCGAAAAAGACTTCGCCGAAATGCGGGGCGAACCAACAGGAGTAGAAACAGTATTAGCAGGAGAAGAAACAGAAAAACCCGTATCGCCCGATGCAACCGATGCATTGAATGAAGCCGAAACAAAGGAAGGGAAGTGAATACCATGACCGGACGCGAAGACAAAATAGGATTAGTGCACATTTTCGCAACGCACAACAACACCATCATGCTCCTAACCGACGCCACAGGGTCCGAGACACTGGCCAAGTGCTCAGGCGGAGTCGTTATCAAAACACAGCATAAAGAAGGAAGCCCGTACGCCGCAATGAAAATAGCCGAAATCATCGCCCAAAAAGCAAGAGAAAAAGGAATTTTCACCGTACATGTGCGTGTGCGCGCCAAAGGAGGAATACGACCACGCAACCCGGGGCAGGGAGCAGAAGCAGGCATTCGAAGCTTAACACGAAATGGGATACGCATCCTCTCCATTGAGAATGTAACTCCTACCCCGCACGATGGAACACGAAAGAAAAAGAAACACCGGAGCAAGAAAGTCTAGGATGGAGGACTACAACATATGGCACGAAACGCAATCAAAGTATTAACGGATAAGGGAAATACTTCCCACATTTTAATCAAAGGAACAAGTACATCTACAATCAACGCGCTTCGCCGAGTAGTAATGAGCGAAGTTCCCACTCTCGCAATCGAAGAATTATCCATCTACGAAAATAACGGGGTATTATTTGACGAGTTTTTAGGCCACCGACTCGGACTTATCCCACTCACAACGGATGTTAAATCATACAAATTAGGAGACAAAATAAAAATCTCCCTTGACATAGCAGGGCCCGGAACGGTATACAGCAAAGACATCAAAATAGCCGACCCCGGAATCAAAATAGTCGATGAAAAAATACCACTCACAAAACTTAAAGCAGACCAACGCATCCGACTAGAAGGAGAAGCCATCATGGGACAAGGAAAAGACCATGTCAAGTTCCAACCCGCCGTAATAGGATACCGCGCCCTCCCCATTTTCACCATCGCCGATACTATTTCTCCCGCAATAATGGAAAAAATAATCAAAAGCTGCCCCGTCAACATTATCGAAACAAAAGGAAAAAAACTCAGCATCACCGAAGCAGGAGACTGTACCCTCTGCGGACGTTGCGAGGAAGTAGGGGGAAGCCAACACATCCAAGTAGATGCCGATGACTCAGGGTTTATTCTCATGATGGAAACGCACGGGGGAATGAGCAACAAGGACATCCTCCATTCAGCCTGCAACGTATTAATCGAAAAAACAAAAGATTTCCATCACCAAATCGAGGAGGGGTTGTAACACCACGTGAAAAAAAGGGAGAAAAAGCCCACCTTATTAACGCTATCGGGGTCCATTTCTTGCTACCCGCAGGAGTTCCCGAGCGGTCAAAGGGGCGGGACTTAAGATCCCGTGGCTTAGTGCCTTCGCAGGTTCGAATCCTGTCTCCTGCATTTCAAACAAGAAAAAAACAATCCATGATTTACTATGAAACGCACCGGACCAACCCACATTAGAACCAGAGCCCTGGTAGTTGCCATTGAGAAACATGGAAAGGCAACCAAAGAAGGAGCCTATACTGTACTCTCTACTTTACTCACCACTTCCACACGAAGACGAACAGAGGTAAACTTAACGCATCTCAACAAAATGGGAACAACCCACCCCGACAAAATACTTTTGGTACCGGGAATCGTATTAGGAAATGGAACACTTAACCAGCCAATCCACGTAGCCGCATTACGTTATACGGGAAGCGCCAAGAGAAAAATAGAAGAAGCAAAAGGAAAAGCACACCTATTAGAAGAATTAGTAAAGGAAAAAATCCCATCCAAAAAACTAGTATTGGTGAAATAATACTCCTATGACTACTCCAAACCAAACAACAAAAAAGACCATTACGGTAAAAATGCAGCGAACGCACACGATTGATGCTACCAACCTCATCGTAGGAAGAATGGCCAGCCTCGTGGCAGAAAAACTACTAAAAGGAGACACGATTATTATCATTAACACGGAAAAAGCCGTATTCACAGGAAATGACCGATTACTAGTAAAGCGATGGCAGACACGATTGGATTTACGACCAAGAGGAAACCCCGAATACGGACCAATATTCCACAAAACACCCGACCGTATTGTACGCGAAATAGTAGAAGGAATGGTTCCCTCTAAACAAGAACGGGGACGCGATGCCATGAGACGACTCAAAACATACATTGGCATTCCGTCGAACGTCAAAAAAGAAGGAATCGAAATATTCGAGAAAGCACGCAACACCAAAACAAAAAACATTACAAGCGTATTGGAATTAGCACGCGCACTAGGATATCATCAACCGGTGAAGGGATAACAGTATGGCAAAGAAAAAAGAAACACAATTCAAAGCAACCAAAAAAGAAGCCGTCGCCAAAGCAACCGTATCAGAAGGAAAAGGAATTATACGTATTAACTCACGAAGACTAGAACTAGTAGAACCGGCCATTGTCCAAGCCCTCATACGAGAACCTATCATTCTTGCAGGAGACGCAATACAAGGAATCAACATTTCCGTCAACGTAACAGGGTCAGGAGCCATGAGCCAAGCCGTCGCCGCCCGAACCAGTATCGCAAAAGCAATTATGGGCTACACACGAGACGAAAAACTCAAAAAGAAATATTTAGCATACGACCGAATGCTATTAGTCGACGATTCCCGCCGAACAGAACCCAAAAAGCCATTAGGACCAAAAGCACGTACTAAGAAACAACACTCAAAACGATGAAACAGGAGGAACGAAAAACCATGATCACACCCATCCGATGCTTTTCCTGCGGAAAACCCCTCGCCGGACAATTCGAAGAATACAAACAGCGAACGCTAAAAGGAGAAACACCCGAAGAAGTATTCAAAGAACTTGGCATAACACGCTATTGTTGCCGCCGCATGCTCATGGCACACGTTGAGCTCATTGACGATGTAATGAGATACAATACCTAAATGATTAAGAGGAACGAAAATATATGACTGATATCCAAGAAGACAACCAAAATGTTCCGGTTGCCAATCCGGCAATCGAAAAATACCTCACCACCGGGGCACACATCGGAACCCGATTCAAGAGCGGGGACATGTTGCGCTATATCTACAAACAACGCAAAGACGGATTGAAAGTATTAGACGTACAAGTAATCGACGAACGAGTAAAACAAGTAGGACAATTCCTTTCAAAGTTCGACTCAAAGAAAATAGTAATCGTCTCACGAAAACTCTATGGAAAAACACCCGCAGAGGAATTCGCCAAAAGCATAGGAGCGTATGCGATTACCGGGAGATTCGTACCCGGAACATTCACCAATCCAGAAGGAAAAGAATTCATCCAACCCCAACTTGTTATTATTACCGAACCCGAATCCGACGCACAAGCGATCGCCGAAGCAAGCAAAGTACGCGCAGTAGTAGTAGCACTCGCCTCCACAAACAATGTCCTCGCAAACGTGGACGTGGTTATCCCCATCAACAACAAAGGAAGAAAATCCCTTGCACTCGTGTACTGGCTATTAGCCAAAGAAATAATGCTTCAAAAAGGAGACATTCCAAACGAAGAAGCGTTTCCAAAAAAAGTAGAGGATTTCGAATACCCCATAAAAGATGGAGAAGGAGAAGACCGCGGACCCAAACGAAAGAGACGAGAAAGAAAATTTACTAATCGCTATGAAGCAGCAGCCGGATTAGGCGGGGATTCCTAATTCGTTTTCCCTCCTTACGTTTAAGTAGATTGAAAACCAACTAATGAGAATGAAATCCACCCCCATTACTTTTAATACACACCCGCATGAAGCCTGCGGTATTGCCGCCGTCTACCTCAAAAAGGAATTATCGCATTATCCACCAGGAGGAGCGGCATTCTTCCTCCAAAAAATGCTCCAACAACTCCAACATCGCGGACAATTATCCGCCGGCATTTCAACCTACCACGAAAAACGAGTCCCACTCATCCGCACGCACAAAGGAAACGGACTCGTACATGAGGTATTCTCCCTAGGTGATACTGAAAAAGGAAAAAACACCCTTACACAAAACGAAGGAACAATAGGAATCGGCCACACACGCTATTCTACAAGCGGAAGCAACACATGCGATGACGCCCAACCCTTTGAACGAACACACGCACGAATGTGGAAATGGTTCGCCTACGCATTCAATGGAACGATTACTAATGCACCGCACATACGAGAACACTTAGTTAAAGAATCCTATTATTTTCATGGAAAATCAGACACCGAAACACTCATGCACCTTATTGCCCATCAACTCGGAAGCGATGAACCACGACCAATCGAAAACGCATTCCACGATTTATTTGAACAAGCAGAAGGAGCCTACTCACTTGCTTTTATCAACGCAATGGGAGAACTCGTTCTTGCACGCGACCCAAAAGGATTCAAACCACTATGCTACGTAGACACGCCCGATTTTTTCCTCGCAGCAAGTGAAAACTGTGCCATCCTACCCTTCGTACCCAATGGAATACACGACATCAAACCAGGAGAAATACTGCGCGTGCATCACAACAAACTTACTCATACGAGATATATGGGAACACACGAACAGTCCGCACACTGCATGTTCGAATGGGTCTATTTTGCATCAGCAGGAAGCACACTCTCAACTAGGCCAGTTTATGAAACACGCTACCAATTAGGAGTACAACTCGCACAAAATGAAAAAATCAAAACAAATCGAACAGACTATATTGTAGTCAATGTACCGGATACAAGCAAACCCGCAGCAGACGGATATGCCTACACACTTAACCTGCCAGCAAAAGAAGGATTACTACGAAACCGATACATAGGAAGAACATTCATTGAAGGAGGAGAATGGCAAGACAAAATAAAAGAAAAATTCACGATCAATGCATCGGTACTAAAAGGAAAAAAAGTCATACTCGTAGAGGACTCCCTCGTACGAGGAAATACGCTACGAATACTAGCTGAACGCATTCGAAAAGAAGGAAAAGCGCTTGAAGTCCACGCCCGAATCTCCTGCCCTCCTATTCTCCACCCCTGTTTCTATGGAATCGACATGACAACCTACAAAGAACTGGCAGCCGTACCCTACGCTCAAACAATAACCCAAGAAAAAGAAGAAATTATTCACACGATTGAAAAAAAACTCGCACACGAAATAGGAGTCGAAACACTGCACTATCAAACACTAAAAGGATTATTTACCGCACTGCAACTGGACGAAGAACATCTCTGCACCGCCTGCCTCACCGGAAAATACCCCACCCAAACAGGAGAAGAACTACGACGCATAACATGGGAAAAATACCTGCATCATGCGGATGAATCCCGCTCCTATGACGGGTGAAAAGAGCACCCCTTAAATAGGACAATCCAGCCGCAATAGTACGTATGCTCTGGTACGACGCCTTGCTCGACAACGTCCATTTGGCCATTACCATTTTCCTATTCATCTGGATATACAACTGGGCAAAAGGAAACGTAGGAAGTTCACGCCTCGCTATTGTAACCGCAATCGTGATTGTATTCCTCACTTTTTATCAGTTCCCAGAACTCGTATGGTTATTAGTAGGATTGTGGGCATTCGCCACATTTGGAAAAGACGTATTCACCAAAGTAGGAATATTTGACAAATAAGGAGGAACGAATGACGTGGACACTTTAACATATGCCGTGGCCGTTTTTCTACTTGCCATCGCCATGCAATATCCTATTACATGGTTAGGATTAATCATTCTCCTCTTTCTACTCCTATCCCTTCATTCCATCTCCGGAATACTCCTCACACTCGTAACCGGGATTACTTTCTTCTTCCTAGGGGGAGAACTGCAAGGAGAACTATTCTATATTATAGTAGGACTCGTCATCCTCGCATACCTCATAGGAGTAAAACCATCCGAAGACACTCCAGAAGGAATGAGCCCCGACATGATGGCCATGCTCCAAGGAATGGGAGGACAAGGAGACCAATATGGAGGAATGGGTGGAATGGGCGGGATGGGGGAGTATCGGTGATGCTCCTATGAATGCATTCTCCCTACTCACACTTACTGTATTTCTCTGGATACTATTTCAAACCAACCAAATATTTTGGATAGCCGTTGCAGGACTGCTTATTCTAGCCTACTTCCTAGCACGTGCAGGAGAAGGAACGAATTCCACTATCCGCCGAATGGGAAAAAAAACAAAAAAAGTGTATGAAGAAGAAATGAAGGAATTAGAAGCAACAAACGGAAAGTATCCAAAAAACTTTTTTGACTCAGTAGGAAAAGGAATAGTGGAAAAAATAAACGAACAACAGGCACCAAGCCACGCCAAAAGTTATCGAGATGCCCAAAACTCAAAATGGACAATCAAAAAACCAGTAGAAAAAACAGCGGACAGCGCTCAAAAAATACTCGACAGTTTAGGAAAACTATTCTCCAAGTAATCCATCTAAAGATTCATAAGAACTTCGTATCATTCCATTGTATGGACAATAGAGTCGCTCAAGGATTCTATGGCAGTCTTGCACAAGGAACAGGAGAAAAATATCTCCTAGAAGCAAGGCGATTTATACCAAAATACGATGAAATGGCAGAAGAAGTGACTGACATACTCACACTATTCTCTCCTACTCGCATATTGGACATCGGTTCAGGCATAGGAAATATCGAGAGACTGATTTTCCAAAAGCTACCCAATTCAACCATCGCCTGCGTAGAAACCTCACCGGACATGGCAAGGACATCAAGAATAAATCTGGAACAATATGCTAGGAAAGTGCAAGTAATTAACCAAGACATTTTAGATTTTCTACCAAACGAATCCTACGATGCGGTAGTATCCAACATTGTGCTGCATAATGTGCCATACAAAAGAAAGCCGGCACTATTCGAAAGAATAAACGGGTGGCTCGCCGATGGTGGAGTATTGGTCTGGTCGGACCTGATAAAATATTCCGACGAGAAAATCCAACAACACGTCTTGAATCAAAGACTTCGATTTGCCCTAGAAAAAGGAGCGACCCAAGAATTCGCACGAGAAAATTTTGATAAGGAGACAAAACACGATTATCCATTAACACCAATGGAATCAATCGAGTTGCTAAAAGAAGCCGGTTTTCAAAACATTCAAATCAAATGGATGCACGGAGCATTCAGCATTTTCTATGCACGAAAATAGGTTCCAGTCCAACTATTTCCCCCCCTTCACTATCATCCACGACCCATCTTATCCCAATCCGGCTCCCTTTCAGTAAGCGTATTAGGATGACGGCGCGTATTCACATAGTAGAACTTGTTCCGGATGGGATCAAACGCGATTTTGGAAAACCTTTTCGATTCCCCGACCGCTACCTCCTCAATCAGTATCGCCCCTAGGAATTCCCCTCGATAGGTGATGGCTAACCCCATTCTATTTAGTGATCTAATCAAACGGGCCTTCGCCGCCCGTTCGTTCCCCCCTGCTTCTTTTTTCATTATTGTGAAAACATTCCGCAATGCCTGAATCTGCTTCTGCACTTCTCCACGGTGTTCTTCCGGAAAAGATTTCAAGAAACTATTCTCCCCCACTACCCTCCAACCATTCTTTCCGCGGCGACCTGACCAAGGATTAGGAGAAGCCCTCCTCTCACGACCGGTATACACTACTCTATCCACTTTCACTCCCCTGGCTATTTTGCGGCGGAACGCCATAATTCCCTTATGCGCTGAAGGTTTCCTCATTTTTTTTCCTTCTTCAATTCAAACAAAATTTGCTGATTTGTCTCCAACACCTTCTGTAATAATAATTGCAATGCCCCCGCCAACGCCCTAGTATCCGATTGACTTTGCTGCAACTGTTCCATACGCGTAACAAGGGAACTAAGACGACTGGACATCGTATCAAGATTCGTTCCATCCAATTTATCATGCAACTCAATAACCGCCTGATGAGTATCCCGCAACTGTACCCCATGCTGTTCCAATGCAAGATGCGTAATATTATCCTTAAGAGAATTTTCTTCCTCACGAAAAGAATTCCGCTCATCCAAACGCTGCACTACCTTATCACTCGTACGAGACGAAATCACTTCATGATCAGCATCCGAAAGAGAAGGAGAATACTCTTCCCCACGCGACGAATCATTTTGGCCTTGCGAAACAGAATTAGAAACAGGAGAAGGAACAGGACTGCTTCTCCCAGCCAAATAAGCCTGCGTCTGTGCTGGAGAAAGACCCAAATCGGTGAGCGTGGAAGAAATCACACTCTCGGAAAGGCCGGCATCCCTCATTTTCTGGATGGTATTATGCACTACTTCCTCGTTCATACGCGCTCCCTTACTGATATTTATATACGAGAGTCGCCTGCTATAAAAATACCCTGGGTGGAATTGGCATGCCATTATTCAAAATCGCGCAAGGACCATGGACATTACTCCTAAAAGGAACCGTCAAAGAGAGGGAGATGGAAATATACCTCAATCCCCAGAAAACACTATTTGTACAACTTTTACAAAAGGAAAATGGAAACTATACCCATGCAACGTGCGAATTCTACCACCCCTACTATGCTACGGGGGATGTAAACGGATTCATTCAAACACTACCAAGAGAGATACTTCTACTAACGAAACACTCGCCCGGAGAAACATCTTCATTCCTGCTATTAGGCAGCACCCCTATTTCCGTAGTATGGGAAGAAGGAATTGTACTTGAACAGACGGATATTCTTCTCAAAAAACTGGACATGGGAGCAGGATTACTCCAAGAAGTAGGAAAAGCATACGATATTACACTTAAACCCATGAATGAAAATCCCCCCTCTATCGCCGAAGCATTCTTCTCCATGCCATTACTCTATACGAGTATTACCACAAATGCCCATTTCGTGGAGAATGCCGACCAAGGAGTGCTGGCTGCTGCTACCGCATCCGGACACATGGGGGCAATGCCCGGAGAATTCGTACTGGGAATAACGGGAAACAACCTTGTTGTAAAAGAACCCATATCATTCTTCAAAAAAACAGGAATATTCAACGCACGTGCAGAACATCGAAAACACATCCTCCAAATCATAGGAGAAGGAGCCCTATTTTCAAACATCCCCCTCGTCATCGTGGATTGGGAAAACGAATATTCGGTCATGCGAAGCCCCAATCCCAATACTCAACGATTACGAGAACAAAAAATCGAAGGAGACCCAATCGGATTTCCACTCAAAGAGTTTGTTCCACCCGAAAACCTAAAAATAGACTTATCCCAAGTCCACCCAGAAGGATTAACCGAAGCACTCGGACTATCTCACACGGAATTAGGAAACCGGCTAATCGAATTCTTACGAGAACATCACGTAAGTTCAGTAGACGAAATACACGGGATTCTAAGACAACTACCCCCATCCCAAACATTCAATGCATTCCAAATGGGAAGCATAGGAAGAATATTCACCCTACTCAACCAAATCTACCCCGGATTGTTCAATGGAATCAATCCAACGGAAGAAATAAGCAAATCATGGTTCCAATCCATTGGACGAGTAGGAGTATTACGATTGAAAAACGTCGCACCCAAACTGCAAAAAATACTCATTCATGCCGTACTAAAAGGAATATACGAAATGTACTCCCGCAAAGGAGTATCCGGCAGAGTAAAAACATTCATCCTCATTCCAGAAGCAGGAAAACTATTCAATGACCTACACGCAACCATTATAGGAAAAGAAATTGAACGGCTTCTCACATTAAGCGTAAATCAAGATGTCGGATTCCTAGTATCCTCCGCACAAGAAGCCGATATTCCAAAAGGACTATTAGGGATATTAGACGCCAAACTAAGTGTAGTAGCCGGAAGGGAAGCCGCCGTAACACTAGCAGGAAGAAAAAATTACCGCGTGAACATCCGAGACACGTACTCTCAACCGGTAATTAAGGACTTTTTTATGTCGTAGTCACACCCAACTTTTCTAAGTCCCGCTTGAGTTGAGCCGTTGACGTGAATGTGATGCCGTGCATTCCCATGCTATTAGCCGTATCCACATTTTTTTGTTTATCATCAATGAATACGCATTCCGCACTAGAGACTCCGAGTGCGCGAAGGATCTCATGGTAAATTTCAGGATTTGGTTTAGCCATCTTAACCGAATGAGAGGAAATGACCACATCAAAAAAGTCGGTTAGTTTGTTTTTATGAAGCGCGGATTCTATCCAAATCCCAATATTGTTCGTTAACAAGGCTACCTTGTACCTCTTCTTGAGAATGCGAGCCAATTCAATGCTATCATAATTGCTTCTAAAAAACGATTGAAACGAATCATGGATGTCGGCCGGTTTCGTCTTTGTCATTTTGGCAATAACACCATAAAAATCCTCAGAGGTCATTTTGCCCACCTTTGCTTCCTGAAAAGCATTCATAATCTTTTCTTCTAACTCAATAGGATTCACTCCATGTTGCTTGGCATACTCTTTCAAAAAATCCCTCAACGCAGACTTACTCGATAGTACCCCGCCCCAATCAAAAATAATAGCGGTTATTTTTAGGACCATGCTCCTACTACTTCCTGTTTTTTCCAATCATTTCATTGGCCTGTTCAATCGTAACAAAATGCAATGGATTCATTGTGTCCACCACATACTTTATTTCTTTCACATCCTCCGCTTTAGCCGACTGACGAGACAACTCATCCAACTTAGATTCTAATTCAACTAACCGCTGAGAAACCGCACGCATGCCGGTTGCCAATTCATCTATTGTTTCCCTTACCGAATCGGACATTTCCTGATTGCCATTTGCCCCCGCCTGCATCTGAATGTCACGAACCCTCTTATTTAGAACAATAAGATTACGCCCCAATATTTTCTCATTCCGAACAAGGAGTTTAATCTTCTGCATCATCACCATGACGGCCGCATTCAACGCCTTCACATCCCGATTAAGTGTAAAGACATATTCGCCACCCTTTTGAGAAGGAGCAGATGATGAATTAGGAGAGGGTACGGGCATGGATTAAAAGAGGCTTTGGCCCTTAAAAAAAGGCTATGCCCCCCACTCCAACATGCCTCAAAGGGGTACTCCTTGACGTTCAGACGCGTGAAAGCAAAGGAAAGAGTGTTATTGACGTATATGTACGGCGACAAATCCCCTCCTCTTCCAATGAAGAATCCAATGTCATTTGCCTCACCGATGAAGGATTTTCACCTTATTTCTATGTGGAATTAGTCCCCTCAACGAATGGAAAAACACTCGTCAAACAGCTCAAAGAAGAAACCCACATCGGCGGAACCAAGCCTATTCAGATAGAATTCGTGGAGCGAGAAATGCACTCCTATCTGCGCTTTTCCTTTTCCACAATTGAAGACCTCCTGCGTGCAAGGGAAGAAATCCTCCATTATCCTTTCACACACAACGTGTGCGAAGCCAACATCCCCTATACTAAACGGTATCTCCTCGACAAACAACTCACTCCTACGGAAGGAGTAACCATCACCCTCACCCAAGAAGGAACGATTAACACGATTACACAAACAGACGCTTCTCCCTACGTTTTTCGCACAGGAGCATTCGACATCGAAACATATGGCACGGGAAAAATCCCCACACCCGAAAAAAACGAAATCATTTCCATTGCAGCAACAACTCCCGCAGGAAAAAAAGTATTCATGGCAAACGACTACCACAACGCCTACACGGTTGGATGCGGAAACGAATCAGCAATACTCAACCAATTTTTTACATTCCTTTCACTAGGAGACGTGGACATTCTCTACACGTATTATGGAGATGGATTCGACTTCCCTTTCATTCATGAACGCGCCAAACATGCAGGAATAACCCCACTATTTGGTTTTGGAAACGTTCAACTTATTACACGAGGAGCAAACAAATATGCACGACTCCAAGGAATACAACATATCGACGTGTTACAGCTCATGAAACTATTAACACGCTTTCAAGTACTAAAATCACCCAAACTTGACTTGGAAAGCGTCATGCGAACCGTATTTGGAGAAGGAGAAAAAACACTCAATCATTCCCAAATATGGGAAACATGGAACACGCAAAAAGGATTAGACAAACTGGCCAAATACAATCTCACCGATGCCGAATACACTCAACGTTTAGGGGACGAATTTCTACCCCTATTACTGGAACTCAGCCGACTAGTACATTTGCCCTTATACGATGTTTCGCGAAGCACCGCCTCCCAACTAGTCGAAACCATTCTCATGAACGAAAGCGCACGCCTCCAACAGATTTTCCCGCAACCCCCAACCGATTCCCAAGTACAAGGACGATTACAAAACCCAATCGAAGGAGGATACGTCAAAGAACCCGTGGCAGGATTACACACGCATTTAGCCGTACTCGATTTCCGCTCCATGTACCCCAGCATCATGATATCCCACAACATTTCACCCGAAACACTGGATTGCAAGCATCCTGCATGCAAAAAAGGAGCCAACCTTTCTCCTACCGAACACTGGTTTTGCACAAAACAAAAAGGATTATTCACCATCGTATTAGAACGAATACTCGACGCACGAATCGCCGTACAAAAAAAAATAGACGAAACACCCCAAAATGACCCACAACTCCCCTTTCTTAAAGGAAGAAAACAAGCACTGAAAATACTACTCAACTCGTTTTTTGGAACACTCGCCTATCCCCGATTCCGATGGTATTCAAGAGAAAGCGCCCGAGCCATCACCGCATGGGCACGGCACTACATCCACCAAACACTACAATGGGCAGAGAAAGAAGGATATTCTCCACTTTACGCTGACTCGGATTCAGCATTCCTATTACTAAACCCAGCCCAAAAAGAAACCGACATCAAAAAATTCGTCGAGAACGTGAACAAAAAACTACCCGGAAGAATGGAATTAGAATTCGAAGGACTCTATAAACGAGGACTCTTTGTTACCAAAAAAGAAGGACGCGCCGCCAAAAAAAGATACGCGCTGGCAGATTATGACCACCACCTCACGATAGTAGGATTTGAGTATGTACGACGAGACCATTCACTCATTGCAAGAGAAACACAAAAAAAAGTATTATACGAAATACTCATAAATGGAAAACCCGAGAACGCCCATCGCATTGTATTCGATGTTATTATTCAACTCCGTGCAGGAAAAGTTCCAAAAAAAGAACTGGTGGTGCTAACACAATTGCAACGAAAACCCGAATCCTATACTTCAATCGGACCGCACGTAGCCGCAGCACTAAAAGCACAAAAAAGAGGAAAAGAAATAAAAGTAGGCCAACTCCTCGGATACATTATCACCCAAACAGGAAAAAGCATCTCCGACAAAGCAGAATTAGAAGAATTCGTAAAAGAAGGAGACTATGACGCGGAATACTATGTCCACAACCAAATACTTCCTGCTATCAAAAAAATATTCCTAGAACTAGGATATGATACCACGGATTTGGAACGAGGGGGAAAACAAACAGGATTAGGGGCATTTGCCTAAAATCAATGCGGAATATTCGCTAATACCATTTCTCTATCCTCCTGTTCCATCCGCCTCCGGCAACGAGCCAAATAAAGCAAATCAGCTGCCTGCTCCATCACTGTAAGAGGGCGCTGGGGTTCTAGAATACTATTTTTTTTACTCAACCACGCTTATCCATTTTGGAATCATTGTTTTTGCTTCAGGAATTTCCTTTTTCAATACTCTCAACTCGTTATCAACCGATTGAAGGAATGCACGCGCAGGGCTTTTATGGGATTTCTCCCACATTGAAAACAATTCTTTCCCATACTTTGATGTTAACTCCCGTCTAATAGCATTAGCAATATGAGCGGATTTTTTCCATTCCGCCCATTGCGAACGACTCCGAGTATACCGCCCCGGGCTTTTTCGTTTCTGGGAAGGAATACGATTGTATTCTTCCATTTCCTCAACGGATTTCATGTGAGATTCTAACGCTCGTTTAAACGACCGAATATATTCCTGCTTTCGCTTGGGCAGAAGAGTTCTCTTCCTTGGAGAAGGATTAGACCTACGAGGTTTCATCGTATCCTTGACTCGCCTTGCGGATTAATTAACCTTTTGGACACTTTTTCATACGTATGGAACATTCCATTGTCGAACACTACCAAACGGCAGCAAAAGTACACGCACTATGCCGAAAACGAGCAGAAGAATTCATCCAACCCGGAATGAAATTATTGGATATCGCAGAAGAAATAGAACCCCTCATGAAAAAAAACGGGTGCGGAATAGCATTCCCGCTCAATCTTTCACTTAACGAATTAGCTGCGCACTACACGCCAAGCGAAGAAGATGACACACGAGTCGAAAAAGGAGACGTATTAAAAGTAGACATCGGAGTGCACCAAAAAGGATACATCGTTGACGCGGCCATCACACTCGATTTTTCCAAAAAAAACGAAGTGAAAAACCTTCTCGAGGCAACAAAAGAAGCACTCGAAGAAGGATTCACACAAGTCAAAGAAGGAGCATTCGTTTCAGATATTGGAAAAGCAATCCAAAAAAAACTCAAAGAACGAAAAGTAGACCCCATTCACAATCTATCCGGGCATGGAGTCGACCAATACCATGCACACTGCTCTCCCACCATTCCCAATATCGAAACAGGAGAATCCACCGTATTAGAAGATAATCACGCCTACGCACTCGAACCATTTGCTTCCATCCAAGGGACCGGCCGTATCAGCGAAGGAAGCCGAGTGGACATTTTCGAAGTAAACGAAAAAACAAACACGGTGCGGAATCCCATCGCACGAAAACTATATGATTTCTGCGCCGAAACATACGATGGATTACCATTCGCTGAACGATGGATTGCACGAGACATGAAAATAACTTCCTTTCAACGAAAAATCGCCCTGCGAGAACTCGTAAAATTCGGAGCACTAACTCCCCATCCGGTGTTACAAGAAAAGAAAGGAGCCATCGTTTCCCAGTTCGAGACTACCATCTTAATAAACGATAAAAAAGTCCTCCGTCTAGTATGAATGGAGAATGGGCCTCGCGCAAAACAATAGTCATAGCAGGAGGAATACTCGTATTCACTCTTGCATGGGCATTCTTCCTCGACCAACTTGGAATAACCCCTGACACGCTGCTCATAAGCGTGGGAAACATCCAATCGGTTGGATTCATCCTCTCATTACCCTTCGCATTATTCGTACTGTTTTTCTCCCTCACCATTTCACTCATTACCGCTACCGCAGACAAAGACGAAAGAGGACGCGTGTACGTAGGAACTATCATTCCATCTATTATCGCATGTGCGATCGGGGCAATACTCTTTTCAAAATTCGCACAATGGTACCCGCTCGCCCTATTCTATTTTGGAGCGATTCCACTCATGATTGAAACCAGCCGAATGAAACGATTAGAACTAAAAAATTTCGTCGTGTTCCGCTCCAGTTTCGCCGGAGCACAACGAGGAATGCAAATACTCGGAATAGGAGTACTTGTCACACTATCGATTGTTGCCATCCCCCAAAGCCAAAACCTCTACTCCCAATTCGAGGATGCGTTATTCCAAGGGAAAATAGTTCAACAACTAAACCTACAAACCATCACATCCGATTTCCTCATCACCACCCAACGAAACACCCTTGTTCAAGTGATGGAAACCCAATCCTTTTCACAACTACGCGATAGCACCGACCCGGACGTGATACAATTTGTCACGCTCATGGACCAAACACTACAAAACGTGAATTCTCCAAACTACAAAGACAAAATAGACGCACAAGTAGAAGAACAGCAAAAGAAAATAAACACCGATGTATTAATCAGCCAAATACAAAAAAGCGTTCCAGGATACAAAGCACTGCACGACTTCTACTGGGCAATCGCAGCATTCATGGGAACAATGCTATTCATTCTCATCGCAACATTCATCCTACAACCATTATCCGCAGTATTTGGAACACTCCTGTATTTGTTCATCCCATCCGAAACATACGAAAACGAAAACACCGACTCAACGAATGAAAAAGAAGACAACACAGGAGGATACGAAACGCTACCATCGAGTGCTCCACCAACCGTACCCCAGCAACCAACCTACACCCACACGGAAGAAACACCCACCTAAACGAACGCGCAAATCCAACCGTTTTTTTGTCAAAAGCACCCCTGCTTGGATTCGGGAACGCACTCCTTTTCTTTTTGAGAAAAAGAAAAGTAGACGCCCAGTCAAAAGAAAAATGGGGGCCGAAGCCCCCTAAGCACCCGTGCTGGGATTTGAACCCAGATTACGGGTTCCGCAAACCCGTGTGATATCCAGATTACACTACACGGGCAGAATTCTCAATTGTTTTGACGATTTCCTTCCATGGGATGAGAGATTTTATCTGGTGAATCCTTTTTAAGTGCTTTGGGTTCTTTGACCCGATTTCATTCATCCACTTATGAAACTGCACCGTCCCATTTAGTCGTATGGTACAAAACTTGAAACTGGTGGAAGGCATAAATCCCAATCGTTTGAGAATCAAATCCATATCCCTGATTAATGGCCTTGAGAGGATACAGATATCCACGCGCGGATACTGTTTAGTGGATGGCATATAGAAACAACCATCCGTATCAACGATTCCACGGAGAAATGCTTTGTATACATCTGGATTATCCGAATCCATAATCGCCCGCGGAACAGAAACACATTCTTTTTTCTCCCCAATTGTCAATCCCAGCACCCTACTCTTGAATGTGTAAATGGCCTTGGAATCAAATTCTATCCCACAAATAGGAGGTCGTTTCAATAATCGCGTTTTGATCCCAAATACTTTCTTATATAACGGTTGAACATGATTTGTATAATACTCCTCCTCCAAGATATCCCCTCGAAGAGAATAACTATATTTCTTGACTGGTAGCGTGCCGTCTCCAATATGCATTCCTATCTCTTCGGCTAGTTCAGGAGTCATTTCTACAGGAAGCGTGACTCCCTTTCGAAGATCATGATGACTGAACAAAACAGTTTCA
This sequence comes from Candidatus Iainarchaeum sp., assembly GCA_043803765.1. Classification (GTDB taxonomy): domain Archaea; phylum Iainarchaeota; class Iainarchaeia; order Iainarchaeales; family VGJJ01; genus VGJJ01. Next base: position 41,776 of record JAZDJQ010000014.1, on the reverse strand, counting down.
TTATCTAATTTTATCTTTCTGTTCATGAACGAATATGCGTGATTCTGCAGTAATTTTATTTTCTTCTGCATCTTTGCTCGCCGGAGAAACAACAGGTCTTTTTTTTGCATCTCTTGTATCTTTAATTTTCCCCAATCTGCCGCTTTGATTTCATCTATTTTTATTGCTTTCAAAATATGCTTTGGTATCGCTCTCGCCGGAACAAGGTATTTTCCCATTTGCCACGTTTTAAGTGTTTGATAACTAAAACCCATTTTTTCGGCTAATTGTCTTACTGTCAAAATCCGGTAATGCCTTTTTAGAATGTCAAAAAGGAGCTTGCGATTTTCTTTATCCAATAATAGCCTCGACATGCATGAGTCCCTTTTATTTTAAATAAAAGGTCAACCCAACTGTTCCGCCGTGAAGATTTACAAAGTGCTTTTTCTGTCCAGACTACCCTCTAGGGGCAAAAACCATTCTAATCCTATTTTTCTCCTCGAAGGGATTTTGAACCAATCACCTAAGGAAAGTGCCCACGAGGGACTAAAAGCGCTGGGGGCGAAGCCCGCAAACCCTTTATGACAGAAATGACGCCGAGGGGTTAATATCTTCTTCTAACTCAAATAACTTACCCTTTACATTATAAAATTAATGTTGTAAAGGGTATGTTTATATTGGCTAATGCTCTTTGATTGGTATGGTTTATCTCTACAAGAAAAAGGTGGGCGGGAAGTTTTACTATTACTTGCGTGTTTCAGAGAGAAAAGGCTCTAAGCTGATGGTCAAGGATGTCGCGTACTTAGGGACTTCGCTTACGGAAGCGAAAGAGGCACTCGAACATTTGCCTGCTCAACAGGCGAAAATTCGCAAATCCCATCGTACCATCCAAAACTTCTTGGAGTCCAACCGATTCACGGAGAAGGCTAAGTCCCTCAAATTAAAGCACGACCCCTACTTGAAGGAAAAACTGGAGGATATTGAAGCATGCCGTCTTCATTTTCATTCCGATTTTGAAAAACTGGATTCGTTGACCAAAGAAGAAGTTTGGAAGAACTTTATTGTGGAGTTCTCGTTCAACACCGCGGCTATAGAAGGTAACACGATCACGCTGGCGGAGGCACGAAACCTATTGGAAGAAGGGTTGACTCCCAAAAACAAGAGTCTGCGAGAGATTTACGACCTGCAGAATACCGAAAAAGTTTTTCTAAAAATGAAGGATTCTACTGAAGAGCTAAATCACGATCTTATCGTGAGGATTCACTCAGGGCTCTTAAAAAATATTGATTCGCGTACAGGGTATCGAGCACACGATGTGCGTGTAACAAGAGCTAATTTCAAATCAACCCCCGCACCCTTTGTTAAGACTGACATGAATCTCTTGTTGGAGTGGTATCAGGAAAACAAAAATAAACTTCACCCGTTCGTTTTAGCTACCCTCCTCCACCACAAATTTGAAAAAATTCATCCGTTCATGGACGGGAATGGAAGAACGGGGAGAATGCTATTCAACTACATTCTTTTGAAAAACAAGTATCCCCCCACCATTATTCGCCAAAAAAACCGGTCAATATACATTGATACCTTGCAGGAAGCCGATAAAGCCGAGTTATTCAAATCAGCACCCAAATCCTATGAAAAACTCGTCGCATTCCTTACCAAAGAGTTTACTGAAAACTATTGGAATATTTTCCTGTGACTATCATCCGTAGCGTTTCCAAGTGCCCACGAGGGGCAGGAGTTAGTGAGGCAATACGCCCACTATCAGAAAAGGGGTATAACTTAAGGTTAAAAAAAGGAGGTTGCTTATTGGTGTATATGTACACTCTAACTGCCGTGGTTCACAAAGAAGAAGATATGTATGTGGCTAAGTGCCCCGAAGTCGGCACAGCCAGTCAAGGCAACACCATTGAAGAAGCCGTAGCCAATCTGAAAGAAGCCACCGAATTGTATTTGGAGGAATTTCCATTAGAAAGCGTTTCCAGACCCGTCTTTACTACTTTTGAGGTGGCGGGAAATGCCCGAGCTTAAGCGCATTTCTGGAAAGGAATGCATCAAAATACTGTGCAACAAGTTTGGTTTCTCCATTGCACGTCAACGTGGAAGCCACGTCGTGTTGAAGAAAGTGACTCCGGAGGGAACGGTTGGAACGGTAGTGCCTGTTCATAAAGAATTGAAAATGTCCACACTGAAAAGCGCATTGGAATTAGCAAAAATAAATGAAGAGGATTTTGCGAAATATCAGTAGTTACTTTCAATTTTTTTTGCGTTTATTTTTGCATGCTGAGCCACTTCAAATATTTTGGCCCTGTTTTTCGTGCTTTTCTTTCAGTGAGCATTTTTGCCAAAACAGGAGCTAACTTATGAGCAAAGAATTCAACATACCCGCGATGAGTTAGAAATTGTTGCGGCATATGTTCACGGCCTACATAATGATGATAGGTGAAAACATGATTTCCTTTATTATCGGTGAAAACGACTGAGTGGATTCGTCCCAGTCTTCGTTTTTGAACTTTTGATGGTAACTCAAGATACTCGCGTGGATTCTTGAAAGCCTGTAACTCGCCCGATTCTTTGAGGTTCAGGGTTTCAATCATTCCATCTCCTACTTCTCGATAAAAATAGTTTCCGTGCTCTGCTCTTCCATTCCGATCAGAATATTCGGCTTTAACTTTCAATCCAAAATGAGACGATATTTTCATTACATTTGAATAGTCAAGCATTAGTCCACCCGGTTTTTCCTTCCAAGAGCCTAATTCGACCAATATACTTTTTGGCTTTAGTTTTACTCCTCGTAAGTGAATATCGTTTTGTTGAAAAATTTCTGTCACTCTTCCTTTCCACTCTATTTCTTTTGCGAATTTTTTGGTAAAGGGAAGATACTTTTGATGAATGTAAGACTTTTTTTGTCGAGCTACTCTACCAACTCTCCCCATAAACTATTGCTTATTGAAGTGGCGTTTATAGATATGGGGGCTACATCTCCAGCAACTTATGCCCACGACGGGATTCGAACCCGTACCACAAGCTCCACAGGCTTGTATGCGACCACCACACTGCGCGGGCCATTCACTATGGAAAAAGGTTCAATGAATACTTTTAAAGGAGGTTGTGCCAGCCCCCCCCACGAAAGCAATACCATTCTAATCTATCGTTTCAGCACCCCGCTTTTTTCCAACACAGAACCGGGTTTAAATTCCTTTTATCACTCCACTTGGAGGTATGCCTCCACGCTCAACGAGTCCTGTGAAAGGAATGCGCGATATCATTGGAAAACAAGCACGCCTCAAAAAATGGATTGAAAAAACAATCCAAGAATGCGCATACCGTTATGCGTTCGAACCCGTCCAATTCCCCATATTAGAACACTTGGAAACATTAACAATCAAAGGGGGAGGAGGGGAAGAAGCAGCAAAAGAACTATACCTATTAGATGACCAATCCGGTAGGAAACTAGGATTACGGTTTGAACACACAACAAGCCTCGCCCGCGTACTAGCAGGAAACCCCGATTTACCCAAACCCGTGAAAACATTCAACATGGGAACCGTATACCGGTATGATAATCCGCAAGCCATGCGGTACAGGGAATTCACCCAAGCGGACTGCGACATTATTGGAACAACCCATCCTGCCGCGGATGCTGAATGCATTTCATTCGCCATCGATGTGATGAAAGAGCTGGGTTTCACCCAATTCTTTATCCGAATCAATGACCGACGCATCATCAACGAACTACTCACATTATGCGATATTCCCCCCGCGAAATCAAAAGATGCAATGCGCATATTAGACAAACTAGACAAAATAGGATTAGAAGGAGTAAAAGAAGAATTAGAAAAACAATTCCTATCAACGAGCATCCTAGCCTACATGGAAAGCCCATTATCCAAAATAAAGAAAGAACTCACCCAAGCCAAACTGGATTTGACGGGAGTTACTGCACTCGAACAACTATTTGACACGATTGCCACACAAAAAAAACAATCCTACCTAAAGTTCGACCCCTCTCTCATGCGGGGACTCGAATACTACACCGGAACCGTGTTTGAAGTATTCGCCGGTGCCCGCGTGAGCGTAGGAGGAGGAGGACGATTCGACGAACTCATTCAATCGCTTGGGGGATTGGAAATGCCCGCAGTAGGAATATCATTTGGAGTCGACCGACTCATGGACATACTCATTGAAAAATGGGATGAAGAAAGAATGAATGCCTACATCCTGCCCATTGGAAAAGTATATCCCGACGCACAACAATTAGCCGGAAAACTAAGAGAGAAAGGACTACGCATCGAGCTCGACCTCATGGGAAGAAGCATAGGAAAAAACATGAATTATGCCAACACTAAAAAATTCCCCTACGTAGTATTCCTAGGAGAAGACGAACTCAAACAAAACAGCGTAAAAATACGAAACATGGAAAGCGGGGAGGAAAAAATGGTGAAAACAACCCCACTCGACTCGCTCATCAAAGAACTAACCTCTCACTCTCTCCCTAATCCCAAAAAATGACTACCCTATCAACCAACCCGCTTCGGCTTCCCATAATTAACCCCATGCCCCCGATTGGGCATCCTTCCCAACCGCTTACGAGTAGTCAAACGACTCATTCCTTTATCATCCATCCTATCACCCCCCTACCAACTATCTTAGCCCATATTAATCCCCACACCGGCCAACCGCCCATTTAAATGCTTTTTTCGATGTCTTTCACTAAGGAACGCCTCTGTAGCTCAGTGGTTAGAGCGCCACATTGGTAATGTGGAGGTCGCGAGTTCAACTCTCGCCAGAGGCTTTTTACTCACGTAAAAAGCCTGCAAAAAGTGGGCAAGCCAGAGGCTTTTTGCTTTGCAAAAACCATTGAAAAAGTGGGCAAGCCAGAGGTTTTTCCCGAATCGGTAACCTCCAATCGTGCGGAAAGAATTGGAAGATTTTCAATCTCCCAGAGGCTATTTTTTTTGCTACGTCTTCGCTGTCTGTATCTCAATCCCATCGAATTGGGTGGTAGCGTAAACACTTTGCCCTTCGCGTTTGAGTTCAATTACATGCAAGGCGGCGAGTTTGTGCAAATCGAGTGAAATGGCCTCTTGTTTGCGTTCAAGTTCGTTCGCAATGATGCTAACCGATTTTTTCTTTTTGGATTTCTTGATTTTAATAAGATATTGGAGCAAGTCCAGTTTTTTGGCCGAAAGAAGGCGTTCCATCTGGGTGAATGATTTGACATACAGCACGTTTCGCGGCTGTTTCATTCCTTTTTCGGGGTTGGTAAACAATTCTCGGTCATCCGCATCCATGCCCCCGCCGATGATGACCGTCAAAAGTTCTTTCATACATCACATGTATAACATGAAGATTATAACTCTATCGTTTATTTTCTTGATCTAACCCCCGGTTGCAGAATTGCGTACGATAAACAAACCAATTCTGCAGAATGTCCTGTTTGGCTTGATCAAACAACTCGTTGGTTAGGGGTTCATTCGTTTCCTCAATAATAGTTCCTTTGCCCCGATAAAAATGGTGGATGTGATAGTTTCCGTGCGAGCAATCGTGCTTTTTCACTAAAAACTCGGTTTCATGCGGCTGATATGTTTGTATGACGGAGAAATTCACCACTTTTTTAGTCTTCTTCTCGAGTAGAATCTCCGAATAGAAGAAATCGGCCTCTTCCTCGCTCAACGTAATGCGGCGCGTGTATTTTACGAGTTCCATGCCTGAGATTTGGACTAAAATCCTTTAAACTAAGGGAAAATTTTTCAGGTTGTGAAACCCACAAAAAATTGGCGTGAAAACTAGTTTATCACTTTCTGCGCACGATGCGCGTGCAGCGGTTGACTATTTCTTGATATTTTTTTCTCGCACGGAGAGGTGGACATATGTTGGAGCGGGTGGCAAATGGGCCGCGCGTTTCAAACACCGGTTTTAGGAAAAAGCCTGCCAAAACTTTGCTCCATCAAATGTTTTTTTTGAATAAAAAAAATTCTGTAAAAAAATAGGCAGGCCAGAGACTCTGCTCATTTTTTCCTCTGGGCAGACCTTGGTATTAGGTTCCCATCTACCGGACGAATAAGCCGGACGAGAATCTTCTCCGGCTTCACATTTTCCTTGAATCCCAAAAGCTCCAGAACAATAGAACCCTCATACCCCGGATCAATGAAGCAGGAATGGATGTGCTGTGAAGTCCCATCCGTAGACCCTAAGAGGAGCATTCCCACCGTTGGGGAGCTTGACATACTTACACTCGGTCAAGACAATCCTACCTAAATCCGTCCGAAGAGGTTTTTTTTTCCTCTGGAGGTACTGCATCAACACTTTTCGCTTGCTTCCAGTAGCCCAATTGATTTTGGAAAGAGTCGCAATATCACTCCTAGGAATCTCATATACTACAGCATGCGGGGTCAATTCGAGCATCCCGGAAGGAAGCCACTTGAAATCATTGCCGAGAACCAAGTCCCCCCGTTTCAGCAATATCCTTGCCTCCTTTTTTCCCACGGATAATGAATGATTGGGATAATACACTCGATGGGTGCGATTACCCCGGCGGATCTGGATGGGAATATGCCCCGAATGAGATAGAGTGACTTGCCGAGGAAGATCCCCTGAGACCAATTCCCTGATCTGTTCTTGAGAAAAATGGACCTGGACCCCCAGCCGGGCCAAAATACTCCTAGCCGAGATCTGTGGAATCATCCCCCGATGACCCAAGGGGTGCTCTTTCACCATCGCATGCGCCGAGGCACCGGGTTTCAATACATGTCTCGACTTGGTGGGTCTCCCCAAGGGTCCAATGGAGTGAATCCGAATGTCCCCGCTCACGATACCCTTCCACCCTTTCCCCCGGGTCATGTTCGCTCGAGTAACCATACCAGCAGAAAGTCTTCGTTCTATTTACTGCTCATCTTCCTTATTCCCACCTGCACGAAATTCGTTCATCATGGAACTTTTTTTGTCAAGCGAATACGCGGCTCCATGACATTCATCTCGTTCGATTATTTTTTTTCTCAGAAACAAAACGCTTGTTTTAGACACACCTTTAAATAGCACAACGCATCATACCAAATAACGAAAATTTTTCGAAATTTTCGGTCTCGAAGAAAAGGTGAAGACACACAATGCCAAAAAAGAAAGCAGCCCATAAGGCAGCTCATAAAGCAAGAAAGTCCAAGAAGCGATAAGAAAAAAGACGCGGAATGGACCCTTTTTTCCGGCACGACCGGAACCAACAAAAAAAAACAAAAGGAGGATGAAACATCATGGCAGCACGAAGAGCAAGAGCCAGCGCATCACGCGAATCCAGCGCTCGCCGCTCCAGTACAAGACGCCGAGCCCGCCGAGCATAACGCCGCGGACAAAGCCCAACCATTCCTTTTGCACCCGGCCGCTCATATGCCGGGTCTCCCTTTTTTTCCCAATTCCCTTAAATTCCCCACTACGCTACGCTCAACCAGTATGCTATCCGAAGACACGATTGACGCATTCATATCCAAATATGTGAAAAAAGACCAAGTACTTGCCGTAGGAACAAACCAATTAGGGGAATTATTACTCAAAAAAATAGGATTATTATGCGAAAAGGAAAAATGGGAAATAACCATTATCCCCACATCCACCAGCCAAGTACAGACCGCCCAAACATTTCATCTACCCTTAACCACGCTCAATGAAAGAGAAGTAGATTTAGCCATCGAATTTGTAGGACAAGCCGATCACGATTACTCGTTCATCAAACGCTATTCTCTCTCACTTATACGAGACAAAATGATTGCCCAATCCGCAGCCGAACTCATTGCCATACTCCCCGAAAACGAGTACGTTGAAAAACTACATGGAAAAGTCCCATTCGAAATAAGCGCATTCGGATGGAAAAGAACACTACTATTATTAGAACAAATAGGAAGAGTAGGGCACGCCCAATACACTCAGGAGCCGGAAAAAACAGAATCAGGCCATTATTTAGTCGAAGTAGAAATAGACGAAGGATTAACCCCCGAAGAAATAGACACGCAAGCACGGCTCATCCCCGGAGTATTAGAAACAGGACTCTTCCTAGGAATGGCCGACCGATTATTACTCGCGGGAGAAGAAAAAATCACCGTAAAAAGCCGGCTGGAATTCGACGAGTGAGGAATAAGACACTAACAAGAGGTTATTTCCAGTCTTCACCTCCGCTCATTTTAAAGGGTTTCTTTGGCGATTCTTCTCATCCACCGCCTTGGTAGCTCAGTTGGTTAGAGCGCCGGATTCATAACCCGGAGGCCGGGAGTTCAAGTCTCCCCCGAGGCATTGAAGATGGCAGTAAAGTGCCCCCGTAAAGAATAAAACCAACCGAACGGGGAGTGCCTATATGCCGCCAGAAGCCACGAGTTTTCATAACTACGAAAGACGCTACGAGCTATTGTTAAGTCGAATTTTCCCAGAAAAATATCCACGCGATTTTGAGAAGAAGCACGGAAAGCAGGGTAAACCGTACATTATCAGCGAGACAAACAAACGCACGATTGAACGCTATCGAATTCATTTGGAAAATGAAGGAGGCATCAGTCTTGCCCGCCGAATCCGCGTATTATTCACGATGGCTAATTTGGCTGAAATGATCGGGAAGGATTTCGAGTCCGCTACACGAGAAGATATTGAACACCTTGTTTCTCAAATCGTGAATCGAAATGGGTGGGGGGAGACTACAAGAACTATGCACAAACGCATGCTCAAGGCCTTTTACAAATGGTTGTTGGGCGACAACGACTTTTTTCCGTCCCAAGTCCGATGGATTAAATGCATCCGAAGCGGAAACTCGCACAAACTGCCAGAAGAGATGCTATCAGAGGACGAAATCATCAAAATCATTCAAGTGGCCGATCATCCCATGAAAAAAGCGCTCATTTCTATTTTGTGGGAAACGGGTGCGCGCATCGGTGAGATTGGTAATGCTAAAATTAAATCAATTCAATTTGATGGAACCGAAGCCACAGCCATGCTTGATGGAAAAACCGGAATGAGGCAAGTCCTTTTGGTGTCCAGTGTTCCGTTTCTTCGCGGATGGTTAGACATTCACCCCCTACGCGATGACAAGAATGCGCCTTTGTTTGTGATTGTTTCTCCCGTACATCGCGGAAAAAGACTCTCCTATGCTTCAATCCGAAAAATTCTGGACGAAACAACAACGAGGGCAGGTATCAACAAACCCTATAATCCGCATCACTGGAGGCACTCCCGCGCAACTTATTTGGCTGGACGATTAACGGAGGCCCAATTGTGCAAGGTCATGGGCTGGCAAATTGGTAGTGAAATGCCCGCTACCTATATTCATCTTTCTGGGCGCGATGTTCACGACGCCGTTCGAAAAATCTATGGATTAGGGAAAAAAGAAAAGGACGAGGAAAGTATTCTAAAACCACGATTGTGCAATATCTGCGGTGAACTAAATGAGTTCACGAATCTTCTTTGCAAAAAATGCAACAATCCCCTCACATTGGAAGCGCGACTGGAATACAAAGATAAATTAACACAAATGCAGGAGGAGAATGGGCAAATACGAAGCGTGCTGAATGCGATGGTTGAAGCGATGAACAAACTCAACGTAAAAGTAGATCAACTGACTCCTGAGCAAGCACTCGAAGTCATGCGACCCAGATAGTTTACAATTGTTTATCTATATTATCCATAAACGTTTTTGCATGTTTGTCGATGTAGTCCGATTTTTCAAAAATTGGATCTAACGAATGGGCAACGAGACTTATTTTTTGAGGGAGAGGTTTACATTTTTGTGTTACACTCACGAAGAAATTGGCTATCTTTTCTCGTTCCTCTATATTCAGTTCTTGTAGTTCCTTCAAAAAAGGTTCAGTAATGTCTTTTCCATGCCATGTTGGGGTGTAATTGGAATCATCAATTCGGGTTCCTATTATGGGACGTTTCAAATTTTCCAAAATTGATTCCCTGTCCCAATTCTTTTTACTCAAAAAGTGCAGGAGGATTTCTTCGTTTCTCCCTAAAAAAGACGAAATCACTTTTTCTTGTGATGTATATGTTTCATAGTATTTTTTTAATTCGCCTGCTCGGTTTTCTTTTGATATTTCTGCCGTTCTATACAATAGATTTCTCAAAACCGGAAGAATCCCAGAAAGCGGCTGCGATCTCGACATTATTGAAACTTTCCTATTGCTTATTTCATGTACCTGTTTGTATATTTTCCCAATAATCAGTTTAGAATTTGTCATGCTGTCTGGAAGAATAACTATTACCTCATCTTCTTTAATCGGGAAAATATCTGAAACACCTACTCCGTGGAAAAAGAGCTGGCTGGCTGGTTTATCAAAAGTTTCATGATCCAGTCCATACGCACGAACTTTTTGGTCTACCACAATTTCTTTTTGAGAATATGATGAAAGGATTTGCCTATCGGATGAACGAACAAAAAAGGGCGGGATTTGATTCCGAAGATTTGGATTAATGCTGTAAAAAACCTTTTTTCGATTTTCTTCTCTCCTTTCCAATAACTCTTTTTCAAATAACATCCCCAAAATAGTGGTTAGGTGCTTTTCGGACATTATTTTTCTGACGATACAAATCTCGTTTTTAATTGTTAAATAGCGAACCGGTAGGTTTGTCTCCTTTTGGGTTTTATAGATGAACACGACAACACTTGCAACTGATTCGTTATCCAACTCCCTGAAATATGGGTCTATTGTCGCCTTCTTTCGAGCCATGACACCAGCCTCCGATGACTGAAGTATTATTGGTATATGACAGAATAGTTTACCGTAATACTTAAAAATAAGCGCTCGACCATACTGGTTATGGGCGATAAACACGAAAAATACCGAAAAATCACCATTTCCTTGCCACCCAACGTTGCGGAGGCCGCGAAGGAATACGGCCAAAATAGTGGTCGAACCCTAAGCGGACTTATCCGGTATTGTCTGCAAAAGGAAATGGAAAAGGGAGAAACGGATGCAACCCAATCTCCCTAAATTGGAGTTTTCGCCCCCGCCGGCATATATCACGCTTCTTCGTAAAGCCGTTGAAGGGGGGTTTTTGCCGACGGAAGCCCAAAAAAAGTGGCTCGCCGAGAACGGAAAGCCACAGGACACACAATATGGATCGAACGATAGTTAAAAATGAGGCGGGAGTGCAGGTAACTACAATTCCCGGAACAACCTCTCAGCAATTTGACGTTTTTCGCGGATTGCGAATTGAACGCAGTCTGTGGGCAAAAGAACGAAGATGTTACATGCTGCGCATCCCGAGCTCTATGGTAAATGGTTATGGCTCGTGCAGTACCGTGTCAATTAGTCCGGCAGTTTCGAACGGCGAGGCTTTTCTAATCGTTGGGCTAACAGACTCTGTTCGACGTAATGGGGGTGAATAAAATGGCACGAGGAAAACTATATCTAACCCCGCAAGCGTGGGCGTGCAATAACTGCACCGTAATAATGGCCTCCCAGAATCCTCCTGAAAAATGTTCTGGATGTAGTGGCGAAAAGTTTTCGTTCATGGGCCTTGAAGAAGAGGAGACACCTATGGTGGAAGTTGGGAACACCATTTACGAACTTGTGTTTGATGGTAATACTGCACAATTCGTACACTTGACGGAAGAAGGAAAAATAGAATACTCTGACTTCGTGGACTACTTAGGGAAAAGGTATTGTCCGCTCGTTAATGAAACTGTAAAAAAGCGCGCGGTCATTTTGCCAAAGAAAGCCATAGAATACGAAAGCGAGGAAAAACTGGTTGAAGATGTTCGCGCGTTTGTTCACAAGTACGTAGATGTTTCCAGCGATTTTGAACTTTTTTCAGCGTATTACGTTCTCCTTTCATGGGTATTTGATATTCTGCACACCGTTCCATATCTCCGTTTCATTGGAGACTTTTCGACTGGAAAGACACGCGGTTTGGATGCGGTTGGGCATTTGTGTTATCGTCCAATCCTTTCAAATGGTGCAGTAACAGCGGCGCCTTTGTATCGGATGCAGAGCGTTTGGAAAGGTACCGTCATTATCGAAGAAGCGGATCGTAGAAAAAGTGACCATGCCGATGAGGTCGTGAAAATTCTTAACTGTGGATATGAGCGAAATAAGCCTGTTTTGCGATGTGATGTAAACGATCCAAATGACATTGAAACTCATGACGTTTTTGGCCCTAAGGTAATTAGTTCGCGGTCGACTTTTTCCGATTCAGCACTCGAAAGTCGATGTATTACGGAGGAAATGAAGGAAACGAAGCGTGATGATATTCCAAATATACTTCCATCATGGTTTTATCTCGAACAGGAGGAACTGCGCGGGAAGCTCTTGATGTATCGGTTGCGTAACCGGAACAAGCTTAACGTTGACATCATCCAGGAAATGCAACTGGGCGGGGCGGACTCACGTATTAAGCAGGCCATGCTTGCTTTTTCCGTTCTTTTTGGAAACGACCCTGTTCTATGGGACAAGTTCACCAATTTTGTATACGGGTACAACCTTCGTGTGGTAAAGGAACGTGAATCCACTTTGGATGGGCAAATCGTTCACTATCTTATCGAGCGGAGTGAGGCGAACCTAACAAAAGAAATCACCCCCAGCGACGTTGCGACTACAGTTCTGAATAGGACTGACAGAGGGGGGATTATTGGGAAGCGTCTGAAAGCACTTGGAATCCGTGTCGATTACGAGAAAAATTCAGAGGGGAATAGTATCCGCGCGATTCAATGGGAGGATGCCTCAATGAACAGCCTGTTCGCAAAATATAATGCGAAACGGTGGCTCTCCCGTAACTCCCGTGCGGCCCGTGACACCCGTGCTTCGTTGAGTGGAGACGAATTAGGCGGAATAGATCTCTCCACAGCAGAAACGGGTAGCACAGCAAATACGGGAGGGGCAACTGAACAACTATAACATGTGGGGTGGGCGCGTGCTCGCTCTCTCTAAAAACGAGGTGAAAATATGAATGAAACTGAAAGAATAGAGATACAAGCAAACGACTTTCCCTGTCCAGAGTGCGGTAAAACAGTTTATCGTACCAAGGAATACATGAACCACGGGGCTATCGAGGATTATTTATGTGGTGACCCACAATGTCTAGCTTACACGAATCCAGAGTTATCGATTCTGAATAAGCTCGCCCCAAAAGGCCATAGCCGTGTCACCCACGAAGCGAGGTATAATCCAAAAACACACGTAATCACTTTGCAACCGTGCTTAGTTACTGGGATGGAAATTCAAACCGTTTTAGACGTAGTCAAGAAAATGGATTACGAAGTAATTTTCACGGGTGAATCCGATTGCTATTCGGACTGCTTTTCTATCAAGTTGTGGCGAAAAAACAATCCATTTGTCCGTAGTGATTATGCCTTTCTAATCAGTACCACGAAGTAGACCGGAGGATCAGGCATGGAATGCACGTATATCAAGGAAGACGGGAACATGTGCCAAGCACAGGCAATCTTGAGTGATGTGTATTGTTTTGCACACTCACAACTGCCTGAGATGGTGGAGAAGCGCCACTTGGCTAAGGTAGAAGGCGGTCGTAATGGACGCAAAGTGGTGTTGGAACCAGCCGAAGATTCGGTAGCCATCAAGAGTGTTAAGGATGTGGTAGCGTTATTGGAACAAACGGTCAACGATGTCCGCCAAAATCGCGTTACTATCAATCATGCGAACTGTATTGGATTCCTTTGCGGGATTACGGTAAAAGCCATGGAAAAAGTACCTCCTGCGGACGATGAAAATCGGATTACCGTCGAGGATATTGTCAAGCGATTGCGAGTACCGGAAGAGAACTAAAAAAATGGATTCCAGACACTATTTTTGCTTGAATGTTGTTAGAAATTCGGGCAGTTTTTGGTATAGCCATACGTTTAGTTCATTGAATGCTTTGGCCTCGGCTTGAACGTATTCCACAATTCTTTGATATTCTTTGTTGGCATACCAAGAGGGTACTTGGCTTCCGTTCATGGGTTTTCCAGTAATTTTATCGAGGCCTGATCCTTTGAACTCTCCTCGATTCATAATCACACCAATGGGCCGTAAATCAATACAAGGTTTATTCAGAATATCGAATGGTGCAAAACGATTCACTGTCGTTCGCTCCTTCAAAAAATTATGCTCAAACGTTAAATTATAACCCACAGGAACAAACGAAAAAGGGTGCGGGTTTCCTGCCCCTGTATCCATCAAAAACTTTTCTAAAATATCGCGCTCGGAAGACTCCCACTCCTTCAAAATAACGAGTTCACCAATTGGTTTACCCGAATTCCGATCTAACTCCTGATACTGGATGGTAATCACTTTGCACGATTTCTCATCCAAACCCGTAGTCTCAATATCAAAATAAAAAGTGGGCATAGAAAACCTATCCAGCCTTCAACCTATAAAAGATGCACTTGACGGCACGGGTACTCATACGAAAATTCATCCCGCCCATCTAACTTCCGGCCACTCTCCACTGAGCTAATCGGTTCGTCGATATTAGTCTAAATCCTTTGGCTTGAATGTATAACCACACTTACATTTTCCCTGTACTTTTTCGTTTTTGCCTCGAAAGGCTAATTCCGATCCGCCCGTTGTTCCTTTTTGTCTAACATAATGGTGTCTCGCAGGGAACCACATAATTGTGTTCTTTTCCCCGCATTTGGGGCACATTACACTCATTTCTTCAAAGTCAGTCATTGTGTCAAATAGTCTCCAAGTGTTCCTTCGACTTTGGCCTTAGATAGTTTGGCGTACTCGAGTATTTCCTGGGTAGTGGCGCCTTTTTCACTCATTCCATAGAATGTATTTTCGCCGAGTAGAACATAATTCCAGATACAACTCATTCGATCTTCCAGTTTTAACTTATTCACTTTAGCAATCCAATCCAACGTCGCCAATCGTTTTTGTTTGACGTTCACATTATTCAGATCCCTGTCGGCTTTTGTTTCAACTAAATAGACTTGGTCAGCTATACGAACAATGAAATCGGGATAATATCGAGGCAGCATTCCATCATCCCGAAGGTACATTATACAGGCAAAATCATGGTAATACTCGTTGATTTTCATGAAAGCCTTTACCTTTGAATCCGAATCAATGAACTCGATAAATGCTTTTTCAAATCCCCCTTTATTCGATGGAAACCCTATTTTATCGTAGATTGTTTTGGCTACATTGATAGAATATGTATCCCGTATTTTCATCTCTCCAATACTGGAAAAATACCTCTTTTCAATTCGGGCATCGCGAACGTCTAGGTTATTTTGTAAGTCATAAATGCATTGACTAATATTTTTGATAATGTGCTGAATGATTCGTTCCTGTGTTATGACCAAGACTCTCCAGTTATTTCCGAGTAAAGGGTCGAACTTTTGCCCAAATAACCTCGTCCGAATGTATTCATCAGTTAATTTTGCCACGATGGCAGTATTGATTTGCATGGTAGGAAAATTTTTAGGCGATTTTTTCCCAATTTTTACTGTGATAGTGCTGACAGCGTTCACAATTTTTTGAATAAACGAATTATAGCTCTTGGCTGAAAAAATATCAGAAGTTACTGTGTATTCCCCAAACTTTGTCTTGACGGTCAATTCTTCCCCATAGAATGTGTCACCTGCTCGATTGATGAATGGTTTTAGTTCTTCCAAACTGATTGGAAAAGGTTGCAGTTTTTCGATGGAAAGTTCCTCGGATTTCAGGTATTCTTCTTTATCATGGATTATAACTGGCCAGAAGAAATCGTAATTTTGATAATTTTCTTTCAGGCCGATGGAAATGATATCCCCCACCACTTTATCCTTTTTTGGAAGCACTTTGGTCTGTCCAATCGCTTCGCTTAACTCCTTTTCATAAAACTCGATAAATGCGGGATGCTCGACAATGGACAAAATATCC
This sequence comes from Candidatus Iainarchaeum sp., assembly GCA_043803765.1. Classification (GTDB taxonomy): domain Archaea; phylum Iainarchaeota; class Iainarchaeia; order Iainarchaeales; family VGJJ01; genus VGJJ01. The sequence continues at coordinate 25,955 of JAZDJQ010000014.1, read as the reverse complement.
ATATAGTTATCTGGTTCTTCCTTTCGAATCAATAATTTTTCCCTGTTTTCGCGTTTGCTGTCCTCGTATATTGGCTCACGCCACATGAGTCGGAGACCCCTGCCAATCGTCTGTTCCAATAAAACATAGGATGTGCTTGAGCGTAGAGGGACAATTACGCAAATATTATTCACATCAAAGCCCTCGCGCAGCATCAGCACAGAAATGATTATTTTTGGGTTTTGGCTCTTGTCCACATTGAATAATCGCATCTTTATTTTTTCCCATTCTACCTGGCCGATTTCTCCTTTTTTATTGGAATGGATTTCAAGTATTTCTTCTTCGGATAATCCTTTTTGTTTCAGAAATTCCGTTACTAACGGCACCACAGAGGTGTCTTCGCACGTCACCAACATTTTCGGGTGCTTTTTTTTGTCTTCTTTTTCAAATCCCTCTTCCAAAATTTTTAACCGTTCCAACCCTGCGCTGAGCATGATCCGCTGACCATCGGACAAATTGATTGTGTTCCCCTCTCGTTCAGCCTTGAACTCCAATGGTAGTGAAGCAATTTCCTTTCGCTTATCAATGGCCACCGTTTTAACCAATCCAAGTTTAATGGCTCGAACAATTTCAAAATTAGTAATAATATGCGGGAAAAAGTGTTTCGTTCTCTTTTTCGATCCCGTTATGATATATGGGGTGGCGGAAAAATCAACTTGCAAAAAAGAGTTCCTTTTACTTTTTGCAATCATGTCCAATGCTTGTTGCCATTTCTTCTCCAGTATTTCATCCTCTTTCTTGAATTCACCCAAATGGTGGGCTTCATCATTGAATACAACCAAGTCCGTAAGATTCACCAGGAAATCCATCCCCTTCCCGCGCAGGTATTGATTGTCCAACGTTTCCAACGAATGCTTTCCCGTTTTGCCGGGAGTAATGGGAAGCATTTTTCGAATAGCCTTGTATGGTGTGTCAAGCGGGGTCCCTTCTTCATCGTCTTCTTCGTCCCCCATTAATAAGTGCCAATTAGTAATCGCAATCAGCCCGTCTCCAGTGACTTTACTTCCAATTTCGTCTTTTTGGCACACGCTAGATTGGATAAAACCTAAGATCTCTTCAGTATAGGCAGTTGGAATTAAAAGCGATTCGAATTTTTTGAAATCGGACTCCTCAAATTCCCTTTTGCTATCTTCCTTTCGTTTACCAAGGTATGCATCCAGTAACCGCTCATATACAATAATTCCCGGCGCGACCAATAAAAAATTTTTGAAAAATCGATTCGACGGTTTTTCTTCATATTTCGCATTAAGATATTGCCAAATCAACAATGCCGATAAAATCCATGTTTTTCCCGTTCCGGTTGCCATTCGGATACAATATTTCGGGTAGTCGTATTTCTCTTTTTTCAAATCTATCATATCCATCTCAGCCAATAACTCCGGGCGAATAGACATATACAAGTCGTGGACGCTTTTCACTTTCAATATTTCATGGACATAAATAGCATTCAAAATAGCCTGCCATTGTCCCTCGTGGAAATTTACTTTCCTTGAATCGGAAAAAGTTCCTTTCGGGTCCCAATACCGCATTAGATCTCGCGTGATAGGAGTCGTTTTCTCGATAAATGTTCCTTCTTCCCATTCCTTATTGGCCATTTCAGAAATCAAATCGGCTAACCGAAGCGGGATACTTCCCGTTCCAAGAGATTTGATATTAACCATTTAATCAATCTCCTGGACAGTAGCGCTTTCAAAACCAAAAACATCGACTGCTTTCACACATACTTTTCGCTTCCCTTTGATTTTGGGTACGAGAATTTTGGCGGTTCGTTTAATTCGGAGGTCTTTGTTGTTTTCTCGATATTCCTGCCATTTGCTGCGAAAAATTTCTCCATCGTAATCGGGGTCAATATTCCAATATTCTACCAAGCTCAATGGGTCTTTCTCGATTGTTTTTTCTAGCTTTTCCTTGTTCTCTTTGTCCAGTGGAAGCGCGTCTGGGGATAACAGAATATAATTGTCAAGGGAAACAATCAACTCGTCCTGATCGTTATCGGAATCGTTCTTAATGATGGGTTTCACGGTCAAATACTGCAGGGAGGAAAAGCGGATTTTTCCTGATTTGATTAGTTGCTCATAACTGGCCTTGGTTTTCAAGCGATCAAGTAGGTCGGGCGGAATGACCAAAACCTCTAATTTTGGGTCATTCATTGTTTCAACGATTTGTCCAATATCCCAGACAAAATTCCAACCCAAAACAACTACTTTCTCCCACCCTCCTGCAAAAGAAGCACGCAACTCCCGCGCTCTTTTCAAAGTATTAGCCCCCGTCATTTTAGAAGGCGAATCGACAAAAACAAGGGTTTTAGACTGCTTGATATACCCTAAATTATTTTGTGGATGCTGGCCGTAAGGAAAAGGTAATGCCCCATACAAATTTATCACGACATGGGATAGCTCTCCGATTGTCTTGTGTTGCGAATGTTCGAACTGCTCCTTCTGATAATCTCCAATAGACTGATACAAAAAAGGCTTCGCATCTTGGTCAATCAATCTTTTCCGCATAATCATGCAAGCTGGCTTACCTAAATCAGAAGCAATCCATTTTCTACCAAGTTTTTCTGCGATAGTAGCTGTTGTGCCAGAACCACAAAAGAAGTCGCAAACTAAATCTCCTTCGTTTGAAGATGCCTTGATTATTCGTTCTAGAAGTCCTTCTGGTTTTTGTGTTGGGTAACCGATAGATTCGATGGCTTGAGAGTTAATTGGAAATACATCAGTCCAAATGTCTTCAATTGGAGATCCTTGCGACTCATCTAAAAATCTTTTTACTCTTGGCTTGCCTGATTTAGTAAAAACAATTAATCCCTTTACCATTCCCTCATTAATTCTTTCCTGTGACCAAATCCAATGTTTACCAGTAGGAGGTGTCAGTAATATATTCGAAAATTTTTTTGGTTCACCTTGACCTTTTTGTGTAAAATCTGCCAGTTGATATTTCCTACCAGTTTCTAATTCGATATTATTATAATGAGTATCAAGTCTTTCTTGATCGTGTTCGGTATACAATTTATTGAAGAAATAAGATTTTGTTTTCGCATAAACAAAAATTGAATCATGAACATTGCCAAACGATTTTGCTTGTCCTTTTGAAGACCTTACTTTTTGCCAAATAATCTCGTTGATAAAATTCTCTTTTCCGAATATTTCATCCATCATTACTTTTACATAGTGTCCAACGTGCCAATCAATGTGAATGTAGATACTTCCCTTCTCGCTTAGTAGTTCCCTCATGAGGATAAGTCGTGGTACCATCATTTTCAAGTATGATGTTGTCCCATGTTCCCATGTGTCTGAATAAGCAAATTGTTCAATGACAGTTGGACGCTGCTCAATGTCTGTATGCGGTAAATGAATTTTTGTCCGATAATCTGCTTTGGAGTCAAATGGTGGGTCGATGTAGATTAGGTCTATTTTTCCTCGCATGGAAGGCAGCCCTGTTTCGGAGTCGCCGGCTAATAAAGCCTGCATCGTTAGAATGTTGTCTCCGTAAATCATTCGGTTGAACCATTCAACATCAGTAGAACTGTGTAGAGCCTGGCCAAAATGGGAGAAAATTCCGGCCTTGGCCTTCGTGGGCAAAACCATTTCATTTGTTTGTAAACTAACCCGATTTTGCTTGGAGAGTCCGTCTAAGATGCGCTGAGCTTCCTTTTTTCCATACGCCATTATGCGAGGAAGTTCTTCAATCAAGGAGTCCGGCATTTCCAATCAACAACCCAAATACTACACCAAAAGTGGTGTTCTATTGAGTTATAAAAGGTACCCTGAAAATGGTGTATGTTCAAGACTGGTATTCGTCGTGAGGAGCTTTATCGAAAAATCAGAGTCATGGCCAATAAGACTCGGTTCAGGATGCTCGAGCTAACCCAAAATGGGTCCAAAACGGTGACAGAACTTAGTAGAGAGACCAATCTGGCCTACAATAAGTGTGCAGATTACGTCACTATGCTGGAGAAAGAGGGATTGGTAGAGAAGCGGCGGGATGGCCGAGAAATGCTGGTCAAAGCCAACATAAATTTGGACAAGGTCAAAATGGATTAATCCTGCGTATTCTTCTTGTAAATAACCCCATTTTTGGGGTAATATTTTAAACCTGGAGAATAATGCTTATTTGAGGTGGTTGGATGTCAATAAAATGCCATAATTGTGAGAGAACAACGTCCAGGGTAAAAATATGCAATAAGTGCGGTTTGAGTGCGTGCTCATCCTGTAACTCTTCGAGCAGTTGCGGTGAATGTCATTCTGGAAGAATGGAAGAAAGAAGTGTTTGAGTGCACTATTTGTGGTTTGACAATTCGAGTAATCATGTGACTTATTAAATATCCTCGCTATGAGTACCCTATGATAACGAAAAAAACTGTCAACAGCGCTAAACCCCAAGCTCTTTTCGGACTTGGGAGAAATAGAGCAACTCTCTTGGTATTGCTCTTGTTCGCTTCCGTCCTGTTTGTTTCTTTTCAAAATGTTTCCGCACAGTCAGTTACTACTGCCGTTCAAATTTGTCGACCAGGATTTTCTTGGGGCGGATACTCTTGGAATTGGAATAGTATGCCTCTGTTTGGTGTGACCGTTTCAGGTAGTAATCAGCCTATTCTAACGGTTGAAGGCCAGTCGATAACTAATTCTTGGCAAGGGGCATGGGTTAGTGAGGGAAGAATCAGTAGGCCAACAACCAAAACGACTGTGCAAGTTGATGTTGCGTTGGAAAATTTGCCCTCGAGCGCGGCTTCAGCAGGTATTTGGTTTGTTAAAGATAATCAAAATGCCCTCATTGTAAACAAGCATAGGGACATTACCGACCCGCAATACAACTCAAACGTATTCATTATCGAACGGGTAAACGGTAGCGACAGTTTCAAATATGTCTCTCCCGATTTACCTTCTTCAACTTTTGACACCTACAAAATCCAAAAGACACTAACGGGGTACAATGTCTACTACAATGGAACATTGGTTTACACCGGAACCCTCGATGTAAGCCAATTTAACAAAGTTGAAATAAACGGAGTAGCAAGAATAGGTGGAGACCAAATAAGGGCACGATTCAGAAATTATACGGAGCAATAAAACGAGGCAAAAAATGAAGCAGGTGATTTTGATTTTTTTGGTTGGAATGGTCGTACTTTCTGGCTGTATTTCCGGTAGCCAGACTGAGAAAGTGAATGCTGACGGTAGCGTACATCGTCTTGTTTCTTTGGATAAAACGGGGATATTGGCGAACGCTAGTTGTAATTCGCTCAAAAATATGGCACAAAATAGTCCAGAAGCCGATCCATCTGTCCTGAGTCGAATCGACAACGTTTGCAGAGAGACTGATTCCGAACTCATAATCGAATATGATTTATCTCCATCTGAAGGCGGAAATCCGGTAAAAATTATTGTAAAAACGGACGGAAAGTATTTGCGTTATGAGGATAAGAGGACTCCTGCCGGAGTTTCTATCCTTACGAAAGTTACAATGCCTTCGAAGGTTACCACTCACAACGGGGAACTGGTTGACGATTATACAGTGTCATTCAAATCGGCTTCTACTCTAAATATGGGAGAAGATGCCAATACAATGAACTTTGTTGAAAGTAAAGTACCGGAATCCGATTTTTCTTCTATCGCTCTCATAGTGGGCGGATTGATTGTCCTTGGACTGGTTGCGAAATTCACTATCCTATCCCCGAAAAAGAAAAAGTGATCGATGGAGCGAAAATATGGATGGTAAAGACACCAAAGAAACGATTCTTGAGTTGAAGGATTCGAAGCTTTACGCGGAATGTCCTTCATGTAATGAAAGTTTCAAGCTGGGTGAAGCATTCTTATTTGATGGAACGAAGTCTTTTCCTCCCGAAGCCTTAGCTGTGCGGGCACGTTTGCTTAAAGATTTTGAGCAACAAAAGAAAGATTTCGAGAAAAGGAGTAAATCATTGGAAGACACTAAAAAAATAGAGATCACGGCAAGAGCGGTTGGCTTCGGGCAAGAAATGGAAGTATTCTTTCCGATCTTAAAAGATTTCAAATGGGCGTTGCCCGATTGTCGGTTTTTAGGCGAACCCATTGACATGATCACCTTCAACGGTTGTTGCAACAACAAAATAGAATCCATGAGTTTCATCGAAGTAAAAACAGGAAATGCACGATTGAACTCCCACCAAAAAGCCGTCAAAGACGCAGTAAACGACAAAAAAGTATCCTTCAAGGTGGTAAAATGAAAGGATTCGGAGAAGAGTACCAAGAATTTAGAAAAATACTCTGCCTTTGTCCGTGCTGTGACGAAATAGTCAGGGTATCCGACCTTCGGATATTCACCAAAACCCCAACACCAAAAACATGGCTGGACGACTACGAGAAACAGATGAATGTATTGGAACAGAATGTCGAATCGTTTGAGGAAAAAGAAGCCAACATTCGAAAAATTCAAATCGAAAAAGGGCAATTAGGCGCAGAAAAAGTAATAAGAAAAGCGATCTCGCCCATCCTTAAAGAACTGAAAATAAACCCCTACGACATGAAACCTATATTGAATCCAATCGACTTCGTGGTCTTCGACGGCATGACAAAAAATGGAACAGTAGACGAAATTTTACTCCTATCAAAAAACCTGAAAAACTCCCCGCTTAACGCACAACGAGAACAACTAAACCAAGTAGTCAAAGAAAAGAAATACGACTGGCAAATCGCACGAATAGCCGAAAACGGAACAATACATTTTGAGTGATTTTTAGAGATAGAATGATTACTGATTTGGTATTTCGTGGCGAAGAATCTTGAACAGAATTAAGTAAAAAACCTCAAAAGAAGGTATCGCAATAGATTGGTAAAGTTCGTCATGAACTGAAAATGATCCATGATTAAAATTACATCGGATAACATACAAATAATCAATAACTTGGGACAAGTCTTTCGGATCGTTTATCCCGATAATTGATTTTCCTGGTTGACTTAGATTTGGAACCTGTTTTTTCTGTAGGAATGTTAAATCCCGATATAACTTTTCTGGATATCCTCCATCATAAGTAGTTTGGTAGGTAGCACCAAAATTTTGTACAAAACTATTTATCATGTCCCTATCTGTTCCAGAGTAGTGCCACCTTAGATATTGGTTAAAGGAATTATAGCAATCCAGAAATCCATCCTTTCCAAAGTCTGTTCGACGTAATGTGGCCATTGGTTTTGGTTTCGTATACTTTTTGCCAGCCGCCAATATATGTTCGACGAAAAACTTTTGGTGCTGGTTTGAAGGTTGAAAATTCATGAATATAACTCTCATTATTCTTTTTCGATTTCATTTTTGAATTCAGCGATAGTCATTGCGATACCCTTCGCATCTTTTACTTTGGTTCGAAGCCTATCGTCCTCTGTTACAAGAATTAATTTATTTTTTATTGCAGTTTCTCCTATCAATGCGTCATTCGTATGCCTTTGACTGCCATTACGAATGCTTTCCATGTCTTGTCCATCACTTAACCGTGAAAATCCCACCCGTGATACTCCTGCTACCGTTGAATCGGTAGGGATAACAATTGGCTTTAGCGTGAGCATTGCAAGGGTTAATCGCTGGCGTCTGTCGACTTCCGGGCAACGCACAACCTCGTCTGCCTGGATGTGTGTGATATAATAATCGAATCCTTTGTGTCGGCTCAATTCGATATCACTCTTTGTCAAAGCTCCTTCTAGAATTTTATCGTACGCGTTGCTATCAAAAATGACGCCTTTTTTATCCACTCGGAGGTGTTTTCGGATCTCTCGTAGAGAATCGACTGACTCGTATTGTAACAATTTTTCGTGACCTGTTGCGGTGAGAATATAGTTTGCGCCGGTCCAATGAATAAAACCCATTTGTTGGGCTTGGGCGACTGCGGTTGTATCAATTTTATACATCTTGAACTGCTCTTCTCGAATCGACCATCGTTTATGGGCCGCTTCGTCGAGAAGCGTGAGAACATCTTTGATTTGGGGGTCCATTCTAATGATAAACTCCGAAAGGTTGAAAAGGTGTTAATCAATATTTTGCTATTTAATGTCTGGTTCTAAAGTGGATGCATGGGTCGTGGCAATCATCCTTGTAGTGGTTGTTGGGAGCTGGCTTTTCATGTTTGCCGCTAAGGGACTTGGCGATAGAAATATCATTGAGCCGAAAACGAACTACGCGTACATTCAATACTGTGACGCAAATCATTTTGCCCCCGAATACGGGTCGTTTAACCCCGATTTCAAATACCAGAATCTCGAATTTGATGAAAAAAGTTACTTCCTCTTGACGTTCGATTCCAATTGGACAGCCCTCGTAAAAAATGAAAGTGGCCAATGTCGTTTCGTGACGAACGAAAATGAGTCGCAAACGGTTTTCGAAGCAATCTACCATTACAACAGCATTTACCAGCTCCCCTTTTCCACATATGATAACACTATTCAGTGTAAGAAATGGGCTTCTGGGGCCAACGACATTTGTAATTTTACGGGAAAAATCGTAAGCTTCGTGGACTCGAACGTTTGGAATATTTCAGCCACCGTTCCCGAAGAAGTTTTTGATGTATTTGCTGAAAAGGCGCAACAAAATGGATGGGAAATTGTCGAGCGTGCCGGCAGAGAATGGATTCGCTTTTCAAAAAAGGTAGTGGCCATTCAAGGATCAGAATATTTCATTTTCCTACAGCTAACACGCGATCTTTCATGTACCCTCACGGACAAGGTTGACTTGTCGATGTTCAACCTGTCAAATGAAATCCGGCAACCGTTTTACGACGCGAAAAATCGAAACTACTCGAGCGAAACAGTCTCACGCATCGATCAAACGAACTTCGCGCTCTGGATTTTAACTCAATCAGATGAGATTGATTTTTCCGAGCCGGTAGAGGCGATTGGGAATCTTGGAACCAGTGAACAGTATTGCATCGGTTACAATTTCAAAAAGGACATAGAGCCGAGTGTACTCGCCACTCAAAATGTAATATCGGAAAGCAAATTGGCAAATGACAAGTATCGTTCGGCCTTGGCTGATTTGCAACGACCAGCCGACACCCAAATGCGTTTAGAAAACGATTTGCGTGAAAAGAACATGTCCAAAGGAAATCCTCTGAAAATAGTTAGCTGGCTCGGCTACGTTTTATACAATAGTGGAAGCGAATCTGAATACAAAGCAGGACATTATGCATCAGCCAAGGATAAGGCCTTCAAAGGAACCGTGTTTTACAACTCTTATTGGGATCAAACAAGTGACTGGGGCTATCTTCAGATTTTATTTTTATTTTTAATAATTGGAGCAGGGTTTTACTGGATAATTAATCTGCGTGAAAATCCTGATTCGCGATAGGCGGTGTTTGAATGGAAGAATTTGAGCGTCAAATATTTGATGCACAACAGTTTATTGGCCGTGTGACCACGATGATCAACAGCTCGGAAATAATTATCAATAGTGTTTTACATCAACATCAGGTATCACAAACTGGTTCAACACTAAATCGTTTTAAACGATTTTTAAAATTGGCCGAAAAGATCGGAACTGAAGTCGATTTAGTCCAATTGGATAAAGATCTTGGCTCCTTAAACCATGTGGCAAATATCACAAAGCACGGCAATCCTGTTATTGGGACAAATCCACAAATTTTTGTTTACAAAGGTGTAGGATACACATTTGATGCCAAAGAAATCGAAAAAATAGACAATCTTTTTACGGACATTCAAAAGCGGTTGATGCAAGTTGGAGCAAAAAAGAAAATATGATCAATCTGAAAAAATAACTATCGATTTGCTTTCCAAAATGGTGATGTCCCCCTCGCAGGCTCGGAAACCTTTATTTACTCCTACATACTGTTCGGTATTGTTCCTTACAAATGGCAGTTTACCGCTATCTTCCACCCTCCCCCGAGGCATATTGTCCAGGAATAAAGTGCATTTTGGTGTTTTGGTTAAAGCGTGTTTTTATAGTCTAAGGAATGATTTTGTTGTATGAGCGAAGCGGTTACTCTCAAGCAGATTCAAGCCAAACTGTCAGATATTGAAGAAAAGGTTTTGACTATTCTTTCTTTTGAGCGGAAGAAACAGTTGATTGGAAAACTGAATGAAGAAGAAGCGATTTCGGGCTGGTCTGTCAAATTGGTACGAATGGACTGAAAGGGCCGATTAGATTCCTTGAAGGCAAAGGGCTTGATATGAATGAAGCTCGTGGTCGATACCAATATTCTGATTACCTGTTTTTGGTCTAATTCTGTTTTCAAGTCACTGTCAACCAGTCAGGACTTTGAATTCGTTTCTCCTGAGTATGCGTTAGAGGAGATAAACAATCATCAAAAAGAGATATTGCACAAAACGGAAATAACCATTGAAGAGTTTGAAAAAGCACGATTTGATTTGGCCGTGTGTGGAGTTCATTCCACTGGAAGAATATTCTTCTTTTTTGAAAACAGCGAAAAATTTAATCGAATCGACCGAAAAAACCCATCATAAGGAACTGTCGGAAGACATTGATTTTCTAGCCCTCGCTTTAAAAGAAAAGTCTCCCATTTGGACAAACGATAAACTTTTGGGAACGCAAGAAAAAATCAAAATCTATTCCACAAAAGAAATAATCGAGAGTCTGCCATAGCGCCGGATTCTATCACCCTAGAATAAAGTGTTACCCTCCGCTGCGTATTTTTCATCCGCGTATTTCTTTATTTCCATTTCAGCCATTTTTGACGAGAAAATCGGAGAAGTCATGGATGTTTTCTTCAAAAATATTGTAGACAAAAGCGGAAAAGTGAGGTTTGCCGCGGTAAACACTTTTGGAAACCTGCGACCGATGGGTCGTCGTTTTGATGGTTCCATGTACGTGGATTTGTATATTGTCCTCCAAGATTTGCATGATAATGAAACCGACTCCCGAAAAAAGAAATCCATCGAGTTGGTCCTATCCAAATTATGGTGTCCTATGCTCGACACCTACACATGGACAAGTACGGCTACCAACCGGCTGCTTAATTGGGGTCCTATCCCCATTGTGTATAGTGGAGTTATTTCGACGATATTCGAAAGCAATATAAACACTTATGGGATATTATTACTATGAAGAAATCCGAATGGGTGTTCTATTCTCTATTTCAGGGAGCTAAAACCCAATTGGAAATAGCCCAAAAATGGGGAATTTCATTAAGTACGGTGAATCATGCGTTGGGTCCCCTTGCTCGGTTGGGAGCTATCGAAAAAAGGAAATTCGGTTTTCGCATAATAGACCGGGAAAAGGCTCTCATCTATTGGGCAAACATGCGGAATCTGGACAGGGATATCATTTATCGAACCCACACTGGCAGCGTCCGCAATATCGAAAAAATGATGCCGGCGAAAGCTGTTTTCACTGCTTTTAGTGGATATAAATTTCGATTCGATGATGTGCCGGCTGATTATAGTGAAATATACGTGTATGCCGATGTGGAGACCCTTTCTGAAATCAAAAAAAGATTTCCGCCTCATGATGGACCGACCAATCTTATTGTTCTGGCAACACCTCCTATTCTCGAATCCATTAAAATTGTGTCTAATGAGCTATTGTTTGTGGATTTGTGGAATCTGAAAGAATGGTATGCCAAGGAATTTATTCAGGCATTGCGGCGCCGAATGGGGTTGGAATAATGCGAACCACTGAATTCTGGCACGAAAGCCTGACGGAAAAAAGTTGGAAGAAGCTACAGGAGCTTTCCAAGGAGATAAATCTGACTGTTATTGGTGGGTGGAGTGTATGGTTATGGACAAAACAACACAAGAGTAAAGACATCGACATCCTTGTTGACTTTGAAACGCTTTCCATTCTAAAGAAAAAATACTCGTTGGAAAAAAACGATCGACTAAAAAAATATGAAATAAAACTATCGGAATTCGATATCGACATTTATACTCCATATTATTCGACTCTGGCCATCCCCATCGAAGACCTCTTGAAAGAAACAATCCAAATCGAAGGGATAAAAACCATTCGCAGCGAAATGTTGTTAATCCTAAAACAGGGAGCGGAAATAGACCGAAGGGAATCTATCAAGGGGCAAAAAGATACGATTGATATTTTGACATTACTGGTATATGCCCCTATTGACCTAAAAAAATATCAGGAGCTGCTTGAAAAATACCGGAAAAAGAATTACCCGCGCGAGCTACTAACGGAAATAACCCAATTCAACCCCATTGATTCCAAACGCTATCTTGGAATAAACTACAACGAATGGACCAAAAAGAAAAAGGAGCTTGTCGAAAAAATAAAAAAGGTGCAATGAAAAATTCAAAAAAAAAGAGAATGAGGTGAAACGAATGGGAACCACAACTATTTTTCTAAGACACAATGATTTTGGCGCGCGATTAAATTCTATGACCAAAAAGGATCTCCAAAAGATGGATGATCTTTCTCCCTATTGCGAGGAAAAACACTATCGCGGGTGGAGCGCGCCCATGGAACTACACAATGGAAACATATATCTCCTAGTTTTCTGGAAAGGGAAGCTCATGCAGATGGAGGATGCGCCGGAAACGCTTTCCCGGAAATACTACCACAAATACTCCGGGAAAACGCTTAATGTGTACGAATGGACTGTTCTAAAGCGCATGATTTTGAGGGATATCGAAGCATTGAACAAAAAGTTCAAGCGTCTAACCCGAAAGAAAAACACGCACGTTGGGAACAACATGGGAGCAAAGTGATGAGGCTGGCAAATATCACGCCGGATTCATAACCAAGAGGTAGGGAGTTCAAGTCGATTCCAGAGGCATATTGTCCCATCCAGTTCAACATTCATTGTTGTAGTTGATTAATGTTCAGCGGATTGGTCGTTTTCGATTAGCCATTTCCACACCGGAATGAAATGGATGGTTTTGTTATCTGCCTTTTCGCTTTTTTCCGTGTGGCGTGTAAGAATCGTTCCCGTTTGTAGATTGAATTTTTTCATCGCACTGATTAGCCCGGTTATTTCCCTATCTTTCGTTTTAGCATCGGATAATTCAAAAGAAACTTGGATAGCTTCCTTTACCTTATTTTTTTCTATGATTAGGAAGTCGACCTCTCGTTGTTTGTCATCTTTCCAATAAAATACTTTTTGGTTCTGTCTAAGCAGCTCGAGAAGAACGATATTTTCCAACAACCTTCCGTTGTCGTCAGAAAGGCGAAACCCCATCTTATTGACTAATCCTGTGTCGATTCCGTATATTTTTTTGGGCAAAAAGCCCTGCTTTTTTAAGGAAAAATCGAATTGATTTATCTCGATAAGCAGGAACGCATCCGTTAGATATCCGACAAACGTTTTGGCCGTGTTAGGGCTTCCAAGATTGAATTGTTTTTTTAATGCGTTATATGAAAATTCTTTCCCGCAATTGGATATGAGGAAGAGTGCCAAATCCTTGAATGTCTTTTGGTCTTTTACTTGGTGCCGAACCAAAATATCCTTGTTGATAATATCATCATATACTTTAACCAGAATATCGGTGTTTTCCTGCGTCCAAACCTCGGGAAAACCGCCTTTTTCCATGTATTTTTCAAACGCGCTTTCAATTTGTACCTTGTCTTGGGTTGACCTAATCGTTTTCCCGGCATTCCTGAAGGATAACATCTCCTTAAATGAAAAAGGAAAAAGCGGAAAATCCATGTGCCTGCCGGTCAAATAAGTGGAAATTTCCTTGCTCAATAGCTCCGCATTTGATCCCGTAATAAAGAACTTGTATCCGTTTTCATAGAGCCGGTTAACAAATTGGTTCCAGCCGTTTTTCCCTTGAGGTTCGTCCAAAAAAAATGTTTTTTGGTCCCCGAATTCCTTAATCAGTATCTCATGCAATACTTGAAAATCCCTTGTTTCAAAATCGTTCAATCGTTCATCGGCAAAGTTCAAGTAAAAAAATCCCTTTGAGAAAAACCGGTCCATTACCTGGAACAAAAGGGTTGATTTCCCGCAGCGACGAACTCCTGTTACAACTACCGCACTTTTATGCCGCATTAACGGAGTTATTCGACCCAATGTTTCACGCGGCAACCCTCGCTCCTTTTTTTGGAGATTTTCAAATTGGTCCTTTACCACAAACTCTAGTGCAACGCGTTCCATCCATTCTACTTACTCCAAATCCATATATAAACCTTTTCAATAGTAATGAAAAGAGAATCCATTTTATTTTCAATGATATTGAAAGTACGTCCCCTGTCGAAATTTCTAATAAAATAAAAATAGCAGACACCCGTTCGTAACCCGTTGGTTGGGAGTTCAAGTCGATTCCAGAGGCACTAAACCATTCCCATTCGTCTATTTTTGTTTTTCTTGCACTTTTCGGATAATGCCTTCAATGATGGAGTGCGCGTTTTGTTTGCGCCGTATTCTTTCTACCAATGTTTCGTATTGCTCGGATCGTCTAGAAGTTCTACCCAATTCATCTATTTCATTAGTTCCCATAAGATTTTGTATTCTTCTAAGGGAGACCAATACGTCATTTTTTCCAATGAATTGCAGAACATGATGCAGATGTCTTTCCTTTTGCGCATCCGATAGCTCACTCCATGATTTGCTTGTTCCATTATAGATGAGGGCCCACACATGCCCTTCAGGGGTGGATCGGATGCGGCCTTCTCTTTCCACAATACTTTTTCCAAGTACGTGTTCGCGTATCTCCCCTAATCTTTTTTTGGAAACCACCTTTTCCACCACTAAATGAATTATGCGTGGGCTGATGGCGTAGTACAGGCGGGTTATTCGATGGCTGCGGGAACGCCGAGTAGGCATGTTCAACAGGACATCGTTCAGGTTTTATATTTCCTCCTTTAATGAGGTGTCCCATCTTGCTGCTTGGATCCCCCAAGGAATTTTTCCCATACTGCGATGCCCTGCCGTGCGTATTTATTTATCCAACGCTGAAACAGGCATTTTGGAGAATAGAATGAGTATCCTTAATCCGTGTGAGATTTGGGTCTAATTAGTGGAATGCTTTTTGAATGATTGAATGGGTGTTCAAATCATGATTCAGAGATCGGTGCCGTTACTGCAAATCCAGGATGCGTGGAAAATCTACCAAATGGACCAAGTGGAAGTCCCTGCCGTAAAAGGAGTTAATTTAACCATCCAAAAAGGGGAGTTTGTGGCAATAATGGGTGCGTCCGGCTCGGGTAAATCCACTCTTCTCAATTTAGTCGGAGCATTGGATATTCCAACCAAAGGGGAAGTCCTCTTGGATGGCCAGCCACTTTCTACGCTTGATGAATCCCACGTCTCACGTTTGCGTGGAAAAACGATTGGGTTTGTGTTTCAGACCTTCAATCTTCATCCCACGTTGACAGTTTTTGACAATGTAGCCCTGCCCATGCGCATTCATGAATTGGAAGAAGAAACGATTGAGAAAACGGTCCTTGACTTACTCTCCCAAGTGGGACTCTCCCATCGTGTCAGTCACTTTCCCGCTCAACTGTCTGGAGGAGAACGGCAACGGGTAGCAGTGGCCCGCGCACTTTCAGCCAATCCTTCGATGGTGTTAGCGGATGAACCTACTGGAAATTTGGACACGAAGACGAGTTACGAAATCATGGATATCTTAGACCACTTGCATTCCAAGCAGGGAAAGACGATTGTATTGGTGACGCATGAACCAAATATTGCCAAGTATGCGGACCGCGTCATTGAGATGAAGGATGGCAAAATTAGTTACGATGGAAAAAATCGACTCAGGAGAGGATAAATGATGGAATGGAAAAATGAAAATACTGAATGGAATATTATGCGAAGGGGGCCGCTGTTATTTTTCGCGTTCGTCTTCTTGGGAATTGGATTATCCATTCCACTCGTTCATGCTCAATTAGGGGATTATTCTGGTGAATTTGCGTATTTGGCTGAAATACAAGGAACCACTTTTCTACCGAATACCATTTACGCAGGTGACGTCGTGAGTCTGGCAGTAGATGTTCACAATAAAGGTGCTTCGATCACCATTCAGGATTTGAATGGATTATTGGATATTGGAGAACAATTCGATCCCATGGATATCGAGGATGGTGCTTCTTCCATTTTACCGGATGCAACCAAAACACTGGTTTTTACTTTCCGCATAAAGGCGGATACTCCTCCAAGTCATTATCCCACTCTCTTAACCCTTTCGTATATTCGAAACGGAGTTCCCGTCACCGAAAATCACGAAATAATTATTCCAGTGTCCGGAGCCGAGAAAAACATTGATGTGACACTCGAACCCCGCATCATCAATCCCGGGAACCAAACGAATGTGACGTTTACTCTTACGAATGTAGGGGGAACCGCGGTATCCAATATTTCATTCTCGTGGACAGAAGAAAGCTCGCTTATTTTACCAGTAGGCACGGATAACAAACGCTACATTCCCATTATCCCCGCAGGAGAAAAGGCAACCCTACAGTACACTGTTGCCGCCGATCCCAATATTACAACAGGAATCTATCCCCTGTCCATTAATGTGAGTTTTACGGATAGCAACGGGGACCAAGAACAAGCCTCCGAAATAGGAGTCATCATTGGCGGAAAAACCGATTTTGAAGTAAGTGGAGAAATGGTAAGCAACCAGTTGTCCGTGAGTATCGCCAACATCGGCTCCAATAATGCAGGCGCAGTGGTTGCCAAGTTGCTGAATGTTTCATCGAGCGGAAGCAATATCTCCATATTGGGAAATCTGAATAAAGGAGACTTTACGATTGCAACATTCCAACTTGGAACAGCGAGCGGGTTATCTGGAACCGGAACAATGGACACCTCTACTTTGCCGCAAGGTTCTGGGACGGACGGCTTTGGCAGTGGATTTCAAGGTCGTCCGACCGGTAGAGGTGACACCAATATGTTTGCCCCGCCCATCCCACGCACACTTGAATTGGAAATTGCCTACACGGACACAACAGGAGAGCGGCAAACCGTTACTAAGACTATTAGTTTGAGTGCCAATTCTTTGAATAGTGGAATAGGACAAACGAATCGGGCGATGTCGACAGGTCTTTCGCCGCTTCTTGCCTGGGGGTTACTCGCCGTTGTGTTAATTGGAGGAATTGGATACAATCATTTCAAAGCGAAAAGAGAATGGACTTCGTTGCTCAAAGTGTTGGCAGGTATCGTTGTCGTTTTTCTCATTTCTATCTTGCTTTTGAATCGAAACGAGATAGCCATCGGAGTATCCTGCATCCTTTCTCTTATAGGATTGGTGTTGTTTTTTCGCAATGATTGGAGGGAAAAAGCAAAGACATTGCTGAATCGCAGTAGTAAAAAGGAAAAGAGGTAAATGGAATGAAGCTGAAGGATTCATTTTCCTTATCTCTGAACAGTATTCTTCATCGCCGCCTACGGTCATGGCTTACCCTATTGGGAATTATCATTGGAGTGGCGGCAGTGGTTTCAATCATTTCAATTGGAGAGGGAGCACAGGCGAATGTGCAACAACAATTATCCGGTTTTGGTGCAGACATCATTACTATTTCTCCCGGTTTTAGTCGTGCCCAAGGGTTCGGAGGAGGATTTCGAGCCGGAGGAGGTGAGTCGGGTGCCATTACTATCACGAACTCAACCAGCACAACAGATGAGGAACCAACCTTAACGAAAAAGGACTCTATCATTATCAACGCAAATCCCAACGTGACATTGGTCACGGAAATTGTTTCAGGCCGAGGAGAACTCGTTTTTGTTGGAGAAAAATCCAATGTGAGCGTGCAGGGGGTTAACCCCACGACGTGGCCACAGACATCGAATGTTTCTCTCGCTTCGGGACGTTTATTGACAGCAAGTGATTCAATCGGGGTGGTGATTGGAGATCGAATTGCGAATGAAACATTCAAACAACCTATTACCTTGGGCCGAATTATTACATTGGAGGATAAGCCCTTCACTGTGGTAGGAATTCTTTCTGCTTCAGGATCTGGATTTGGAGGAAGCGGAAGCGATAACACGATTTACATGTCCCTGAATAGTGCGTGGAACACAGTGGAAGATGTAAACCGCGATACGTACACAAGTATTCAAGCAAAGGTTTCCGCCCCTGAATTAGTGGAACAGACGACGCAGGACTTGACGGCTTCCCTACAAATTTCGCGGAAAGTGACTGAACGTACCCAAGATTTTTCGGTTACTTCCTCGCAGGCCGTTCAAGAACAAGTGGGTTCGGTAACCGAAACATTGACTCTTTTCTTGGGTGCGATAGCAGCAGTATCATTAGTAGTAGGAGCGCTGGGGGTTGCTAACAGTATGTTCACTTCCGTATTGGAAAAGACAAAGGAAATAGGAATACTCAAGGCATTGGGTTCAACCAATAATGAAGTTTTGTTGCTTTTTGTCATGGAGTCAGGGTTATTTGGATTCGTGGGAGGGATTATTGGGGTCATTTTAGGAACGATTGTTTCGTTTGCCATTTCCGGAATGGGCTTCATTCCTACGCCCGGTGCGAGAGGAGCATCTACCTATGTTTCCATTGAGTTGATTCTAATGGCCATTATCTTATCCACCATTATCGGGGTCATTGCAGGACTCATCCCGGCACGAACCGCCTCTAAGTTAAGACCTATTGAGGCTTTACGTTATGAGTGAATGCCTTGCTCTAACTTACCCATGCAACGAGTTTTTTTTTGTTTGATCCAATCCCCGCAGAATCCACAGCAGGCATACGGATTGTTGATATGAAATCTTATGGGTATTTCCATTTGCATATTGTTCATTACAAAAGGCAGTTTACCCCTATCTTCTATTCGCCCCCGAGGCATTGTATCGTTCAGTTCAATATCCCTATCTGTCATAGATAACTGGCTGAGCTACTCCCAATGACCTTCCATAATTGATTGAAGTATTCTCGTTGGTTTTCGGCCATTTCTTTGGATTGAATGAGAACAGCGAATGGTTCAGGGGTCCATGATTGAAGGATGACGTTTTCCCCATAAATAAGGGTGGCTGTCGGTGATTCGAGTGTAATAGGGGATACTCTGTACTCTGATAATCGAAGGGACTTTTGGTATTTTTGGATGCGCTGCCTGGATTGTTTCGTATCGTTGTAAATGGCCCGCATCAACACCCCTTTTTCGATTCGTTCTTGGTGCCACCGTTCCATGAATGCCGGAATCAATTCGTAGGATGACCTTGAACTGCCATATGCCAGGAATTCCTTCGTATTCGAACGTAAGATGTTATTCATGACCGTTTTCATCCCGTCTTTCCCAACATAGAGACTTATTTTGGGTCTTCGTGAACCAGTTTGTTTTTGGATTGCTTTTAATTCAGGCATTGCTTTTCTGATGGCCGTTTCTTTTTCTTTCAGAATGTGTAGTAATTCGTCCGGGTCTGCTGCAGCAAACGATTTGACTCCATTTTGGAGTTGATGGGAAATCAGTCCCATTTCCATTAGTCGTTCGAGAATGTCGTATGTCAACGTTCTTGGAACTTGACTCTTTTGGGCGATTTCATTTGCAGTTGCCTCTCCCAACGAAATGCAGGCAGCATAGATGCTTGCCTCCTTTTGGGATAGTCCATATTTGGTTAATGCATTCTCGATTTGGCCCATATGTCGTAAATAATTTACAGCAAGAATATAATACCCTCGTTGTGATACATAACTTGAATGGGTCATCGGACAGTCGACTTCATTACCGTGCCCGTTGAAATAGGCAGTCTGGGAGCAAACGTAGCCATCTACTATCCTACTGGATTGCTCGCATTGGCGACACGACTCAACAAAAAATATCCAAATATCGCCAGAGTTATTGATCTCAGTGCGGGAGCATCCCCCAATCTGGTGACTGGTGATGTTGTATGCATTTCCATTTCCAGCTCGCTGGTCTACCACCAAGCTATTGTCTTGGCATCACGGTTCAAGCATCAAGGGAAAACAATTGTTTTGGGTGGCCCTTATGTTACCGAAATGTACCGGCAAATTGGAACATTTCGTGGTGATATCTTCGATTTCATGATCCGGGGTAAGGGCGAGAAAGTTTTCCTCGATCTTTACGAACAACTTATTGGCTCTCAAAACTATTCTGGCATTCCCAATTTATCTTTTCATCAAAACGGAAACGTTGTCCACATGAAAGAGGAAGATGCCCCATATGTCTGGGAGGAAAGTGTGCCGCTGGATTTGTCCATTCTTATTCCTTCCATTTCAGAATATTGGAAGAATTTTCAGGAAAGGATCGATGCTACTTCACCGTACATGTTCCAGGTTTTCACCCATTTCGGTTGCCGCTATCGGGATAACCGATTGAAGTTGGGGAAAAATATTCCAACTGATGAATTTGCTTATTGTTCATTCTGTGGATTGAAGGATGTGGTGTCCATTCGAAGTCCGGAAGCCGTGACGAATGAAATCAAACATTATCTTGAAAAGTGGAGCGTTCCAAAAGGCTCCAAAGTAACTTTGAAATGTTATGGGGATAACGCTGCGCCTGAGATTGAAATGTTAGAGCGTCTGGTCACTTATGAACCGCTGAGAAAATTGTATGATGAATATGACCTTGGGTGGATTTTCTACGTCCAAAGCCTCTTTGCCAACGAGCGCTCTTTTGCTGCGCTGAAGAAACTGAACACGCGCATTATCTACATTGGCTTTGATTCGGCCAATGACAATGTCCAAAAATTGAACATGAAGGGGACAACAAAGGGAATTCATCAGAAGGCTATTGATTTGGCGAGAAAATATGGCATTTTGATCCAAGCAGGATTTGTTCTGGGATTGGCCGGAGAAACTGAAGAATCCCTCAAGGAAAACGTCGATTTTGTGAAAGCCAACCTTGATATCATGGAAAGAGTGATTGCGAGTATTGTATTTATTATTCCAGGATCGCCTGCTTATCGGAAACTAATCGAAAAATTTCCCTTTTTGGAGGAATCAGATTACATCCCTTACCAAGTTCTCCAGCGGTATTGGCTTGATACCTTTACTCGGCTTGGCTCAGGCGCTGAAAAGATGCTCGCCGAATATGCCCAAAAGCTTGCAGAAATGAGCCCGGATAAGGATCGAAATATTATTGGGACTATGGGCTGGTCAGCTGGAGTGTCCATTAAATAATGGCGGCTTGTGACACTTTTTGATGCAGTGAATAAATATCGAGTAGGTATTATTGGTATTATCCAACCGGCTTGAACCAGTAAGCATGTTGCACTGGACGGTTAAGACCTCCCCCGAGGCATAAAAGTGTTATTGCTTTCCCAGCAGCCATTTCCATAATGGGGTAAACCGAATTTTCGCTTTTTCACCATACCATTCTACTTCCTCTTCGTTTTCGTAGTCGTGGGTAAGAATAATCAATTCATTGCATTTGAGTTCTTGTTTGGCTTTTATCAACGCACGAATTTCCCTTTTCTTGGCATCTGGGTTTGTGGCATCATAGCAAACTTGGATGAGT
The DNA here is from genome assembly GCA_043803765.1 of Candidatus Iainarchaeum sp. Taxonomy (GTDB): domain Archaea; phylum Iainarchaeota; class Iainarchaeia; order Iainarchaeales; family VGJJ01; genus VGJJ01. Next base: position 4,607 of record JAZDJQ010000014.1, on the reverse strand, counting down.
TTACTTATTTTCAATCTTTCTTTTATGACAAAATCCACTTCTTCATGCTGCTGGCTTTTCCAATAATAAACATTTATCTTTCCATCAATCTCTTCTTTTTTCAAGTGTATGGCAACAATGTTTTCATACAGCTTGCCGAGATCTTGCGTCGTCTTGGTTGATTTTGCTCCAATAAATCCATTGTCGATGGAATAAATTTTTTTGTTAGAGGTAATCTGTTCTCTTGTTTTGTACGAAAAACGTTTCAGGGAGAAGAGAACGAACGCTTCTTCCAAATAACCAAGATATTTCTGGACCGTATGGGAACTTTTCGATTGGGTTAACTCTGCCAAACGCTGATAGGAATATTCGTTTCCCACATTTGAAAGAAGAAACAAGACCATGTCCTCGATGGCGTTTGGTTTTCGTATCTTGTGCCTTTTTACGATGTCTTTATATATTATTGAATTAAGCAGGGTGGATAAATATTCTTTGTAATCCATATTTTTGACGATGGGTTCAGGATATCCCCCCTTCGTGGCATATTCAATCAATTTTTCTTTTGTTTTTACTTCCGTAAATGATTCGTTTTGAAATTGAATATATTCGCTGAATGAAAAAGGAAAAATGCTTATCTGCAAGTGTCTTCCGGTAAGATGAGTCGCTAGTTCTTTGCTCAAGAGATTTGAATTGCTACCGGTGATGAATATTTTTCTTCCCTCCCGCTGTAATCGATTGGCAATCAATTACCACTTGTCCAAATTTTGAATTTCATCCAGCATGAGAACTTCTGGAATGTCATACAGGGTATCGGTGATGGCAAGCAATTCGTTGAAATCTTTCACCGTGACCAGTTTTTCATCATCAAAATTAATGTATCCAAATTTGGCATTTTTTTTCAGCCAATGGGCGGTAAAAAAAGATTTTCCCGCACGGCGCGGGCCTATTATCACGCGAACTAAATTATCCTTGGCTTTTGTGAGTGTGGTGTCCCGTTCCACATACTGCTCTTGGAACCGTTTTTCCAATTCCATCTTCTGAAGGGTTAAAACATCTCGAACGCCATTCATAGACTATTCATAATGCCTAAAAGTTTATAAAATCACGCATTATGACTATTCTATTGCCTAATTCCCGTCCTCATTAAATCCAATACACTGGGCAATTGCCGTCCCTGTTGCTTAATGCCATCAAAATTACGTGTAATTTGTTCCTGCCAAAATTCCGTCCAAATCGAAAACAATAACGCTAAGGGCTCTGTTTGGAGACATTTCCAGCAAGAGCGGGATTATTGATATCAACTCCCCGGGAACAAACGTAGATCACAATTTCATCGGTTCGGTCGCATCAGACAATTTGGGATTGGTTCCACCTATCTTTGCCGACACCGACCATGATGGATACACGAATGACTTATTCATCGGAGCAACAGGATACGATCCTCCTGGGAGAAGCGGAGCCGGCGCCATTTGGTTATTCAACATGGGAGGAACCAATGCCATACCGGACGTGAACGTATGGAAAATAGACGGGTACCCGGATGACCAATCCCTGCCCGTTTTCTCATCAACGCGGGATGGAAATATTACAATTGATGTAAACGTGAGTGACGATTCTAATTACGCTATTTTGGACATGAACTATTCCACTACTTCTTCACAAGGAACGGGAACAATAATCGTAAACGACTTGAATCTATCCACGCTTCCCACAAGCGGAGCCTACCACTGTGAAGACACAAATTTTACCAACGCGACAGTCTGTTCAATCGATTTCAACATTGCCTCCATCACCGATGGAAACTATTACCTTTTAGCCGCACTATCCGACAATACGAATACGGAATTCAGCGCATCCGATGCAAGCTTCATGATTGACAACACGCCTCCCACCCTTACCATTTTATCTCCATCCAATGGGAGCAGCTCAACTGAAACGAGTGTCACCCTAACCTATTCGGCATCCGACTCCGGCGCAGGAGTCACCTCCTACTCCGTATCAACCAACGGAAGCACCTACACGGACAATGGAACCAACACGAGCTATACGTTCACTGGACTAAGCGAGGGAGCCCAGACATTCTACGTGAAAGCCGCGGATGGAGCCGGAAATACTATCATAGCCAGTATAAGCATCACCATCACCGTCGAAACAACAGCCTCCACTACAGGGGGTGGAAACCTGCAGGGAAAACCGACTCCCCCATCATCTACTAAATCAAATCCCCCCACTTCCGAACGGACGGCAACCTTCATCAAGGGAGAACCTGGAACCCCAATCACATTGCAGTTCCACCACCCCTATCTGCACCCCGTGGACTCTATCACCATTACATCCCCAGAAAGCATTACGATGGTAGGAATGATGATTGAGTCAGAAGGAAATTTTCCAGCACTCGACGGCGCGAAACCCTGCGACTATTTTTTTATTGCCACTCAAGGAAAAGCCCTTCCAACCAACATGACTGCGATGATACGGTTTCGCGTGCCCAAGACAGTCATAATTGAAAATAATGCCGACCCTGACGATGCCCGCCTATACCACTTCATAGGAAAATGGGAGGAACTTCCAACCGCTCAAGTGTTCGAAACAGAGGAAGACTATTATTACGATGCCCAAACAAACGGATTTTCACCATTTGCGATAGGGATAATTCCACTCCCGCCCGAAGAAAAAATAATCACCCCAAACGAAACCGCACCGGAAAAACCATCCCGCGAAGAAATGCCGATTATTTCATCCAATGAAACAGCACCCATTCTTCCATCCAATACTTCCTTCTTGTCCAACCCATCGGAAGCACTCATTCTCATTCTGATTGCATGCCTCGGATTGCTCTTCGCATTCCACCACGAAAAAAGAAAAAACGGAAAAAAGAAATGGATCGAAGGGTGGTAATCAACTCTTTTTTCTTACCAGAAAAAAAACTCCGGGAAAAATATTGTTACGCGGCGGCCCTTTTGCTTCGTAAAAACCTTTATCCAAAAGAGAATCTTCCATGTGCTAAATAGTATTCTTCTCTAACAAAAGAGTGTCGGAAAAAGAATTACTTTTTTGATTTCTTTTTTTTTGTAATGGTGGGGCGTGTTGGAACGTTTTTTGAACGGAAAGGAGGACTCAGCATGCGAAAAGTTTGGAAGGCGGTTATGGCATAGAGAAGACAGTATAAACCGATCAGCACAATAACCGTTTCCCCGGCTCGTACCAAAAATAATCCCACGCCTAACGATAGTAGCCCCAATGGGATTAAGACAAATCGAAACCGAGGCGCGGTTTCCTCTTTTAGCAATTTAAAGATGGAATAGAATGAGGCAAGGAGTTGAATGACCCAAATGGCCATGACTATTTCAACGAAAGTAAAGTATTCCCAAGGGGAAGGATTAATGTAGCTTTGATTTTCGGATTTCAAAATGGCATAAAAGAAAAGGACAAAAAAGAAAATAACCATCAATACGCCGTTTGAAATCAAATGGGCAAGAATCACCCCCTGTTTGAGAAAAGGAGTTGGGGGGAGGGCCGAGCTAGTGGTCATAGTCTCCCACCCACTCTTTTTCTTTAAAAGATGCGACGTTCAAAGAACTATTTCTTTCCAAACGCACCCGCCACAAGCAATGGCAACAAAATCGTCGTGTCTCCCACCACCTTCACCGTATCCGCATTCTTGGCAATCTTTCCCCAGCTTTTAGCTTCCTCGGGTTCCGCTCCAGAATCACTCCCATCAAACTCGGGGGCAGTGTTCAAATATACCGCGTATTTTGCTCCTTCCCGATACATATTCGCATTGCATAACGTGTGTTTCACCACCCCCGCGCCCACTACAATGATTCCCGTTTCCTTCGCATTCAACGTCATCTCGATCAGGCGATGATGATCCATAATCTGGTCAAGAATAAGCTTTTCACTTTGTTTACGATTATAATTGAAAAAATAACAATTATCCCCGATTGCCCCATCCATGAATGCGGGACAAAAAACAGGAATATTATTTTTAGTTGCCCAATACAAAATGCTTTCCTTGTTATTCACTTTTTTACCCATACGATGAATCACTTCCGATGGAGAGAAAAAATTTCCGGTTGACTTTTGTTCCTTCACCAATTCTTTCAAAATAGGCTGGAAAAAAGACTCAAACCAGATATACCGCTCATTAGGAGCAAGCAAATTACCAATACGATTAATTCCTTTTTTTCTCAACGATGACCCGTCCAATCTAAAATCCGCAATGAAAAAAGGCGCATGCGTCTTGATGATATCTTCCTCAATCCCACCCGTTGTCGTAACAAGACAATCAATGAGTTTGTGTTCCACCAAATAACGAATAATTTCCCTATTCCCCGAGGAAATCTGATTACTTGTAGCACCTAAAAAAATAGTCACCTTTTCCTTTCTCATACGTTTCACAATGTCTATTGCTTTCCCCAAATGAGTGGCTTGAAAACCACTCCGAGCGAAAGAAGAAACAAGCGAATCCAAATCCACTTTATGATTAAAATCAATCCCTTTTACTTGAACTCCAACACTTTTTGCCGACTTCTTGAAAATACTCGCATAGGCATCCTTCACCGTTTTCGTGGACATATAAACGAAGCGGGGGATAAGCCAATAAAAGCCCAACCGTAAGAAACGCA
>JAZDJQ010000013.1:0-46339 GCA_043803765.1 Candidatus Iainarchaeum sp. | reverse complement strand
TGAATTTCCATTATCTTAGATTAAAAAAATTAATAGTAACCCATTTTGGTAATGGGAAACCTTCATATAAGCTGGAAAAAACAAATGGAGACACAGTAAAAACTCCTCTTAAACAAAATGGAGATTTTAGAAGCCCCGAATGTATAGAAATTTTAAAAGAAGCCGATATTATCGTAACAAATCCACCATTTTCTTTATTCAGAGAATATGTTGCTCAATTAATTGAATACAATAAAAAGTTTATAATAATCGGACACCAGAACGCTATTTCATATAAAGAAATTTTCAAACTTATAAAAGAAAATAAAATTTGGTTGGGTTATGGATTTAATGGGGGAGCAAGCCATTTCATCAATAAACATTATGAGGACTATGCTACTGCGGGAAACCACAAAGATGGAATGATTAGAATATCCGGCGTTATATGGTTCACGAATTTAGAAATACAAAAACGCCACGAAGAATTAATACTTTACAAAACATACAAAGGAAACGAAAAAGATTATCCAAAATACGATAACTATGATGCCATTAACGTGGATAAAACAAAAGACATCCCGAAAGATTACAAAGGAACCATGGGGGTACCAATTACATTTATGGACAAATACAATCCAGACCAGTTTGAAATTATTGGACAAATGGCAACTACAAAAATAGATGAATTTAACCATGGATACCCATTCATTGCAGGAGAGAAAAGATACGCGCGTGTAATTATACGAAATAAGAAAGTTTAAATAAGCTGAATTACACCATCATTTCATGAAAATATCCCTCAAAGAAATAACAATCAAAGAAGTTTCGAGTGGCTATGTCAATAACGATGAAGAGGGCGTTGTTGGATACGGCGGGAAGCTAAATATTCGCCCAAAATATCAAAGAGAATTTGTGTATAAAGACAAACAACGAGATGCAGTAATAGAAACAATTAGAAAAAATTTTCCACTAAACGTATTTTATTGGGTCAAAAGTGAAGATGGCACTTTTGAAGTAATGGACGGACAACAAAGAACAATAAGTTTTTGCGAATACATAGATGGAAAATTTTCGCTTAATTTTCAATATTTTCACAATCTTGAAAAACCAGAAAAAGAACAAATTTTGAATTATAAGCTAATGATTTATTTTTGTGAAGGAAATGACAAAGAAAAGTTAGATTGGTTCAAAATCATAAACATAGCGGGAGAAAAATTAACCGACCAAGAACTAAGAAATGCCATTTATACCGGAACATGGCTAACTGATGCAAAAAAATATTTCAGTAAAACAAATTGCCCAGCGTATAATATAGCAAGTGATTACATGAAAGGTTCGCCAATTCGCCAAGACTATTTAGAAACCATTATTAGCTGGATTAGTAAAGAACAGATTGAAGAATACATGGCAAAGAACCAACACAAACCAAATGCAAATGAACTGTGGTTGTATTTCCAAAATGTTATCAACTGGATAAAAGTAGTCTTCCCCAACTACCGCAGAGAAATGAAAGGCATTCCTTTTGGAATTTTATATAACGAATTCAAAAATAAGGAATTAGACCCAAAGAAATTAGAAAAAGAAATAGCAGAATTAATGCAAGATGAAGAAGTAACCAAAAAAGCTGGAATATACGAATATGTTTTGACAAGAGATGAAAAATACCTCAACATCCGCGCTTTTACAGATAAACAAAAAAGAGAATCTTATGAAAGACAAAAAGGTATCTGTCCAAAATGTAAAAAAAGATTTGAAATAGAAGGGATGGAAGCAGACCACATAACCCCTTGGCATGAGAGTGGAAAGACCATATCTGAAAATTGCCAAATGTTATGCAAACAAGATAACAGAACAAAATCAGGAAAATAGAATGGGCTACTAGCCCATTCTTTTGACTTTTTACACAGAATCAGGACTTTTTACACAAGAGCGACTTAATACACAAAGCCCCTCTATCCCGTTGATTTATAAGGCTTTTACCACGAGTTGAGCGTATAGCGGCCCATAAAAACAAGGCCAATGAACCTCCTATCGGGGGTGAGGTAAACAATCATGTCAACGAAATTCGAAGTTCCATCCGAACTCAAAGAAAAACAAAATGAGTTCCTTTCTGAACTAAAAAAGAAAAAAGGAAAAATGCGCATCGGCGTGAACGAAGTCACAAAAGCAATCGAGCGCGAGCAGGCCAAGCTCGTTATCATCGCAAAAGACGTTTCACCTGCCGAATTAACAATGCATTTACCCATATTATGCAAAGAAAAACGCATTCCCTTCACGTTTTCAGATACACGAAAGGAATTAGGGGAGAAATCAGGCATCGGACTGAGTGGCGGGGCGGCCGCTGTTGCCATTGTGGACGCGGGGGAATTACAGTCACAATTAGACCAAATTATCAAAAACATTCACGAGTTGAACAAATAAAGGTGAAAAAAAATGGCTGAAAACGGAACACCCGCAGAAGTAGTCGAAGTTGTTAAACGCACCGGAGTACATGGAGAAATATCCCAAGTGTTGTGCCGGATTCTAGACGGACCCGAAAAAGGGAGAGTTAAACGGAGAAACGTGAAAGGGTTATTGCGCGCGGGAGACAAACTGATTTTACTTAACACCGAAAGAGAAGCAAAAGAAATTAGAGCGAGATGATGAAAAATGGAATGCTCATTCTGCGGAAAAGGCATCCTCAAAGGGACGGGTCTCCTTTTTGCCAGGAAAACAGGGCAAGTTTTCTCATTCTGCTCCCGAAAGTGCGAACACAATCAACTGCATTTGAAAAGACAACCCCGCAAGACACGATGGACAAACGAATATTCCAAAACGAAAGCGGCTAACATTGCGATTCGCCAGCACGAAAAAAAGAAAAAAGAAGAGAAAATGGACAGCGCGGTAGAAACAAAAAAGTAAAAGGATTATTTTACCTATGATGGAACGAACACTAGTCCTCATCAAACCAGATGGAGTGCAACGACAAATTGCCGGACGAATTTTACAACGATTTGAAGATGTAGGATTGAAAATAATAGGAATGAAACTCGTCCAACCATCAAGAGAACACTCTACAAATCACTATGCTGATGTAGGCCAACGAAGAGGACAAAAAGTATTAGACCAAAATATCAATTTCCTCGCAGAAGGACCCGTGATTGCGCTCGTATTAGAAGGAATACAATCCATCGAACTCGTACGAAAAATGGTAGGGAGCACTGAACCAAAATCTTCTCCTCCTGGAACAATTCGAGGCGATTTCTCTCACCAATCCTATGCATGGTGCGATACTAAAGGACAAGTCATCCGAAATCTGATTCACGCTTCTTCCTCAAAAGAGGACGCGCAAAAAGAAATAGCATTATGGTTTGCTCCAAATGAGTTATACGATTACAAGACCGTGCATGAACAACATACGTTCGGAAAATAAGGGCAGAATTAAATTCTACATTCACCTACCTACCGGATGCACCTCTACGTTAAAAAAATCCGCCCCGATGCAATTCTCCCGAAATATGCTCTTCCCGATGACGCAGGAATGGACTTGTATGCCAGTGAAACGGTTGTTCTACAATCAAATGAAAAAAAAGGAATTTCAACTGGAATCGCCATGGCGATTCCAAAAGGACACGTAGGATTAGTATGGGACAAATCAGGATTGGCAAGCAAATTCCATTTGCATACATTGGCAGGGGTTATTGATGAAACATACCGTGGAGAAATAATTGTGATAGTGGGAAATTTTGGAAAACAACCTTATACGATTGAAAAAGGGAAAAAAATAGCCCAACTCCTCATTCAACCTATTCTACACCCCGTATTAGAGGAAGTAGATGAACTCAATACTACCCTGCGGGGAAGCAGTGGATTTGGAAGCACGGGAATGGACTAAACCATTTTTTTTATTTTATTCTAACGCCTTATCCTGCTTGTATTCTTTCCCCAACTTCATTGCCAAAAAAGCTTTTTGGAGTTCCGCACCCAAATAGAATGCATGGTCCGTTCTCGAAATCATATTCGACTGCGCAAGTTTGGAAAACAATTCTTCTAACGCGAGTTTTTCATCCACTTGAGTGTTTTCCCATACCAAATGTGTTTTTTCCCCAAGAGGAGTAAAATGCTGAATGCTCATTTGTTTTTTCTCTGGATTTAACCGAATAACAAAATTCCCTCGAGGGTCAGGGTCGAATTGGTGTGCAGACGATACAGGATATTTCATCAAAATCTTTTTGGCATCCTCCCATTTTTTATCATAAATATGGGCACTCGTCGACAACACCATTATCGAACCAATCGGGATTCCTGTTTCCTGCGATACCGTCCTTTGTAGTTCTCTCCAACCGAAAAGATTGAGCGGCCACCCCTCAAACATATCATGGCTTCGCACCATGCAGGTCTGTTGTAACTTTCCGTGGGATACCGACCACACGATTTCTGTAAGGCAGGGAGGATTCTTATCTGAAATATCCTTTTCTACGTTCCATGTTACTGCTACTGCTCGTCGCGTGTAAGGCGTTTTTTTCAAATACTCAATTATATGCCGCACTTGATTTATCGGTTTAGTTCCCGGCCATGCATGGAGACGAGAACCATAGGTGTACGCTACATTCTCCGGTTTTTCGGCAGTTAGAATTTTCCCCTTGTACTCTTCAAAATCTCGACTCGAAAATGGAAGAAATTCAGGAATATTTTCATCGTCATCCTCTATAATGCACAACAAATTAATTATTTCCTTCTGTTTGTTTCCATACTCAGTTGGTTTCTCTTCCCCAAATTTCATAATAATATCTAATAATTGCAACCATCCATGTGAAATAGTGGGGGCTCGTATCACAAACCCTTGTTTCTCTGAAGGAAATACTTGAAAAGCAACCGGTTGTGCTTCTGGAAAAACACAAGGCGGAGCAAATGGTTTTTGCATAGGTACCTGCGTGATAGTATGGACTAATTCCTCTATTCGTTTTCCCCGCAAATCAATAAGCGTGACATTTTTACGCAGTTGTTCTAATGCCTCTCGCGCTATTTCTAACTGAAATGTGAAATTGGTTCCTTTTATTTTTCCATCTTCATCAATGCCCTTTTGAAAAAAAGCAGCCCACGCATCCCCCGTATGAGTCAAATCCGCACCGTATAATACAAGGTTTCGCCAATGTGGATTTTTTAGAATTGCACGCGTAATCGTATTCAATGCATCAAAAGAATACTGGTTGGCGCATACCGCAAACATGTTCGAGTCCAGTTTTTCCGCCACCGAATTGGCAAGAGTCCAAAAAGTGCATATTACGGTAGAAGAAGAAGAGTTTCCCTCGATAAAATGTTCGCTTCCCATTATCTGCTCCCAGATACGGTATGCATTGTCCAATCAATAAAAAGGTTGGTCTTTTTTTTTACCTATCTTGTTTTAGTTCCTTTTTTCAATACTTTGTAGGCAAAGCCCTTCACAAGGAAAGCGTTATAACGTTTGAGTGAGAAATGACATAGGGGGGAGCAGATGCTAATTGGGGTAACTGGAACTAATGCTGCCGGGAAGGACACACTGGCAATGTTTTTGGAAAATAAAGGCTTTATTCGCCGTTCTCTTTCTGACGAAATTCGCAAAGAGTGCGCAGTACATGGCATCCCCATTACAAGAGAAAGCCTAATAGAGATGGGAATCCAGTTGCGCGAAAAGGAAGGAAATTCCGTCTTAGCGAAGCGCGCACTGGCAGGTATCAATCCGGTTGTTCACTACACCTTTACATCGGTTCGAAACCCTTTTGAAGTAAAGGAATTAGAGAAGAACAAAAATTTTTTTCTTGTCTTTGTGGATGCTCCTATTGAAACAAGATTTGAGCGAGCAAAAAAAAGGAATCGTGAAAACGAGTCTCAGAGTTTAGAAGATTTCAAGAAAATGGAGGAACGAGAATACATCAATGCAAACGTTGCCGGCCAGCAACTGCTGAAAGTTAAAGAAATGGCGAACTTTGTTGTTATCAATGACGGATCATTTGAAGCGTTTTACGAAAAAATTGATTCATTACTAGACAAACTGCAATATGTCCACCATCGCCCTTCTTGGGATGAGTATTTCATCGAACTTACTCATACTGTTGCCAAACGGGCCACATGTGATCGTGGAAGAAGCGGGTGTGTAATTGCACATGGAAAACACATCGCTACAACAGGATACGTGGGTTCTCCTCCCGGAATGCCACACTGTGATGAGGTTGGTCATCAAATGAAAAAAGTGGTACATGAAGATGGAAAAGAGACATGGCACTGTGTTCGGACACTGCATGCTGAACAAAACGCCATTTTGCAGGCCGCGCGGAATGGTCTTTCATTAAGGGGCGCTACATTGTATTGTAAAATGACTCCTTGCCGCGTTTGTGCCATGCTTATTGTGGGAGCAGGCATTTCCCGCGTAGTATGTGAAAAAAAATATCATGCGGGAACCGAAAGCGAACAAATCCTTGCGAATGCACACGTTCGACTCGAATTTCTGAACAATGATATTGAAAAGTATCGGAATCAGTGAAACCTATGCTGTTAAGCGATGGCGAAATAAAAGAATTGTTGACTCAAGGGAACATTTTTGTTCCCACTGACAGTCACCCTATCGACATTTCACTTCAATTAGGTCCTAGTTCTCTTGACCTTCGTCTTGGTCCAGAAATTCTACTGTTTGACAATCACACGGTGCGGGTGATTGACTTAAGTGAGCAACATACCCCCCGCATGCGCCGGATCCAGATTGACATACAAGAAGGATTCGTATTACATCCAGGGGAATTCGTTCTCGGAACAACCGTGGAGGCAGTCAACATCCCAACTAATCTGGTTGGAAGAATAGGCGGGCGAAGCTCATTAGGAAGGTTAGGATTGACTATTCAAACTGATTCTGGTATTATTGACCCAGGATTTGAAGGACAGATTAATCTTCAAATACACAATGTGGGAAGACAGCCACTTTTGCTTAGACCATATCAACGGATTTGCCAATTATCCTTTATGCGAATGTCCAAACCGGCCGAAACACCCTATTCCAAAAAGAAGGATACGAAATACCACGGACAGTTTGGTCCTACGGCCTCCCGAATCGGAAGGGAACAAAACTCTTTTTTGGATGAAAACTAGTTCTATTATAAAGGATTCCACGCACAACTGACATCGTGCCGCCGGTCCCAAGACGCTCAACGCGTTTCTGGCCGCACACTTGTTTACGGGGAATAGACCATGAAAGCAAACTATCGAACACCCATTGTTGCCGTGTTGGGGCATGTAGATGTGGGAAAAACGAGTTTTTTGGATAAGGTGCGCTCTACTAATCTTGCAGCGAAGGAACCGGGATTGATCACGCAACACATTGGGGCAACAGAAATACCGCTCTCCCTCATCAAGGAAATCGCCGGTTCTCTCATACAAAAATTCGGTTTTAATCTCACCATCCCCGGGCTATTATTTATTGATACCCCCGGGCATGAAGCATTTACCAATTTGAGAGAAAGAGGAAGCAGCATTGCAGATTTAGCCGTGCTGATAGTAGACGTGAACAAGGGACTGCAAGAACAAACAAAGGAAGCCATTACTATTTTACGCAGTTACAAGGTTCCTTTTGTCGTATGCCTGAGCAAAATAGATTTAGTAGAAGGATACGACTCTCAGCACGGGAGTTTTCTTGCTAACCACGCACAACAAAACGCATCCGCCCAAAAAAGACTAGATGAAAAACTCTACAGGGTAGTAGGACAATTATTTGAAAACGGTTTTCAAAGCGAACGCTTTGATCGAGTGCAGGACATTACCAAAGAGATAGGTATTGTCCCCGTTTCTGCCCAAACAGGGGAAGGGTTGCCTGAAACACTTGTTTTCCTTTCCGGAATTGCCCAAAAGTTTTTGGAAAAAAACCTAAAAATACAGGATGATGGTCCGGCAAAAGGAACCGTATTAGAAGTGCGTGATGAAAAAGGAATGGGAACTACCGTGGACGTGATTCTATATGATGGACATTTGTGCGTAGGAGATTCATTCGTCGTGGCAGGAAAAAACGGAGTTATACAAACCAAAGTGCGTGCCCTTCTACGGCCTAACACAATAACGGATATTCGAATGAATGAAAAATGGATTCAAGTAAAAGAGATTCATGCCGCAGCCGGAATCAAAGTTTCAGCACCTCATTTGGAAGACGCGCTTGCCGGAAGTCCTTTTCTGGCGGTGACGGATGGAAGAGAAATAGCACAAATAGAAAATGAAGTGAACCAACTCAAGATCGATTCGCAAAACATAGGGGTTATTCTCAAAACCGACACGTTAGGAAGCCTCGAAGCGTTAGTCAAACTATTCCAAACCCACGCTATTCCAATTAAACGAGCAGATGTAGGAGAAATAACCAAACGAGACATTATGGAAGCAGCAGCCATTCAAGGAAAAGACAAGTATGCAGGGGTCATCTTTGCATTCAACACTGCTTTTCCAGAATCTTTGCGCAAGGATGATGAATTAGCCAACGTAAAAGTGTTTGAACACAACATTGTGTATGCACTCACCGAAGAATACGCCCGATGGAAAGAAGAAGAAAAACAAAAAGACCAGGAATCACTCTTATCTCAAGTGGTATTTCCTTGCCAATTCCAATTACTTCCGGGACATATTTTCCGCAACTCTAAACCAGCAGTAGTAGGAGTGAAAATAATCGAAGGAAAACTTCGAACGAATGCTTTTCTCCAAAATGAGAAAGGAGAAAAAATAGGAAAGGTACTCAATATTCAAGTGGATGGAAAAACCGTTAGCGAAGCACTTTCAGGACAAGAAGTAGCCGTCTCCATTAGTGATGTTGTTATAGGAAGAGGATTATTTGAGAATGACGTATTATTCACACGCATCCCAGAAAGCATGCTTCCACTATTGAATAAAATAACGCTCACACCCGACGAAAAGGAACTGCTCGACAAAATCACCGCATTACAGTCTATCTTAGACAACAACTCGGGAGGAATAAACACATGAATATCGTGGTCTCAGACCCAAAATCCAGAAAGGCGTACACTCAAAAAGTGGAACAAACCCCTTTCATTGGAAAGAAAATTGGCCAAGAAGTCGACCTATCCGAAATAGGATTAGTTGGCTACAAAGGAATCATTACCGGCGGAAGCGACAAGACGGGAACGCCGATGAGAAGTAATTTTCCAGGAACAGGGAGAAAAAAACTACTTATCTATCCTGGAGTGGGATTTCGCAAAGGTGCAAAAGGAGAAAGACGCAAACGGCCTCTTCGAGGAAACGTTGTTGCGGATGACATCCACCAAGTGAATGTGAAAGTTACCCATATGGGAGAAAAAAACCTAGAAGAATTACTACCATCAACGGCTGCCCCCAAAGAAAAAAAGGAGACTAAAAAGTAGGGGTTGCCTTTAAAGAGGCTTCCCGCTACTTTCCAACAGTATGCCGCGTTCCAAAAAAGCAGTAAATCAGAATGCAGATGCGCCATTCGTTGAGTCAACGACTCCTATCAAAGTAAAAAAGCAAGCAAAGAAAAAAATTATTTCTTCATCTCCAACACAAGAAAAGCATCGTTCGCACGATGGAGTGTTTCAAGCCGAAATCAACATTGGTACGGCAGGCCACGTGGACCATGGCAAAACCTCACTCACTAAGGCATTGACGGGAAAATGGACGGACACTCACTCCGAGGAACTAAAACGAGGAATTTCCATCCGATTAGGATATGCGGATACTATCTTTTACGAATACACGGGAATGAATGGGCCCGAGCGTTTTGGCGCAACGCCTGAAAAAAATGGAGTAAAAGGAAAAATACTGAGAAAAGTATCCTTTGTGGATGCACCCGGCCATGAAACACTCATGACTACGATGCTTTCAGGAGCATCATTACTAAACGGGGCATTGCTTGTGATTGCGGCAAATGAACAATGCCCACAGCCACGCACAGCAGAACACCTAATGGCATTACAAATTGCAGGAATAACACAATTAGTCGTAGTACAAAACAAAGTTGACCTTGTTACACGAGAAGAAGCCATTACCTCCTATCACGAAATAAAAAAATTTCTTCACGAATACGGATTCAAGGATATTCCTATCATTCCCATATCAGCTAATTTCAACACTAATGTGGATTTGCTCATTGAAAAAATACAATCCCATATTCCAACCAACAAAACGGATGACACTAAACCGGTCAAAATGTATATTTCACGCAGTTTCGATATCAATCGCCCGGGAACCCCTATCGCGGAACTAAAAGGGGGGGTATTAGGCGGAAGCATTGTGCAAGGAACACTTTCTCCTAATCAAAAAGTAGAAATAACACCCGGAATAAACGGAAAACCATTCCTCCTTGATGTGGAATCGCTCAACATTGCCGACGGAGCACTTACCCAAGCGCACGCAGGGGGATTAATTGCAGTTGGAACCAAACTCGATCCGGGAATTACGAGCATGGACAAAATGAAAGGACAAATCATTTGTGAACCCGGGTCATTACCTCATCCTACCGACCAATTACAGATTGAGTGGAATGAACTCCCCCGCTTGCTGGGAGAACGACTTCCTTTTCCCCATGTACATGAACTCATGGTATTGACAATCGGAACCAATACCATCGTGGGAGAAATTACTTCTATTCGAAAAAAGCAGATCTCACTCACACTCAAGGGAAAAATGACAATTGAAAAAGGTCAAAAAATAGCCATTTCCCGGCGCGACAAGGCGGCATGGCGCCTTGCCGGGTGGGGAATTATTCTTTAGGTTATATTGGGCATCGCTGCCATGCTTGCTAGTATTCCTGCAAACAGCGTTGCAAATAAAACTCCCAAAATTGCTACCACAATAATCGTGGGAATCAAATAGATGATTAATGCTTTCAGTTTGCTTACCTTATGCACAACTGAAATGAGGACAACCATCAAATAAATTGCATACAGATTCCACACAAGACTAATAATAATACCAATCAGTGGAAGCATCGATGCGGCTAGTATTATGATTGTTGCGAAAATTAATGGCCAGAACAATCGCGAATACAAGTAGAGATGCTGATCAAATGTTCCTTTTCCACCCATCAATTTAGAGATAACATATTGTATTCCAACTGATATTATTGTTAGCACGACCGATAGAATAGCAAAGAGGATAGGGAAGAATACTACTGCCAGAACACCCAATCCCGAAACGAAAGAACCAGTCCCTCCCTGAATAAACGCCCCCAGAATACTTCCAACCAGTGCAATGCCTACTCCCACAATGAGTCCCACTAATGCTCCCACAATAGCAAACGTTTTGAGCGCCTCACGCCGATTCGTATTACCCATATCGGCCTGCATCGTGGGCTCGGGCTTCAAAATAATATCAAAATAATTTAGCATATCGTTTTTCCTCCCCTTATTTCAAATGGTCCTAGGAACACGGAGACCGCTTTTGTATATAAATGCTGGTTCTCATGATTGGGATTGGTGATGCCATTATTGCAACATACGGAAAAGGAGTAGCATTCGATACCAATATTCTTCTCGATATGACTCGTTTGAAGATTGATATTTTTGACCAAATTCATAGTCTAGTAGGAGATGCTCCTCTTTCTATCCCTATTCAAGTAAAACAAGAGATTCAAACGCTATCTATTGAAAAGGGAAAAACAGGTTCTGCCGCCCGCGTCGCATTAGACGCACTGAAAAAATACCACATCAAGGTTATTTCAGCCATAGGGGAAACAGGAGATGAGGCGCTCCGAGACTTGGCCAAAAAAGGGTATGTGATTGCGACGAATGACAGGGGTCTGCGACAAAGCCTTAAAAACGCTCCTCAGCGACCTATAGTGGTACGCCAATCCAAATATCTGGATTGGTATTAACACCTCGTGAGTGGTTTTGAGCATGTATTCTATTGTAAAGGTTCGTGATACGATACGGGTTTCCCCCAACAAGTTTTCGAGCAACCTGAATAACTCTATTCTTTCCATTGTACGAGGGGATTTGGAAGGACTCATTGATCATGAATTAGGAGTCATTGTTGCAGTAATGGAAGCCGCCAGTTTAGGGGAAGGAAAAATAGTTCCGGGTGACGCATCCGCCTATTTCGATTCCGAAGTCACCCTTCTTGTGTACAAACCCCAAGTCAATGAAGTGGTAGAAGGAATCGTTTCAGAAGCAACCGAGTTTGGTGCATTTGTAAAAACAGGACCTATTGAAGGACTCGTTCATGTATCCCAAATAGCCGATGATTTCATTTCATTTGACGCAAAACTGCCCGGTTTTGTTGGAAGAGACAGCCGCCGTACGCTCAAGATAGGAGACACGGTTACTGCCAAAGTGGTTTCCGTCTCAATGAAAGGAACTATTCCTGATTCAAAAATAGGACTCACCATGCGACAACCCGGTTTGGGGAAAAAAGAATGGGCTAAGATAAAAAAAGTAACACGCGCCCCCGCTGGAAAGAAAGCCCCCCCTAAAGGAGGGGATGTGGAATGAGCAAAGAAAAAGCATGCCGTGCATGTCACAAACTATCCGAAGATGTGAAAGAGTGCCCCGTATGCAAAGGGACTGACCTCACCACGTTTTGGTCAGGATTTGTCATGTTAATCAATCCCGAAAAAAGCGAGATTGCCCAAAAAATGGGAATCAAAGGAGTAGGAAAATACGCATTACGATTAAGTCGATAAAAAAAAAGGGGAAAAAATATGAAGATTGAAATTAAAGGACGACACAAAAACGCGCTTTTTCATAGAGAAGAAATATCATTTGATGTTATTGGAGGAAAAGCATCCCGAGAAGATGTACGAAAAGTATTAGCCGCACAACTCGGAACAGAAGAAAATCACCTCATTGTGAGCGATATCGACCATGGATTTGGAAGTACGATGGTACGAGGGTTCGCCAAAAAATATGATTCACTCGAAGACTTGAAGAGAATAGAACCACACTATCAAATAAAACGAAACAAAATCAACGATGGGAAGAATACCGAAGAAACAAAAACAAATTCAGTAAAAAATGAAGGAACCGAAACGAATACTCAAGAGGGGAAATCCTAATGGCTGCAACCAAAAAAAAGAAAAAATCAAGCAAGTCAACCGTATACAAAACGGAAGGAGACATTATCCATCGTACACGAAAAGCCTGCCCCAAATGCGGACCGGGCGTTTTCCTTGGCGAGCATGCTACTCGTTCTTCGTGTGGAAACTGCGGGTTTTTAGAGTGGAAAAAATAGAATACAACGCATGCTATCGCTATTCTCCCTCTTATCCATTCTCTTTGTTGGAATATCCATTCTCATTCTTTATTTCTCCCAACGACCGTATTCTTTCTGGATTGGGAAGAAATTCACTACCCTTTCATTGCGTCCATTAGCATTCATCACGATTCAACTTCTCGCAATAGGAATAGGATTAGACATTGTGTCCACATGGGCAGGAGTAAATGATACCCAAGGAGTAACCAACGCGATTCTTTCTATGCGAGAAAATGTAGTACTAGGAATTATTCTTCTTGCTATTGGGGCAATAGGAGAAGAACTATTCTTCAGAGGGATTCTTTTTCCAATAATCGGAATGATTCCATCCTCCCTTCTTTTTTCATTCTTTCATACCGGGTACGGGTCGATTATCCAACTCATCGGGTCATTCATTGTAGGAATCATACTGTGCCGTGCACGCGTTCTCAATGAGAGCATCTTACCTGGAATACTAGGGCATTTTACCTATAATGCTATTATTCTATTCATTCTGGTATAAGCTATGTATTCCATTGGAATTGAAAGTACGGCCCACACATTCGGTGTTGGAATTGTAGATGAAAAATGCACCGTTCTCGCAAATGAAAAGGCATCGTATACTCATCCTGACGCGGGCATTCATCCCAAAATAGCAGCCGAACACCACATCGAAAAAGGAAGCAGCGTGTTACATGCCGCCCTTTCCACTTCAGGACTAAAACTAAGTGATATAGATGTTTTTTCTTTTGCCCAAGGGCCCGGATTAGGCCCCTGCCTACGAGTAGGAGCCATTACCGCAAGGTATCTTGCATCACGATACCAAAAGCCACTATTGGGTGTTAACCACTGTGTCGCTCATATCGAAATAGGAAAAATAAAAACAGGGGCAAGAGACCCGGTCATCGTGTACACCTCAGGGGCGAACACTCAAATCATTGCATTCGAAAACAAAAAATACCGCGTGTTAGGTGAAACGTTAGATATGGGGGTAGGAAATGCCCTTGACCAGTTTGGAAGAAAAATGGGATTTGGTTTTCCAGGGGGACCCATTATTGACGCAAAATATTTTGAAGGAAAAAAATACATTCCGCTCCCTTATTCAGTAAAAGGAATGGACCTTGTATTTGCAGGACTACTCACCGAAGCGTGCAAAAAAATAGGAAAAGAAAATGAGAACGATTTGTGTTATTCGTTTATGCATACGGCGATGGCAATGGTGTGCGAAGTCACTGAACGCGCACTTGCTCATACTGAAAAGGAACAAGTACTCGTTACAGGAGGAGTTGCCGCATCCAAAGCATTGAAAAAAATGTTACATGAGCTATGCGATGCACGAGGAGCAGCATTATTCATTGTTCCTACTCCTTATGCAATGGACAATGGTGCGATGATTGCATGGCAGGGAATGCTAGAATATCAGCATGGAAGAAAACAATTACTATCCGAAACAAGAGTAAATCAACGCTATCGAACCGATCAAGTAGACGTTTTTTGGGATGCATGAACTACACGTTCTTTAATCCGGCTCGACTTATACATTGAAACTTTGAATGAGGGAATGCACACCACCTCACAACCTACTTTTCTCTTAGCCAATTCCTTTTTCAATGATGAAATAGAGATAGAGTGGTCATGACCTAATGCTATTACATCCGGTTTAATGCGAACAACAGAACCCATTTTATCAGTCAAACTTCCCAAAACGGCTTTGTTCACCATTTTACGGTGTTGTATCATGTGCACTCGTTCTTTTTCACTCATACTAGGAACGTGTGACTTACAACGTTTAGCATTCTTGTCACGTGCAACAATCACGACTAACTCATTTCCCAATTTCTTAGTTGCGACAGGTAATACACACGTCCTGCATGCAAAACATCAAACGTTCCCATGGCAACACCACCTGTTTTTTTTAGTTTTAGACTACCGCTCAATGTTTTTCATCGCCGAAATGATGTAGCAAACCTTTAAATAGGACGATTAACTCTCCAGTTGTAATAAATTGCCAGGAGGAATCACTCAGATGGCAGCTCGAAGACGAAAAGCCGCTGCAACCGCGACGCGAAAACGTAGATCAAAGCGCCGCCGCAGCGCAGCAACCACGAGACGTAAAACAACGCGTCGCCGTACAACTCGCCGCCGCGGAGCACGACGCTCTGCGCGATAAGTTGTAAATAGCGCCCCCCTGGCTGGCCGCGTTGCGGCCATGCTAACGGGCTTTTTCTCCTTTTTTCCTCATTTTCCGTGCTAGCCGATAGGGTCTTGTTCCACGATGGATACTAATCGCCAACCCAACCAAAATAATGAATGAAATACCATTCCAAGGAAAAGGAACTACATTCCAATCAGGGTCAAGGTAGATGGCAATACTCGCGGCGATAAGAACCGCGAGCGTCATCTCAACAAACTGAAGAAGAATGATACGTCTATCGGACTTTAAATTGGCCAACTTAAAAAGGATAAATTCCCTGAATGATGCATTTCGCCATGTTAATGCATTGTTTTCTTTTTTACGTGGCATTATTACAACTCTCCATCATGTTTCCATCATAAATCTTATCACACAAATCGTTTCCACCCGCATTAACCGCAACATACTTCCAGCAGGTATCCCGTGCAAAGTGCGCCGCATTCATCTCCTCGACTTGTTTTAATGGAACTTGTTCACATATCAAAAAATTAGAAGTTGCTATTCCCACTTTTCCATAACAAGTCCCTTTTTTCTCCTGGTCTGTTATTTTTATGCAGGGTTCAAGGCTTCCAATATCTCCTGCTACTTCGAGAAGACATGCTTGCTGTACAAGAGGGTTGCTCGAACTAATCTTAAGACAAAAAGGCCAATCTCCTAATGCAATCGCAATATCATATATACAATCGTCCTTGATTGTTTTGCTCACCACTTTCAAGCAAACATCCTTACTCATAAGCGAAATAGCAACTTCTCCATAACACTCGTCTTGATCGACTGTGTTTCCAATCAATTCGCACACGGAAGAGTTTTCGCTTGAAATACCAACCTCCTTGAGACAAGCATCCTTCTCATCTGAACTTGTAATGGTAAGACATGCTTCACTATCCCCTTGGTCAAGAGCAATCGATTCAATACAGGCATCACGCAAATCAACATCGGATATTAGAATACAAGCATCACTTTTTCCTGATGCTTCCCCTACATCAAAATAACAAGTATCTCGCTCGCTTATGGGCAAAATACCGTCACAAATACTGCTATTTTGAGCAGCGACCGCTACTTGGTATAGGCAATCCGCACGATAGTTTTTCTCATTCGTCACCGTGTTCAACATAGTACATATGCCCGCATTCTTTGTTTTAACCGCCACATCCAACAAACAGTCATCCTTTGGTTTTCCTTGAAGAATACCGCACGAAGAAATTCCGCCCCCTTCCGTTGCCAAATTGGATAAACAAACAGGCTTATAGTTAGACGAAACAGAGTTACATATGCTCGAATCCCCTAATTTTGTAGCAATCGCACTATAACATTCATCTCTTTTGCTGTTTGAAATAATTTTAGCGCAAAGTCCTGTTTGATTGGAAGAAGTAGCATGAGCATAATAACAGGTATCGGATTCTCCAACCGAAGAGGTTCCTTCACAAATAGGAGCAGTTGCCGTTGCCTGAGCTACTTGATAGATACATGCCGCTTTCACTGCCGATGTTTGAATCAAATTGCATGCGGTTTCACTCAACTGGTTTACCGCCACCGTTACTAGGCATGACTCGCGTGCAGATAGATCCTTGATTTTGAGGCACGCCGAGGTATCATTTGCAATAGGGGCTATTGTAATATAGCAGGCTTCCCTCACGTCACTTGAGTCTACTCCATCACAAAGAATTGCTTTCTTTGTTTTCTTTGCCGTTTCCACAAGGCAAGAATCTGTTTTTTCATTTGCAAGATAGCACCATACATCATTTCCAGTAGCACGAGCCCCCTGAAGATAACAATCCGCTTGCTCTCCCGCTGATATATTACCGCAAATATCCGGATTAGAGAAAAAACTAGCATAAGTGTCCGCGCATGC
The DNA here is from genome assembly GCA_043803765.1 of Candidatus Iainarchaeum sp. GTDB lineage: Archaea > Iainarchaeota > Iainarchaeia > Iainarchaeales > VGJJ01 > VGJJ01. The sequence goes on along the minus strand of JAZDJQ010000013.1, from coordinate 29,129 downwards.
ATTCTCTATTCCAATATTTGAAATAAAGAGACATGTTTCTCCGCTTCCCAGCGCATCGGCCACTTCATGAAAACAAGAATCCCTTGTTGAAAGCTCTTGTACTTGAAAACATACTGCACTATTTTTCTGTTTGACCGCTGCATCCTTGTAACAGGAATCCTGTGACGGAATATTAGTAAATGAATCACAGGCTACTGTGTTGTCTGGGTTTCCATCATCGGGTTCAAAAATGTAATCAATACACCCTGAGAAAGCAAGCATTCCGACAAGTGCAAAAAAAAGAAAACGCATTCTCTCAGAGACGGGAGAATCCTATATATAAGATTAGGCAGTTAGCCGGCTTTGCCTGAAAATCATTGGAAAAAGGAACTAAGACAATATATTGGCCCAATGCCTTGTTTTTTTTTAAATTCATTTTATGGGAAGTCCAGTTAGGCCGCTCCAATCAAAAGGATTCCCCACATCACACGTATAAGTATCGTGGCATTGGCAATAACGGCTAATCCCGTCCCCAATCCCATAATGACCCATGCGGCAGCATACAGAACCCCTTTTCCTATTTTCCACAAGAAAGGAGTTGAACTTCCTAGCAATTGACGAAAACGATCTCCAATAGTAGCAAGAACATTCGTCATATCCTGAGAAGAAGGAATAGAATGAAATGCAATAGCAAAGCCCGCCCATCCCGCAATGAGCGCAAACAATGGTTCTTTCTCCACTATTTCTTTTCCCATACCATATAGTATGATTGCCAAAATCGTTCCAATGAAAAGAGGAGCGATACTAATCAGGATGCTGCTGCGTACGTTTCCCCTATCATGAATGACTTTCCCCGAGGTAGAAGTCACTTCTACTTTGTGAATAGGAATACCTGAAATCCAGCATCCAATTGCATGAGAGAGTTCATGAACTAAAACTCCGGGGAATAGGAATGAACGTCCTACCATTCGTTATCGCTCCGGTGGAGATTCCCAATCCATACCAAATGCACGATCAATTTCTCTCGCGGTCTCTTCCATTTTGTCAAAAATCCGCTTGATATCCTCTTCCACTTCTTGTATTGTACGTACCATGCTCTTGGAGCGGGCAACATATTCTCTGCCTTGTTTTACCACCAATCCTGCTGCTTGTAAATTATTCAAGTGATGAATAACTGCGCCCCGAGAAAGATGAATGCGTTGAGCAAGGAGCGTAGATGAAATACCTTTTCCTTCTTCCGTGGAACGCACTATTTCCCTAAATATGTCGGCAGTCACTTTATCCTTACCAATCGATGTAAGTCCTAATGATTGGCAAATCCATTCCAATTCCTGCTCCGTATTCCCCCTAAACGGCCGTTCTATTCTACGAATCACAATACGGAAGCGGGCGGCAGAGGGGGGTGGGGGCATGCTACCGAAAAGGTAGCCTAAAGACTTAAAAAACCTATGATTAGAATAACCATTAAATGTCTAAAAATAATGGACATTTTATTGGTTGTGATTCGAATGCTTGAAACCAAACCATCTCAAAAAAAGGAAAACCCCCTTCCTGCTTCCGCCCCCGAATCGGCCGACTTGCTTTCTACATTACAACGCGTACAGGCCGACTTTGAAAACTATCGAAAAAGAAGCGAAGGAGAGATGCTTCATCAATACCAACGAGGAAAAGCTGCCGCATTCAAAGAATTACTTTCCTTTGCAGATGCGTTGGATGCGGCGGCCGAAAAAGTAGGGGATGAACACAAAAAAGGATTTGAAAATTTGCGATTCCAGTTTCAAAAAATACTCGCCACGGATGGAGTGAAACCCATGAACGTATTGGGAAAAACCTTCGACCCATTTACGAGCGAATGCATTATGCAAGAATTTCAACCCAACCAAAAAGAAGATATTGTGATGGACGAAATACAGCGCGGTTATCTATTTCACAACGATGTGCTGCGTACCGCCAAAGTGAAAATAAACAAACACAATACAACCGAAAACGAAACCACTTCACCATTAACTGGAAACCATAAGGGGGAAACACACCATGAGTAAAATAATAGGAATCGATCTCGGAACATCAAACAGCGCAGCTGCAATACTGGAGGGGGGAAAGCCCCGCATTATTCCAAGCGCGGAGGGAAACACACTCTATGGAAAGGCTTTTCCATCAGTAGTAGCATTCACGAAAGACGGGCAAGTACTGGTGGGAGAACCTGCACGAAGACAAGCCGTATCGAATCCGAATGGAACAATAACAGCTGCCAAAAGGAAAATGGGAACCAATCATACCTATACGGTTGATGGAAAGAAATACACCCCTCAACAAATATCCGCATTCATCCTGCAAAAAATAAAAAAGGACGCGGAAACGTTTCTCGGAGACAAAGTAGAAAAAGCAGTAATTACGGTTCCGGCCTATTTTGATGACAACCAACGTCAAGCTACCAAAGATGCAGGAAAAATTGCAGGATTGGATGTTATTCGCATTGTGAATGAGCCTACTGCTGCCAGTCTGGCATATGGATTGGACCGAAAAGGAGGAGAACAAAAAGTACTCGTATTTGATTTGGGAGGAGGAACGCTCGATGTTACCGTAATGGAGTTTGGGGACGGCGTATTCGAAGTAAAATCAACAAGCGGGGATACTCAACTTGGCGGAACGGACATGGATGCGGTAGTTGTGGATTGGATTTTAAAGGAATTCCAGCGAACGGACGGAGTCGATTTGAAAAAAGACGGCGTAGCCATGCAACGAGTCAAAGAAGCGGCCGAAAAAGCCAAGATCGAACTCTCAACGACGCTCGAAACGGAAATAAATCTGCCTTATGTTACGGCGGACGCAAGCGGACCCAAGCATTTAGTGCTAAAGTTCAACCGAGCCAAGCTCGAAGAACTGGTAACTCCTATCGTGAAACGATGCGAGAGACCGGTTAATCAAGCATTAGGGGATGCTAAAATACTGCCCTCTGATATTTCCCGTGTCGTCATGGTAGGAGGTCCTACCCGAATGCCCATCGTACAAAAATTTGTAGAACGCATTCTTGGAACCAAAGTAGAACGAGGCGTGGATCCAATGGAATGTGTGGCAATGGGGGCAGCAGTACAAGCCGGCGTATTAAGCGGGGAAGTCAAAGACGTTCTATTGTTAGACGTTACCCCGCTCAGCTTAGGAATTGAAACACTAGGGGGAGTAATGACAAAACTCGTGGAACGCAACACTACAATTCCACACAAAAAAAGCCAGATATTTTCCACTGCCGCCGATAACCAGCCTGCTGTAGAAATAAAGGTATTCCAAGGAGAACGAGCTATTGCGGTGGATAACAAACAACTCGGGGTTTTTGTACTCCAAGGGATTCCTCCCGCACCACGCGGTATTCCTCAAATAGAAGTTACATTCGACTTGGATGCAAATGGAATACTGCATGTTTCCGCCAAAGATTTAGGAACAGGAAAAGAACAACGCATCCAAATAATGGCTGCACAAAAACTAGACGAAAAAGAAGTGGAACGCATGCGCCAACAAGCCGAAGAGTTTGCTGAACTGGACAAAAAAAGAAAAGAAGAAGTGGAAACAGTCAACCAAGCCGATGCTACCGTGTATCAAACAGAAAAAATGCTGGAAGAAATGAAAGACAAAATATCTGCTGAAACAAAAGAAAAAATAACCCCGCAAGTGGAAGAATTAAAGAAACTTTTAGGAAGTGAACCAAAACCAGTAGCACAACTCAAGAGCGTAATGGAACAACTCAATAAGGATTTAATGCAAGTAGGACAAGAAATATACAAGAAAGCAGGTCATTCTGCACCAAACGCAAACGAAAACCCTGATGGAGGAAACCATGAATCCAATCCTGATGAAGCCACGGATGCCGAATACAAAGTCCACGATGAAGATACCAAAGAAAAAAAACAACAATGACTCCCGACGGAACAACCCCTTCGAGGCAGCCTGAATGGGAGAAGTCATTAACCTATCCATTCAATGAGTACCCGTATGGCATCCAAAGACTACTATTCTATTCTCGGCATCGACCGAAGCGCAACACCTGAACAGGTAAAAGCCGCCTACAAAAAACTTGCCAAGCAATGGCACCCCGACGTAAACAAGGAAAGAAACGCCACTGAAAAATTCAAAGAAATAAGCGAGGCCTATTCCATATTATCCAATCAGGAAAAAAGACAAACATACGACCAATTTGGAAGCGAAGCAGTAAATCAAGGATTTTCAGGATCTGGACAAGGAGGAATGCCCGGATTCGATTTTTCCGATTTCTTCTCTGGAGGAATGGGCGGATTCGGAAACATGGAAGACTTGCTCCGACAAGCATTCGGAGGAGAATTCTATGGAAGAGAGAACAACCGAAGAGAAACCATTTCCCACGTGCGAGTAGATGTTGAACTTACATTCGAAGAAGCCGCACTAGGAACAACCAAATCCATTTCCATTACCCATCTTACCGCATGTCCTGCCTGCAATGGAACGGGAAGCAAAACAGGAAAAAAAGAAACATGCCCAACATGCAGAGGGAGAGGAATGGCCACTCAAATCAAACGAACCCCATTCGGAATGTTCCAGACAACATTTCCATGCTCGCATTGCCGAGGAACAGGAGAAACAATATCCAACCCGTGCAAAACATGCGATGGAAAAGGAAGCGTAAAAAAAACAGCAGAATTGGATGTTACGATCCCTCCAGGAGTTGATACAGGAAATCATCTTCGCGTACCCGGGCAAGGAAATTATTCCCACGGAAAAAAAGGGGACGCCTACGTTGTGTTGCACGTGAAACCGCATCCTTTATTCAAACGAGACGGAGAGGATGTGTATGCAGAACAATTCATTCCTTATGAAGAAGCAGTATTAGGTGGAGAAATTTCCATTCCGACGCTCGACGGGAAAAAAACAACTATCACCATCCCGCCTGGAACAAAAACAGGAAAAGTATTTCGATTGAAAGGAAAAGGAATCGCGCGGCTTAATGAAAACGGATACGGAGACGAGTACGTTCGAGTAGAAGTAGATGTGCCAAGCAAACCTACCAAGGAAGAGAAAGAACTATTAGAAAAACTCCGCTCGCTCAAAAAAGGGGAACCTTATTCAGAAAAGAAAAAGAAAAAAGGATTTTTCACTATCTAATTTTTTTTATCTTTTTCATCCGATGAGGGAAGAATTTCCACATCCAACGGGCCTATTTTCAACTTTTTTGCGTTTGAGACCCCACACAAATCAGACAATACGTCCTGCAACAACTCATTATCCTCTTTTGACAGAGACAAACAAATTTCCGCTCGCATGGATTTCTTGGCCTCGGACTTTTTTCCACGAACAAACGAAATAATTTCCAACAAACGTGCCCACTGCTCTTCCGCTCTACTAGAATGGTCTATCCCACTAAAACAAGCATCCTTTTCTTCGTCCGGCCATGAAGAAATATGAATGGACTTCGCGCCCCCTTTTTTTAGGTAAAATGACTGATATATTTCCTCCGTAATGAAAGGAGTGAACGGCGCCATAATCTTAATCGTGTTTAATAAAACATGATATAATGTGTAGGAAGCAGATGCTTTCTCTTCTTTATTTCCTTCATACACACGATGTTTAACCAACTCGAGATAATTATCGGCTAAATCCTTCCAGAAGAACTGCTCGGCATCCAATTTGGCCTTCGCATAATTATATGACTCAAATGCTTCCGTGCACGACTCAATCGTTTGTTTCAATCGGTGCAGTATGATTTGGTCCGTATGATGCAACAACGGTTTTTCTTTTGGCATATCGATTGTAGAAAAAACAAACTTCGCTACGTTGCTCATTTTAGTAACAAACTTTTTACCCGTTTGAACATCCTTTTCCTGGTAATCAAAATCATCCCCCAGTTTTGAGTAAGCCGCCCAATACCGGATAGCATCTGCACCAAACTTTTCCATTACTTCCTGGGGGCGAATAATATTTCCCTTAGACTTAGACATTTTCTCCCCTTTTAATGTAACAAAGCCCGAAATCATGGCATGTTTCCAAGGATTTTTATTAAAATGCAAATGACTTTTAACAGTAGTATTGAACAACCAAAACGAGATAATTTCGTGCGCTTGTGGACGAACATCCATCGGCAACAATTCAAACCTATTGGATTTAGGCAAAAGAGAATACGCAATCTGAGGAGTTAACGATGAAGTAAACCACGTATTCAACACATCCGATTCAGGAATAATCTCAATAGATTGGCATGCCGGACATTTTTCAACAGGCGGTTTGTCCGTCAACGGATCAACAGGTAATTGAGACTCGTCTGCCAGAATAACCTCATTGCATTTAGCGCAGTACCACACCGGGAATGCCACTCCAAAATAACGCTGATTGGAAATCAACCAATCCCACTGCAATCCCATAACCCAATTATCATACCGGTGCTTCATGTGGGGAGGATGCCACTCGATTTCACTCCCCCACTTTATCATTTCTTCCCGCAAATCAAGGTATTTGACAAACCACTGCTTGCTTTTAACAAACTCAATAGGAATACCGCATCGCTCATGTACATTTACTGTATGAGTAATTGGTTTCTGCCCCCGCACTAATTTTTTGTCTTGCAAGTCTTTCAAAATATCCCGCCGTGCCTGCTTGATACTCAATCCCGCATACTTCCCAGCCGATTTTGTCATTCGGCCGTTTTCTCCTATCACCGTTTTGATAGGAAGATTGTATGCTTTCTGCCACTCCATATCCACTTGGTCACCAAATGTACAACACATTACAATCCCTGTTCCCTTATCAGGTTTTACCCGATCATCCTCCAAAATAGGAACATCAAAATCATGCAATGGAACACGTGCTCTTTTTCCACGCAAATGAACATATCGACCATCCCCCGGAGAAAAAAATAATGCCACACACGCCGGCAATAATTCCGGACGCGTGGTAGCGACAATAATTTCCTCATCTCCCTGCATGAATACGATATCATTGAATGTGGAATCCATTTCTTTATCCTGTATTTCTACTTGTGCTACTCCTGTTTGACATTCAGGGCACCACATGGCAGGAGCATCTTTCCTATACACGCGCCCTTTTTGATACAAATCAAGAAACGACCACTGGGCAAGTCTCCGAGACGTGGTATCAATTGTTGAATATGTTTTAGAAAAATCAGCCGAAATCCCAATATCTTTCCAATCCTTCATAAATTGCGGAAGCGTTTCTTTCAGAAAATCCACACACACCTGAATGAATGCATTCCGATCCATGTCACGCGCGCGAATACCACGGGATTTTTCAACCAATCTTTCAGTAGGAAGACCATTGCCGTCCGTTCCAAAAGGGTAGAATACATTATAGCCGAGCATGCGCTTGTAGCGTGCAATAAAATCCTGCTGCGAATAGGAACACGCATGACCAATATGCATCTCCCCCGATACCGTTGGAGGCGGGGTGTCGATACTGAAAACAGGTTTTCCCGGGATAGAGGAGAAGACGTATATTTTTTCTTTCTCCCATAGCGCATGGGCACGGGACTCCATTGCCTTTATTTCAGAGGTATCCATCCCCCAAAACGGGTGGAAAGCCATTTTAATCCCCATTGTGCCACGTGCAAAAAGATTGCCTTTTAATATTCGAACACGCTCTCCCACGTTTATGCGTGTCCTCATCGGGTTGCTCATTCTTTCCATTTTCTTCATGTCCGGTTGCCTCTCATTAGGCGACTCTAAAAGTGTTGCGCGTGAACTACGAGGAGAACGCTCAACGTATGTAACGGAAGGACTGCTTGCCCCCGTATCGTTGACTGACCAACAAAAATACGAAAACGTACTTCTCTCCTACCGCAAACGCATACGAGAAGGAGGGGGATTAGAATCAGGAATACTGGATGACTATGTTAGCGGGTCGCTTCTTTTGATTACCCTGCAGCAAAATCTGAATAATGGGAATACGGCACTGCTCGAAGCAGAAGCAGAAAGCCATATTTGTGGAAAAGGAACACGCATGGATATGGCACTCGCTTCGTATCAATCAGCAAAAGAAAATGCACAACAAGCACGCACCTATTTTTCCCGAGTACTTTCATCCGTGGAAATTGCAAACGAACTAGGAATCGATTTCCTCGAAAACGCCCTTTCCACTTTGGAAGGGGGACAAACCGCATACGAACAAAGGGCGTATGACATAAAAACCGCGTGCTCCATTTGATGGGGTATGACATCCACTTCTATTTTATCTATTGGGGCAGAAGCCGAGATACGAAAGAAGAAAATTTTAGGAAAATGGGTTGTAGAAAAGACGCGCGTGCCCAAAACCTATCGGAACGAATTATTAGATTCGCGTTTACGAAAAGAACGCACCACGAGGGAAGCGCGCATGCTGCACGAAGTAAAAAAAATAGGAATCCCCACTCCAATACTATATGCATTATTCCCATCACGTGCTGAAATAATAATGGAATTTATCCCCCACCCCCGACTGAAACACGGATTATTAGGAAAACACTCCATTCAAAAAAAGAAAGAATGGTGCGCATTAGCAGGAAACTACATCGCACGGATGCATGCCAAAGGAATCGTACACGGGGACTTGACTACGAGCAATGTGTTGGTCAACACCCATGCAACTAAATCAACACTATTTTTCATTGACTTTGGACTCGCATTCCACTCAACCAAAATAGAAGACCTGGCCGTTGATTTAGTGAATCTAAAGAAAACATTCACCGCTACCCACTCCAATTTCAAGAGTGGATGGGGCACTATCACGCAAGGGTATTTGAAAGGGGGAGGAAACCCTCTTGTACTGAAACACGTGGAAGCAGTGGAAAAAAGGATACGGTACGCCTAGCGGAAGTCATTCCACCCCGGTTGTCCCAAGATTATAATGACGCTGATACCGCCGATATTGGACAAAAAAAAGACGGGATTGCAGGAAGCCTAATTCATCCTTAATTTTACGCCTCATCCGGTCTTCCATGTTATGCATCATGCGAATAGGCCGCCCACTAACATACCATGAATTTATTGTCCGAACGGCTTGGGTCACCGACCGTATTTTCCGAGAATTATGGATTCCCATTCCATATAAAATTCGTCGCACGGCGGATGAATCAAACTGTCGCTCTTCTTCAAGAAGACTATCCAGTGCCGCACCGGCATCCAGTGGATTCACCTCCAAGACACGACTCAACCTTTTCCTCGCCAGTCTTCCTCGCTCATTCCATTTATTAGGGGGGATTCCAACAATCGCACGCCATCGCCGCTTCCACCTTCCAATACGTTTCGACAATGACGGGTTTCCTTTCCTCATATTCCTCTCTTTTTTTTGGTTCTTTTAACTCTGCCTTTTTTAAACGTTTTCTAGGGGATTGGATTATCTTGGTTCTAACCCAAGCTAAACCCGCTCCTTACCAGACGGGTTCGGTTCTGCCTCGCGAGGGGCAGTCAAAGGAAGTGTAGCATCATATGGCTAAAACCAAAACAGACGCAAAACCAGGACAATGGGTTGATTATCAACCCGCCGAGATCGAAGAACTGATTCTTAACTTGTCTAATCAGGGAATGAGCACAGCCAAAATAGGGATGGCGCTTCGCGACCAGTATGGCGTTCCTAATGTCAAAGCGCTCACGCAGAAACGAATCGGGGTTATTCTAAAAGAAAAAGGGGCCGCACAAGACATCCCACAAGATTTGCTCAATTTGATTGAGAAAAGCGTTACCTTGCAAAAACACATGAATGCAAACAAGAAAGACTATTCAGCAAAGCGAGGGTATCGTATTACGGTTTCCAAAATAAGGAGACTGGTTTATTATTATACAAGAGTGGGAAAGCTTCCATCCGATTGGCGCTACACCCAAGAAAAAGCAGCACTATTGGTGAAGTAATAATGGAGTTGATACTACAATGGTACAAATAATGGATGAACCCACCAACAAAAAAGAAGCCAAGACGGCCGCTCCAAAAGCACGAAAAAGAAAAGGAGTAGACAAATGGAAATCAAAGAAATGGTTCAACCTATTAGCACCGCCTCTTTTCAACAGTACAACGTTGGCGCATACCCCGGGAGAGGAACCCGAAAATGTAATGAACCGCATCCTATCAATAAGTGCGCGTGAAATGACGGGAAACATTAAGAAAAGCCAACTCATGCTCAAATTCAAAGTGAACAACGTGCAAGGGCTGAACGCCTACACGCAACTGTATGGAATGGAAGTACAACCCGGTTCCGTACGACGCCTCGTGAGGAGAAAATCAAGCAAAGTAGAACATATTATCGATGCACGATGCAAAGACGGTCAAATTGCCCGCATCAAAACAGTTGCCATTATATCTAATCCTATTTCAGCACCAAAACGTTCTATCGTACGACAACTCTTGCACGAAGGAATAATTAGTTTGGCAGCAGGACAAGACTATGAATCGCTTCTCCACCAATTCATTTCAGGAGATTCTACTGCAGGAATACTAACCAATATTCGAAAGATCGCCCCCATCAAACGAGTCGATATACTCAAAGTTACTCGAATTGGATGAGGTTGAATGAGCATGCAACCCATCGAATGGACGGGTGCAGGAGTTATTCTTCTCATTGTCCTTCTTCTTATTATACGAAAACGACTGCTTAAACCGACTGCCATTATTATAGGATTATTTATTTCAATTTACACTGCTTACTTGGGAGGAATAGGGTCATTCATTGCCATCATTCTATTTTTTCTCATTGGAGAATTTGTAACACGAGTCATTCGAAACAAGTATTATCGCAAACCTCATGCCATCCGTTCTACCGTAAACATCATCGGAAACATTGGACCGGCGCTCATCGCACTAATGGTTAATCCTGTATCTTTCAATGTAATGTTTTTCGCATCGCTCTCCGCCGCGTTTGCCGACACCCTATCAAGTGAAATAGGAGTGTTATCCAAATACAAACCGCTTTCTATTATCACTCTTCAACCAGTTGAAACCGGAACCGATGGAGGAGTTTCCCTTCTAGGATTAATGGGCGCGTTGGGCGGGTCCATTATTTTTGGCCTGCTAGCATTCATTCTCACTCAAAACATTTTTTGGGGAATCATTATTCTCCTCGCAGGAATGATGGGGTCCATCTTTGACAGCTTCCTAGGCGCTACGCTCCAAAAAAAAGGGGTATTAGACAACAATTCTACTAATTTTGTTTCTGCATTTGTTATCGGATTATTTTTTGCATTAGCATTCTAACTACTTTGCCTCAATTCCAGCAACGGTATTGTTATGAATGCTTGATTGAATTCCTTTTCCAAAAGAGGCACCTGCAGAAAACAACAACTCACTCAAACTGAATGACTTTTCAATAAAAGGAACAAGAGTGGGTTTTCCTTCTATTTCCATTATTTCCCCCGCTTTTACTAATGCATCTTCCCGTGTTCCCGTCTGGTCAATCAACCCTATTTTGAGTGCTTGCCTGCCTGAAAGAATACGTCCATCCAAAATAGTTTCAAACGCTACCGCGTCCAGTTTTTCTCCACGAAATTCTTTCACATCACTTACAAAAGAAGCAAATGCCTCATCCACTAATTCTTGGAAAATACTCTTCTCTTCATCCGTTAACTCGTTAAATGGAGAACCCACTCCCTTCAAATCGCCTGTAGAAATATCTTCTATCGAAATGCCAATCTTATCTAACAATACGGATATGTTAGGAAGCATGGATATCACCCCAATACTTCCCGTAATAGAATCCTCATCTGTTACAATGTAATCTGATGCCGACGCAATATAGTATGCTCCGCTTGCTCCCACTTCCCCAATCCACGCGAGTATCGGTTTGTCCATTTCCCTTATTTTTGCAACAATCTGCTTGCTCGCAACCACACTTCCACCCGGAGAATCAATGTCAAGGAAAATCAATTCAACCGAAGGGTCGTTTTCTGCATCATCGAGGGCTTGGACGATTTCAAGATACCCTGTCTCTCCGCTTCCCGATGTGGAAGAAATTTCTCCCTGAATAGGAATCCACGCCGCATTTCCTTTTTGAGTAAAAAATCCTGCTCTTTCCTTTGAAGGAGCAGTGCCTGAAACACTCAAAAGAAGGAAGGATAACACATAGACAAGCAAAAGAAAAGCCATCCCTAATACAAGCCAATCACGCAAACCGCGTCCCCGCGGCCGATGCCCCATGGTAGGAGCCGGTGTTTCATTCCATGGAGTAATACGAGGGTCATCTTCTCCATTCTTGTTAATTGAAACAGGTTTAGGCGGCATGATAGGAACGACACCCCATTTCCTTTTAATCCGGTCATCGATTCATTCTTTCTATGGCTGATTTATGGACAACACTCATTCTAACGGCTATTCCATTGTATGTGGCCAATGCCTCCGCCATGGTATTTGGGGGAAAAACACCCCTTGACATGGAAAAAAAATGGATGGACGGACGCCGATTATTAGGAAAAGGGAAAACATGGAAAGGAACGGGGATGGGAATTCTCATCGGAACATTCACCGGATTTTCTCTCGCATTCTTTTTCCCAACCTATACTGAAAGCGTGTCGTCTCACTTTGTCGCATTTGCTTTCTTATTATCTGTTGGGGCACTAACAGGAGATATGATAGGAAGTTTCATCAAACGAAGAATGGGAATGGAATCAGGAAAACCCGCCCACGTATTAGACCAGCTTGATTTTGTATTAGGAGGAATCCTATTCAGCCTAGGAATCAATCCGCCCAACTGGACCGTTTTTCTTCTGCTCATTATGATAACACCGTTCATGCATCTCACATTCAACCGCATTGCCTACATCACGGGAATAAAAGGGGTGCCATGGTGACACGACACTATTCTCACCATTATTTTTTTTCCCATCCTTCCGTTCGAACATTCCTGCTGCGATTCACCATTATTTTCATTGGAATAACCATTTTCTTTTTCTTATTTCCCATAATTGCCTATCAAGAATGGATTGCCACCCTCGTTGGAGACATTCTTCACATTCCAGTAAAGGGAACACTACTCTTTACTCAAAATGGAACGTTTGATATTACGCCATTCTGCACGGGCATCACCATCGGAGGAATTTTTGCAGGACTAATAGTAGGTTTTCCAACTCTCCCCCAAAAAAAACTATTTCCATTACTCATTGGAATTATTTTCCTCCAATTCCTCAACATTATCCGCTTGCTCGGAATAGTAATGGTAGGAGTTTATTTTTCTTTTCCTCTCGCAGAAACACTGCACGTACTTTCATGGTTTATTCTAAGCGGAATAGGAATGGGAATATGGGTTGTCCTGCTCATGCAGGAAACCAATATTGACTCCCTTCAAGAGCTGGGGAAAAAACTAGCAAAATCCTAATGAGTTGCCGCATCATCCTGTTCTTTATTTGGATTAAGAATCAATTTGATAATTTCCTGGAACGCAGGACGAGAAATAAGGACTCCTAATAATACCCCGGCAATCGTAGTAAGAGCAAAACCAGTCAATTTCCCAATACCTGAACCAAGAATAACAAGCGGAAGCATTGCCGCAATACCCGTGCTTGCAGAAGCCGACACAATGAAGAATGCTCGTTTCGCCCGAGCAGCTAATCCTTTCTCATCACTCTCATGAGCGTCCTTTTCCTGACGAAGAATTTCATCTGTCATAATCACTTCAGAATCTACCCCTGTTCCAACGGCTGCCAGAATACCCGCCATGGAAGCCAAATCCAAATTCCACTTTACCAGCGCTGCAAATCCCAAAATCATCACGACTTCAGACAAACCTACTACAAGGAGAGGTGCCACCAATTTGAGTTCCCTATATCGAATGAATACAATTAAGGATACCACTATCAATGCAAGCAAACCCATCAACCACACATTCGAAAGAAACTGTCCACCCAATTCAGCTGAAACCGTCTGCTTGTTAATTGAAATAATGGGAATGGGCAATGCTCCACTTTTCAATAGGATGCGCAAATCATCCAACCGCATTTTTGCTTCCGCGGCATCAGGTGCCGTCCCCGTAATAACCAAAAAAGGCAACGGGGCCACATCCTTCACATTTTCAATATACGGGTCGTTCCCCGTAATGCCGGGGGAAAGATTAATCACGTCCCGCAATCCCGAAACATCTACAATCCACGCTATCCCCGATTTCTCTTCCACCGTAACAATAGGAATGGTTGTTAGCCCCTTAATCTGCTCCACCAATTCCTCATTAATGGAATCAGGAACAATAATACTTTTTACATTATCAGGAATGTTCAGAAGAAGCGAGCTTCCTTCCGCAGTCAAACCATTCTCATCCGTTTCTACTAATCGAAGATTCGCATTAGTAAGAATACTTGAAATGGTGGTACTGGCAGGAAAATTATACGCACTTGCTCCAATCTTCCCCGCATCGCTTGAACGAACAGAAGAAGGATACACTACGATTGCATTAGTAGGACGGTCAATGAAAAAATAAGTGGCCGCACAATCATACGAAGGACTGCCTGCCGAAAAACCCGTTTGAATGCATTGATGAAATGATGATTCAGAAAACTTCCGAGCAGCCGCATCGTTCAACAAGAAAGGAAGCGTCCACACATAGCTGTTCCCCGTTCCGCTGGGATGGGCACCATATCCTTGATTAGCACTCTCCACTACCTGAATAATCTGCCCACCATCAAACACCAATTCGCCGTTCAAAAAAGACTCAAAACGGCCTTGCTTGAGAAGCAATTCCTGCAAATTTTCCACTTGTGCAGGGTCCGTTTCAGCCACCTGGGCAAGAATAATCTGATTCCCCGTATTCGATACTGTCACATCACGCAATCCATTCGGATTGAGCCGTTTTTCTACAATAAAACGAATTTCACTCATCTGAGCAGCAGTAGCCGGCTCAGCCAACTGTAATTGGAATAATGTTCCACCTGAAAACTCGCTTCCCAATTTGAGATTGTGTCCTACACTAATCCCATTTGTAAAACTCACATTCAAAATAAGAGCTAAACTTCCCAATAGGAAGAACGCCCAGAGAAGCACTTTCCAATTCTTCCAAAGAGATTTATTGGATGTCATGCCGCTGCCTCCACCGAACCATTCTTCTTCTCCCAATACCATAACAAAATAGGGGCATTGGTGAACCACGTCGCAACCAAATCACCCATCAAACCAAACAGAATAGTGGCCGAAATTTCAAAAATGGTAGTCATCTGAGCAGACCATGAAACAATCAGCATGACCATAGCAGCCCCCATCAGAGTAGATGTGACGGTAAGCCCCGTCATCAGTGTATCATTAGCACGAGCCAACACCGTTTTATCTCTCCGTTTCAACACCCTCGTTGTAAGCAGAATATCCGTATCCACGGAATATCCAACTAACATGAGCAATGCCGCTACTGTTGAAAGGGTAATGGAAAATCCGAACAGCGTTAGAAGAGCAAGCGCGGTAAGCATATCAAAAAGGGCTGCTTCTACCACCGCAAGAGAAGGAATAAGTTCCCTAAAAAAGATAAAAATAACAATCGTCAACAAAATAATAGAGACAATGGCTACAAAAATAGTATTAGCCAAAAAACTTGCTCCAAAAGTAGGAGTAACTTGTTCTACCGTAAAAGGAGTATCCGAAGGCAAACCAAATTGTCCAATAAGCGATTCCTGTACCCCTGCCGAAATAGCTGCACTCGCATCATTCACTGCCTTCGAAGCAATAGGAATAAGCAATTCAGGGTCATTTCCAATCAATAACTGTTGATTCAACTTGGACATGATATCATTCAACATGGCAACACTTTGGGAAGGATTACTTGTCTTTTTTGCAATCGCCTGCTCCAATAATACGCGCGAGTCGGAAAGATTTTTTGGCTCGGCATACTCAATGCGCGCACTCGTACCAAACGGACTTGACACAATCGTTACTTTACTATCTGGGAGACCAAATTCGGAACTCAACAAGTCTTTTACGGGTTGTTCCTGCAACTTATCCGTGTTTACAACAATACGGGTACCTCCCGCAAAATCCAATCCTAGTGTAACGCCCGGAGCAACTAAAATAATAATGAGAAAAATCACCGTCAAAACCGCTGGAAGAATCATGAGGCGTTTGAATGACTTATCATAAAGAGGATTCATCTTCATACGCACAACCAATATAGGGAAGAGAGCAAAAACCTTATTAATGAACATTTTGACTCTCAACATGGGCATTATAAACGCATTACGACCCCTTCCTCTCTATGCAATTCTATGCAATTGAAAGTCCTGAAAAGCTAGTTGAAAATGCTTTTTCCCATGCACGAAGAAATAGCAACATTAAACGCTCCCGAAAGAGCACGATTCAACATCGCAAAGAAAAAGTCCTCAGGCGAATGGAACTATTCTATGACTACTTAGAAAAACAACTTGACCACCTGTCGCGTTCGGTTCCACGAATAGACAAACTACACCCCTTTTATCAAGAACTACTCCCCGAAACCATCCAAGTAGGAAAAGTAAAGCAGGCCGCCTCCCAAATAATCAGCGTACGAAAACTATTGAAACGGCAACTCATTCAAGGAAAAAAAGCAATGTATCACGTGGCGCCGGACGCATTAGTTCACATGAAAAAAGAGAGCGCACGCTACTATGGTCGTTGTGCTAATATCATGAAAAGCCTAAAAGAAAATATCATCGTGTTACAGACTGCCAACCAACAACTCAAAGAAGTACCGGATGTACGAATTGATATTCCAACTATTGTATTGGCTGGATTCCCCAACACAGGAAAAACAACCATGCTCAAACGATTAACAACGAGCAAAGCCATTGTTGCATCCTATCCTTTTACAACAAAATCATTACAATTAGGATATTTTTCCATGCGCTACCGTGAAGTGCAGGTAATGGACACCCCTGGGTTGTTAGACCAAATTAACAGGGAATGGAACACGATTGAAAAAAAAGCCCTCGCAGGATTAAAACACTTAGCAACATGCATCTTGTTTATAGTCGACCCCACTTCCCAATCAGGGTATACCCTTGAACAGCAACATCAACTCCTCATGCGTCTCAAGACACAATTTCCTGCCGAATTCATTATCATACTAAACAAGTGTGATATTTCAACAACCGAACAACTTAATGCCGCACACGCTATTTTTGGAATAGATGCCATACGAGAAGGAGAAGGAATAGAAAGCAACCTCAAAGACAAACTATGGAGAGCATTAGGGTTTGGACGAACAACCAAAATAGATGGAGAAGAAACGGCACACAAGGAATAATATTTTATTTCTCCCGCGGCGCTGGCGCAACGCTACCTTTAAGAGGACAGGTTTCATGGAGAAGTATAGTATCCTGTTATTGGATACTATGCCTTGACATCGGCGATATTACTCCTTAGGGTGTCTGAAAGAGGGTTGGAAAAAATGCCCAAGAAAAAAGTGGACTGGGATAAAGTCAAACAAGATATTGCCGCCATCGCGGAACTCATGGACGGAGTGCTCGAGGATGCGAGCGTTCCACGCAATATTCGTTCAGCAGTGGAAGATGCACGAAAAACAATTTTATCCGCTACAGATGATATTGCATTGTCCCGCGCCATCTATTTGTTAGACGACGTGAGCAACGACATCAATCTTCCATCCCATTCACGCACCGAATTATGGACTATTATCTCCGAACTCGAGGCCTTGAAAGAGACCTTTAGTTGAGATGATACAACCCATGGATGAAACCGCACGCAATAAAACAATTTCCCTCACAACCCGTGAAACACAGCATGAGCGCGTGTTACATTATGCCCACCAAAAAGGACTCATGCTCCAACTCGACGCATTAGAAGAATTAGGAGAAGGAGAATCCTACATTCCTATTCTTGATTCTCTCGCAACAGAAAACCAATTCATTATTTCCCGCGCCGCAATTGAACGAAAAAGAACCGCAATACTAGAAAATAACCCCCTATCCACGATAACCGAAAGCGCTTCAATCAAACCAAAACCATTAGCAAGAGAATACTCATCCAATTATCGCATCTTGCACCACCTTAACTATTCAGGAAGCTCGGATTCCAAAGGAAAAGCAAACGACTTCCTATTATTGTTTCAAGACAAATACGAATTTCTTTCCACCGAACTCAAAACAAGAGGGTATCAACCCAAACCATTATCCAAAGTTGACCGGCAGGGAAGAGATATCGAATTCGAAATCATTGTAATGGTAAGTGAAAAACAGAACACCAAAAATGGACACATCCTATTAGGAATAGAGGATTTAGAAGGAAATGGAAAAGCACTCATCCCCGCATCCGACGCCGAATTAATCGAGAAAGCCAAACGGCTCACGGAAGACGATGTAATAGGAATGAAAGTAAAACTTGCCCGAACAGGAGAATTGATGATTGTTAAAGATTTTTCATGGCCGGACTTACCCCAACGAAAACCCAAAACAAGCGATGTCGATTTAGGAATGGTCATTACAAGCGATATTCACATTGGGAGCAAACTATTCCTACGAAACTGGTGGGAAAAATTCATCGAATGGATGAACCAACGCGTCGGAAGCGATACGGAAAAGCAGCGAGTAGGAAAACTAAAATATTTGGTGATTGCCGGCGATAACGTTGATGGAATAGGCGTGTATCCCAATCAAATAAACGAGCTGGAAGTAAAAGATATCTATGAACAATACAACCAGTTCCAAAACTATGTGCTTCAACTGCCCGACCATTTAGAAATTTTTATTACTCCCGGGAATCATGACCCGTGCCGATGGCACGACCCGCAACCCCCGCTCATCAAAGAATTTGTTCCCCAACTATACGAAAGAAAAAACATCCACTTCCTTCCATCCCCCTCATGGGTGGAAATAGAAGGACAAAAAACACTCATCTATCATGGAAGCGGGCTCATCGGGGGGATGTTTGCCATGAACATTCCTCCAACCAAGCCGGAGGAAGTCATCAAAGAACTGCTCATCAAAAGAGACTTGATGAGCGTATATGGAACAAAACACCCGTATGCACCAGAACCTAAAGCCTACATGCTCGTACGAGAACACCCGGACGTATACATCGGAGGAGACAATCACTATAACGCGTATGCGCAATACCGAGGAACCACCATTATCAACAACGGGTGCTGGCAAACCACTTCAGCGTATGCCGCATCAAAAGGATTCATTAATACCCCTGGAAGAGTGCCCCAATTCTTTTTCAAAGACGCCCACATTCGAGAAAGCCGATTTGATAAACCGGAAACAGAAGAAGAAAAACCCGCTATTGGAGGAATCGTATGACTATTCATATGCTCCCCGGCATACGAGCAGACCCGCATACACGAAGTTATTTTGATACGCTCGTAAAAGGAGTGAATGAACAATTTGAACTCGCCCAAAAAGCACGCCACACCGGATTCGATGTCCATCACGAAGTCGAATGCATCCCCGTGACCGACTTGGCAGACCGAACCGAGAAACTTGCCGGACCCATCGGTGTAGCCGAACGTTTTCGTAACGTGTTAGAGGAAAACAAAGGAGACAGAATGAATGCCCTATTCCAATTGTTTAAGGAAATCATTCTAGAAGAAGGAGGATGGTACGCTAATCCAGATATAGAAAAACGAATCGAACAAGGAGTCAAAACATGCCTTGTTATCATGACAGAAGGAGTCGTTGTTGCCCCACTCGACGGACTACCTTATGTAAAACTAGGCACGAATGAAGACGGAACAAAATACGTGGACATTTACTTCGCAGGACCCATCCGCGCGGCAGGAGCAAGCGCAGCCGTACTGCCTCTTATTCTAGGGGATTACGCTCAACACTTATTACAACTAGGAAGATACAATCCAACGCATGATGAAATAGAACGCTATGCCGAAGAAGTAAACATCTACCAAACCGATGTCGTATCACGCCAAATCAAGATGACGCTCGACGAACTGCGTATTATTGCAAAAGGATGCCCCGTCTGCATCAATGGCATTCCAACCGAGGACTTAGAAGTAACCGTATGGAGAAACCTCCCCCGTGTTCCAAGCAACCGCATACGAGGAGGAATGGGATTAGTTGTAACGGAAGGACTAGGATTGAAAGCATTAAAAGTAATGTCTTGGACCAAAAAGCTCGGATTAGACTGGAGCTTTCTAGAAAAAATAATCAAAGTAGAAAAAAAAGCCGACCAAGTAATTGAACTCAAACCCAACTGGAAATATTTAGAAGGAGTAGCAGCAGGAAGACCCCTCATCGCCTACCCTTCCGAATGGGGAGGATTCCGCTTACGATACGGAAGGAGCCGCAACACCGGTTGCGCAGGAAAAGGAATCAACCCCGCACTCATGTATTTACTAGACGAATTTATTGCAGTAGGAACACACGTACGAATCGAACGGCCGGGAAAAGCAGCCCAACTATTCCCAGTAGAAACAATTGACGGACCTACCATCCGACTCAAGGATGGTACGGTAAAACAAATCAACACGATTGAAGAAGCCCAACTCGCACGTCCACTCCTAGAAAAAATACTCTTTGTAGGAGACCTGTTAGTAACAGTGGGAGATTACAGAAAAGCAGCCCATCCCCTCACGCCCAGTCCATTTGTTCCAGAATGGTGGGTACAACTCGCAGCCAAAGCAATAGAAGAAGGAAAAAAGACAAACATTGACATTACTACCCTGCTAGAAAATCCATATTCCACTATTTCATTCACCACCGCATTACAATTATCTGAAGACTTACACATTCCTCTACACCCGCATTACACATGGTTTTACAAAGGATGGAATATCGAAGAAACAAAAAAAGTGATTGATGCAATTAAGGAGACAAATGACGCCCTATTAGGATTAGGCCTTCTCCATTTTCCAAGAGAAAAAGGATACGCCAAACTATTCGAAAAAGCAGGAATCCCCCACCGAAAAGACGAGAATAGAATCCACCTAGACGAAGAAACGACTGCCGCACTACGTTTATTCACGCGAAACAATGTTGAACCTATTCACGAAGAGGATACGGCTCTTTCCTTGCTCTCACGGGCTGCCGGAATTGAAATCAAAGACCGTGCAGGGACATTCGCAGGAGGACGCATGGGAAGACCTGAGGCAGCATCCCCCCGCACCATGAAAGGAAACCCGCATGTATTATTCCCCATCAGCCTGGCAGGAGGAAACACCCGCAGCATGAACAAAGCAGCAGGACTAAGCATAGTAAAAGGAAAAACACGACGCGAAACAAACGGAAAAATAAACGTAGAAATAGGACTATTCGAATGTCCATCCTGCCAAAACTTGAACGCACGACGATTCTGCATTCACTGCCAAAAAGTAGCACAACCCATCTACACGTGCACTAATTCTTCGTGTGCGACAATAAGCAAACAACCCAAATGTACCCGATGCGGGCTGCCCGCCAAACAAGGAATCGAGACCACTATCGACTTACGACAAGAAATGGAAATGGCAGCAAAAAATCTAATCGAACGCATTCCCGATCCAGTAAAAGGAGTAAAAGGACTCATATCCGATGAAAAAAAACCAGAACCAATCGAGAAAGGGATACTGCGGGCAAAGCACGACTTACACGTATTCCGAGATGGAACAGGACGATTTGAATTACTCAATGCGCCGATCACCCATTTCTATCCAAAAGAAATAGGAATGAGCGTGGAAAAAGCAATCGAATTAGGGTATACCCATGACGTAAAAGGAAACCCGCTTGAACAGGATAACCAAATGCTCGAAATGTTCGTACAGGACATTATTGTAAACGAAGGGTGCGGGGACTGGCTTCTTCGCTCGTCCCATTTTGTAGACGATTTACTTACTAAATTCTACAAACTTGATTCCTATTACAACGCTAAAAATAGAAATGACATGATTGGAAAACTCGTTATTGGATTAGCCCCCCATACAAGTGCCGGAATCGTAGGACGCGTAATCGGATATTCCAAAACACGACTAGGGTGGGGGCATCCCTACTTTGTAATGTGCAAGCGACGCAACATTGATGGAGACCAGGATTCCGTCATGCTACTCATGGACGCATTACTTAACTTTTCCCACACGTTTCTAAGCAAATCACGAGGAGGAAGAATGGATGCCCCGCTCGTATTCACCGTAGCACTAAACCCACAAGAAATAGACGACGAAGTGCACGAAATGGAGACATGTTCCACTTATCCTATTTCATTCTATGAAAAAACACTCACATTCAGCGAACCCAAAATAGACGAAGTTCCCGTAGTGAAGAAAAAACTAGGAAAAGAAAACCAATACATCCAACTCAATTATTCCCACACAACATCCCAATTCGACCGAGGACCCACACAAAGCACTTACACCAAATTACAATCAATGGAAGAAAAACTCCATGCACAAGCACGACTGCAAAGCAAGCTTGTCCCATTACAATTCCAAGACTCATTAGAACGAGTCATCGTTTCGCACCTCTTTCCTGATATTATTGGAAACACCCGCGCATTCTCCCGACAAACATTCCGCTGCACCAAATGCAATGCAAAATACCGACGCATCCCACTCAAGGGGAGTTGTATTAAGTGTGATGGAGGAAATGTCATTCTTACCATTGCTCAAGGAAGCGTAAGAAAATACCTCGCTATTGCAAAAGAGATGATCTACTCCTACAATTTGTCCGATTACCTCAAACAACGCATCCAGCTCGCCGAAACAGAAATAAATGCCGTCTTTCCACCTGAAAAACAAACACAAAAAAGCCTATTTGAGTTCGCTTAATCGTTTTTGAAATAGCAGCTACAACGTTCTAATTAAACGGGGAGACGAATAAAGCCTATTCCTAACAATACTATAGCAATCAAAACAAGAATGGCAATATACAACCACCTATTAGGGTGCTCACGATTGGGCTGAAAAACCAACAAAAACTGTCCAAAAAAATCCTGCAAGTTTTCAATCCAACCACTTGCTGATTGAAGCCCAGTAATGGTTTCCTTTAATACCTGCGTCCTTGTCTTTCCGCGGTAAGGAACACCCGAATCATCCCCAACAAATTCTCCCGAAACAGCGTTCATCCACAGTTTTACTTCCGTGTCTTCTTCCAATTTAATCCCATATACCCAAAACGGAACGTATACTAAACGCATTCCAGAAATCTGAACATTGCTCTTAGGAACCTTTTCCTGCGCCGCAATCTTAATCTGCGCTGCCACTTTCGCTTCATCCAATAAAAAACGAGGCTCCGCAATAGAAACGGATACACTCACGGGACTTTTTAGTTTGGATTGAATATTCTCAGGAGAAACAAGCTCCGCAACCACTTCATCCAACTCATTCGATACGGCATTAAGAGACGAAATTCCCTGCGTGGTTTCATCCACATTCTTACTTTTGCTTCCTTCTGCCTCCACTTCAACAAACGTATCAAAATGAAAAAAAAAGAACGGCTTCATTTCAAGCGAAGGAGTAGGAATCTCTACCTCGACCCACTCATTCGCATCTAATTCCCCCTGAATGATTTCCCTGGCTTCATCTAACTTGACCTTGATAGGAAGATGAGGAATTTCATGCGACGTCATACGTTAAACCAATAACTAGAGAACGAGCAGAATAGAAAAAGGTATTGGAAAAAAAGAAAGAAAAAGCCCCCCCTATTGTTGAGGGACTTTTCGCTTCATAATCTTAACACGCGCAGGAGTAATCAAAATCCTACCCGCTGCAATGCCTGCAATATCCCCATCAATGCGGGAAACCAAGTCCTTTATGGAGACTACGGCATCACGCACTCCCTTAGGATTGCGTTTCTGAGCATCCTCAATATTCAATAATACAAGGTTGCCCTCCTTCAATTCATGTTCCACGGAAGACAGGTCTTCTCCACCGCGAAGAGTCATCGGTTTAACGTACGCATCCGCGTCCTCATACACCGATTCTTCCTCCACATCCATATTATTCAGAAATTCCTCTACATCTACCTGGTCCGTCTGGCTTGTAAAAACTCGATCTAAGAAGCCCATTCATCTTCCCCCTTTTCATTCAGGCCAAAAAAGGCTGTTTTCTATCTACCTCATTTGACCTTATTAAAGGTGTGCTTGAATTCCAAACACGGAACCTTAAAATGGGTATTCGAGTATGTAAGAAGAATGGGTTGCGTCATGTCATTACAGAATATTTTTGAAGCCGAATTCACCAAACCAAGCGTTTTCTTGGACCGAAACAAGATCATGCCTCATTATACTCCTCAAAACCTCCCTTTTAGAGAAGAACAGACTAAGTTCATTTCGAATGCAGTTGCTGTAACACTACGAGGACAGCGACCGGACAACTTATTCATCTACGGAAAGCCCGGAACAGGGAAAACAAGCACGACACGACACGTGATGGCAGAATTATGCTCATTTGCCAAACAAAAAGAGTTGAAAGTAAGACACGTGTACATCAATTGCAGAACACACAACAAGAAATACAAGGTTTTACTCAAATCCCTGCGAGAACTCTACCCCGATCAACCCGATAAAGCATTTCAAGGGTATTCGGCAGCATATTTGTACGAGAAACTCGTTTCCTTTGTTCGAGAAACCGAAACCCATTTGCTACTCATATTGGATGAATTAGACAAAGTAAGAGATTTAGACGAGCTCATCTATTCCCTCACACGAAGCAATGACGAATTGCCAAAAGGAGGAATATCCGTTATCGGAATTTCCAACAATCTCCTATTCAAAGACGCCCTCGACCCACGAACCAAATCATCCTTATGCCAACAAGAAATGGTATTTGCCCCCTACAATGCCAACCAACTCCACACCATCCTAGAACAACGGGTACAGGAAGCATTCATCACCAACGGAGTAGAAGGAGGAGCAATCAGTTTGGCATCCGCTCTCGCAGCACAGGAAAGCGGGGACGCACGCACGGCAATCAAACTTTTACTACGAGCAGGAGAGCTGGCCGATGAAGAAAAAGCAAACGTGGTAACCGATACTCACGTGAAACGAGCACGCACATCCGTTGAACAGGAAATTATCCTAGAACACATCCAAGTTCTTCCAGAACAAGAGAAACTAGTATTGTATACTCTTGCATGCATGTCCCTCACCAAGAAACCCATTCAACGATTAAGCGGAGAAATAGTAGAAGGACAATTATTCAGCGGGGAAGTATATGAAGAATATGAACGAGTAGCCAAAAAAATAAACGCAGTAGCAGGACCCGTCTCCGCACGATGGTATAGGGAATACATCAACCAACTCGAAATGTACGGAATGATTGTTACCACCGCTTCAGGGCCGGGAGTAAAAGGGCAGACGCGATTCATCAAACTGAAAGTGGACGCGAACAAGATTAAGGATGTATTAGAGAAAGAATTCGCGGGGTGAAATCATTCACTTAATCGAACAACGTTTTTTGTTTCTTTAAATTTGATTCAATCTTTTTTTCCAATCCCTTTTCAAAATCCTCCCCTAATTGTTTCTTTACGCTCATCGCGGTCCGCGTTCCAATAACTTTAGAAAGATTTTCAACACTCGTATTTTTTACATCCCCCACATTCTTTATTCCAACGTTGAACAATTTCCTGGCACGCACTCTTCCTATTCCTCTCAATTCGCACAACAATACTAGTTCTTCCTTAATCCCGCTTCTCATCCGCTTGCGAAGCTTGGCAATCCTCCCAACTTTTTCCTGCATTCCCACCAGGGGGGAAAGTTCACTCATTCCATATAACAACCAGTCCGCATTCACAAGTTTAGTACGTATCACTCCGGGGGCCATGCCGAATTTTTCCAATAATTGCTGTTCGTTTACTTCATTCATCCACTCGTCCAAAAACAATACCGTCTGCCACTTTTCCAAAATTTCTTGGTCGGAAAACAACACGTTTTGGTCTTCAATCGGGAGCTTCTCCCAATTCGCTTGCAATTCTTCCCATTTTTCTGCTTCCTGCTTCGCCGAAACACGCACATACGGACGAAATTCAGTCGTATCCACCATGGCATAAATCAACCCCATATCCGATACACTTTTCTTTTTCAATTTTTGTATCATGGAATACGCAGACAATGGGTCCAAGTATAATTCGGCTACGCGTTGTCCTATTTTGGTGCACCAAAAGCGATTTCCTTCGCCTTCGACGAATTCCAACTCGCCTAGTTCTTTCACTAGCGCACGGAGCATGCGTTTGATGTTGTCCATGTCCTTGTATTGATGTGCGTAAAGCGTACGCGCAAAGAAATCGTCCATGGAATCCAAGTCAAATACGAATCGCGCTGCGATGAGTGACAATAAGTGCATGCGGAGAATGGGTTCAACCCCTAACTTAGAAGAAATGTTTTCCATTTCGCCTAAAACATAGTTCCGCATGGCGTCTTCCGCGTCCATGGAGGTTTTACAAAGGATAATAGACTCGCCCGACTTGTCATATTTTGGGCGACCGGCACGACCACAGTTATGAACCAAGCAATTATCTGCAACATAGTTTTCATTTCCCTTTACTTGGATGTTGTAAACCCGAAGATTCCTTTTTTTGATCACTTTCTTTCTTACAATTTTGGTAAAGACTAATTCTTCGTCTCGTTTGTCGTGAAAATCCTGAATATTGTGATATTTGGAATACTTTACGTTTATTTTTGTTTTGTGAACGATTGCGTATTTTTGAAATTGTTGAATATACTCTATTTTCCTAAATGTAACATAATATTTTGGCTTTTTGAACGTCACATTTTTTCCTTTCAAAACAGTGTTGAAATGCTTGCGATCTTCAGAGAGAGTGGCGACGATGCTTAAGCGAAGCAGTAATTTTTGAATGCCTTTTGCAAATTCCTTTGAACTACCTCCAAAAAGAACTCGGAGAACTCTTGAACCGTACTTTTGAGTGGATTCACTATAGTTTCCATCGCCATCAAATGCGCCACCCAAAAATGCGCCTATGTTTTCCTTTGAGGAATTGAGAAGAAACTCCGGAATTTTCACAGTTTGCGTTTTATTACCATAATTTATTCCAAAATGGGTCTTGAGTAGATCACACAATAACGTAGCCCCCGCTTCTAACGTTATCAGTCCGTCCTCCCTTGTATTTATGCAAGGATTTAGACCAAGCTTCCTTGCGATGACCTCTACTCTTTTGATTAATGTTGGGTTGATATTAAAAGCTCTTATTTTGGAATATGTGCTTCCAGTTCGTTTATCTTTAGAGCGATTGAGATTTCCGTCAGTCGCAATAAAGCCCGCAAGCCAAAGAAATTCTTTATCAACAGTTTTCGGCAGAGTTATTACGTTTCCATATGTCGTTTTTACATTTTTTATTATTTCAATTTTCTTTTTTTTGCTATAGTTGAGTATAGTGCAGAGTTTTAATGCAACTTCCAATTTCATTGCTTTTCTATTTCTTCGTAAATGGTAAATGTTCTTTTTTTGTTCTCCAATAATTTTTGAAAGGCCTTTATCAGTAATTTTCAATTTCTTTTTTGCTTTATCGATTAAGTTTCCGATCCCCTTTACATAGACAGTTCCATTTCGAGGGAGCAAATCAAGAAAATAAACTTCCTTTCTATCATTTTGAACGTTTTTTACGTAAGCCAAAGTATTTCCCTCTTGAAGTTCTCCAGTCTTTTTCCAAGAGATATCATCTCCATTTTTTGTTAGTACCGGATGCTCTTCCGTCAACTTAAGAAATGTTCCTTGTGCAGTTTTGAATTCAATCAATTCATTTGTTTTATTCTGAAAAAATTGAGTAATTGGTTTAAACTCAAGTTTACTTTTTCCTTCGTTCCAAGAAAGTACATTACAGTTCGTTTTTTTGCTTACGATTTTGCCTATTTCTACTTCTCCAAATTCTTTTGTTACGATTTTAGAATTATATGGGAGGCACATTTGCTTGTATTCACGAATAGGAATGCGGACCATTCCGCCGAAATCATAGCGCGAAAGCGAGGTAATAATCACGCGGTGCGCGGGAAGATTGATTCCTGCCGCTAAAGTAGGCGTGGACGCGATGACTTTGATCAAACCTGAACGAAAATTATCCTCCACAACCTCGCGCTGTTTTTGCACAAGGCCTGCATGATGAAACGCAGAACCATTTTTCACTAAATAAGCGAGCTTTTTGCATTGTTCAGTGGGTGTTTCCAATGCCTGTTCGATTTTTCCAGAAATTTTTGCCAATTCTTTTTTTTCATCCGAAGAAAGCAATGTAAAAATAGTATTGCTTGATTGTGCGGCTAAACTTTCAGCTCGCTTTCGCGTATTAGCAAATACTAACACTTGTTTTTTTTGTTTCACCGTGTCGGAAATAAAGGAATGAATCGGGTCATCCCCCGGAAAATCAATTTCTTTCCCTTCTCCTTTGAATACTATCTGTTGATCGTAATACACCCCCTCCTTCAATGGCACAGGACGATAATCCGATTCGATGAGTTTCGCGTTCAGCCAAACCGCCAATTCATCCGCATTGGGAACGGTGGCACTGAGCGCAACGATTTGGATTTTAGGGTTGAGAATACGGAGTTTAGTAATCACCATTTCCAATGTTGCCCCACGATCCGAGTCCAACTCGTGGACTTCATCGATGATAAGTGTTCCGATATTCTTCAACCAATCTGCCTTATGAATTAATAGCGAATTACAGTTTTTTACCAAGATTCCATTTCCAGTGAAATAATTTCCATCTTCCGTTTGGATGTTATATACGAATGCAGGAGCCGATAACGCTTGCAAATCAGTCACTTCTAAATATGCACAATTATAACTAACTAGATTTTCCAAATTTGAATCGGCGGTATTACGCGCATATTGCATTATGCTGGATTTATTTACTCTACTATTTCGATAGAACTGCATATAGACAGCATTATTTTTTGAATTTGGATAGATTTTGGCAAAATCGCTAATAGGAATCGTATCAAAGAAATCTTCCCTCTTGTTGGCCGCATTAATCAGATCCTGAATCTTATTTTCTACATTTGGCTTTGTTGATGGTGAGACAGCATGAAATCTTCCGACGTTTTCTCCAGCCATTATTACCACGCGCCAATAAGTGTCTGGATATCCTTTAACTCTTTGAGGATAAATGTTTGTGTGGATATTATACTTTGTAAGCAACATTGCAATTTGCAGCGCTAACGGATAGCTTTTTGTTGAGTATTCAATCGCACGCGGGCTCGGGCCAGCATCGCCAGCAAATAGTCCTTCGATTAACCCCTTACTAAATTCATTGCTTGCAAAAAAGGTGAAGTCGGGAATTTTCTTTCGCTCTGCTTTTCCAATAATACCAAAGAGGTTTTCT
>JAZDJQ010000012.1:0-173193 GCA_043803765.1 Candidatus Iainarchaeum sp. | reverse complement strand
AAATGGTTGACGTCCCTGACGGGTTTGAGAAATCGGACACTAACGGACATCACGAAAGGGTTATTTACCTCGTGCGTCTTAATGGAATCATAGAGTAATACGCGGGCTCCTTTCCCAATGTGCCTACCCCGCTCGGGGCATCGTTATAACTATAAAATAGAAGAAGAATTGTAGTTACAAAAGTTATAACCACATTTTATATACTTCTTTGTGGGTATAACTATTATGGGAAAGGTCATTCAGCGAACCGTGAAAGGGAAACCATACTACTATCTGGAACGGAGTATCCGCATCGGGAAAAAAGTTCGAAAGGTGTATCTCTATTTAGGGGCTATTAATCCGGCTAAATCAAAATTAGCGTCGTTTAGAAAAAAGCTCGACCAAAAAGTTAAATCTTTTTATCGAGAACAATTATTAAAATCCAAAACTCGTTTTATTGATGTCAAGACTGCAGTCAAGCTGGAAGCCATTAAGCAAGAAACACAATTGTTTCTCGATCAATTAAGTGCTAAACAAAAGAAGCAATGGGTTGAGCGCGAACGAGATAAATTTATAACTAACACGAATGCGATTGAGGGAAGCACTCTCTCGTTAGATGAAACCCAGCGAATACTTCGGTTGGGGGCGCGGTTGGGGAGCCAACGTGAACGCTTGGAAGTATTGAACATGGAGCGGTGTCTCGTTCAATTTGAAGAAAGCTTGACTCAAAAACGAGAGTTAGACGAAAAACTCATTTTGGAATGGCATACGACTCTGCTAAACAAAATTCCGGATTACGACCAATACAAAGGAATCTGGCGTCCGGTTAACGTTTTCCTTCGTGTGAGCTCGTTTCATTTTCCTCCCCATTCTCAAGTTCCCAAAATGATGAAAGAAATGATGGAAGATTATCAGAAAAATAATGATTTAATACACCCTGTTGAACTCGCAGCCATGACCCATTGCATGTTCACTACTATTCACCCCTTTGCGGATGGAAACGGACGAATGGCACGATTAATCATGAACTATATTTTGCAGTTCAATGGATTTCCCTTTACCAATATTCCCGTATTGAAACGTGATCCCTATTTTGAAACCCAAGAAAAGGGGCATCGTACTGAATATGGCCCGTTTACTCACTTTCTGGTCGAACAGCTAAAAGAAAACTATGCTCAAATGAAAAAAGAAAACTAGGCGGATAACAATTTGTTTTACGATGTTAGACTTTATGCGCTAATACTATCTACAAATTCAACCTTATACAATAGTGTGCATTACTAATGAACAAGATAGAACATCCCACGCTTGGGGCAATTGTGACTACAACTTGTTTCAAATGACGTAGTCTCCAAGTTGTGACTACATTTTATATACTTAAATGTAGTCATATTGTTATGGGTAAAATAATCGAAAGAACGGTGAAAGGAAACAAATACTATTATTTGGGAAAAAGTTATCGTATCGGGAAAAAAGTTCGTAAGGTTCGTCTCTATCTTGGGAGAACGAAGCCTTCTGAAACTGAATTTAAGAAAAAAGAAAAAGAGCTGCAAGAGAAAGTAAAACAAACTCTTACTTCTCTATACGATAAAATTCTTGATCAATATCAATTTTATATTCTTTCAAGAAAAGAACTGGCCGGAGTTGAGCAAGTAAAGGATAACTTTATTTCTCGTTTTCAAAAACTAAGCAAGAAACAAAGAGAAGAATATGATAAGAATCAAGTCGTTCATTTTGTTTTTACCACTCTTCGTACGGAAGGAGTGGACGTCGATTATGCCGATGTCGAGACCGCGTTTGAAATTATTGATAAGCGAAAAAAGAAACTAACCATGGATAGTAAAGTTATTATTTCGAGTTCGATGATTACAGGATTCAACTATTTACCCAGTATTCAATGGAACAAGAAAGATATTCTGCGCTTACATGGAATCGTAATGACAACTTTCGAAGACAAAAGTCCTGGGCAGCTGCGTGACGACCAACGCATAATCGCCAGATTTAATCCATTGACAATGAAAAGCGAGGAGATTGATTATCGTCCGCCTGCTCCTGCCAAAGTGGAGAAGGAGCTGGATACTTTTTTTGTATGGTTGGATAAAAATAAGAATATTCATCCGTTAGAACTGGCCGGGCTTGTGCATTTGAAATTATATCTCATTCACCCATTTAAGGATGGGAACAAGCGCATGTGCCGATTGTTGTTCAATAAAGTTCTCCAAGATGCGGGCTATCCTATCCTGAATATTTCAAAGAATACCGCGGCTTACTTCAAAGAACTTATTCGATCGGTTGAATCGGGAAACGAATCGTTTTTTGTTAAATTTTGCTATGAAGAATTCCTTAGTCAGATAAAGCATCGGAGACTCAATTGAAAGGAGTGGTGATATGGACAAAAAAGAAGTCATTGCACGAATTGGCAAAAATCGTTGGAATGCTTTCCAAAAATTTATGTATGGTCAAACAGTTGGGAAGAATAAGGATGGGTCTATTGATTACTATCCGTTGGATGTGGAGAACTTTTTACGAAAGCCAAAAGATCGATTTTTTGACTAATTTAGCGGATAAGTAGCCCATAAAATGGCACCTACTGCGAAATGCAGGTTCAAATCCCGAATAGGGCATAATTCATTTTGAATCATAATCGATACATATTTAAATCATTTAATCGGTTATGAATATTGGTGACTGTATGAATGTTATTTTGAAAGGGAAAACCAAGGCGATTGCGGAAACGATGGTGGAAGAGGGGTATGCCAATACACAATCTGAAGCCGTGAGATTGGCCTTAATCAATTTTGGAGAGCATCATTTGGGTGAGGTCGAGTTGGTTAATCGGAAGCTGGACCAAATTGACGCAGACATCAAGGCAGGAAAGCGAAAGCTTCTAAATGCAGATGAAGCATTGGGTAAGTATTCGAAACACGTGAAGTGATGCTGCATTTCTTACCATCCCACCTTTGTTGAAGAATGGCCGAAATACTTTGATACGTTGGACTCCACTGCCAAAGAGCGTGTAGCCAAGAAGATTAAGAAGATTCTGGAGTTTCCTCAAAAGCGTCATCTCAAGAAAGGCGCACGGTTTTTCGTGGATGAATCTGGTTCCGACCGAATAATTTATCGTGTGTTCGAAGAGAACAAGGAAGTCCGATTCTATTTCGTGGGAAACCACAAGGAATATGAACGATGGTATCGACAATTCTTCTGAGGAATGATTGATGATGAATCCGGTTTTGACTAGCGCTAAATTTATTGCTGAAAATTCGGATTTAGTTCAAATCGACGATGCTGCAGCCAAACGGTTTGCCCAGACCTTCTCCGAAGAACACGTCGCGCACTGGTTCAATCAAGCACCAATTGATATTTCATGCTTGTCCGAGTCGGAACGCTTGAACTTTCTTCTAGTATGCAACGCGGTAAGTTTTAGTTATTGGGGGCGCCCAAAGTGGACCATTCAATATCAAGGCAGACCGTTAGATGGAGCATATGGTATGATGGCTGCACTCTTCCGCAGAATCGAAGAAAAGGAATTCGAGCTCACTCCTGAATCGCTGTCGAAATTGAATCGAACCAAGTTTTCCCATATTTTGCGTGGCAATGTTGAGATACCACTCCTGGATGAACGACTGAAACACATTCGTGAGTGCGGTGCTGGACTCCTTGCCTCAAAATCGAGGGATTTATCAGAGATAATTGAGCAATCCAACTACGATGCTATGCTTTTACTCGAAAAAATAATTAATAGATTTCCTTCTTTTAACGATACCAGCACGTTCAAGGGAAAAACGTGTTTTTTTCATAAACGTGCTCAGTTGCTTGTCTCGGACATCGCAAATGTGTTCCAAAAGAAAAAGATTGGAAAATTGAAGAATCTTCACTTGCTAACAGGACTTGCGGACTACAAAGTGCCTCAAATTCTCAGGGAAAAGGGAATTCTTCTTTACTCCAAGCCACTTGCCAACCAAGTGGATAATCAAAAGTTGCTGATACGTGATAGTCAAGAGGAGAATGAAATTAGGGGTAATACCGTTTACGCCTTAGAAAAAATTGCGGATGAAGTGAGGAAGAAATATCCTGCTATCACACCTATACACGTGAATGACCATTTGTGGTTAGCTACCCAAATCAAGCATCCAGATTGGAGACCCTATCACCTGGTTCGCACGACATCATACTGATTTGTCTATAGAATAGGTATTAATACTCTTCATTTTCCGTAGTTTTTTCATAGAGGAAACCGCGGGCTCCTATCCCAATACTCTTACCCTGCCAGGGGCATAAAATGCGAAACAACATGCTCGTCCCCTTTTCGTCATGCATGTGGTTTGGAGATTTGACAATGCTGTTATTTCATTCCGAATAGCCATTAATCAATCCCTTTCGTGTGGCTCTTTTGTGATGTTAGCGATTCTTTCTTTTATAAACGATTACGATATAACGTAACCTTTTTTAAGTCCTTTTACTCTCTTTTTGGTCTATGGATTCTGCCCAATTGGATAAGTTGCTGGAAAAGTGGAAATTGAAGGGTTCCACGTTTGCTCGTGATATTGAGTCGGATGTTTTACGATATGTGAGCAACCGGCATGTGGTTTACCTCTATGGCCCTCGGCAAGCTGGAAAATCCACGCTGGCGCGCAGAATTCTGGATCAACTCCCGTCCAAAACCACTCGCCGATATGTGAATCTGGAAGATCCTTCGTTGGTGGGTGAATTGAATGTGTCCTTGCTGGATGATGTTGTTTTTGGTTTGAGTGCGAAGGATACGATTGTTTTGGATGAAATTCAATTGATTGATGGTTGGGAGAAATGGGTTCGTCGAGCGGTGGACACGCGCCAGTGTCAAGTCATTGTGACCGGTTCGAGCGCCAAATTGTTGAGTGGTGAATTTGCTACATCTTTGGGTGGGAGAGGGATTGGATTTCAGGTTTTGCCTTTATCATTTAAGGAGTATCAACGCGTCACGGGCAGAAAGTTAGATGATTATTTGCGCGCGGGGGGTTATCCTGAAGTAACGTTGCATCCGGATGAAAAACAAAAACTGTTTCAATCCTATTTTGAGCTGGCACTGGTTAAAGATATTGCGTCGCGATACAATATTCGTGACATAACAGGATTGCGGAATTTTGCCTATTATCTTTTGACTAATACGGGGAAGGAAACCAGTTTGAAACAGCTCCGTTCATTTACGGGGTTGAGCTATGACACGATTCGGCAGTATTTAGATGCATTGGAAACATCCTTTTTGGTTTTTCAGGTTCCTTTTTTCGCCTATTCCATGAAACAATCTCTTACGCGGCCGCGAAAAGTGTATGCCTATGATTTGGGGATGCAGCAGTATGCCACCAAGTCGTTTACTCCTGATACGGGTCGGTTGGCGGAGAATGCAGTCGCTATTGAATGTAAGCGCCGAAACCATGATTTGTATTACTGGAAGGGGAAGCATGAAGTGGATTTAGTGATGAAAGAAGGAGAAGCTGTTCGCGCCGTAAATGTTTGTTGGGAGAAAACCCCCCCTGCTCGTGAAAACGAATCGCTAAAGGAATTCTCCACTGAATTCAAGAAGGCCAAAACGACTCTGCTATGCGGAGAGAAAGAAATATTCGACTGGCTGTTGAAGACATGACCGGTTTGAAACGGGTGTGAGATTGAGTTGATGATGCAATGGTTCAAGAAATATCTTGGATAAGCGGCTTGAAATGTTTTTTATTTCGGCTTCCGCTTAGAGCATTTTCCTGTAAAGTCAAAGTGCACTCATTTTCTTTTTAGGGAGTAATCGTCCAAAGAGGATACGACTATTTTCCCCATTATGTACATGAGACTGTCGTTCGATGTAATACGGCCAAAGTTCGTTATAAATGGGCACGATTTATATATTTGCCTATGACTATGTTTCGGTGTCATGTGGCAGAAGGGCATGCAATTTTTGGTATATGCGGGTGTTCTTTTGATAGTCTTCGCTATTATGGTGGCTGCACAATCCGTTCCAGCGGGGCAAGCGATTGTTCAGAAAGGGGTTTCAGGGGTGAAAGTGATATACGACATTCCCTACGCTACCGTTGGCACGGAGACCTTGAAGTTGGACGTTTACACCCGTGAAATCCCAAAGGTCACTCCTGGGAAGCCAACGAATGCTTTCCCTGCGGTTGTATACATTCATGGCGGCGGTTGGACCGGTGGGGACAAGAGTTTGTGCGGGAATTTTTGTCGTGCCCTTGCGGAAGAGGGATTTGTGGCCATTAGCATCAATTATCGGTTATCGACTTCTTCCTCCAATCATTTCCCTGCCGCCATTCATGATTCGAAGGGAGCCATTCGCTGGATTAGGGCTCACGCAGCCGAATACAAAATAGATCCAACCCGAATTGCTGTGGTTGGTAGTTCTTCCGGAGGAAATTTGGCCTCGCTGGTAGGAACGAGTTATGGAATATCCGAATTGGAGGGAACGGTTGGGGGAAATTTGGAACAAAGAAGTAACGTTCAGGCCGTGGTGGACTTATTTGGGGTCGTGGATTTCCCTGCCCTTAGTGGTTCTGGACCCATTACTACCTACATGGGATGTGCCTATCGTGATTGCCCTAGTGCTTGGGCTCTTGCCAGTCCTGTTACTCATGTGAGTGGGGGAGACTCGCCCTTCCTTATTTTGCATGGTGTTCCGGATTCGACGCTGGATTACACGATGAGTAAGGCGTTCCATCAGCAATTGTTGTCCAATGGTGTGAGTTCCACTCTCATTCTAGACCGATTACTCGGACACAGTTACATTGGAATGGTCACCAAATATGAAAAGGAGATTATTTTGTTTCTCCGAGATGCCCTCTCATAAGTTGGGAATGTCCAATACGAAATCCAAACAAGATACATATGATTAATTTGATTACGAATTAGTTTCTCACTAGCGGAGTGAGGGAAACGCAAGGTCATGGGAGCAAAGCCGCTGTGCTCATTCTATTTTTCTTATATGCACGAGCTTCTTATTCTGTACTTTCACAATGCGGTTGGCTACTTTTTGGATAAAATACCGGTCGTGGGAAACGGCAAGAATGGTTCCATCATAATTCAGAAAAGCGTTTTCAATTATTTCCCTTGCATCAATGTCCAAGTGATTGGTTGGTTCATCTAAAAGCAAAAAGTTGGGCTGGTCGAGAAGGATTTTCAACAACTGGAGGCGCATCTTTTCCCCCATAGACAACGAGGAGATTTTCTTTTCCACTTCATACGTTTTACGAAAGCCAATCATGGAAAGATTTTGGCGGGCTACTCCTTTGTCTTGAAGCATGGCAAAAATTTCCTCATACAGCGTGTTTTCCTCATTCAAATTTTTCAAATCCTGGTCCATGTATCCTATTTTTGCTTCACTCGCAAGGTTGATTTCTCCTTTCAGCGGATAAATTTTATTCGCAATCGTCTTGAGCAGTGTTGTTTTTCCGCACCCATTTTCCCCAATAATAACAAATCGCTGGTGTGCGCCAATAGCAAGCTCAATATCCTTAATGAGAGGAGATTCATACCCTACGCTCAAGTTTTTCGTTTCTACTACATAGGGCGCTTTCATCGGTTTAGCGTTAAAATGCACTTCAAAAGAGCTTTCATCCAAATCGGGTGCTTCGACTTCCTCACGGGCATCCAACATACGTCTCCGATACTCGCTCTGCCTAATATTTTTGGGCGCGGTGCCAATCTTGTTTATTTTTTCTAACTGAATACGGCGATAATTTTCCTCGTTTTCGTATGCCTTTCGTTGCGCGTGGAATTTTTCTAATTGCGCACGCTTGTAGACATCATAATTACCATTATATTTTATTACTTTTCCATTTTCTATTTTGAGAATAGTGTCTGCAATACGATTGAGGAAAAAACGATCATGGGTTACTACTATAACCGTTCCATTGAATTGTTTGATATGGTCTTCCAGAATATGGAGGCGTGCAAAA
Organism: Candidatus Iainarchaeum sp.; assembly: GCA_043803765.1. Lineage (GTDB taxonomy): Archaea > Iainarchaeota > Iainarchaeia > Iainarchaeales > VGJJ01 > VGJJ01. The sequence goes on along the minus strand of JAZDJQ010000012.1, from coordinate 165,283 downwards.
TCAAGATGATTGGTTGGTTCATCCAATAGCAAAATGTCCGTATCGGCGCAAAAAATCCGCGCTAATGAAAGAATGGCTTTTTGTCCCGTGCTAAGATTCCCAACTTTCATCGAAAACAAACTTTCATCCACACGGAGTTTTTTCAATACCTCTTTTACGTTTACCGCATTCGAGGATTGCGTTTCACGAGCCATCTTTGACTGGAGAAGCGTATATTCCTCCGTGAGAGCGGCCAGTCTAGTCATATCATTGTATACAATAGGATTGGCCATTTGAGACTCGATTTGGGTAATCTTATCCGCATACTTTGAATGATTAATTCCTCTTTCCAATTCTTCAAGAAAAGTGAGATTAGAATCGACATCAATATGCTGGGCAAAATACCCTATTCTTCCAGCGCATTCTATTTTTCCATTAAAATCAGCCTTTCCAATAATCGCCTTAAGCATCGTGGTTTTCCCCGAACCATTTCGGCCAATCAACCCGACTTTGCTACCATACGAAATGCCGAAACTCTCATCGTGGAACAAGTCGGTTTTGCCCAAGCTAATAGAAAAACGTTTGAATAGGATATCCATACTGAATCAAATCGTCCGCAAAGAGTATATAAAGAGGGAATTTTTAGGTTATTTATGGAAGACGCCCCCCGCCCCCCCGTATGAAACGGGCTACTCGCAAAACGACTATGGGGGTAACTATCCTGCGAGGGGAAATGCCCGTGGTAATCCAAATATGAATATGGGCAATGCGAATAACATGCGCAACATTGGTAATGTTAATCCCATGGTCAATCCAGCCTATTTGAATAGCAATGATGTTGCTGCCATTAATAACAACGGGCGATTTATTCACGGTACTCTCACGAAGCTCCGCATCCAAGGAATGGGGGGTGTTTTACTTTCCCTGCGCGACCAAGTAAACCCAGAGATTCGATCTGAAATAGCCCAATTATGCGACCAAGTGATTAAGGTTTAATCTTTTTTTCTGTTTTCATTCTTTTGTCATTCTCTAAGAATTGGGCTCTTCAAAAATTTCTTGGTCGGGAAAAACTTCAATACCGGTCTTCGTCAGGTTGAATGGAACAATCTTTTTGGCATGTTTAGAAGAACGCAACTTGAGAATTTCCAGGGCTGTTATTCGCTGCGAACCTGATTTGATGTTATATAAAACAACAACACCGTCTACCAAATACTCTTCTACGCCCGCATGAGAATACATCCTTGGATTTTGTTCATTCTCTCCAATCATAAAAACAAGAGAGTTAGTCTCTTCAAATCGTTTGAACAAATGACGAATGAATTTTCTATAACTCTCCGAGTTTTCAAACGCAATACTCAGCGCGGAAAGAGAGTCAAGCACGATGCGGTCTGGTTTGAATGGAAAATCAAAATCCTCCATCTCAATGAGTAATTTTCCTTTCTGCGCAGCAACTTGACTCTCTATTTTTCTCGCCACATCAATGGGGTCCATCTGGATGAATGTAGCCTGGTTGTTTTTTTCATATAAACTAAAATCCCACCCAAAATTCTTTTTCATGTGGGCCTTGAGCTTTTTCACTTCCTCTTCTAATGAAATATACACTACTTTTTCCCCATCTTTAATAGCATTATAGAGCATTTGGCAACAAATAGTTGTTTTTCCACAACCCGCGCCACCTGTTATAAGAATAGTAGAACCGCGCTCAAATCCATTGTCCTCAATCATTTCATCTAAACCAGGAATATACGTGGGGAGAACATTCTGTGTAGGAGTACTGCTTTTTGCTAGGGAAGGAGATAGGATTTCCTTTTGAAAGGCCTTCACCTCACTTATTTTAGCATTCTTGTGAGGAGTAACTTGAACGTTTGTACGATTCATGGCGATTTCTTTCAATTCAGCAGGAGGAATAACCACCCCAATGGAAGCCTTTTTGGACGGGTCTTTTTTAGGTCCATTAGTAGCATTTCCAAAGAAACTCATAACATGTCCATCCATTTGAGCTATTTATTCCTTTTGTATCCTGGTTTCGAGAGCTTTTTTTTCATTCTGTATTCGAGATGATTCACTCTCAAACGTTTTACGGTCGACCGTCTGCTCCTTGTAGTATGCTTTTTGCAATATTTGAAGTTCTTTCTGTAACTTTTGTATTTGTTCATTGTTTTTGTTTTTAGCAATGGATTTTTCCCTGCGGTATCCTACAAAGATGAGCAACAGAATTAATGCACTCCCAACGACAAAAATAAGCATTTTATTTTGTTCCCAAATCGTTTCAAGTTGTGAACGAACCTGGAATGGAAAATCCCGCAACACACTGTTTCCAAACTCATCAAAAGCACTTACTTTCAATATGTTTAGTCCATCTTTTTTAGGAGAAAACTCAACCGTGTATTTTCCATTTCCAATTGGAGTAGCTGTTAACTTTTCTTCTCCAAATGTAATATCGGAAACAACATCAATCGTTTTTCCTTCAGGGTAAGAAAACTGGAAAGTGATAGAAATGGTTTCCTGAAAACCAATAACAGAAGGAAGGGGAGTGAGAACATCTAATTGTAATATGGCAGGCTTGAACTCTAATGCAATAGAATTCTCTCCACCGCGCAACCCATTTTCCGTTTCTGCTTCTGCGGTAACGAAAAAGAGCCAGTTTTCTAATAGTTGCGATGGAGGAGCATGAAAACTCCCCTCATATCGTCCATCCATAATATTTTGAAGGATGATTTCTTTTCCTTCAGGAGTCCATGCATGTACGACTGCATTATTCACCCCTATTCCTGCATTCGTCACATTCACCGAGATGGGAATCGTCTCTAGCCGCGCATATTTTGATGGGGTTGGACTGTTGAATGTGATGATAAAAATAGATGATGCGTTGGAAGGAGAAATCATCACATAATTGGACTTGCTTTCTCCACTCAAAGAAAGTTCCCATTCCCCTGAAACGTTTGTAAAGGGGATCGTGTAATTCACATCCGCTTTTCCCGCATCGTCTAGCACCACATTTAGACTAAATTGAATACGATTATCCATTTTCCCATTAATGACGGTTGATTGAAAAGGGGCTCCTTCCACATGAAAAATGATAGTCTCTCCTTTCGTGTATTCCATTTGATTTGTTGAGAGAGTTATTTCTGCATTCACAAATGGAAAAATCCCTATAAGAAAGAAAATAAGTGCGATGCCCACTATTTTTTTCATATCGTCACTTTTTAGTATCCTTTTCGGCGTTTTTAATGATTTCGTTACGAACAGTCTGTAATTCAATAGCATAAGGGGCATATAGTTTTTGATAACTCTCCTTACTTAGCGCCCCTTTTTGATAGTATTGCGTCTGCAACTCTTTTATTTTAGCCAAGAGCTGTCTCTCTTTGCTTTCAAGCATTCTCCTTCGAAATGAAATAAGGTATGATTTCGCACTGGATTGGAATAGGAAACTCATTACTACAAGTAGTCCCACTACGATTAGGAAGTACGTGCGAACATAATAGAGGGGGGAAATACCATTCACTATCAATGGAAGGTCAAGCGTTCCCGTGTTGTCATATTGGTCTGCAAATGCAATGCTCAAAATAGGTCTTCCCAAATCGCCTAATTCCACTACATATTTTCCAACAAATATGCCGGGTTCTACCCCTAAAAAAGAAACTTCTTTTCCATTCAGGTAAGCATTGAATGCAATATCATTTAATGGTTGTCCCTGAGGATATGAAACACGCAACCTAATAGAGAGTTCTTCTCCCACCTGTGTAAGGAATGAAGATGGTTCAAGCAGGAGAATAGTCAAGGAGGCTTCTCCAATAGGAATGTCAAATGTTTTAGATCCCTGCTTTGTTGAAAAAGCTGTCTGCTGTGTCGCACGAACAATGAAGGGTTGTTTTCCTTTAGGAATGGACTGTGGAATGGAATACTTTGCTGAATAATTGCCATACTCCGTCTCGATGAGTGGAATGGGATTTCCTACTGGGGGGATAAATTGTACGGTTGCATTTTCAACCAGTTCATCTAATTGGTCACGAACACGCACAACGATTGTTTGTATGCTTCCTCGCTCCCAAATCGTCTGACTATTCGTTAATAATTCAATACCCAAATTAACAAATGTTTGAGGCTCAAAAATCTGCAATTTTTTAATGATGAATCCAAAATTGCCTCCATCATCCCTTGATGTAGCGGTAAGTTTCCATTCTCCCAATGGGTCAATTGTAGATATTTGATAGTCAAATGAAAATTTTCCCTGTTGGTCTGGGATAATCTGCTTTGTGAACAAAATTTTGTCTCCTGCTTCAAGAATAATATCTACCGGGTACTGCACGGGCTTCATTTTCTGAGTAAGGCGGCCGGAAAAAGTAATAATGTCCCCCTGCGAATACTTTTTGCGAGGAGTCGTCACATTCACGTATAACAATGGAACAATTTGATATCCGCTTTCTAATGTTTGCGTGGTTTGAGCAATGGTTGCCTTTATGGTAAAAGGGTAAAGAATAGGCGTATTGCTCTTTTCCGCCGTGAGAAAGTTTCCGTAAATAAAATCTCCTGCTGCCAAATCGCCATGCTGGCCATCATCCAACAATTCTAATTCTCCAAATTCGCCAATCATCTTAATGCTATCTGCACGAACATTCTGCTGCGAATCGGCATCAATAGAAATACGAATAATAACCTGGTCACCAACAGAAAACTCATCTAGAGAAGAGGGTAAGAGAGAGTGAATTACAATCAAATAGGGAGATGAACAATCAATTCGACATGTGTAATAGTCCTCACCTGTTGGAATATCACACGTTCTAGAGCCACAGCAACCATACCCGCATGTTGGAGTGGTAGTCGTAATAGGTGCGGCGCACGAACTCGTATCAAAATTCAAGCAATCGCTTTCACATGTCAATGTTCCTGACTCAAATCCTTGAGAAACGCATGTCTCGCTGTCCAAATTAGATCCATCACATACTTCAGGACCGGCGATAGTGCTATTCCCACATATTTCACTTGTTACACAGGAAGATGTTTGGTATGCGGAACAATCGCTTTCACATGCAAGGGAACCCGAGTCAAAACCTAATGATGTGCACGTCTCGCTGTTTAACGCGGTTCCATCACAGACCTCGCTTCCTTCTATTATATTGTTTCCACAGACCATAGCAACACATGCACTCGTGTCAAATGAACTGCAGTTTGCCGCACATGCTAGTGTTCCACTCAAGTATCCTTGCGAGAAACATGTTTGACTGTTTAATGAGGTTCCATCACATGTTTCACTTCCTTCAATAATATTATTACCGCACGTTGCGGAGGTACACGCGGACGTATTAAACGACAAACAATTAGCCGCGCATGTGAGTGTTCCCCCCGTGTATCCTTGGGAACTGCATGTTTGTCCATTTAATGAGGTTCCATCACACGTTTCCCCTAGTTCAATGGTAACATTTCCACACGTATAACAGGAACTCGTAACAAACCCAGTGCATGTTCCATTACACGTGAGCGTGCCTCCTGAAAAACCCTGAGTGACGCATGTTGCGGAATTCAAATTGGCACCATCGCATGCCTCGCTTCCTTTGATGAGGGTATCCCCACAAATAGGAGTGCATGAACTAGGGGTTCCCGAACAGGTCCATCCTGTTTCCGTTTGACATGTGGAAGAACAACCGTCATTGCTGGTCGTACCCCCATCATCACATGTTTCACCACTCTCAACTATACTATTTCCACAGACAATAGGAGTGTACGTCACGCCTACGGAAACATAGGAAACAAACATATTCTGCGGCATGCCTATATCATTATTATTCACATTTATTTTCAAATTATTGAGTTTTGTTGTGTCCCACCCTCCTGTGGGAGTGCATGCGGTTATCGTATGCGTTGTATACGAAGTCGTGTTTGATATGCTCGTGTTTTCGGTACAAAATGGGCTGCTCACACTACTATTTTGACCATCATACAGAATAAGCCCCACCCTTCCTGAAATGCCCGATGCCCCACTGTGCCGAATCGTTATGGTAACACTGCTAATAGTTCCAGAAAAAGTGGTATCACTCCAAGCCAATCCCAGACTTGCGTTTTTGGCTATTGTGACGTCGGAAGTATCGTTACTTGTATTCAATCCACTACAGTTGGCAATGATGACTGTTCCTAACTCTTGAGAACAGGTAGTTACTGTGAGAGAAGAGGTGGCCGCCCACGCCTGCGAGAAAAAAATAAGGAGAAAAAAACCAATCCAAAGCAGCCTTATATAGGAAGGGAGCATGGGTGAAGGATTCCCTCCTTGTTTATAATGGGGTATCATTTTTCTGGCTAATTGGATTGCTACCACCTGCATTATATTCCTCTTTACACATGGTTAGTTTGGAGAGGGTAATTCATGCCAAATCACATTGACAATCCATGTTCTATTCTGGCTGATCCAAACGGAGGGGCATGGGAATTCGCAAAAAAGATTTATGAAAACCTATGCAAGCGGAATGGGACATTCGAGCTGAATGAAATAAGCATCAAAGAGTTCCGAGACCACGAAATTAAAGTCAAAATTAAGGAAAACATCAGGAGAAAAAACTGCTTCTTCATTCATGATTCATCACTCAAACCAGCCGACTGGTTTTTACAGCTTGCATTGGTGAACGAGGCCGTGCACTCATCTTCGGCTAACGAACTCATTGACGTTTTGCCGTACATGAAATTTTCCAGACAAGACAGGAAAGACGAATCCAGAGTTGCGGTAAACGCACGTGCCGTATCGGACATATTATCACTCTATACTAACCGCATTCTTACGATTGACACGCACTCATCATTATTGCCCAGCTTTTACCGTATTCCATTTGACAATTTGTATAGTTCAAGAATGCTGTACGAATACCTAAAGAAAAACCACCCCACTCTTTTGGAGAATGCCATTATCATGTCACCCGACGCAGGAGGAACATCTCGTGCAAAAGGATTTGCCACCAAACTGGGTATTGAAAATATCGTGATTGGGTACAAGTATAGGAAAAAAGAAGGAGAAATTCACGAATTCAAAGTAGTAGGAGAAGTGAAAGGAGAAAACGTGTTAATTATTGATGATATGGTTGATTCAGGGGGAACGATTATTGAAGCCGTGAAAGGAGTGCGAGCAATGGGGGCAAAACGCGTGTATGTGTATTGTACGCACGGGTTGTTCAGCAGTGGACGTGAAAACATTGCACGAGTCGTAGATGGAATGTTTGTAACCAATTCTATTCCTCAACAGCCTAGTGGAAACGTGGAAGTAATTCCATTAGAAAACCTATTCGCCGAAGCCATTTATCGGACAAATGAAGGAAGCAGTTTGAGCCAATTATTTGAATAAAGGCATTAATACTCACGATGCGGTTTTCGCCCAAAACAGTATTTTTTCTTTCAAAGAGGGAAAATATCCTGCGGCGCGCAGGGAAGAATAAAAACAACCCCTGTTTATTCGAAGGATGCCTATTCCAAAAAAAGAAGTAGACTTTGAATTGCTCCCCCTGCAAGAACAAGCATTCGCATTACTTCATATGTCTAGGAGGAAACAAGGCATCCTCCTGCGGAAGATGTCCATTTCGGATATCGTGCACCTTTTTCACTTCCTAGACACGGATACGATTGCCAAACTACTTCTTTTCCTTCCCGAAACACAACGAAGGAGAGTAACACGGAGACTCGAAGATGATGTAAAAGAAAAAGTAGAAACGATTCTAAGGATTCACCACAAATCCATTTCATCCATGATGAGCTTTGATTTCATTGAAGTGGAATATGACACTCCATTTGGAGAATTAGAAGAAATGATTGCAAAGCACGAGAAAGCATTGGGAAGATTTCCCACCATCATTGTTATCGAAAAAGGGTTTCCCATAGGAGAAATAGAAGGAACCGATATCGTGCATCGCCGAGCAAGGGAAAAAGTAGGAAATTTCACTCGGAAAGTGTCTACCATACAATATACCGATTCAACACACAAACTGGTTGAAATATTAAGGAATCGAAGACACAACAAAGTAATCGTATTAGATAACGATGAAAGCATTTTAGGAGTAATTTATTCCGCAGACGTCTTACATATGCTGCACGAACAAACAAATCGCCGGCTGTATAATTTTGCAGGCGTCTCCCATGAGGAGGATATATTAGATTCATTTTTGGACAAGGTGCGCAACCGGTACAAGTGGCTGATTCTCAATCTGGGAACGGCGTTTATAGTGGCCGCCGTAGTTGGATTGTTTGAGGACACGATTGCCGCGTTCACCCTCCTGGCAATCTACATGCCGGTTATTGCCGGAATGGCAGGGAATGCGGGAACCCAAACATTAGCAGTGGCCGTTCGGGGGATTGCATTGGGTGAACTAGATTGGAAAAGGGGAAGATCCGTATTGGTGAACGAAGTGACGGCCGGGGCAGTTAATGGAATTATTGTAGGGATCGTGGTAACATTAATCTCAATCATGTGGAACCAAAACATCTTGCTGGGACTAATTGTAGGGGTTGCCATGGTCGTGAACCTGGTCATGGCTGGGTTTTTTGGGACCATTATCCCGCTTATTATGAAAGGGCTTGGAAAAGACCCTGCTTCCTCCGCTGCCGTTTTCATCACCACTGCGACGGATGTTTTCGGCTTCTTCACTTTTTTGGGACTGGCATCGGTACTCTTGTAAAAAATGAAAGGAGTTGCTCGTTATGGAAAAATGCTGGATTTGCCATCGAACAAAAGAAGAAATAATAAAAGAACTGAATGAGATGAACATTTCGCACAAAAAAGAAGACATTTTTCTTACACCTGCCGAAGAATCAGACTTCCCGAAAATAATGTATTGCAGCGTTTGCGAAAACGTGTTAGGGGACTTTATCATCAAGGAAGGAGTGGTGTTCGATGAAGAAGACATGAGTGACAGCGATAGTGAAAAACCAACCAAATAGGGGCATATTTTTAATCATAAAAGATTTCTGTGTGAACGAGGATGGAAGGGGGGGTATCGAACGATGGGAAAATACACGATTGAGTATGATCGGAGCAAATGCATCGGAGCAGCTAACTGTGCGGCAATTGCCCCCGAAACATGGGTGATTGCGGCAGACGGGCTGGCGGATTGTAGAATCAAAACATTCGACGAAAAAGACTTACAAAAGAACGTGGACGCCGCAACAGGATGTCCTACTCATGCGATTGTGATTAAAGATGAAAAAGGGAAACCCATCGTATAACATTTACGTGCTCGGAAATCCATTCATCGAAGAGGATTCCATCCCCATTCGGCTGATTCCAAAATTAGAATCAGCATTTCCATTTATCCAATTTATTGAGATTGACCCTGCAGAGAATTTTCCAGAAGAAAAACACCTCTTTATCATCGACACGATTCGGAACGCTACTAACGTTGTCGTATGGGAGGACATCGAATCCATTCAAACATCCCCGAATTATTCCTTGCACGATTTTGATTTAGGAATGGCACTCAAACTAATGAAAAAATTAGGAAAAATAGAACGAGTAACTATTTTTGGAACCCCTTCCAATGGGGATGAAGAAGAAATTTTGAGTGAATTAAGGAATGCTATTTCCAATTCACTTCCAAAAAATGAGTCGCACAACTAATACAAGGGTCATACGCTCGAATGAGCTTCTCAATCTCATACTTAATCTGTTCTTTTGAATGCGTTTCGATTATTTTTTCCACGAGCGCCTTGATATCCTGTTCCATGTTGATTTGGTTTTGCTGCGTGGGAACAATAATATTTCCCTCCTTAATCATCCCTTCATCATCAATATCCAAATGATAGTATAACGTTCCGCGAGGAGCCTCAATCACGCCTACTCCATCACAGGCTTTCTTATCGATGATATGTCTTTCCTCCGGCTTGAAATCGTGCGACTCGATAATTTCCAATGCATGGTCAATCGAATGAAGAATTTCAATCCCTTGGGCTAAATTGTTATGAAAAATATTATGAGAGGGAAACAACCCTAGAAATTTTTTCGCATCCCTCCGCGTATCTTTATGCAACCCATTTTTGTTCAAATTCAACCGAGCCAATGCCCCCACCATATACGTGTTCCCGCCAAACTTGTATCCTACTGATTGGGAATAAGGAATAACATTCCGCTGAAGGTGAGAATAATACTCCTTTTCCTTAATCACGTCCCCATCACTGCTTCGAATGTCTCCTTCCAAAAAATCAAAATCACGCGCAACAAGGGAAACAAAATCAGTTGAACGAGAATAATCCACCGGACAATTATAATATTCCTCTAAAACAGGAAAGAGTTTTTCACGCGCTTTCTTCAAATCAGGGATAATGGCTTTCAATGCCTGATTTGTTGGAACTTGAGCAAATCCCCCCACTTGGGGAAAAGGAGCATGAACGGCACGACCAGCAACTACCGTATCCAATTTGTTTCCCGCCCGCTTAATATCAAAAGAATCGTGCAAAAAATGAGCATGTTCAGGAGTAAAATCAAGGACGGAATCAACACTAAAAACATCAGGAAGGGAAAAAAGATAGATATGCAGTGCATGGTCGCGAATCATCAAACCATACATGGTGAGTTTTTTCAGCAATTGAGTCTGCTCGCTCACTTCAATATTCATGGCTTTCTCAATTGCCTCAATGCAACACATGGTGTGGGCAATACTGCACGTACCGCAAATACGCGCAACGGACTGAGACAACACATCAATACTTCTTCCCTTAATCGCCTGTGTAAAAAAACGCTTGTTCTCCGTAAACATTAATTTGACATGCTTCACTTCTCGGTTTCTCACTTTAATATCAAGCGAGGCATGTCCTTCAATCTTGGAAATATTCTGAATCCCAATATCAACGTCCTTCATACTATTTTGAACTCCTTCAACGTTTTATTCAACACATCCAAAAAAGCGGTCTCACTCATCGGGCATCCGGGAACATGGTCATCCACTTTAACAATTTCCCCAATCGTACGCACTTTTTTTGCTTGATGAAATTTTTCAATGAGAAACTCAATCTCTTTCAATTTCCCCTCATCAAACGTATTCCGTTGAGCAGAAGGCATTCCATTAATAGCACAGGAACCAATGGCAATAAGCTTCTTGCAGTTTTTCCTAATTTCCTTAAGCTTAAGAGCATCCTCATCCGAGGCAATGGCCCCTTCAACGAAGGCCACGTCCAAGTTGTGGATTTTGTTGTTCTTCTTTAGAATGCGGACATGCTGGAAGTCCACGACCTTGGACCATTCGTCAAAATGGTCGTTTAGCAACTCCGTAAAAACAATGGTTGAATCCTCGCAGCAGGAAAAGGAAAACCACCCTATCGCAAGCTTATGGGGCATGCGGAATGGAATGTGAACGCATATATATGACTATTCTGTTGTTCAGGGTATGTCGGAACAAAAAGGAATTCTCCTCGTTTTTACTACTGCATTACTGAGCGGGTTTGCTGTGTTTCTAAACAAATTTGCCCTCGCTACTATCAACCCGACCCTTTTCACATTTCTCAAGAATGCAATAGTGGGGATATTACTCATCGGTTTGATACTTTTTCTAAAAGAATGGAAAGAAGTCCGGACTCTTTCTCCAAGAAAATGGGGGCAATTAGTATTGATTGGATTAGTAGGAGGGGCGATTCCCTTTGTTCTTTTTTTTCAGGGATTAGCTATTGCAACAGCAGCATCCGGTGCATTTATTCAAAAAACACTCTTTCTTTTTTCATCCATACTTGCCGTTGTATTACTGCGTGAAAAGATGAATTTGAAAATGGTCGGAGCCGCTTCAGCATTATTAGCAGGAAACTTTTTGTTATTGAATATATCTTCTTTTACTTTTGGGGAAGGAGAATGGTTGATTCTCCTAGCTACATTATTTTGGGCATTGGAAAACATAATTTCAAAACACGCATTGCAGACTCTTTCGGGGAACATCGTTGGGGCAGCACGTATGACATTAGGAGGGGGATTCATTTTGTTGTATTTGCTGTACACTGGCGGAATATCCGGTATTTTTTCTTTAACGGCGGATGCATGGATGTGGGTCGCATTCACATCCGGAATGCTTTTCCTGTACGTGTACACGTACTATAATGGACTCAAACTCGTTCCGGTTTCCGTCGCCACCAGTATCTTGTTATTAGGATCACCTATCACCCTGCTTTTGTCTACTCTTGTCGGAGGAACTACTATTTCTCTTTCGCAGGTGATTGGCATTTTATTAGTGGGAATAGGAATAGTGCTCGCCTTACAGGCGCATGCCCATTCCTTCCCTGTTATTTCACCCGCTCAATTGCATACCCGTAATGAATCGTGACGTTTTCCCCAATTTTTGGGAAAGGAATCATCTCTCCGCACACAGGACGGATTTTATCCCCATATTTTACCACAAGAGTGGTATCCTGAATAGATTGAATTTTGGCAGAATATACCTTACATAGTTCACGCAAGGAGTCAGGGGCATGTTCATACGCTTCGCTACCATTCGAAATAATCTCATTATGACGAGAAACAAAATAGGAATGAATCACTTCATAGTCCCATCTTCTTTTCTTCATTTCGTTTGCAAGTCTATCGATTCTATTAAACGCACGAAAAAAAACACGTTCAAGAAAATCACGCGGGAGTATTTTTTCGTGCAACGCCGCCTGTTCAATCATGGATAATTCTTCTTCTGTTATTTCATTCCGCTCACGAAGAATGAATGCACAAGGGAAAGCATACTTTACAAAAAGAATTTCAGGTTTCATTTTGTCTCACTACATCCAACCACGCCTGCACCTGCTCGCGAGGAATCTTTTCTACAACTAATTTGGCTTGTACGAGGACAAAATCCCCAATATGGTAATCGCCCACCACGATTTTAGCCCGGCGTTTTTCACTTCCATAGTCTACCGTGGCAATGCTATTCTCAATCGAAATGATTTTTCCCGGAACGGCAAGACACATATTACGCTCACTCCACTCCAACAATCTTAATTTCTCCACCTTCTACTACAATAGGTTTTTCCCCACAAGAAGGACAATTGAACAACACAAAATCATGCCCGCGTTCAATAATGCGAGGCGTTCCACTATAACCGCACGAACATTTTACTTTGGCTTTTCTGTAAATGGTTTCTATTTCCCATTCAACAATTTGCCCTTTGAGGTGTTCCTTTAGATGTTCAGGGGAAATATCACATAATTCGCCTACTTCTATCCGAACTTTTCGTTTGGCACCGGCTAGTTTTCCTAGCTGGATGACTTTGTTGATAATACGTTGTTCGTGCATGCATCTTTTGAACGTGTTTCAAGTAGAAAAAGGAGGGGGCAGGGAAATAGTAATAAAGGAGGGAACACTGCTTTTTTTATGGCATCTGCACTCGAAGGAAAGACCGTTCTCATTACCGGTTCTTCGTTAGGAATAGGAAGGGCTACCGCTCTTGCGTTTGCACGACAGAAATGTCACGTGCTGTTAACTTATTACCAAGATGAAGAGGAGGCACGGCAAGCAAAAGAAGAATGCCTAAAAAAAGGAGCAAAAAGCGCGCATATTTTTTCATTAGACGTGAAAAAAGAAGGAAGCATTCAACAATTAAAACGAAATGTGTTGAAAAAAAGGAAAAAAATCGACGTGTTAGTGAATAATGCCGGAATATTTGTGCACAAACCATTATTGGAACATCCCATGGAAAGCATAGAAGAAGAAGTTTTCGTAAATCTGCTTGGCCCCATACGTGTAACAAAAATATTTCTTCCATTTGTAAAAGAATGTATTGTGAATGTTGCAAGCGAAGCGGGAAGGAATGCATATCCCAAAATGTCCGTGTATTGTGCTACAAAATTCGGCGTACGGGGTTTCACAAAAGGAATGGCGATTGATTATCCGCAAATTAGGTGGTATGCAGTAAATCCGGATTATACGGCTACACGAATGACACACTACAAGGGAATGAAACCAAGCAAAGTAGGAAACATAATCGTGAACGCAGCAAAAGGAAAATATTCTGTTAAAAACGGAAGCGATTTGAACGTTATTCAACTTGTGTCACGTGCATAAGATTGTTTTTTTATAGGAACATTATTATATCAATTTGGATTAGATGAATGTACTACCCTTTTGGGAGTGAGGAGTGATGATTAAATATGTTGAAAAGAAATAATTTTTTCTACCTTTTAGGTAGTCTTACACTAATAGCCCTGGTGATGGTTCCAATGGTATTGGCCGGCTTTAATCGAGTCGTTCCAGGGATTCCTACGACCGTGACGGACAATAATCAGTCGTATTCTGCTGTTATTGTAGCGGTAGGCGATACCAATGCTTCCTTATGCGTGGATTCCGATGATGGATTTAATCCACTATTGATGGGAGATTTAAATGTGACCTTTACGGATGCCAACATGACGAAGGCAAACAAATTCGACTACTGTGCGGATGCCAATACCCTCGTTGAGTTTGCGTGCGGTGCGGATATTTCCGGTCCGTTCATCTCCGATTTGAACGTATACGCGTTCACTTACAATTGTGGTGACCAGAATAAAGTATGTTCATTCGGGAAATGCGTATAATTATCTTTTATTTTTCATGGGGGGAATGAACTCCCCATTTTTTTTTCTTCTAGTGAAGATTTTTTTTGGAAGATTCCTGCCCGCGTTTCAATACAATAAAATACTCGACGAATCACTTATCACTTTTTTTCTTGGGATGCAAATACTTCTATAAATCCACCAAAGAGAACGACTGACCAAACATACGTGTGCCACGCAGTCTGGTCTTTACGAAGCCTTGAATCTGCTTCAAGTGGATGAAAAATAGATGCAAGCTGACGGCGTATTGCCTGCCATTGTTCCGTCGGAATACTAATCGTGTTTTGTTGAATTCTTTCCCTATTTTGTTCGATTGTCTTCCACATCGTATCAACATTCCCACTGAAAGCGCCGATACTGATTGCATACTCAATTGTTTTTATCAGATTTCTTTGTAGAATAGAATGAAACCTCCTTTTGGCTATTTCCCTTGCCATGAATTTAATTACGTTTCCTTTCTGTAAATTAAAATTCGTTCGATCCGCCGATGAAACATCCCAACGGAGTTCGTTTAAGTTATATGGATTTCTTTCTTTTTCCTTGCGCAAAAATGCCAGCGTGTTTTGATGCACCTGCGCCGCGTAAACCTTTTCTGCCGGACTTACTGGATGAGCATGAAAGGGTATTGGAGGGAATACCGGCCCTTTTCAGGAATTCGGCTTTTCGGCCGCGCTTGCAAGAGACGCAACCACCTTCCTACACCCTGATTGAAGATTCGTCGTCTTGAAGTCATAGGCATAAGGAGTATTTCCTCTGCCTAAAAACGTTCCCATTATTCGTTAGGAAAAGAAGAGAAAAAAGGGCACGTTCCTTGTTATTTTATACAATATTTTATTTGCTTTATTTTTTTTACATCGTGCGCAAGAACACCCCAAGTTCCTTGAAGTCCTTCTCTAGTACGGACTGTAACGATGCATTATAAATCATCGCGGCAGGGTGGTATAATATTACATACTGTTGCCCGTTGTGGGTTATTATTTTTCCATGCATCTGCGTGAGGGAAACATCCTCACCTAACACATGTTGAATAGCGGTTCTACCCATAAGACCAATAACCACTGGCTTAAGTAATTGGATTTGGGGAAGTAAAAAAGTTGATTTGCATGTAAACGCCTCGTTTTCTGTTGGAACACGATTATTGGGAGGACGACATTTTACAACCGAAGTAATAAACACATTGCTCCGTTGAAGACCCGCGTTTTCAAGCAACATATCCAATTTTTTTCCAGCAGCACCGCAAAATGGTCTTCCCTGCTCATCCTCATTACGACCGGGTGCTTCACCAATAAGCATAACAGAAGGAGTAGAGGGGCCCTCTCCCGGAACGGCATGACTACGCGTTTTTCCAAGCGGACATAATTGACACGTGGAGCACTTTTCGTGAAGGGCAATAATGGACATACTAGCAGGAAGGGAGTTTCTCCTCTAAAAACAATTGTTTCTACATTATGCGCGGAGAGTCTATAAAGTTCAAGCGTGTATGGGTAAACTAATGAGTTTGGCGCAGGGGGAATACCATCATGAGTCAGGTTGACACAACGGTTTTTACGGGAAAAAGTGTCGAAAGAGAGTTAACACTTGTTTTTGATGAAGGAGATAACGTATTATCAGGTTTGAAAGATGCCATGCGACAACATGGATTACGCGAAGCCTCGGCCGTGAGAGCGGATGGACAATTAAAGGAAGCCACGATTAATTACTTCACAAGAAACCGATTTAATTCAACCGAACTAAAGAATGGGCGCATCGTTTCCTGCTCAGGACGGTTCATGAATCTCAAGGAAGGAATTTATGGTGACTTGCACGTTGGATTTTTGTTAGGAATGCAGATGTGGGACGGGACGCTTGTTAAAGCCATTGCCAAAAATGGATTCCAACTCACGCTAAAGTTTAACCAGCCGATATCTCCTGGAACGGACCAAGGACTCGGCAGCGTCCAGTATTAGATTCGCTCGCTTAGAATTCTGCCTGTTTGAATAGGTAGATAAAAAAAATGAAAAAACGAATCGATTCGTCATCCGGAAAAAGAAAAATTCATAAGACCGTCTGAATCGATTACTACTTCCAATGGAAACCATTCCAGGAAAGGAAGAATAAGGCCGTTAGATGATTCCGGCCCATTTTATTTTCCCATTACTGGTGGTTACATACAATGGATAATAATGATTGATTGTGGCAACCAGTTCATCGTCTTCAAAGACCTTAGTCTGGTCTTTTTTGACATTATATTCCATTCTCACTAATTCCCTTCCATTCGCTTTCCTGACAAGTCTTTGGACGATTTCATCTTTTTTACCATCTATGCCCATCCGTATCCTCACTTTGAGGATTTTCTTGTCGATATCAACTCTTTCACCGTTGTAAATTAGACGGCGAACCGTGAACTCGTTTTTCTTGATAAGAATGCCATTCGCATTCTTCAGTTTATCATTCGTTTCCTTTATCACCACTTTGAGGGTATCCCCATCACCCTCGGTGATACTATGGGTGTACTCCCCTGTTTCGGTGATGGTGAACTTATCGATTGTGTTCCCCTTATTGTATCCTATTTCGAAGCCGACCGTCGAAGGGGCTCCGCCGGGTGCCGCCGCAAACACGATGTCATCAACGTGTGCATTCCATCCGAAAATCGCCTCGGGCGCCGCAGCCGCCGAAGGAGCCACTCCCATGACTACCAGCGCGAGCATAAAGACTTTTATTAGAACCAAATTTTTTTTCATAGTATTATCCTCCCTCCAGAATAATCAAGATGAAGAAGTTATATTCCTTTAGGAATGGTTTGGTTGAAATATACCCAAATACGAGTCTTCTTCACACTACGATGGGAGCAAGATCATGATAGCAGATGCGCCATTTAGGCATCATTCTTTTTTTTGGTGCGCGCCGCATCCAACCATTCTTTGAGAGCAGCCCAATAAATAGTCCCAATGGGATTTCCCTTCACTAATAATACTCCTTTTGCTGGAATAAAAGGCCATACTTTTTCCATTCCTTCACTCGCAACTGTATCAAAATACTCTTTCATATTCTTTCCATGCAATCCAACTTGGGCATACGTATATTTAGTTGGACTGGTGATGCGCGCCATCTCGCAGAAAGTATACTCTTTAGCATAATCATCCACATTAATCCCGACAAAAGGAAAGAGAGAACACTGCAATGGTTTCACCGGATGAATCGCACAACCAAAAGAATCATGGTCAAAAAAAACGCAGTAT
Organism: Candidatus Iainarchaeum sp.; assembly: GCA_043803765.1. GTDB lineage: Archaea > Iainarchaeota > Iainarchaeia > Iainarchaeales > VGJJ01 > VGJJ01. The sequence continues at coordinate 147,565 of JAZDJQ010000012.1, read as the reverse complement.
TCTTTTTTCTTGAATCCAATCATGGGAAGCAGCATTACATATTCTGTATCAATGCCTCTTTTTTGTAATATTTCTACAAAATCTTTAGGAAGCATACTGGTATGAATGGATAACGGATGCTCTCCCGAGTGAGCCGATGTGATTTGCAACAAAAGCTGGGTGTAAATGCGCAGGAATTGTTCTTTCGAAATGTTCAATGCCTTTGCTTGCTTACGCACTTCATTGGGAAGAACAGAAATGGCATAGCGCCTACAACACTCTCCACACTTTTGACATGCCGTAATTTTTTCAGCAGATGCGAGTGGCATATTATTTTTCCATTACCTGTTTTTTTCTTTTATTTTGTGCTAAAATACGTTATTTTGCGAACATTTAGGGATTCGTAACGTTTAAATACGAAATGTCAACATAATGTATATACATAACATACGTTGGAGGTAAAACAACGTGAAAACAAAAACAAAAGTACGCGTGCATAAAAGCACTCGTAAAACGACTCGTCGAAAGACAAGCCGTAAAACCATCCGCGCTACGCGCACTACAAAAACAGTGAAAGCTGTTCGAAAAGTCGCGCGAAAAGTGCGTTCGGTGAAAAGACGCTCAACCAAGCGTAAAATCCGCCGAAAATAAGTAACTGAACCTAAGCGGTCTTCCGGAGACCGCTTTTCCCTATTTTTTGAACAACACAACCACTTGCTTTAATATTGATTTCTCAATCTTGTCATGAGTAGGCCTACCGCCGGGTTGACGAAAGGAAACCCCGCAATGTAGCCACCTCGACCTTTTACAGAAAGGTCGTTGAAAAAATAAATACCGCCCTCGTGGCTCAGTGGTAGAGCAGCGGTTTTGTAAACCGCAGGCCGTGGGTTCGAATCCCACCGAGGGCTTATTTTTTAGGTGGAAATTACTTTCTTTTTTCATCGGTTTCCAAAACGAGTATAGCAAAGAATTATCTCTGACTCATGGGAGAAGGAGTACTGCATTTATTTTGTGCACGTGAAACCCTATCTGCTTTTCATATTGGGAATTTGAGCGAATAAAAAAAAAAGTTTTTACTCTAAAATCTAAAAACGTCCACCCGCGCCACCGCCGCCACTCATTCCGCCGCCAAATCCTCCCCCGCCAAAACTTCCTCCACCAAATCCTCCGCTTCCACGCCGACCACCCATTCCACCAATGAACATTCCACTGCCCATTCCCGTATTTTTACCACTAATCATCTTCCATGGGAATGAAGAGAAGAGCAACCAGTATGCGTAAATTCCAGATAGGAATGTGAATGGGTATAATCCATTGAAAAGGAAAAATCCCCAAGCTGTGAGAAAAAAGGAAATGACGAAGCCTATGAGGAGGAGCAAAATGAAATTGGGGGTTCCTACTGTGACCCAATTCTTACTTGGTATCTGCTTCCTTATTTTCCATACAATACCTACCAGCAGGAGAACTGCGAGTATGGCCATACGGAAACCCAAATCGAACAACTCGAATTCAACAGGCGCATCCGTGTATTCCGCTACCACTTCAGGGTTTTCTTTCACGATTCCTTCGATATCATCCAATGCTGCCATTATGCCATCGTAGTATTTTCCTTCTGCAAGAAAGGGGACCATTTTCTTTTGCCCTATTTTGTATGCCAATGCATCTGGAACGGCTCCTTCAACCCCATACCCTGTATGAATGCGCCACGCTCTATCCTGCGTTGCTATCGTAATGAGGAGGCCGTTGTTTTTTCCACTCTGACCAATTTTCCATGTATCGAAAACACGCTGCGTATACTCAAACATGTCTCCTCCCTCAAGAGAAGGAAAAATGTAGACGGCAATCTCTACCGTAGCGGATTGTTCCAATGCATTTAATCGTGATTCGATGTCTCCTATTTGTGCAGAAGTTAGAACACCTGCCGTATCAAGTACATATCCAATTGGAGAAGGAGGAACTGCCTGTGCCCATGTAATCGAAGAAAGAAGAAGAAAAAAAAGAAGGAAAGGAAACGCACGCATGATGCGTCTCCTTTAATTATTCGTAAAGTCGTCCGGCACAATAGGGGCAACTTCCGATCCCGCAGTTGATTCAAAGAATATCTTCAATTCTTTTCCTCCTAAGAAAAACGTATTAGGAAATACACGAATATAGGTATTGTATTCTCGTGCAGAATCATTGTATTTTTTGCGCTCAACGGAGACACGGTTTTCAATTCCCTCTAATTGGATTTGCAATGTTTGGAATTGTTCATTCGACTTCAACTCGGGATAATTCTCCGTAATCAGCAAGAGTTTTGATAACGTGGACTCAAACTGGTTTGCCGTATCCATCCGGTCACTCACGCTTGTTTGGGTCTGCCATTGGGAACGCAGAGCTGTTAATTGGTTGAGCGTCTCCTGCTCGAATGACGCTGCACCTTTTACCACACTTACGAGCTGAGGAACCAAATCAAACCGTTTCTGGTATTCGGTTTCTACGTTGGACCATTGCGATTGAACGCCTTGATCACGGGAAACCTCCCCATTGTAAATGCCCATCACCAATAAGCCGGCGACGAGTATCACGACGACACCAATCGCAATAACTGGAATAATTCGATCCATGGAATAACCTCCCCTTATTGCTATCAAGAGTTCCCCTTCTCCTAATAAATCATTCCCCTAAAAATGAAAGGTAGGGGCATTTTTAATTCCAGAAAGAGGAATTAATAGGAATAATGAACGCACTACGAGAAGAATTGAAAAAGTATGCTTCCGAGGAAAGACGAAAAGTCAACATCCGCTTCTTCAAAACAGGAAAAGGAGAGTATGGAGAAGGAGACCAATTCATCGGGGTCACCGTGCCGGAATGCCGAAAAGTAGCGAGCACATTCTTGGACACTCCTATTATCCAACTAAAAAAAACACTACACTCTCCTCTGCACGAGGAACGATTAGTGGGATTATTCATTCTCGTGGAAAAATACAGAAAAGCGATTACTGAAAAAGAAAAGAAAAAAATAGTGGACTTCTATTTGAAAAACAAAGAAAAAGTGAATAATTGGGATTTAGTGGATTTATCCGCATATAAAATACTTGGAAACTATTTGTTGCACCAAGACAAAAAAATACTACACACGTTAGCAAAATCCCCTTCTCTTTGGGACAGACGAATTGCCATCCTATCCACGTATGCATCCATTCAAGAAGACCAGTTTAATGATACGTTCCTATTGTGTGAAAAATTCCTTTCCGATAAAGAGGATTTGATGCACAAAGCGTGCGGTTGGATGCTGCGAGAAATAGGAAAGCGGGATGAAAAGGCGCTGGAAACATTTTTGAAAAAACACCACTTGAAAATGCCCCGCACCATGCTGCGATACTCCATTGAACGATTTCCAAAAAACAAGAGAGAAAAATACCTTCTAGGCACCGCATAAGGGATAATTATTCCATATACCAAAACGAACAGGGAGGCAATTCCTCCCTACCCATTGATGGGAGTAGAATATTCCTGCCAATAAGGATCGTTATTCATTTCTTTCTTGCGCATTCGATAAAAATATTCAGGGGCAATATCATCTACACTAATATTGCGAACCAATCTATCCGATTTGGTGCGAATCCTGCTTCGTAATTGGGTTCTTTTTTCTTTGCTTAATCGCATACTGTTCTACCTCCTTGTTTTAGCGCATTGCGCGCTTTTTTTTTAAAATTCAAAAATAGGCCCATCACCACTACCATGCCAATTGGCTTGGGATAGGGGAAAATTAGTGCATATTCGTATTATTAATCAAAGTGAAAGAAGAAGAGCAAATGAGGGAAACACTTTGATACATACACCTCTACAACTGCGTCTCTCTAATAAAAACCCTCTCCTTGCACTTAACAAGAATACGACTAAACACGAAATAATGCTTTTTTTTACATTACATCCACGGGTCTTCCTAACCCACCGGATAAAAAAAAGAGGACGAGCATATACAACACGTATAGAATAGTAAGTACTATAGCAATCGCCAGTAGAATATTCGCCCCAATAAATTGGGGTCCAATAAAAGCAAACCAAAATCCTACTATCACAAGAAACACATATTCAGAGAGCGTATGCCTGCCAAGCGACCACCCTCTCTTATTCTCAAACGTTAACACTTGGTGCTCATAATGCTTGAACTTTTCCAAAGGATTCATCCGCGCACTCATACTAAATGGTTGAACCCCGAACTCCCCTATAAATGAATAGGTGTCCCACCCTCCGAAGGTTTATAACATACACGAATGAAGGAATGGAGAATATGCCTAATGAAAACACCTTTTTCTTTCAAGCCGACTTTCCGGGATGGAAATCTACCCTCACACGAGAGGTAACCTCTGCCACTTCTCCTTGGGAATTCATCGAATGGTTATCCCAAACAACAAAAGAAATAGACGGGCTCATCGAAAGTTCCCTCGCCGCATGGATTGATATTACTCCTATCAACGAAGCATTGAAAGAAGCCCCCCACTCAAGTGAAACAAGGAATTTTGGTCAAACGCTTGCATTCCTCAACACTCGAAAGTTTTCCCAACTCGTGAATACGGTTTCCTCAATAGAAGGATTGCAAAAAAAAGAGCAGGGAGAACTAGGACAATTTATTCGATTATACGCCACACGCAAAATACTTTCCAACTATCACGTGCATCTCAATTATGCTGCTCATTTTTCTGAAATAAAAAAATTCGAAGAAGGAAAAATACAATTAATCGCCAACTATTCTGGGTGGCAATGCGTAAAAAAATATGTGGTAACGAGTCAAACGCAACCCCGCACATTCATGGAATTTTTGGGATCGTTCTCGGTAAGCATGGAAAAAAAACTAGAGTCCTATTTGCGTGAAACCGCTGACATAAAAAAACTGGATTCTTTTATTGCAAACGCGCCAAAAGGAAAAACAGCAAATGATTTAGAAAAACTATCCCAATTCTATGCCTCTGATGAAACGAAAAACACGATTAGGGAAATAGCCCTTGCTTCCACTGCAAAAGAAAAAGGAAAGATTGAAAGCACCCTCTACGTGTACACGGCACGAAAACTCCTGGAACCATGCAAACTATTTTGTCTATACTCTCAAGTGGAAATACCCGGGCTGAAACGATTATTGAAAAAGAAGTAGGATAGCCAAAGAATATATAGAGGGAAACGGTTTCCTTTTTGTGATGAAACCACGACGGCGCATTCCTCGTTTTCTTTACCGCATGTTTTCTCGACCTTTCTTGCGGTTGTACCGTGCTTTTCACGATGATGGCGTTCTCTCTAAGGGAAAAGGAATCCGCATCCGCAAACGCTTGCCCAAAGTCACTATCCCTAAAACCGTTGATGATATCACCGACCCTTGGGTTCGCGTGAGCGGACATGGTCTCGGCAGGGGAAAATGGGTGCGCCTCTCAAGCCTTCCTCCCGAGCAACAAAAATTATTTCGAGATGCGCTCGCTAAAAGAAGGGGAAAGAAGTAGACCCATTTTATAGTCCTGTTTCCTTCCGAATTGGTTACCATGGCCCCGAATGAAATTCGACGGAGACGAAAAGGATTTGTCCGGCGTTCCCGACTTATTGATGAGGTTCGCCCGCGTAAAACGAATCCTCTCGAGCGAGTCGATGAAATCAATCATCAGTTCCATCACGTACAAAAAAACCTGACAAAGTGGCTGGACATGGAGAAGCAATGCGAAACAGAATTCGCTTTCTATGTACAATCCCATTCCATGCGTTCACCCGAAATGAAGAGACAGGCTGCCCGTCTCATGCGCAGATTATTAATTGCCGATAAAAGACGCTACCCCATTTTCAGGAAGTGGGCCATCCTACAAGTCTATCATACCGTTTACACTACTTTTCCATCCCCTAATGAAGAAGAGCGTGTTTGGGGGAAAATAGCAAAAATCCTGAAAAGCTATGAAGAACGGGAAGCGATGGTAGACCGCCTATTGCACAATCCCGCATTGTTCGAGGACTACGTCAACGGGTGTATTAGCCGTGCGAAAGGATGGTAATACCATTTCCTTTCCATCCACCCGTCATTTATAGGGTGGACTCCCTTCCTCCCCCATGCTTTCCCTTGCACTGGACGAGCGGATCGAGTTGGAAGTTCCGCCTTCTCAAAACACCCTATCCTATTACGCACTGAAAGCCGCCCCATTGTTTGGAGTATGGTTTGTTGGATTACTCGTTTTTCTCATATATTCATTCAAACAAAACAATGGAAAACCCGCCATGCTTATTCTGCAAGCACTTGCGCTTGCAGGGTTTGCCATGCTAATAGGAGTGATAACAAGGTGGTTGTGGCGCGTGGATGTATCCCAACGAAATACATGGTTAACCAATTTAGGAATATGGATTCAATCTCCCAGCGGAGAAATTTTTGTCTCCTATCTTTCCATTTCGAACGTTAAAGTAAAAGAGGACTGGATGCAGAAATGGTTACACGTGGATGAAATAGAAATCACCTATATGAAAGAAAACAACACGAAGAAAATATCCATTGTGGGAGTAGAAAACCCCGCCCTTATTGTTGAAAAAATCCAGTCCCACCACGCCCAACTAGGCGAAAGAACGGCTTTGGTTTAAGAAAGTCTCCTAACCCATGAATATATGCGACGGGGCTCGTCGTCTAGCCTGGTAGGATGGCAGCTTTGGGAGCTGTCGACCTCGGTTCAAATCCGAGCGAGCCCACTCGCAACCGTTTCCATGTATTCCATTCGTATGGAAATGTCGTGGGATGCGCCCCCTGTTTTATATTCTCCTATTTGGATTATATCGAATATGGAATCCAAAAAAATCATTCTACTATTATCCCTCGCCGGCGTCCTCTTTTCGGGTTGGTTGACCTATGGAAAGCTGATTGAGGGAGCATGTCCACTAACAGAGGGGTGTTCCTATTTGCTAGGTTGGCCCATCTGCGCGTATGGATTGCTCATGTTTGGTATTTTGTTTATTGTGAGCCTCATGGAACAATTTACTCATACAAAACAAAATGTGAAAATCATCCGCTACGTTTCCATTTTTGGAGTATTGTTCTCAGGAGGATATACCCTAAATGAATTGATGAATCCCTCTTGTTTATTGCCGCCCTGCACCTATTCTCTGATTGTTCCAACATGCATCTACGGGCTTGTCATGTATGCCCTCATCGCCTATTTTTCATGGAAAAGGATGTGATGCAGATTGGGGCTGAAAAAAGAAGTAGGATTGCTTGAGTTAACCCTTGCGGGAATCGGCGTTATCTTGGGAGCAGGAATATACGTATTAGTAGGAAAGGCGGCAGGAATCGCAGGAGACTACATTTGGGTTTCCTTTGCAGCAGCAGGACTCATTGCCATTCTTACTGGATTAAGCTATGCCGAGTTGAGTGCGCGCTTTCCAAAGGCAGGAGCCGAGTATGTGTATGGTAAATCTGCTTTTGGAAAAAAATGGGCATTTGGAATAGGATTTGCTTTGCTTTTAGTTGGAATTGCTTCGAGTGCTACCGTTGCATTAGGATTCGGAGGATACTTTTCTGCTATTTTTCATCTTCCTTCTATTATAGGAACGATGCTTATTCTGCTTCTCTCTTTTGCCGTCATCTGGTTTGGGGCAAAAATAAGCACATCCATTGCAGGATTGCTTTCCATTGTTGAAATTGGAGGACTTCTTGCTATTATTTTCATTGGAATTCCCACTATCTCAAACGGTTTTCCTATTCCTAACTTTGTTATCGTTCCCGGAATATTATCCGCTGCAGCACTCATCTTTTTTGCCTTTTTGGGGTTCGAGGATTTAGTCAGGTTGAGTGAAGATACCAAAAACAGCCAAAAAATAATGCCCATCGCATTACTGCTGGCCATTGTTATTTCAACTATTTTGTATATTCTAGTCGCGGCCTCTGCGGTTTCCATACTAGGAGGAGAAGCCCTAGGACAAAGCCATGCTCCTCTCGCTGAAGTAGCGGCACGCGGATTTGGAGGAGACGCATTTTGGGTGCTGGCCATCGTGGCATTGTTCTCCACAGGAAACACGGTATTATTGCTCTTGCTTGCAACCTCCCGTTTAGTGTATGGATTATCCTCTGAAAAAACACTCCCCCGCATTCTAGGAGAAACGCATCACTCGCAACCGAGGAATGCTCTTATTATTTCTACGATAGGAGTAGGATTGCTCGTACTATACCAAGACATTATGTTTGTGGCCCATGTAACGGATGGACTACTATTTGCCGTGTTTGCCATCATGAATGCGGCTATCATCAAAATTAGTTTAGATGACAAGAAAACATTCACTGGATTCAAAATACCATTACGCTGGGGAAAAATACCCATCCCCGCTGTTGTTGGAAGTATCCTCAATGCAGGAATGCTATTCTTCGTGGAAGTGAACGCGCTATTATTCGGTATCGCCTTCGTGTTTGTTGGAATGCTGGGCTATTATGTGTGGAAACAAAACGAATAAAGCATTATATACCTCCACAGGACGTAGTACGGCAGGAGGGTTGTATATGAAACCAAAAATAACACGATGGTTGCTGGTATTGGGAATCACATTCTTGATGACTCTGCCATTCGTATTCAGTAATTTTTATCTAGGAAATGATTTTCCATTCATGTGGAAAAATAATTATATTGGAGGAGATGGAAACGCATCATTATTAGCATATGGAGATGAAAACGGTGGATGTTTTGACACGGATAATGGGTTTAATCCATTTGCAAAAGGAACCATGACGTGGACCGACCCAACCGACCAGAACACGTATGTGTATTCCGACTTTTGTGATACCAATACTACTTTGATTGAATTGGGCTGCACAAGAGATTTCAAAATAAATGGAAAACAGTACTACAATTATATAATTGCAGCAAAATACAACTGCAACGACATAAACGCACAGTCGTATTGTAATCCGATTGCTGCCAAGTGTGGTTAGGAGGTATAAAAAATGAAAATGCTAACCATCATTGGCATATTGGGTCTACTCTTATTGCTTGGCTGCATTGGAACAACCTCTGAACCATCCAATACCGGGCAAGTAATAGGTAAAGTAGTTGATCCTGCTGGGCGAGGACAAATACTTAACCAAGATTTTCGGACTGTTGTGGGTGGACGGGAATTGAACAAGTTTCCTCATGAACAACCTATTTCAGTAAGCGATTTTTTTGAGAGATACGGTCAGTGAGTAATCACTGGCCTATTTTTTTCTTTTTTTTCCTTTCTACCATGTTTTAATGAAGAGGATTAAAAAACAATGGATGATAGGGATGATAGTATAGCATCCTAGGAGAGAAAACAGCATGTCGATTATCCAAGAGTTCTCAGCGTTTTTGAAAAAATACCAAGTATTAGGATTAGCGGTTGCATTCATCATTGGAGCAGCATCCACCAAACTGGTAACGGCCATTGTGAATGATTTAGTCATGCCCATTGTGGGAGCACTCACCCCGGGAGGAGAATGGCGCCTTGCTACACTCGATGTGGGGCCCGTCAAGTTTCTAATCGGGGACTTTGCTGGAGCGGTAATCGACTTTCTCATTATCGCATTAGTGGTTTTCTGGATCGTGAAACTCATCATGAAAGAAGACGCATCACAGAAACGCTAAAAATCACGCAACAATTTCTGCTGAATACGCGATAATGGAAGGGAAGAAACGCTTTCCTTTCTCACCCAAGGAATACTATCCTTTTTTTCAATCACCGCATCAAACAAGCATACGTGCTGTTTGAAATGAGAGTACTGCTGTGTCGCATCCCCTATTTTTTTAGACAAATGCACACGCCAACCAAATTTTTCTCCTATTTTCTTTTCAATATCCTTCACGCTATCCGATAATGGATTGTATTCCACCATCGGAAACTCATACATTCCATTCAACAATTTCTCTTTCCTCGGAAAGAGAAGAATACGCGCATCATTTTCTACATGAATCGCAGCAAAGTGACGCAAGGGAATTTTTCCTTTCTTCTTTTTCACTGGAAAAAAGGATTGTTTACTCTCTATATTTGCAAAACACGCTTTAGAAAGAGGACACTTTTCACACAACGGCTTTTCCGGAACGCATACTAATGCACCTAACTCCATCAATGCCTGATTAAAATCCCTTGCTTTTCCTCTCGGAAGAATTTTTAGTAGTTTTTTTTCAAACAATCGGCGTGTTTTAGGAAGAGAAACATCTTCCTTATTCCCCCAAAAACGACTCATCACACGGAAAACATTTCCATCCACCACTACTTCATCCTGATTAAAGGCAATACTTGCTACCGCGCTTGAAATATAAGGACCAAAACCACGCAATGTTCCCAATTCTTCCTTTGTTGTAGGAATCTTTCCACTTTTTTCATTCACTATTTGTTTAGCCGCCGCCTGCACATTCCGTGCCCTAGAATAATACCCTAATCCTTCCCATTCCTTCAATACTTTTTCCTCATCTGCATCCGCCAGCACTTTCACGGTCGGAAATTTTTTAAGAAAACGAGCATAATAGGGAAGCATCTGCTCAATACGGGTTTGTTGAGCCATGACTTCGGACAACCACACTTCATACGGGGAATAATTCTCCCTCCAAGGCAATTTTCGTTGAGCATGAGAAAACCATTCCAACAACTTACTTACTTGAAAAGAATCCATTCTACTCTTTAGAATGAACCACTTAATTTAGGAACCCCTTGCCGAGAACCCCGCCTGCTTTTAGCGGGTGGATGAATCGGCTTTGTGTTGGGTTCTCGACAAGTCGTTCGCGGGAAGTGAACCCGGCGGGCTGAAGCCCGCCGTAGTTTAGATTGCGTGTTTTTCAATACAAAAAAGGGATTTGTTTCAACCTATCTTAAAAAAAAGGAATAATAAAATAAGAAAAGTATGACAATCGAAAAACCATTTCCCAAGCGATTTATAGCAAAAAGCCTAAGCATTTGAACCATTAACAAGCCACTAGGAAAAAGCCGAATTATTCTTTTTTTCCTACTAACTTCATTTCGTGCAATTCACCATCCTGAACATACACTAATCCTGTTTGAATACAATGATATGCTTTCTCCAACTCTCTTCCAAGATACGCATAATGCTCAGGACGCAAACACGGTTCTTTACGAGCAACTGCTGTGTAAATATCAATAGGCTTTTTTCCTATTACTTTCAACACAACAATGTTTTTAGTATTACAAAAACCAACTTCGATTTCTTTTTTTTGTGCATTCACGCGAATGAGAAAATAACCTTTCGGGTCTAACACAAAATCCTTTGCATCATCATAAACCGGATGCAATTCTTTTGCTTCAGCAATTTCTATTTTATTTCCCACACGAACTATTCCGGCAGAATCTTTTACGATGAACGCATTTACCGGACAAGAAGCAGCAGCCGTAATCGCATACCCAATATGTGTAGAATCGCCCGTAATTTCACGAGTGAATTCCTTTTTATCATTTATTTTTCCACCAATCAGCATCGCCTTTTTTGTACGGTCATCAAACCCGAATACGGCAGGATTGTTCTTCACACACTCCCCTGCACCAATACACTTAGATGGGGCATACCAAATGGTGATTTTTTCAACAGGCATGTGGACTCCTACTGGGAAAAATCATTTTAAAGACGCGTGGGGAATGACTCAAAACGCCCCCCATTCGGAGGCTTAAAAAGCCTATCCCGAAACAAATAGTCTGCCGGACTATACCCCCCCTTTTTGGGAAAAAATAACCAAACGGGGAGGCGAACCACATAAAATCGTCCCCGCCTTAGCATAGTAGCTAATGCGTCCGGCTGTAGACCGGAAGATCCCCGGTGCAAGTCCGGGAGGCGGGACTAATCCATTCACCGACTCAAGCTTCGCTTTCGTCCCGACGACCGGACAGTTAAATACATGGTTGAGGTGGCAGTACTATGACGAGCGTTTACGTGTTCGGACCAATCTTTCTTTTTGGGCAGGATTATCTCCCTATTTACAAAAGAATAGCTAAACTTTGTAGCAAATACTATGACAAAGTTATAGGTACTTATCCCGATTTTTGGGATTCAAAAGAAACTCCAAAACAGTTTTACACGCGAACAATTGACACCATTACAAAATGCGACTTATTTATCGCCGAAGTAAGTAGTCCTTCTCATGGTGTTGGAATGGAACTTCAAATGGGATACGAAAATGATATTCCACTCATTCTCATTGCCAAAGACACTGTTGATTTATCAAAATCAACTATGGTTTTGGGTATTCCTAATTTACACAAAATCATCCAATATACTGACTTAAATGACCTTGTAAAAAAACTTGAAACTGAACTTAAAGCGCTTAAGATGGATAATTAAATGCCCTCCGAGTCCGCAGACGAGGCTTCGGATATAATTTCCCGGTTGCGAGTATCAGGAGGTTGTATGCTCCGAACGATAAGATGAAGAAGCTGATCCATGGAAGCGTGGAAGTATAATAACCGTCTAACTGTCGAACTGGTATTCGTCTATAGTGTATTAATTTGCATATGATTTTATTTTGAATGGGGTCTTTTTAAAAGGTGTCTGAAAAACATTTTCATGCGCGCGAGAATGCTAAATTTGTCCGAAAAATTCGTCGTAAATGTTTGATTTGTGGAAAGTGGATGTGGGTTCGACTAACAAAATCAGGTCATTATGATAAAGGACATTTCTTTAGTAAACTAAAATTTCCCATTGAGGGAACGGGTGAGCATGTGAAAGTTGGAACTTTTCGAATGGGTGGAAAAAGCCACAATGTAGTCAGGTGGACTGGGAAGGTGAGAAAGGTTGAGTATTGGGAATGCAACAAGTGCTTCGACGAGGGAGTTAAGGAAGATGAAGAAAGTTCTGCTTGAATTGAATAAACATATTCGAAAATACTGGGGAAAACGTTGCCCGGATTATTTTCCGTCCTGTGGAGTCTGTGATATTTGGCACGTTTATGGTATTATCAGAGAGGGCGTCAAATTAGGTTTGGAAAACTAATTGTGGGTTAACACCATATTTACTAAAAATACCATTTTTTAACCTTTTTGGTGTTAACTTGTTCTATGTTCATTTCAAAGCGCACAATCAAGGGGACGGCTTACTTCTATTTAGAAGACCGAGTAGAAAAGAAGAGGATAAGTGTCCTTCTTGGAAACAAGGGGCTGGCTTTCGGAAGAATGAAAGAAGGACTTGAAACGTTCATTCAAAAGAAGGCACTGGAACGGGCTAAGCAAACACATGAACAGTTTCGGTCGCACATCCTCTCTTTTCCTGAAATTCTATCTTTGGAACGACTGAAAGTAGACTATTCTATCCTAGAGGATTTTTTTCCCAGCGGATTTGAATCATTTAAAGAAGACGAATTCGTGCGTTACGCACAGGGAAGTGCTTCTGTGGAAGGAAACTCGCTCAGTTTGCAGGAAGCACTGTTAGTTTTGACGAAAGGGGCTTCCGTTGCCGGAAAGAAAGTAGATGAGATAAGAGAAATTGAAAATATGAAAAAAGCGGCAATGGTTTCCAAGAAAATTAATGAAATCAATGAACGTAACATCAAAAAAATCAATGCGGCTATTTTAGATGGATTTCCGGAGAAACATCCTGGAAAGTATCGAACAGGGCCGATGTTCATTACTGCATCAAAAGTAAGGCCAGTTCCAGCTGATAAAGTCGAAAGCGGAATAAAAAAATTGTTAGATTGGATGGAGAAAAATAGCGAAAGAGTGCACCCGCTTGAATTAGCATCCGAATTTCACGCCCGCTTTGAGTTTATTCACCCGTTTGAGGATGGAAATGGACGCACAGGAAGGGAAATCCTCAATCGAATGCTCCAAAAAAAAGGTTTTCCACGTGCGATTGTGAACCTTTCCAATCGCGCGAGCTACATTACATTGCTTGAACGGGTTCAGCTTTCCAAAGAGTATGCAAAGTTCTCCAAATTCATTTACTTGTGCCTTGAGAATCGTGGAAAAGAAATTCATCAAATTATTGAGGAAAATAAAGAGATTATTGTCAAAAAGCTGGGTGAATCCATTGAATAGAGAAATAACTGCAGGACCGGGAGGCGGGACTATTACCTCAAACTTTCACACTTCAGACTTGTCCCGCCGGACGGATTAAATATCAAAGAACGGTTTGTATCCTATGAGTCCTGAAGATTGCCATTCGTTAGACGATTTATGGAAAATAGTGAATGACACACATACACCGTTTTTTCCAGAAAATCGGTTGATGCCCATTGTAGGAAACGGCCATGTTGAGAGTCCGAATTACATGTTTGTTTTCATTAATCCAACGCACCATAATATTAGCTCAAGTCCTTTATGGAAAGGTCCTCGTTTTCCTTTTATTGGAACCAAGCCCGTCTGGCGAATTTTTAATCGTGCAGAATTATTTGACGACGAACTGATGAAACAAATTGAGAAAGAACCTAATTGGTCATTGGAATTTACTGAAAAAGTTAGGTCTTTCTTGGATTCAAAATCGTTTTACTTTACTAACATTGTAAAATGGACAGGAGCTGACGCCACATTGCCAGATGCACAGAAAGTTAAGTTATTTCTACCTATTTTGAGAAGGGAGATTGAGATAGTTCAACCCAAAACCATTGTCACATTTGGGCTGATTCCATTTACATTTCTCACACAAGAAACAATCAGGTTACAGGACTATTATGATAAATTCGTTCAATCACGCAAACTAGCAACTTATCCATTAAAAGTGGGCAATCATCAAACCAATGTGGTCCCGTGTTATTTCCCAGTAGGAAGGGGAGACCCTAAACGTGCAGTGGAAATGCTAAAGGCAATAAAGTAATACTGGAAATGCGAGTTTAAGGGTATATCTTTATATGCGTTATATGTCTATCGTAGTGTAGTTGGTGACGTTTATGCAGGTCCTACACTACCCTACTCTCAAAACCGTTCTTTTAGTCGAAGAGATTCTCAAAGAGGCGAAAGAGCCTCTTTCCCGTTATGAATTGCTAAAGCGAGCGGGTAATCGTATTATGCGCCCAACTCTTGATGTTATTTTAGATTACTTGGAGAAGCGCTTTATGATTTTAGACACTCCCAAAGGCATTATTTGGGTGTATGTTCCGAAAGACAAAATGAAGCGATTGATGGATGCGAGCGTGGAAGTATGAAAGCACGCGTCCGCCTTACTGGTCAGGCTCTCGAAGAGTACGAACGCCTGAAGAAACTTGTAACTGAAGAAGAATCTAAAGGAATCAAGAGTTCAGAAAATCAAACCCTCTGGCGTTCGATTAATGAAAAGATTGAATGGTTGAAAGAAGACCCTCTGCGCGGAGAAGTAGTCTCCAAAAAAGATATTCCAAAAGAATTGGATGTAGATAATCTATTCAAAATTCGACTCGCTCAATACTGGCGAATGCTTTTTACCATTCGCCGCCAAGAAATCGAAGTCATTTGCTTCGTGTTAGTTATTGAGTCGCACCCCGATTATGATAAACGGTTCAAGATAAAGAAAAGGTAAGACAGATGCATTCGTTGAACAGCACTAACTACACTAACGTCAGCGAGCCCTCAGGCGAGGCCTCGAACAAAGAATCCTCGCGTGCTGGTTTGGGAGATGAATATACGTTGATCTATGGTTGGGCGTTTTCCCTAAAATAGGATTAGTTTTATTCCAGCGCCAAATGCGAGTGCTATCACAAGGTAGCGGACCCGCGCGACCCCTTTTTTTAATCCGTAAATCGTCCCAAAATAGGAGCCGATCAAAAATCCTGCACTCAGCACCAGACAGAGTTGCCAGTCGACAATTCCACTCCAGATAAATACCACCGAACTGCCCAATCCTCCGAAATAGGAAGAGATGCGCCACAACCCAGCCGCGTTGATGTAATTTTTACCATAAATCAACGTGTAGAACGAGATGTAGAGTGTGCCAAGTCCACCGGTAATGGTTCCAACGAAGGATATGACATTCGTCCCGATAAATCCGAGGATGTTTTGTCCAATTTTGGAAAAGGGAGATTTTTGTTCAAGCAATCCGAAATTTTTATTGAACGAAAATACCACTCCCGAGACGATGAGCAGTATTCCTAAAAATAATTCCAATGCCTCTGTCGGCAAGCTTATGACTACCATCCCCGCGATGATGGTTCCAATCAAGTTAGGGATGGTCAGGAATATGGCCAGATTCCAATCGATTTTTTTATGCTTGTGAAACAAAAACAATCCAGGCCAATCGCCCAATATTCCTGCCACGCGTGGAGTGCCGATCAGAGTGATGGTGGGCACACCTAAAAAAATTAGAATGGGTCGCATGAGAAGCCCCCCTCCCCCACTAATCGCGCCGATGAAAGTTGTTCCGAGTCCCACTAGAAAAACAATGAACAATAATACCCAATCCATGGCCAATCAATTGTTTCTGGGTATAAAAGAGATATATGGATGGGATCATCAGTCAAATTCGGCGGACGATGTACACTGCACATATTTTAGGCGAGGAAAAGAATAATACTGAATATTTTCCATTGAAGTCCCGGGAGGCGGGACTAATCCATCACCACCTGAGGCTTATGAATCGTCCCGCCGAATGGATGAATAGCACTTTTTGGCGGTTTACTGGAAGCAAGGTTTTATTCTCATAGTAGTATGGGTAGTATTATGACAAGACCTTACGATGTGGTTATCGAAAAAGATGCAGAAACTGGACAATACTATGGTTCAGTCCCTGCTTTGCCCGGTTGCTATTCCTATGCGGATACTGTTGAAGAATTGTTAGAAAATATGAAGGAAGCAATTTCCTTGCACTTAGAAACGCTTGTCAAAAAGAAAGTCAAAGTGGATGTTGAATCGGTTATTGGAATGGTTAAAGTGGTTGTGTAAATAGGTGATTTCAAATGAAATTATCCGTTCTGTATCCCCAAGACTTAATCAAAATTCTGCACAAACTTGGTTTTTTGGAAGTGCGACAAAAAGGGTCACACAAAACATTTGAACATTTGGATGGGCGAATTCTAACAGTTGCCTTTCATTCGAACAAGCCCATTCCGCCTGGATTGTTAAACAAAATCATTAAGTTCGAACTCAAGATGGAGCGAGACGAGTTTATGAAAATGGCTTAGTTAAGCGAAGGAACCTATGTATCGCGTTATTTTTGAGCACCATCCCATTCCTGGCAAGGAAACCGACTTTATCCGGCAGTGGCAGTGGGGGAGTGACATTATTCAAACTTACCCGGGTGCAAGGGGAACAAAACTGTTCCGCAGTTTGGAGAATCCATCCATTTTGTATGCTATTGCAGATTGGGAAAGTAAGCCATGTCGAGACCGTGCGATGGCCGAAATCACAAAACTTCCAAATGGAGACGTCATTCTGAAAGAGCATGAGAAGTTTTTGGAAAAGATGATAGTACTCGCCAGCATAGACCTCATTGCCGAATCGAACCCGCCGGTGAGAAAGTGAGTAAAAGCCCGGTTGCGAGTCCGGGAGGCGGGACTAATCCATTCACACACTCAAGCTTCGCTTTCGTCCCGACGACCGGATTGAGAATAATTCTATCTTTTTCGAGCGGCTCTTCGGTATCCTTTGACATGAAAAAGCATTCCTTCAATTAATTGTTTTTTTCTCGCTTCTAATTTTCTTCTTGGAACGCGAACACCCATCTCTCTTATCGCACGTGGCGAAGGGACTACATGGACACTAAATCGAGCTTTTGGAATGCCCAAGTTTTTTCGTAAAATAGCAGAATGAAATAAGCCCAAAACAAGCATCTGTGGACGTCTTTTCCGAGCAGTCATTTCAACGACATCCGTAGTTTTATCGCGCATATGTCGTAACAGTTCCTTTCCTTCTGTGTGCCCTTGTGGATTTTCAAGAACCTTTTGTGCGGTAATTCCCAGTTTTTTCAACCGAAGTTGTTCTCGGATATTTTGTTGGGCAACTCTATCAGGAGTAAGGTACGTTATTTCAATACCTCGCGCTCTACACTCTCTAATCAATACTCGCCAAAATCCAGCGTGGTGGGGGTTCAACCCAATTTGTCTCCAGTTCTCAACAGACCATTTTGATTCTTCTATTCCAATTGATTTTGGCTTTACCTTGTCAATCTCTTGAAAAACATCCCACAGCATTTCCTTAGAATGAGAAACTCCCAGTAAAAATGGGCGATATTTTTCAAACATAGCCCTATTGCATTATTTTCATATAAAGAGCTTGCCTATCCCATTATTCACTATGTGCACTAACTTCACTAATTGTGAGGCCACAGCCGAACCTTTGAATAAAGCCGGAAGATACCCGTGTGCGAGTCCGGGAGGCGGGACTATCTCTTTTATGCTATTGACGAATGACGCATGACGCTATTGAGAAATGAACCATTCTAATTTGTATCTTCTTGAATTTTTTGGACAATTTCCGGTATCAGTGTTTCGGCAATGAACAGGTTTCCTTTTTTGTTGGGATGATGGTCAATTTTATGGTTATAATATTCGGTTGATGCGGATTCGGATTGGTATTCTTCCTCAAATGCCTTTCCCATGTCAATGCATTCAAAACCCATCTCCTTGCAAATCCCAAGATAAAATTCAATCTGTTCTCGACGATTGTATTCATTGGCCGGGCGAGTATTCTGGATGGTCTGATTAAAAAAAACCTCATCGGTTTCAATACGACTTGGAATAAGCAAGATGAGTGATTTGAAATGATATTGCGATTGTAACTCGCGAAATTCGTTCAGACGCTGGCGTTGTATCTGTCTTGCCTGAACCACAATTTGGGTTGGGTCTTTCAACAGGCTGTCAGATATCACATTGTTGGATTCTATCAGATTTTCCTGGCGAAAGTTTTTGTTAATAAGCCGCGCCAGCCTTGAATTCCGGTAAGCGATTGATTTGATTGTGGTAATGACTCCAGCAGGGCGCTTGCTGACCATACAGTGCTGTTCATCCACCCAGTTAGTAGGTCCAACAGTGGTGAAGGTATAATCATCCGACCAATCATTCGGAGTAGTTATTTCCAATACTACAATTTCGGGATTATTAAACACAAGATTTTTTTTAATGGTAATAAGTGATTGTGTCAAACCATAACCGGGGGTTCCCAAGTTGAGCAGTTCATATCCGAATTTCTTTATTTCTTGATTTGTTTTTGCGGCAAACGATTCATTTTGATCCACACTGTATCCGAAAGAAACGGAATCTCCTGCCAAAAATATTTTTTTTAGTTTTTCGTCTGGTTCACTTCCGCGCATACCTAATTTATTGATAGTGAAGTTCATGTCGATTTCAGGTTCATAAACAAAATGACCGGAAAGATTTGGGTATAATGCGTGACCGCGTGTTTCATCCGATATATATGTGCAAAGTAAATTGGGAGCAGGTTCTATGTTGAGAACGATCAACAGTCCTTCGGCGAGAAACAATCCAATAATAAATGAAAAAAGCACTACCATGACAAGAGTAGGATACTCAGATGAGCGCATAAACCCTATAAAAATCTATAATTTTATAATGGGTGGCTTTTGGATTTTTAATCTGTCAACTTTTTTTCCAAGAGAAGGAATCTCCGTATTTGATAGTTAATCATTTGCTAGTTTTTCACTATCCCAAGCATCTTGAAGGTTGTCTTTTCGTGCCACGAGGAAGTTTTCAATCATCAAATAATCAATGCCTGTTCCCATCATGCAGCGATAGGCATCCTCAGGAGTGCACACAATGGGTTCACCACGGATATTGAAAGAAGTATTAATGAGAATCGGCACCCCCGATAATTTTTCGAATTCGCGGATGGTCTGATAATACAATGCGTGTTGGTTTTTGCGAATGGTTTGTAACCTTCCAGAGCCGTCCACGTGGACTACTCCCAAAATTTTTTCGCGCTTGGATTTTTTGACAGGGTACACCATAAGCATGTAATCAGCGGGCTCAGGGAGAGGCAAATCACAATCAAACCAATTTTTTGCATCCTCTACAGGAATCACCGGTGCAAACGGCCGAAAATGTTCACGGTGCTTGACTTTCTGGTTCAATATATCTTTAATATTTGGGTCTGTAGGATTGGCCAAAATACTTCGCGCCCCTAATGCGCGGGGGCCCCATTCCATTCTCCCTTGGAAAAAACCCACAATATTTCCTTCGTGAATCAATTTAGCGGTATGCGAAGCAATTTCCCGTGTATTTTTGAGCATGGAATAATTTATTTTTTTCTGGTCCAGAAATTTTTTTACTTCTTCCTGTGAGAAACCCGGTCCCCAGAAAGCGTGTGAGAAAGGAAGGCGCAGGGACTGAGGAGAATAATGGTGCCATACATGCAGCGCGGCGCCCATAGCGCTGCCGGCATCTCCTGCTGCGGGCTGGATGCATATTTTTTTGAAAGGCGTTTGCGTCAAAATTTTTCCATTAATAACCGAATTTAGCGCCACGCCCCCGCCCAAACAAATATTTTCTTTTTTAGTCTGATGAAATAATTCATTGCATAACTTGATGACGATTTCTTCAGTTTTGGTTTGGAGAGAGGCTGCCACATCTTTGTGGAATTGGGTGACTTCGGATTCTTTTTTTCGAGCGGGATGGTTGAATAATTCCTCCATTTTTTTTGAATTCATTTTTTTTTCATACGTAAAGGCAAAATAATCCATATCGAGGGAGAAACTGCCATCCGGATACACATGAACGAGCTTGTCAAATTCACTCTTATATTTGGGTTTTCCATAAGGGGCTAAGCCCATGACTTTGTATTCGGAATTATTCACTGAAAAACCAAGATATGCAGTAATGGCACTATATAACAATCCCAGCGAATGGGGAAAATGGATTTCATGGGTGAGTGTGATATTATTTCCTTCTGCAAAACCCATCGTGGTGGTAGCCCATTCTCCTACACCATCCATAGTGAGAATGGCCGCATTATCAAATTTGGAAGTGTAATAACTGGCTGCTGCATGCGAAAGATGATGACTCACATATTGAATGGGTGCACGAAAACCTTCTTTTTCAAAATGCTGGGGTACATTTAACCGTTCATTCAGCCAAATAGGGATGGTTTCAATGAATGTGGAGAAAGATTTTGGATAGGTTTCAATAAATTGATAGAGAAGGCGTTCAAATTTGACATAAGGTTTTTCATAAAAACTAATTTTATTCACCTCCTTGGGAGAAATGCCTGCCTGCCGGAGGCAATATGCAATTGCGTTTTTTGGGAATGAGTTATCGTGTTTTTTTCTCGTGAAACGTTCTTCTTGAGCGGCGGCGACAATCTCACCGTCTTTAATCAGGCAGGCAGCCGAATCATGATAAAATGCAGAAACTCCAAGTATGTACATTGCGCCACCTACATCTCCAAATAGTCTTCTTTTGCTTTTTCAATTTTCACCCAGCTCGTTTTTTTTGGATAAAGATTCATGAATTTTTTTCCGATAATGCGGGAGAAAATAAAAACGATGCCTACGCTGAAAACGTATGCCACTGCTAGTACCGCTGAAACAATAATGTTATTCAATAGACTAAAAACACTCATCGCACCCATTTTAATTTTGGATAAAGCAGGATTTTTCCAAATTCGCGGCGCAATAACTAATAGCAGGATATTTACTGCCACGGCACTCAAAAGGAATGGCAAAACCAAAGAGGGGGAAGAAAAAACAAATCCATAAATGATTATCCCAATGGGGAGAAATCCAAGCAAAATCCCTAGATTTTTAAAATGGGAGGACATACTATCTTCATTATGGGCAGACTAACTGTTTTAAATGGGCTACTTCAGTTTTTGTGGAAGCGAAAAGTATGGTGGTTAGTGCCTATTGTGGTATTGCTTATGCTGGTGGCACTGCTTATTTTTATTGGACAATCAGCAGCTGTTTCCTCATTTGTGTATGCCTTATTTTGAAAAATGAGTATTTTTAGAGATGAAGTCCCGGAGGCGGGACTCCTTATTTTTCTATTGCATGGGAATCGCTAGAGAATACGATCGTTATTCGATTTTTTTGGGGTTATCGATAGTGTAAAAAAGATAGTGCGTCTACGTAGAGTATGCTGGACTATGATTATGAGAAGTACTTTGATCGTCCTGAAAAGCGGGAACATGCGTTGCGAAAAGCTAAAATCGATGAAAAATTTCTTAGCGGATTGGCCGATGTTCCGACTTTAAATATCGGTTCGGGCATCACGACTCGATTACAGACACCCCATATACACAAGTTAGTTTGTGGAGATATTTCGAGTGCGTCCGTCAAGCTGCTTCAGTCCGAAGGAATTGAAGCGGTGTGCTTTGATGCCCGCAATGAATGGCCTTTTCCCGACAATTCTTTTGAGCAAATTATTGCTATTGATGTTTTTGAACACTTGGGGCAAGTAAACGGATTTTTGAAAGAATTAACCCGTGTAAGTAAAAAGGGTGCGGTAATTGTGATTGGAATTCCATTATTGAATAATTGGCGAAACTATCTCTCATTACTTTTTATGACTACTCACAATGTTCAATATGATGAGCATCCACGAATGTTTTTTGATAAAGACATTAAATCTATTTTTCAAAAAGCAGGGTTCAAACTTGACAACGTAAAATACCTAGGAATGAAAGGATATGGGTATTATCGTTTTCAATGCCTAAAATAACATTTCTATGCTTTTTTCATTACCTTTAACTTTTTTTTAAAAGAGAAGAAACACCCGAATAGTATGCCCCCCACAATCCAATGTCATCTCCTAGACTCGTAGGAATGATGGAGGGAATAGGGTGAATCGTGTAGGGCTGGATTTCTTTTACCGTTGGAATAATTTCAGTAAATTGGGACAATCCAATACTTCCCATCACGACTATCCGTTCAACTGCAAATACATTCAACATGGTGCCAATCCCTTGAGCGTTTGCTCTTCGTGCATCTGAAATGATTGATGAAGCGATCGCATTTCCTTCTTTGGCTAACGAAAAAACATCGATCGTGGAAAGTGACTGATTCATTTCTTTTTCAGCACGTTTCTGGATTCCAAACCCAGAAGAATATGCAAACCAGCAACCCGTGTGCCCTAATGAACATGCAGGAGACTTTGTGTGAGTGTTCAATATGATATGGCCAAATTCTCCCATGGTTCCTTCCAATACTTTCTTATTCCATACGAGTCCAGCACCAATCCCTGTGCTAAATGTTAGGACATAAAATGAGTCCTGTTTCTTTCCTTGTTCATGAAAATACTCGGCTTTTACTGCTAGTTTCATATCATTTTCAAAACGCAGGGGATTAGGAAAAAAATGAAAGAGCGGTTCGAGCGAGACAGGAGAGGCAATTCCAAGTGTTGCAGAATTAAGCAACACCCTATCTTGCGTTGGGCCCGGAAGGCCAATCACGGTATAGTCTACTTTCTCATCAACAAGGCTGCTTCTAATTTCCTTTGAAAGGATTTGGATGGTCGAAAAAAGTTTTTCATGTCCCTCTTTTGTGCTTGGAATGGTTTTTTTTGCAATCATTTTTTCATTTCTAATAAGTGCTGCACGAATAGAAGTTCCACCAATATCGAAACCCTCAATCAAAGGCATAATGTATTTCCATAATAGGCAGTTGTAAAAAGGTTTGTCTTTCCGGTCATTATTTTTGATTCTAATAGGCAGGATGAGTATGCCAACAACCCGTTTATAGGTATCCGTCTTCATTTTCTAAACATATTTTTATATTCTAGTAAACTATCGCCTGGTGGTAATGTTTGATTTCGTTGTGATTGGAGCGACCGGGATACAAGGACGTATTGTTGCACGTGACCTTTTAGAAAATGGGTGTGCAGTTTTATTATGCGGACGCGATAAGGAAAGAGTCAAGCATTTATTAGGTCGTTATAAAAAAACAAAATTTGAGTATCTTGATGCTCGTAACATTCCAAAAATGGTTAAAACATTTCGTCAATCTGGAGCGAGTGTGGTTGTAAACTGTGTTGAAGGAGATTGGAATTTAAACATCCTGAAGGCAAGCGTCAAAGCAGGAATTCATTCCATTGATTTGGGTTCTGAAATACCCATGACACGAAAACAATTTGCACTTCACGGCACGTTGAAACGTAAAGGCCTCACCCATATTACGGGGTGCGGTTCGGTTCCGGGCATCGGTAACGTTATGCTCAATCATGCTGCACAAAAATTTGACTCACTTTATTAGATTGAAGTCGGTTTTGCATGGAATTCGAACATAAAGAAATTTGTTGTTCCATTTTCGATGGAAAGTATAATCGAGGAGTTTACCGAACCCTCTACTAATGTTGAGGGTGGAAAATTCGTTAAATCCCGCCCAATGGATTCATTGAAACGAACAAAAGAACCATTCGTAGGAAAAGAGTATTGTTTTTATGTTCGACATCCGGAAACGTATACGTTTTATCACTATTTTAAGCATAAGGGATTGAAAAATGTCCGTTTTTTTGCTGAATTTCCACCACATTCATTTGACGTCATCAAGAAAATAATTGACGTTGGATTAGGCCGCCAAGATAAAGTTTTAGTTGATGGGAAATACGTTCGTCCAATCGATGTTGTAACTCAAACATTCAAAGATATTGAATTTCCAAAAGGTTATAAAGAAAAGGAAAACTTGTGGCTTCGTATCTACGGAAAGAAAAACCACGAACGAAAAATGTTGCTGATTGAGTGTATTGTAAATACGCTTCCTGGTTGGATGGATGCCGGGTGTAACATTGACACGGGCATGCCAGCAAGTATTATCGCTCAAATGATAAAGGAAAAAGTAATTTCTGAAAGAGGAAGTTTTGCTCCAGAAGCAGTGGTTCCTCCAGTGTACTTTTTCAAAGAATTACGCAAACGCAAAATGACTGTTTATGAAAATGGGAAGAAAATAAATTAGTCTGAGCAACTGATTGTTT
The DNA here is from genome assembly GCA_043803765.1 of Candidatus Iainarchaeum sp. Classification (GTDB taxonomy): domain Archaea; phylum Iainarchaeota; class Iainarchaeia; order Iainarchaeales; family VGJJ01; genus VGJJ01. The sequence continues at coordinate 122,828 of JAZDJQ010000012.1, read as the reverse complement.
GCAACAATCCCCTTTATATAAGTCGGGTGCCCGATAGACAGCATGGTGAAAACAAAAGAAAAGACTTGCTGCGACATGCGGGGATTGCTCTCTTTCCTTATTCTTTTTCTCCTTTCTAAAAAGTCGATGCACGGACAGGAAATTGCCATTGAACTGGAAAAAAGAAAAGGAGAACGACCCAGCCCGGGAACCATTTACCCTGCATTAAAGTCACTCAAAGAAATAGGTCTTATTCACGAGGAAAAAGAGGGAAAAAAAGTTGTGTATTCTCTCACAGATGAGGAGAAGCGCGTGTATAAAGTAGCACGACAACGGTTTGTGTGGATATTCATGGGTGTTGTGTGAGAAAGTTATGCCGGTAGGTATTTTTCTGGGACGAATCGTTTTTTTTGATTTTCTTCGCGGTCTTGCGGTGCTAGGGATGATACTATTTCATTTTTTTTTTGATTTGAATTATTTTAACGTGTTGGAAATAAGCATCCATACGGGTGCATGGTTTTGGTTTGCACGCATCATTGCAGGAATGTTTGTTTTTCTTGCAGGAATAACGATTCCGCTTGCTTTTAATCGAAAAGGAAAAAATGTAACAACCTATCTTTTGAGAAGAGGACTATTTTTGATTGGATTAGGAGGAATTATCACCCTTGTAACATACTTTCTATTCCCTGCGTATACTATCTGGTTTGGCATTCTTCACTTTTTAGGAGCAGGAATGATATTATCCATTCCTTTTGCGCAACATCCTCGCGTTGCAATAGGAATAGGAACAATAGTCTTACTTATTGGAATAGGATTATCACTTACTCCTTCTCTTTTTTCTTTTCCCCACTGGATTGGAATTTTTCCTTTCATTTTTACCACGTTTGATTATTTTCCCTTACTGCCATGGTTTGGATTGATGTTGCTTGGAATGGGGTTTGGTCATTATTGGTATAAACGATATGGTAGGGTGGGAGAATGTTTTTTTCTTACTCGACAGAGCGCTTCCATTATTGCATGGTTGGGAAGAAAATCACTTCTCATCTATCTCATTCACCAACCCATTTTAGTAGGATTCGTATTATTTTTTCGCATGATTGATTGATTATCATGAGCAGGGATATCCTATTGACGCAGGGGTCGCCGATACCACTTCGGATACTTTGCAAATGCCACTGCTGCTGCAAGCGCGTAGACGGAAATAATATTGAGTGCAGTCTTCTAATCCTCCCAACGTGGCGCTTGTTTCAAAAAATGGGAGCGAATACATGATGAGTTCATCTGCATTTTCTGTGAACGCGATGGAAGTATCATATACATCAATTTTTCCATGTTCTCCTTTTTCCACTACAAGTAAAAACTCATTCGCCCCCGGAGCGGAATATGTGAAAATCACGGATGCCGGGGCACCCATCGCGTCAAAAAACAAATCCGTGAGAGGAATAAAAGTATTATCAAATGTTGTGTCGGTGATTTTAGTGCTGGCGTACAAGTTGTATTGTAAAATGTCTTTTCCCTTCCCTGCAACGTCGAACACCATCACGAGGATAATGACTCCTACTAATATTACGCCTCCAATCAAGAGTAAGTATTCGATACTTCCCTGCCCATTTTTTTTCTGCATAGGCAAGGGGAATTTTCTTTCTTTTTAAGAAGGGGTGTTTTTCATGTGTTAATTCTTAACGTATCGTTGGATTATACTGGGTATTGGAAGCCTCTGGAATACCGCGATTTGTCCATAAAAGTGAATTAAAAAAAATTAAATGCAGTATTGGGCTAATGCCTTTTTTTTAAGTTCTTTTTTTTAATATGTTGCGGGGAAAGCCGGAATACTGCATTTGTTTATATTCTAAAAGAAGATCGTTTTCCTGCCCATGAAAACGTTTCCCCATTTTTTTTGGATCGTCTTATTTTTTTGGTTCTGTTGGAGCATTTCTGTTTCGGCCTTAACCGACTCCGAGGTGTTTATTCAAAACGCCGGGGGATTAGTAACCGATCATCCCGTGCACGTTCCTCTATCCTTTTCGGATGGGGAAAAAACACCCGATCAAATTTCAGGAATCCAATTGCAGAGCGGAACGGGGAATCTTATCACGCAAGCAGATGCCACGAGTTTCTATAAGAGCGGCTATGTCAAAACGGCCGTTGCCAAAGTTTTAGTCACACTAAATCCAAATCAAGAAAAGATTTTCACTATTGGTACTTACTCAGGAAGCCCTCCTTCTTTTGTGATGGATTCGAGGGTTAATTCCTTTCTTACAAATGGCAAAATGAAAGTAGAAGTGCATGATATCAAAGGAGGGTTATATACTACTTTTGTGGATGTGGACAGTCCATCCTATTCTGGGAATGTTACGCTGGTGCGTAATGGTCCCGTGGAAAAAACATGGCGTATCGTTAAACGGCATGACCCGGCAACTGGTAGCGAAGAGTTGACTCATCTTTTTTCTTCCGTTTTCCTCATCACCGCCTACTCGGGAAAACCCTATGTTACGGTGGACCATTTCCTAGTCAATTCAAATAACTTGGATGAAGACCCCGAGCCGCAGCCAACAGGAGGATTCAATAATGGCTACTTGTATGAGAATCCAAATTATGGGGCTATTTTTTACACGGATGCAAAAATAGTAGTGGATACTCCTGGCGACGCGCACACTACCTATTTGATGGATGAATCATTCATTTTTCCTACGGCCATCAATGAGGTGGAGACCACTTCTACGCACACCGAATTAGTAATCATGCCTGCAAATGGACAACAATTATTGAAAGACACTCATAATGAGGGGCCGAGTCTAGCCCAGCAAAGCAACTTCATTGGATCCGGACAGGGTTTCCTAACCCGATTTGTGATAACGTTTGGCGTGCCATTCGTCCAGCATCCAATAGAAGAATATGTGATTAATTCGGGTCAAACTCTTTCCCGCTGGAACAAAATAAGCGGTTATTTCTTTTCGGAAGTCCCCAACCCTTTGAAAGTGAATCCATCCCTTGATGTGAAAGGACTGGCTACATCACAATATACTACTATCTACACGGACACGATCAACGGGAACAAAGGTTATCGTTTTTCCCCCAATTTATTGAATAAGGACCTCCGCTCGGGAGGATACTATGACTACTACCAAGCTGAACCACCCCAATTGGTGGCTTACCTTTACAGTTGCCAGGACCATTGCCAAAAAAGAGCAGTGGATGCCATGCGGTTCCAAATGTATAGTGAAACATATGGTTCCAATTACGTAGTAGGGTATTCCACGATCAAGAATCCTAAAGCTCTTCCCAATGCGTATGCCGCTCCCCTTATCGAAGGAGTAGGAACAGGTCCCACCAGTCCAACGAAGTGCGGCCAAACCTATAATGCTCCTGATATTCTTGGTTTTTGTCATCCAACGAAGGGAACTCCTCTTTCGCATCGCATTGATGCTTATGGACAAAACATTTGGGATTATGCTCAGGCCAGCGGTCAGAATCCGTATCATCATGGTTGGAACGCATGGGAGACTGCCCACTTTTCTAATGGGGTATTATGGTATCGGTACATGCTAACCGATGACCAAATGGCGTGGTACATAGGGGATGCCAAAGCCCAGACGGGCTCTCTTTCCTTTTACTGGTTTTGGAAAAATGGAGGAGGGGTTACTGGAGGGTCTTCCCAAGGAAGAAGTGATGGCCGTTCACTCAAGCAGGCAAGCATGGCGTATTCCCTTACACTGAATCCGGAATACAAGCAGATTGCAAGTGCAGTACTCGATTGGATTGATTTAGCCCGGAACAAAGGAGAAGAAGGATCCCAAGGAGTGAATCCGTACACGGGAGAAAACTTTCCTGTGAAATACTTTCCATCCCTAGTTGGAACATATGAGTATAACACCCTTCACCCGTTTCATCACTATCTTGTCATGATGGGTATTGCCGCGGCAGGGGAAGACGTGTTCCGTACTACGGATGCCCAATATGCCACTATTCGGCAGTATGTGCAGGATGGACTCTATTTTGTGTATCATTATCTCTACAAGAATCCTACTGCTGTGCGGAATGGAATTCTCTACAATGATTATCCGTTGAATGAAGGGAAGGGATTCGACTCCGATTATTACATGTTCGTTTACAAGGCGGCTACTTCCACGCAAGGAGAAAAATACACCCTTTTTGATGGAGAGAAAGGCTCCGACTCGCAGGAGCAAATAGGGCTATGCCCCACATTGGCGTTAGCGGAATCCATCCGCAAAACAGACCCGTCTTTCATTCCAGAGTATGACCAATATTTCCAAGATTTTGCCGAAAGCTTTCAAGCTATTCACAATCAACGCACCCGGACGAGCGAAAAAGGAATTCAAATCCAATCGCTGAATGATGATGAAGTGTGCGGAATCACTTATTTCATGGGGGTTCCCAATGCCGCCAATCAGGGTTTTCTTAATGGTTATTTTTCAACCAATTATACTCCATCCTGTACGGATGCAGATGGAGATGGCGTTACTACTTGTGCAGGGGATTGCCATGATGGGAATCCCAACATCAATCCCAACGTGGCAGAGTCATGCAATAATGGAACGGATGACAATTGCAATCTCTTAACCGATTGCCAAGATATCGGATGCGGTACTTATCACTGGGCTACATCTTCTTGGGTGATTGATTCCGCTTCCTGTTCGGGAAAACCCTATTGCGGAAATTCCGTTTTGGACTCAGGGGAAACATGCGATGTGGTTCCATTACAATCCTATGGAACCGCTATCAATCCTATTCCCCCTTACACGTGTGTTCCTGCTTTCACTAGCTTCTATCAAGGATGCCAATATTCCTCAAGCGCTACTTTTTATCTTGGACAAGTCATTCCATCTGAATTTGGAGTAGGAAAAACAGCTTCTCTTACTCTCAAAGGAGTAGGATTCACACCCAGTGCTACAGTAAAAATTGGAAGTTTGACTCTGACTCCCGTTTTTGTGGATTCAACTACTCTCACGGTAAACCTATCAATTTCCCAAACCAACTCGCTTGGAATAGGAACCCACTTTGTTCAGGTTACGCAAAGTGGACAGAATTCAAACGCTGTTCCAGTGCAGGGAGTCGACCAAACATTAGCACTCACTTCCCTTTCTCCTACAACGATTGCCTATGAGATTGGCACCACGCTCACGTTGAATGGGTCCAATTTTACGGCAACCGATCAAGTGGATATCGATGGAAAAGTTCTCGCGCTCAGCTCCTTTGTCAACTCCACCCAAGTCAAGGCAGGATTATCCGCATCGTTCCAGCAACAACTGGGACTCGGAACGCACAACGTGAGAATAAAACAAGGAACAGAATACAGCAATTCCCTTCCAGTATTATTTGCAGATATTTCCCCCACATTGAATGCGATAACCCCCAACAATATCGAATCCGACACTGCTTCCTTGCTCGCATTTACTGGAACCAATTTCAAGATGAGCGCCAAAGTTCACATAGGAAGTCTGGGAGATATTACTCCATTATGGGTTACATCCGGACAACTCACGTATACTCTTTCCCTAAATCAAATAAATTCCCTAGGAAACGGACAGCATGAAGTGTATGTGATTCACCCCAATGGAATGAAATCAGGATCATTGTTTTTGCAGATAAACGACCCCTTACCTAATGCCCCATCCAATTTGACTGCTACCATCCAAGGAGGAATCGTGACACTAATTTGGAATGACAATGCGGATGATGAAATCGAATACATTGTAGAGCGGAGCACGGACAACTTCAATTGGAGCATTATCAAAAACGGGTTGCCACCCGGAACGATTACGTATGCAGATGGCACGGTGCAACAAGGAACCTATTATTACCGCATCGCCGCCCGATCCGTCATTGGATTATCCCCCTATTCCAATGTTGCCAGCATCACTATAGGAGGATCCACGAACATAGAACCTAATGTAGGAAGCCTCACAACAAACACGGCCTTTGACAGCGTATCCCTAGGACAAAAAGCCACTCTCCAACTTATTATCCAAAAACTACACAGTGCAGGAGAAGGGTACACGCACTCACGCAGTATGATATTTGGGGTATTCTGCCGAATCGACCATCCGGATCCTCAACGGGCGTTCCACTGCCAGGAACTGGATGATTTCTGGAAAATGGCAGAAGTTTTCTACTTGTCTCCCGACCCGTTCGTTCTTGGAAGTTTCTTTAACGCCCGGACATACAACTACAATTCCATTTATCCACAACCATTGCTTCCCGTTACCTCCGTGGAAAAGGGAATAGACATTCCAGAAGGAACCACATCACTCGCCATCACGGTAGAACCGACTGCACTCAATCTAAGCAAGGGAACCTACCGCTTTATCGGGTCTCTTTTCCCCATTATCTATGATTTTTCTGGTGGAAATTCAAACATAGTCGAAACCGACATCACCGACAACTTCGTTTTATTGAATTTCGAAGTCACTTCACCCGATAGCGGAAATGAGGATGATGACGATGAGGATGATTTCGATTACTCTGATTCAGGAGAAGGAGATGGCGGAAACGGTGGCGGAGATGGAGATAGTGGAAGCGGCAACAGCGGAGGGGGTGGAGACAATCCTTCTCTATCGTGCGTTCCATCTATTGAGTTATGCAATGGAATAGATGATGACTGCGATTTGGAAATAGACGAAGGGTGTATTGTTCAAAGTTTGTCTCCATGCGAGAATGGACAATATGATAGGGGAGAACTTGGAATTGATTGCGGAGGCGTATGCAGTCAATCATGTTACCTACCTATTCCTGAATCGACTTCACTTTTTTTCATTGCGGCACTGAATCCACTCATCCTATTATTCCAATTCTTCCTCCGATTGATTGGATTCTAAATCAATCACGTTATTCTACTACCCTGTCATTTCCATATGAAAAGAAAGAATGCTGTCATGATACCTTTATTTTTGTTTAACAATCCTATCTTCATTCACACTCTTTCCCAGTATCATCCACTTCGTGTAAAGCAAAATACGCAATGTGAGCTCAAGCAATGAAAGATACAGAATGAACGGAAGAAGACTATTCCACAATGTTGGGATGGTTTCCAAACGGGAAACGACTTTATTTAATTCAAAAAAGTCCGGTTCAACCAGTGCGATACCCAAAACAACCATTGGAATAATCTTAGCCAACTCTTGAGCAGTATCCTGATTGTAGTAAGAAAGAATGCGCGCCCCTGAAACAATGGCGATGGAAAGCAAAACAACTTGGGAAACCGTTTGATTTTGCGCGACGACCAATAATAATACTACAAATCCTCCAAACCAAAGAAAGGAAAACACGGGAAAGAACACCCCGTATTTTACCAAACGCAGAACCGCCAAGATGAAATCCTCAAGAAAACCAACGATTCCCGGATGATGAAAGGTAAACGTTCGAGCAAAAATATCCCGGCGCGCAACCGAACGATAAAAATTCCAAATAAGAATAACATAAACAGCAAGAATAATCGCATACGAAAACCACACTCCTACATCCTGCCATGAAAAAGAATGCAGCGAATTGATAACCATCCGGTCAATCGAGAGTAATGGTTCCATTCTCAAAGGGATGTATTATCCCTATAAAAATCAATACAGGAAAGTAGAAGGGTCACTGTACTCGGTTATCTCTCCCACTATCGACTGGGTCATCCGCTCAATGACTTTTTTCCTATCCTGCGTATGCGCAAGAACCCAACCCAGTTTAACAAAAGCAGTTTCCGTCGTCATGTCCCCTAATCCTATTGCTCCCGCATTCTGAAGGAGACGAAGATTAGTATATACGTTCAAATCAACCCTCCCATAAATCGTTTGAGATGTGATAAAAACAAATATTCCCTTCTCGGTCAATGCCTTAACCACAGGAATAATACGTGTTGTATGAACATGCCCTAATCCTGTTGCCTCAATCACTACTCCCTTGTATCCTTTATCCGCATAAAAGTGAAAAACATCCGGTGTTAATCCGGGATGCATTTTAACAAGGGCAACTTTTTCCTCAAAAACGGCATCCAACACCACCGGCTTACTCGTGCGGTGGACATGAGGGCTCAGTTTCTCTATTTTTCCATCACTCCAAACACGAGCAATAGGCACCCGGTTAATCGGACGGAAAGCATCTCGACGGGTTGTATGCATTTTTCTCACATGGGTTCCTTTGTTAAACAAACAATAATCATCCGACGTTGTTCCATGCATGCAAATCCCAACTTCGGCGATATCACTAATAGCAACTCGTGCCGCACACACAAGATTCATTACCGCATCACTGCTTCCACGGTCACTCGAACGCTGCGACCCAACCAATACAATCGGTTTCGAAACATCCTGCAACATGAATGAAAGAGCAGCCGCCGTATAATGCAACGTGTCCGTCCCATGCGTAAGAATAATTCCTTCCACATCACTCTTGTTTAATTCCTCATGACAAATCTTAGCAATACTAATCCAATCCTCAGGAAGCAAGTCCTCACTCATCTTAGTAAAAGGAGAACGAATCCTCACAATATGAGAAAAATCATTAATCTCCGGAACCATTCCAGATAATTCATCAGGAGTCATTCTAGCAATAACCCCGCCCGTTTCATAATTCACTTTACTTGCAATCGTTCCGCCCACTCCAATCAATACAAATCCGGGCCTAGTAGAAGAATGATGCTTTTCCTCAATACGAGGATTGGGAACCGACTCACACGGAATGGCTTCTCCTATCTTCTCTACATCACGAATGTGCACCAGACGCAATCCAACATTATACCCGCTATCTAATTTCAACGTGAGCACATCTCCTACTTTAGATTGGGGAATAATTAATCCATTTAACGTTTGGTCTTTCCAATTCACACGAACACGAGAACCATTCGATAAGCCATACTGCGAGAGAAAAGAACCAACATCATGGAATTTTTCCATACCTACTCCCAAGTCAAAACACCCTTAAAAATGAGTGCGGGAAAGGAGAAATGATTTTTTCCTAAGGGAAAATCCCGTTTTTGAGGCGCGAGCATTAAAAAGGCTTCTGGGTTTGGTTGGCATTAACGAGTTTGCGCGAACCGCGCAAGGGAGTAATGAGGAGATTATGCTAGGAAAGAAACCCGCCTTCGGTGGCTACAGCATCAGTTTTTCCGGTAAAAAGGATACGATTGAAAGTATTATGGGAAGCAAGCCCATCGCACCTTCCATGATGACCAAAAAGATTTGGGAATACGTCAAGAAAAACAACTTGTCAAGCAAATAACAATGAATGAAATGGGGGCGTTTAATCAACAATCCCATTTTTCTTTTTTTTTTTAGAATTCCATAATTTTTTTTTGGATTACGTGGAACGGAATAGTAATTGTTGATTATGATTGGAGGAAAAGGATATGGAGGATACATGCAACGCGAGCGGAACCGTTTGGGCTGAAAAGATGGAGAAGAAAGAAATTAATGAGAAAACGATTTCCCTCACCATGAAGGCTGCTGTTAAAATAAAGGAATTCATTCTGAAGAAAGGGGAAGAAAACATTGGACTGCGCGTGCGGGTAGTATCCGGTGGGTGTTGCGGGTACACGTACTCCATCACGTTGAACAATCGGAAAGAGGAAGATGACATGAAAATAGAATCCAATGGAATTACATTGTATATTGATAAGGAATCCGAATCGTTATTACGGGGAAGCGTGATTGATTTTATGGAATCACCACAGGGAACCGGATTCAAACTGCGGAACCCCAATACGCATTCGGTTTGCGGGTGCGGGAAGAGCTGGAGCTGAGCTTTTTTTTTTGCAAAAGAAAAAAGTAGTTCGCAGTCAAAAAAGAAAACGATGGGATAGTGGACTAAAATGCCGATGCCAAAAGAAGGAACAAAAGCACCCGATTTTACATTGAAGGATACGAATGGAAATAATGTTACTCTTTCCCATTTCAAGGGGAAAAAAATAGTGTTGTATTTCTATCCCAAGGATGACACGCCCGGCTGTACTAAAGAAGCATGTGAGTTTCGGGATAACTTAGAACGAGTAAAACGAAAAGGAGCATTGGTTTTCGGGATTTCAAAAGACGATGAAAAAAGTCATCAACGGTTTACTGAAAAATACCAATTAAATTTCCCCATCCTTTCCGACCCCCAATGTATCGTGTTAGAAAAGTACGGGGCATGGGGTGAAAAATCACTCTATGGTAAAAAATTCATGGGAATCATCCGTTCAACATTTATCATCGATGAAGATGGAAAAATAATGAAAGTCTTTCCCCGCGTCTCACCGGAAGGGCACGCGGAAGAAGTGATTCAGGCACTTGGAAACTAGCGGGCTGGACGGCGTGTTTTTAATGCTTTTTCACGCGAAATACGTTTGCGGATGCCCACTTCGTCTAGCGGTTAGGATTCCACCCTGTCACGGTGGAGGCGCGGGTTCGATTCCCGCAGTGGGCGTAAGGTGCTGGGTTCAACGCCCCCTATTTCTTTTTAGGATAGGTAAACACGTATGAATTATGAAATGCACCAACACTAAAAAGATGAAGATACCCTATACAACTTTTCACACCAATACCAGCGAGTGTTACATCGGCAAGACGGAACATTAAAAAATACAAGAACGTTTAGAGACTTATGGTTGGAAAACCGCAGGCCTCTCCCTTTAAGCGATTAGCTAAAAAAGTTCTTTCTGCAAAGAATCGAAGACGAACCATTGAAGTAATTAGAGAAGAAGAACGTTTCAAATTATGGGAAACAAGAGACATGTTACGAAAGATTGAGTTGTTTGTAAGTCAACGTAAAATGAAAGAAATGCGCCCAGAAAAACGCCCCCCGCATACTGATTATCGTCCCTCCGGTCTAGGACAATTAATGCGAGATAAAGCCACGTTAAACGATCCTGTTTACAAAGCCCTTTCCAAGGAATATGAACGATTGATGAAAAATTTTATCACATGTAGAAAAGTGAATGAAGAACGAAGCGTCATACGGGAAAGAATGGAACTCATTGGAAAGGCAATCGACAAACTTGCATATAGGGAGATGAACAAGAAAGAATACGAAGAGTGGGAAAAAGTATTTGAAATAAAATTAGAATGACCCTCCTTCTCTACATTACGAAACACAGGAATGAGCCAATTTGTCTTACGCATTAAAAATGATTTTTCATCCTTGGCCAAGAAGCTAGAAAAATACCATCAAATTGCACTGGTTGAAACACTCACCCAATAATACCATTATCAACCCGCTCAACTTAGTTTAGATTGAAGGGGTAATGTGGGCGTTTACCGTCCCATGAGGACAATCCTTAAAACAATGTTCGTGTTTCGCTTCATTGGATGCGCCTCCTTCTCGTTTTCAAAGAAAATCGTTCCTATCCTATTATTGCATTTTTCTCCGCAATATTCTTTTTTTTACTATATTTGTACACGCAAGTATTGGGAAACCTAAACAATATTCACGTGTGGGTGGCGAACACTCCACTCATTAATGCAATCCTACTGGTTATTTTTCTCGCACTATTCGGGATTACTTTTGCCTATCAAACCTATTTATGGCGTTCCCCTGCCGTGTGCACTCCAGCTAAAAAAACAAAGGGTCGCAGTATTGGAGGTATTGGCGCATTAAGCATATTCCTTGTAGCACAGTGTCCTGCCTGTGCTTCATTAGGAGCATTATTCCTCCCCGTGAGCGCACTCACTTTTCTATATGAATATACGATCTGGTTGAACGCGGGGAGCATTTTACTATTATTTTTTACATTGCACTATCTTGGGGCATTCCAAGAAAAATAAATACTTTTTTTCTCCAGAGAAAAAACCGGCTTTGCCTGCAATGCATTGGAAAAAAGAACCAAAAAAAGGGTGTTAGCCCAATTCCACGTTTATTTTTTTTAAATTCACTTTATTGGAAAATCTGGAAAATCCGTTTCCTTAATAAACCCGAAACGGTTGCCTCACTCCATAAACCGCCAATTGGTGAAAAGGAGGAATACTCAAGTATGGCGCGAGCAAAAACAAGCAAATTAATGGAAATGGACATGATGGGAGGAATGGGGATCGATTGGACATCTGCTATTATTTCCGTTGTGTTAAAAGCATTAGGTCTCTGGTTCCTGATTGGAGGATTTGTAACCCAATTCAATGTGACTGGTAGAACATTCGACTGGTGGGTCGCATTATGGTATGTTGTGGGAATTGCCCTCATCTGGTATGGAAAGGTGTGGTCAAACAAGACATGCTGCAACACGTACTACTAAATGTGATGTTACACATCGAATAATAGTATAAGGAAAGGGACAGGAATAAAATGTCCCGCCTTTTTATTTTTTTTATAATGAATTCGTCTGTTGTTCCTAACTGCTTGCGCCTACCACAGGAACCTTGCTTCCTAATTGCTGTGACTGGCGAAACATGGGCTTCACGACCGTAATGAGCAACAATGCGGCAATAATTAGGACTAGAATCATATACAGGGAATTGAATTCCCCTTGCGCTCTTGTTTCATTCCAGATGGAAATCATACCCTCTCTCAATCCTACGCAAAGCGGAGTGCAACAATACACGCGGTTTGACTCAAACTGGTGACATCACCGCATGCCGAATTACTGGATGTCCAATCATCCACAATTCCATTATCAGTCAAATCATCTATTAATTCGGTTCCCGTGTCGCAAATAACGGATAACCGCACGCGCAAATTGGACGAGCCGGCATACTTGATAATATTCCCGCTATCATTCGTAGTAAAATCCCCATCTTCAGGAAAATCACCCAACGACAAGCATAATTGTCCCTGTGTTACTACTTGAGAAGCGGATGCAATCGCCTGAGCATTGAGGGAATCCTCCCGAGTAAACGTAACCGAGTTGCTCGTACGCAATTCAGAAGGAGCATTCACTTGACTTGCAACCAAATCCGATGCTACCTTGTTGGGTTTCTGCCCACCCAAATTAGGGAGACTACCAATAATATTCAACAATAATACTAGTATTGCCAACGCTACTACTGCGGCAATAAGCAACTGGAATGTGGAAAAGGCCTGTCCTCGAGTATTCATGCATGCATCACCTATAGCGTTTAACGAGAGTCTGGGTCTATAAAAAGGTTCACGTTTGCCCGGCTTGCCTGTAAAGTATGGACAAAATAACTAAAACAATGGCGGGATGCCCAAATATCCCATTAATTTTTTTTATTCACATATGGGCAAAGCCTGTTTATGCCAGCATCCCTTGATTAGATAGGTCCGGCAATGAGCTTTCCAAAAGAAATCAGGCAGTACGCATAACAATCAGGGGGAGCCGGCTCAAGGAGGAAGTTTTCAGTCTGGCACTCCATGTACACGTTTCCTACTACTCCGCGCGTTAACGTCACAACCGGCTTATCGGGATTAGCATCATTCAAAATGAATCCGGCCGCCTTTTCCGCATCAAAACCAATGCAGGCCTCATCCAACCCCGCTTGTAATGCAAACTGGCGTTTGCCAAAAGTGGTTTGAGAGGTAAAATACAAGTCCTTAGCCAACACGACTTTTCCATTAGGAGAATCAACCGCACTCTTCCACGAGGAATACAATGTATCAATGCTTACTTTTTCACGCAACGTGTCAAAATACGTTACCGCGGAAAGAATAATGGTAAGGATGGCAAGAGAAATAACCATCGCAATGAGAACACGGTAGGCCTCAAACGCCTGTCCTTTGTTATTCATTTTTTTTCTAATTGGATAAAATTTTCGCACAGCGCATTCTCCTCTTTTTCTTTCCATTCACCCAAAGTTTCCTGCTACTAATGAATTGGACACAATCACCGTAATAACAAACAATATAATCGCAATGGGGAGCTGGGTTGCCGCATTCTGTTTCGCGGTAAGTTTATTGTTTTCCTCAATGAGGGTGACAAAATAATTCATAATAATCACGAGCTCAATCACATAAATCGCCACAATCAACAAGAATTCTCCCGGCGTTGCAAGAGTAGCAATCACGTCTGCTTTAATGAATGAACCAATATCCGTGCTTCCAAAGCTTTCGACTCCAGGGATATTCGCCCCTAAATTAGGGTCAATGGTTTGGCTTCCTTCACTGGATGCACTCACACTCACTAATGTAACAATTACTACACGCTGCAAACTAGTCGTTATCCCCAATACGATTGGGGCGATATACACCGATACCGTCTTCATTGTTCCCGTAATATCCTTGATGAGAATCGTAAGCATTTTACTTACTCTTTCCGCATTTCCAATTTGCCGTGAAAGAGAAATAAGCGTGCGTGCGGCTACTCCCACCCCTAATCTAACCGAGTCAATGGCAATCTTCATTGAACTCGTAATCATTTGCGAAGGATTATTGCGCAAACTACCATACGCCGGATCAAATACCGCGCTCTCCAATGGCATTCCCAATACATGAATATTATCTACTGTCTTACCAAACACTTCCTGCGAAACAATGTTGTTAGGCAAAAACGTTTGCGCGTGACGCAATGCATCCTCAATCGGCTTGTTTTCTCCTAAACGAGACGCTAACACATACAAACTATCCTTGAATTCGGATTCCATCTGCATGTATTTCTGCTGTATCTTTCTTTTCTCAGCGAGAGTTAATCCAACATAGGCGGCAATCGCCATGCTTACCGTTATCAGAATACCAAAAATGAGATTATAGGGCGTTACATCATTTTCCGATTGAGCAAAAAAACGCGTTTTCTCCGTTCCTACAATAACACGCGCTTCCTCTACCGAAAGTCCTTGTGCTACGAGCTGAGACTCCCGTGTTCCATTCTCCTCAAACCAATCTAACGGTTTCCTATCCACATCTAATACCCGTTGAAGAGTATGGTCAGGAGCAAGCACATACAATGAACCGGGAGCATCCACTTCTCCCACCCCCAAACCAAATAAGTGCAGGTAGCCGGACGTTAAACCCCCTACTATCATGATTCCTACCACTACCACCCATACATTCATTGTTCCTTTTCCCACGCGCACCGTATCTTTTGGAAGAAGCCCGGGAAAACCATCCGGTATCTCAGGAGGAGTATACGTGGGAGGACGGGATTGCAACAAGTTATTCCCAAACCAAATAACTAAAATGGGAAGAAAAATATCGTATACGAGGAACAACACCCATGTCTGGGCAAGAGGAGAACCCGAGAACGCGCTTCCAACCGGGAGAATAATAATAAGTATTAGCGGAAGCAACACCCCCACATAAAACAATGTGGTAGAAGGTTGAGATAAATCCCTCGCGTATTGTTCCATTTTATTTTGCACACTTTCCAACACATCATCCATTGTTTTGTCAAGCAATTGGTAACGCTTTGCTTCCGTGTTTTCCAACACCGACGCGCGAATATTCATCAATGCCTGCTTGAACTCGGATGAAAACTTTCCCCACTTATAGGCTAAATCATCCAAACCCTCTGCTACCGTAGTATATACTCCTAATTGCGTATTCCAAATGATCCGTCTAAATTCTTCCGCTATTCTTCCTTTTCCATGCTGTGCGGAAAACTCCACTGCTTTTTCCAAATTAGGAACAAGCTTCATGGACATAATCATGTATCCAATCATGTCCGGAACGTATGTAAGCGCACGAATTTTTTCTCTACGCGCTTCGGCAATGGGAAATTTTTGAATGTAATTGGAAACCACCACGGCAATAACAATAACAGGAAAAAAAAGATACACAATGGAAACAAGTCCGCTTACTCCCAACAGGGCGCCAATGGTTTCTCCAAAAACAATTCCTAATAAAACAGAAAGAAATCCACCAATTAGTAGTATTGACACCATGCTTCCTTTTACTGCGGATGAAAATTCTTCCGGACGCAAACTCCAACCTAAAAACGTAACCGCTTCCTGATACTCTTCCGTGAATACTGCTCCTTTTCCCATCCCCGGAAAACGCTTGTACATGTCCCGACAGAAACGAATGAATCCATGCTCTTTAGGAATAGCCAAATCCTCTTTAGCAAAAAAAGCATCACTCGAAACCGGAATATCCTTGTAAAGGCTTCCAATAGAAGGAGATGCATTCTCATTACGGGGAGTGAGCCGGTTCCCGCTTTCCTTCTTTTGAGCGAATCGTTGAGGAGGCATTCCTTGTGAAGAACACTTGTCGTTTTTATAAAGAAGGCCTCGGCAACGACAAACCTGCTCCCTTACACGTATCCGCAAGCCATTACTTTTAGACTAAAGATACCTGCATAATGGGTTTTGCCTGCAACGCATTGGAAAAAAGAACCAAAAAAAGGGTGTTGGGGCGCTATCACGTTTAATTTTTTTTAAATTCACTTTATGGGCAAAGTCTGCATAACCCATACGTTTTTATACGCCAAAACATCCCTAGCTCTCCATGCCGAAGGCTGACCGTTCGCGAACGATTGTAGTAGCACTCATTTTCTTCATTGTTTTCATCGCCAGCATCATGTTAGGAGGCTTGATAGATACCCCCCAAGGATTCGCCAGCCGATTCCTCGGAGGGGGCGCGGAGAACAGTAATGTGCAAGCGGCCGTATTGTTTAAGGTTGAAGGTATGAGTATTACGGAAGCGATACCGTACTCGAAAACTACTAATATCTACACTATTGAACAAGCCACTGAGATAGTTGAAGAAGCAGCGAAGAAAGGGGAATTGGTTGCCATGACTTGCGGGTATCATAATGAGTCTATCAAGTGCTTAGAGATGCAAGAAATTTTTGCAGAAAAACTGCCCCAAGCCATAATTACTGAAATCAAGGAGAGCCTCCCCGGAGGATGAAAGCATGAAATCACCTCTCTTTCAAGTATTGATTCTCTCCCTTCTTTTGGTGTCGGTTGTAGGATTCCAGATAGGACAACACGCCTCCCTCGTCTCGGCAGGATGGATGAGTTCGTTCAAAGATAATGCTATTGAATCAGTGGATACCTTTGGGGAAGGATCCATCGCGCTTGTTGCTCTTCCCTTCTCTGCTGCGAGTGAGTTGGGGGTTATCATTGGAGCGGCTGGCTCCGCTGGACTCGCTTGTGGGGTTCTTTCAGAGAACATAGGGGGATTTATCTCTGTTACTGCCGATGCAGCTGAGAATATTTTGTGCTTTCCAAAAAGAGTAGCAGCCGGTATTGTTAACGAGGTTATAGAAGCTTTTTACACCTGCGGAAGTTCGACCAATTGTGGCGGAAGGTGCCCACCGGGGGAAGTGTGCACCATGTCTACTTATGAGTCGGAAGATGAATACTCTTGTGAGTGTAGGGATCCATATGGACCAACCACCGGAGGAGCCACAACTCCCCAAGCACCATCTGGGCCGGAATCGAAACCCAGTGGTCCGACTACAGGGGGAAGTAACATTTGCAAGGATGCACCGGGTTTGACCCAAGAACAGCTTGCGAAAATGTATGACCAACTTATTGACGAACACAGTACTCCGGAAGACTACGACATGGTGAACAACGCACGATGCAACCAACGTGAATGCCCCGACAAAACAGGCCCTCTTGGATGCATGATGGAAGGAAAATGTACGGGCTACATAGCTGTGGGTGAACATGGAGAGGATAAGTACGGTTGCGAGTGTAAATATGATGCCGAAGGATGTTCTACTCCCGGCCCTGGTTCCCCCACGGCTCCTTCTGGGTCGGGTCCGACGACCACTGGGGGCGGTGGATCTCCCCCGGGTTCAACAACGCCCGGTCCAAATAGTCCAGTGGCACCCGGCGGCGGAGGCGGGGCATCAGAGGGAGGAGAATGTGCAGGGAGCGTTGACACGAGTGCGGCTGTCGCGTTGATGGCTGGAATAAAAGGACTCGACATTAGTCAGCTAAGCGAAAATGATCTCGTAATGCTTCTTGAAGAATATTGCAACAGAAAATATTGTCCTGTTACCACGGGTCCGGGGGCTTGTAATGATCCGCCTATCTGCGAATACGATATTAGTGCAGTAGCCTGTAAGTGTCCTGAGTGCACGGATGACGACGACGGAGATGATACGAGCACGCCAAGTGGTCCTTGTCCTCTTCCTCATGATCCAGCTGAAGCAGAACCGTTTTTGGTTTGTCTCTTAAAAGAAGGGAAGTGGCCTTCCTGTCCCGACCCCGTTTCCCCGGATGGCGGGTATAGTTGGTTTTGTGCGGATGGAAGTGACCCCTGCTCCCAATTTTATGACTGGGATGAAACCGACAAGCTGTGCATGTTGACTCCTTACAATAAATGCAATTGGCCCATCTCGGTATTCGATCCCCTTTATCCGACGTGCTTAAATTATAATTTTCCCGTCCCGACCTGCCAGTATCCCTTCTCTTTTGGCGATTTGTTGCTATGCGGAACCGATAACGGTGAGTACTATCACGTGTGCCCCGACGGATTCGGCTGGGACGAACTCAATAAACTGTGTTACATACTTATGCCGGACGAACCGGGTCAAGATGATACTTCAGACGATTATGGGTGTACCGATGGAACCCAGTGGGACTCTATTCTCTTGTATTGCATGCCCAACGGGACAACCAGTAATGGGAGCGAAGATGGAACAGGTAAAGATTCGACCGATTCTTTCTGGGACACATTGTTTGATTGGTTAACGTAATCGCATGGGAGGAAACAATTATTCCTCTCATTTTTTTCTTTTTTTCGCAGGGTAGTAGGTGGATTATTCGTTTTCTTTTTTTTCTTCTTCGCGCTGTTGTTTCTTCGTTAGGACGGATTGTAGTGTGTTCTTTTTCACCCATTCTTTCCACTCTACTAATAATTCTGCAAAATCAGGAGAACCGTGTTCTTGTATTTGCTGGTCTTTGATTAATGCAAGTTTGGCGCGAGCAGAGGAAGTGTATTCCCCTTCAAGTATTTCAGGAATCTTGTATTGGTTTTTCAATTCAACCATGAATAGTTTAGCATTCGCTTGAGTTCGGATATCATCCCATATTTGATTAAGTGTTAACCCTGACAATCGGCGTATGCGTTCAAACAATTCGCTTTCTTTTAGATTATCCTCCATTAATTCTAATGCGTCCGTACGGGCATCATACAGCATCAAATCCAATAATCCGCCTTCACGGTCAGGGTCCTTATTCCAGTGTTTTTTTACTTCGGTTATTTGGGTCATTCGGCGATGCGACTTTAAACTTCCTGAAAAACGAATGGGACGTGCAACCACGACCAAATCGGTTGCCTTAAAACTAGTCGTAGGAACTTTCAAATCATTCACCACTCTGTCCCACACACTATAGGCCGAGTCGGCGTGAATTGTTCCTAATACGGTGTTTCCTGCAGCCCCTACCCGCATGGCCTCGTATAACACCCGTGCTTCCTCGGAACGAACCTCTCCCAGTATGAGAGCAGAATCACCTAAACGTAATGCGGTACGCAATGCTTCTTCCGGAGCCACTTCGGTATCACTCTTGCTCACTCCAATAGGAGATCTTGTTTTCAATCGCTGAACATTAAACCCTATTTCTTTCAGGTAGGGGACTGGTAACTCCAGTGTGTTGTGTGCAATAATGTTTTCACAAACAAAGTTTTCCGCATCCGGGACTGAAAAATCATACACATATGTTTCTTCATGTTCTATTTTTTGCAATTCCACCACTTCATCGAAAAATACATCCGAGTTCATTGTTTGTTTGAGACCATCAATAAGAACCGTTTGCGTTTTCACTGTGGAAAGCAATGATTGAAGCTTACGTCTTCCCATTCTATTTCCTTTTCCAATATAATCATGCGAATTAAACGGTTCAGACACGGCCGCAATATTTTTGATATTTTCTTTGGATATTGGTACGATATCAAGCGTGTCATGCGTGGCTCTTTTTTTGGAGCACAGATTGTTCAGCCGTTCTACTTTGTGTTGGGGTAAAAACCCGATATTTTTCTGGAAGGAATTGAAATGATTCCATTCCCCAATATAGGTTTGATATGTTTTGTCTTTTTCATCTATTTTTCTTTTACGGGAAATAATTCCAAAATGGGTCAGGAGCGTTTGAATCTGTTTGGTCATCTTCTCCGAGGCTAACGAAATATTTATTTCATTTTGGGTTACACACCCGTCTCCGCTGAATAATCCTCTCAAAAAACGGCCCTGTTGGGATTTCGATGCATTAAAAATCCACTGAGGGAATTCTTTAGTGTACGCGTTTCCATTCAATTTCATCACATTTTTCCAGAACCACACGAGATTCGTGTTTGAGATAATAGTGGAAAACCCGTCGCTATGTTCCCGAGTGGTTAATCCCAATCGTTCAGCGAAACGTTCAAGCAATTGTTTGCTCGGCTCATCGCCAACGGAAACAATCATTCCATACCGTGTGTCATAACATCCATCCGCAAGCCACAATCCCGCGAGAGTCACCAAATCTTCGTTTGCTTCCCATACAAGTGGAATTTCCTTTGATTTCCTGTCTAGTTTGAATTGAATGTTTTTAATGGGAATTTGGGATGGTCCATTCAATAGTATAAAGAGCTTTGCTGGAAGTATTCCCGCCCGTTTCCACGCGCTTGGGGTGCTCTTTTGATATCCTTTTTCATTTGCCCATTTTTTTACTTCTATCCAATTCTGGCTGACAAAAAGCCGTAAGGTCTCCCCCTTGAGAAGCGCTTTTTCTTCCAATGCGAGCGCTTCCAATCCTGAAAATGCGGGGATAGGACTGTTTTCGGATGAAAACAGTTTAGGAACTGCCACATAACTCCCTAGTGTTAATGCTGATGTCTTGACCGGAACAATTCTTCCACTCTCATTCAGACTGAATAATGAGTGATCGCACGTCACTTTTATTTTTCTCCCACTGCGTGTAGTGACTTCAATAATCTCTTTTGTCACTTTGTGCCGGCTGAATTGGGACACACGCTGAAGTTGGATTCTCCCATTTTTATCCAATGCAAAGACGTGTATATTATTCGGGTTGCAGTCTAATAATTCTCTATTGTGTATGGGCAGGCTTCCGAATTCCTCCATTTGTTTGTCAACGAGTTTTCCTACCGTGGTGTATTCCATTTGGTTGTTGTTTTCAACCAATATTTCAGAATCCCCTGTAACGCTATCCTCCTGCACAATCAATCGCGAGTTCTGCAATATTTCAAGCATCAATGCACTCAACAAGCTTGTTTTTCCACTCCCGCGGGAACCGGTTACGAGCATCGTTGCTTTAGAATCAACAAAAAAAGAAAGCATTCCCGCAGCAAGAGGGGTGAGAAACTTATTGTCAATGTATTGTTCAAGCGTCCAGGGGGTTGTTTTGTGCAGGCGAAAAGCAAATGCTAAACCATCCGGGGAAAGCGGTTTTCCAATGCTCGCCACACGGGTTTCCTGCCCCGGCAAATCAAAGTCTAATACCGGGTGGGCTTCATCGAACGGCCTGCCGCTCATGGCGCGAAGTTTAGAAACAAATGCTTCCGCTTCATTCTCCGTGTACAAAATATTCGTCATGCACTGTCCGTATTCGGCGTGCACCAAGTACACGGGTTTTCCCCCTATGGGGGAATCCAAAAAGATGTCGGTTATTTTTCGGTCGGACAGCAACAATTCCAGTATGCCGTATCCTACCGTATAGCGGGACACGACTTCCGCTAACTCTTCAATTTCCTCGTTTTCTATTTTGATGTTATTCCGATGAGCCAAATCACGAATGGTGGCTTGATAGACACGAGTAAAATAGTTTCGAGAGGAAGCAATGTCCGATAATCCGGAACGTCCGGGGTTGTATCCCGATACTACTTCTTTCGTCTTACTAAGGAGAAAATATTTTTCAGGAGAGAGAGAATATTCAGGCGGATTCACAAAATATAATTTAGCCACTTTGTTTGGATGATTGAATATTTGAACCGTAGACTTTCCAACAGAATACTCGTCCAATAATTCAAAATTCTCCACTTCATTTCCAAACATTAAGCGTGAACCAATAAAGGACGGCTTTACTTCGGCTTCAAAGAAATGACGATACAATTCATTTGAATCGGGAATGGAATCCAATCTCAACAAATATTCTTTTGTCTGCTGAATAAATTTTGTTTTCTCAAATGATTCTCTCACCGATTGAAGAGTTTTACCATATACTGGAGATGCGTTTCCACCACTCTTTGCTTTTCCCGCTTCCCTTTTGAGTGCAGAAAGACAACGAAGGTATGCCTTGATTGGATCGTATGAAAGAACTTCATACGTTATCTGCATCATCTCATCGTGTCGCGCACCAAACTCTGCCTCGTTTTCTTTCTCCGGGTCGCCTAAATGAGAATAACTCCAGTATTCTTTTCCCTTGAACTCATTAATCAAATCCGCAATCTCTTTCCAATTCTTTGTTTGCTCCTCATTGTATACGCGCTCATATACATCCGCAAGCACAATCAAATCCGCATCGGATTTTTGCAAAATATTCAACACGTGAAAACGACAATGCGCATCATCGGCTAGACTCGCACCAAAAACACAGTCTTTACACGCATAGATGAGGTGCTTCTTTCCCCCTTCCTCCCGCACCGCATAGGGGCCGACTTCAAAACCTCCAATCTTCATCGTTGTCTCACTCCAGTCGCGCGTGTATAAAGGGATTGCTCGACAATCCATTGGCTTACCCTGTTAATTGCAACCGACATGACGCAAACAGGCCTCGTGCGTTAAAATAGGTTTTGGAGGGTGAGCAGGTTTGGAGACCAAAAATAGAGTATATTACAAATCCTTTCCGACGTCCTTTTCAGCAGGATTGCCTATTTTTACACCACGGCGGGCCGTATTACCTTTTGTATTTTTTCAAACGTCTCATTTAATTTCCGTTTCGAGATTACCCCCAGCTTTTTTTCAATGACCCCTTTTTTAGCCGTGAAAATTCGATACGGTTTAATGCGACTCCTTACCGGCAAACTCCCCTCTGATAAATCATGGAAATCAATAATGACTCCCAACGGGTCTTGTTCGATATTGCTCGTAATGAGACACGTAATCAGATCATCCTGTCGAGAATTAAACGCACTATTTGATACTACTAATGCGGGTCTTTTTTTACCCGTTGAAAGATCCGTATTGGGATAATACATTAATACAATATCCCCCTGCTCATAACTCATCCCAGACATCATCCCCCTTGTAATCCCAATCCTCCTTCAAGACTTGAGCGGACACCCCCATTATCCACTGCATCTCATCCACATCCGCAGCTTCTTTTGACCCTTTAACGGGTGCCAAAACGATTTTTCCCTTGTTTTCCAACAACAATAATTTGTCCCCCTTATGAATTCCCCATCGCTCCCGCGTTTTTTTAGGGAGGGCAATCTGCCCTTTTTCGCTTACGGTTACAATCGCCACATCTGTCATACAAGTAAGAAAAGTAAGAAAAACAATATAAATATGCCGTTGGCACGCCACCGCCACGCGTTAAAAAGAGGATTCCTGAAGAATTTATCCATGCCTTTCGTTAAACCCTTTACCCGGATTGACCGGCATGACACCCCGATCGCAGGGGGAAAAGGAGCATCGTTGGGGGAGATGACCCAAGCGAAAATTCCCGTTCCTCTTGGTTTTGTGGTTCTTTCTTTCGCGTTCGACCGGTATATTTCAGAAAAGGGCATCAAAGCGGACATTGACTCTATTTTGCATAAGGTAAATCATTTGGAGATGGAATCCGTTGAGCGTGCGAGTGAGAAAATTCAATCACTGATTTTAACTCAAACACTGCCAGTTGATTTGCAGGAGGAGATTCTTTCACATTTTAACGAACTAAATTCTCCATTTGTTGCGGTTCGTTCTTCGGCTACGGCAGAGGATTCTTCCTCGGCGGCCTGGGCGGGTCAGTTGGATACGTTTCTGAATACGACAAAAGATAAATTATTAGAGAATATGAAAAAATGCTGGGCCTCTCTTTTCACATCGCGGGCTATCTTTTATCGTTTTGAGAAGGGACTGCACGATGCAACTATTTCGGTTGCAGTTGTGGTTCAGAAGATGGTGGAGAGCGAAGTATCAGGTATTGCGTTTTCCGTGCATCCGGTGACGCAAGACTATAATCAAATGGTTATCGAAGCAGGCCTTGGATTGGGTGAGGCGATTGTTTCGGGTCAGATTACGCCCGATTCGTATGTGTTGGAGAAGAAGCCTTTTGGTATTTTGGATAAGAATGTGAGCGAGCAGAAGAAAGGTATTTTTCGTTTGGAAAATGGGGGCAATGAATGGAAGGAAATAAGTTCCGAAAAGGGTTCCTTGCAGAAACTTGATGATACTCAAATTCAGGAATTGGGAAGACTCATTTTGAAAATTGAAGCGCATTATGGTTTTCCGGTTGATGTAGAGTGGGCATTGGAGAAAGGGGTCTTTTACATTACGCAGAGTAGACCAATTACGACGTTGTCGAAAGTTTTGGATAATACAAATAGTAAGATATTTTTGACTAAAACTTTTTCTCGTGAAAGACCATTATTTTATTTTTATTTGTGGAATGAGAGTGATCGTGTAAGTTTCAAAGACTTCTTTGATTTTCAACTTTCTAATAATCTTTTTGTTTTTGATGGCACTTCGACTTCGGTTTGGTATGACTCAGAAGAAATGCGTGTGTTGAAGGAGAAAATGGTGGGTGTTTTGAACGCAGATCCGACAGTGTTGAACCGTTTAACTAGTCGATTGGACACTGAATGGGGTACTCTAAAACCATGGTTGTCTGGAGAAAAACAACTTGAAGCAATCCACGATTTTGAGGCTTATTATCATAGTCTCATGATGTGGTGGTCGGCAATGAAAGTAATGTTTTATGCTCCTAATTTGCCAAATATGTCGCAGCAAATTATTGCAGAGGCAACGAAACGCCGCGCGTTATTTGAACGATACTCAGACCGTATGAGCGACATATGGATGGAATTTTGGCCAAAAAAATTTGGAGCATATTCGGAACTTAGCTCTATACTAACTCCGGCAGAAGCAATTAAGTTGGCTGAAGAGGGGCTTGAAAAGAAAGTTGTGGCACGTATTCGAAAGCGACTGGCTGGTTATGCACTTTTGAATGGCAATCTCTATTTAGGGGATGAATTATCATCCGAACTTGAAAAAAGAGGCCTTTTTTTATATGAAGAAAAAGTCGCTGAAAATTTGAAGGAAATTAAAGGACAACCTGCTTACAAGGGGAAGGTAACAGGCAAAGTACGAATTATCCAATCCAAGGATAAACTAAATCTATTCCAGGAGGGTGAAATACTAGTTACGGAAATGACTCATCCAGATTTCGTTCCAGTAATGAGGATGGCGCGTGCTATTATTACCGATGAAGGCGGAATAACGTCGCATGCTGCCATCGTGGCACGCGAATTAAACAAACCATGCATTATAGGAACGAACGTTGCAACCAAAATACTGAAAGACGGGGACGAAATAATTGTGGATGCGGACAAGGGAATCGTCACAATTATTAAGAAAGCCAATCGTTGAGGGCTTTCTTTCCAGACGCGTGGAAGTTTGATGCTGAAAAAAGGGTGTGACCCAAAAGCGGGTGAGAATGTTAGAAAATATCGCGCGCCCAACATGGAGAAAATAGTCCATTATGGATGTTATTCTAGTGATTCAAAATTGATGATGTCATTTTATTTTCGCTTCCGCGGGCTTTTCCACTTGACAGGAAGTCTTCCCGAATAATGAGGATTTTCAGGAGTCATCCTGGAAAGAGCGGTTCCTACAATCCCCGTGGAAACAAACTGCGTTGCGGTTTTGGGCTTTCCCACGTGCAAATACAATAGGGTTTGAATACACACGGTGAGAGTGAATGTGAACAGGATGACCAGCAACTGAATAATGGTAGCAACAACGGCAAACACAATAATAGAAAATGGCAGCGTTCTTTCAATAGGAATCGTGTATGCCATATCCGCAATAGAACCAATTATCATGTTAATGGCAATAATTCCTACTGCTACTGCGAGCAATCGAACATATCGTCTTCTAACATACGAATGAATGCGTGCAAAAACCTGCGCGGGAGAAACATTCTCAAAATATACGGTTGGAAGCAAAAGCAAAAGGAATGGCTGCAATGCCACGAGCACTCCAGTCAATACCGCGAATGCAATCGCAAGAGCTTTTATCCATTGCAGGGGAGGTACTAATAAAATATTTTTTTCAGGAGAAAAAAAGAATATCGCGGCAGACGAGATGATGAATGCTGTAATAATAATAGCTGAAAAGCAACCCTGTACAATAAAGGCATCTTTCCATCTAGCTGATGCGAGTTTCCATGCCAAATTCAAATCAATCGGTTTACGTGTAACGGATTGCATCGCAAGATGATACTCTATTCCTTGCACGAATGCATTGATTGCCATAATCCCAAGAATCCATAATACTAAACCAAATAACACGACGAATAGGACTAATGGAAGAGAACTAAATGAAAGTGCCATAATACTGAGAAGCAACCCTCCTAGTCCCATGAATCCCGTCCATGTAAGAAGAGCAAAAATGAGAATAATCAACACCAATGCCTGTGCACTCAACAATGAGGGGCTGATTGCGTGTGCGAATCCCTCCCAAAAAACATCCCAAAACGAAAAAGCATGATTCACATTTTTTCTCATAATGGATTTAGCCGGCATCGTACGCACCTTTAATTAGGCGAACCCGGGCTACTTTATAATGGTTAACCTGCATTCCCCAACCGAATGGAGAAAAACACTGATTACTTTCCTTGTAGGGTGGGGAGTATTATTTACTATTTTCTTCCTTTTTTTTTCACCACACGAATATCGTTTGCAAATCATTGAAGCAGAACATGTGCGCGAACTATTGAATCGAGTAGGAATTCAAACAACCGATGGAAACAATCCCATTTCATTTTGGATGAATGGAAAAAATATTGAGATTTCCCCACGATGTACGGGATTAATTGAATTCATTTTGCTTGGAACCGCCATCCTGGCAACGAAGAAACATTCGTTGTATGCGCGCATCAAAGGAATCATCATTGGAATCATCCTGCTCTATGGATTTAATTTAGCACGCATGATGGTTACCATTCTCCAATTGGAACACACTCCCCTTTCATTTGCCATGCTCACGCACGATGTGTTATTCCGCGTCCTGCTCATTGCAGGGTTTGCCCTGATATACGCGGGATGGGTACACCGGCATCAAATCATCACGCGGCTTCATGCGCAGGAATTAGTCTAGTTATTGCGGAAAACACCCTTCATTTATATATACTCAAGAACTGCGTTTGATTAGGGAAAAGGTATGGGATTGAGCGACACGCTTGGGAATTTTTACATGAAGGCAGAGGATGCCTATTATGGGATTCTCGACTTCTTTGAAGAGAAAGGAATTGGACTTCCATGGGCATACAATGACTTTCTTGAAACCAAAGGAGTTCCTGCAATGCCCTTCACGGCAGGATTGCTGATATTACTACTAAGTATTCTATTTTTCGCCTCCACTGCCATTTCATCACAAGATGTTTCGCTTACACTTTCATTGAAAGATGAAAAAGGACTTTCATTAAGTGATGTAACCGTGCGCATCTATGACGGGGATGGAAAACTACTCAAAGAAATGACCGCATCGGATGGACAAACCATTACCCTATCTGGAATTCTTCCTGCTAGTGAATTGAAAATCACGGCGACCAAACAAGGATATGGAGAAAAAACATCCTACTTCAATCCCGATACGGAAAACCTGAAACTATTATTGAAAGGAGACAATGAAGCCATTGTGGGAAAACTGCGGCTCATTGATGGAGAAACAGGAACCACAATCAAGGATGCAACCATTACAGCAGAATGGGTCGGAGGAGGAAGCATACTCACAACGTATCCGGGAGGAGATGGAATTGCATTGTTAAACGTCCCGCTCAACCAGGAAATTACACTCTCAATAAAGGCAACCAACTATGAAGATTTGCATGATTTCATTACATTTACAAGCGGAGATGTTAAAACAAAAGAAATGACACCCAAAGCCGGCGCTTCAAACGGCCCCAGCTTATTGGAAATAAAAGTAGTGGATGCCAAGACCCAATTTCCTTTGTCCGATGTGCATATTACAATTGAGAATGCCCAAACAAATGAGATTATTACGGACGTTGATACTGGAACGGGAACACACGCTGAACAGTTGCCTAAAGGTCACGTTGTGCGGGTAACGGTAAAGAAAGAAAACTACGTTACCTTTTCAAGCGAATCAATATATCCCGGAGGAAAAACACTGCGCAATGATACAGAAACAATGCTCATTCCCTTGCAGAATGGAGGAGTCAATCTAGTCGTGCTTACGCAGAACGGGAATTCTACTCAACCATTAGACGGAGTAGATGTAGACGTGCTGGACGCATCCTATGCACGCATCGACCATGAAACAAGCAACTTTTCAGGAGAAGTTATTTTCGGCGGACTGAATCAAGTGAACACGTATTATTTGCTGGGATTTCACCCCAACTTTTTCCCCACACGCGCAAGCGTAGACTGGACCCAATTACAAATCGAGGACGATTCCGCAGTCATGACACTCAACTTAACACCATTCACGAGCGGGAGTGCGGGAATTCTAACCGTGTTTGTAAACGAATCCAATGGAGCGGCCGCCCCCTCCGCGAGCGTTTCAATCGACGAAGAAGTGGATGGACAGTTTCTTCCTCTTGTGAGCGGAAAGCCAACGGATGCCGCGGGGAGTTTTACATCGCGCATTCAAACAGGAAAAACAATCCGCGTACGAGCAGAAAAAGGAGACGAATCAGCGGAACAACAAATCCAAATCATTCCGGGACTCAACAAAGTTATCCTCACGCTATCGGACGGGTTACATGGAGTAACACTAAATGCACACTACCTTAATGGAAACCCATTCATCGGAACCATCACCATCGAAGACACGGGCGGAAACACATTTGCAGAAGAACACACAACAAGCGGGATAATAGAATTTGTAAGCACCACGCCCAACGATACGATTAACATGCACGCGGAGAGCGATGACGGAAAAACATTCACCCAAACCATTTCCATTGCAGGAAAAACACAACTCGAATGGGTACTCGATGACGTTGCGACGGCAAGCGGAAACGCACCTACGATTACCTACATGGGATTGTTCACTCCAAACGGGGAAGCCGCACCCGGAATATCCCCCGAACAAGACGTGTTCGCCCGATTTAGTGTCGCATGGCCAAGCGGAATGAACAAAGGAGGATTACTTGTCCGAACAGGACCTGACACGATGGGAAACGTGGACTCGCAATATGTCGGAATAGTCGGCGTGAATGGGGAATCGGGATTTATTACATATGGGAAAACATGGACACCGCTTCCCAAACCAGGGAATGAGGCAAAAGACAGGAAAACAGTCGCTAGTCCCAACACGCTAGCCAAATGGGTTGAAATAACACGAATGAATCCTACCGGAACAAGTACATTTGATATACGACTGCGTGCAAGGGAAGGAAGCCCTGCCGGATTATATGAACTGCATTACCGTGCCTTTACGCTCAACGTAACTCAAACATTTCGAACGCCCAACGATACCGAATTAGGAACAAGCTCATTCGTTTCAACCAAATCAGGATTGTATGCCGAAACACTCTCAACGGGGGTTCCCGTGTTTGACGCACAACCTTTTTGCCAAAATGGAATTTGTGCGGTCATCTCCCTCATCGACGAGGACGCCCGCTCATTTGATGCAGGGGCATTTCAAGCAGTCGCACAAAAACCCTACGCATTACAAGTAACACTGCTTCCCTCTCTCATACAAGGAAGCCAATCACTCTCTACTTCTACTATTCCAAAAGAAGGACTTATTGCCAATACGGAACTACAACCCGCTCTCAACGGAACGGTGATTAAAGCACAAACCGACCCGGACGAACCGCTAATAGTATTTACTAAAACCGAAGTGAATACATTTGGAAAGATAGAAAACAATGGAAACAAGGACACGAGCATTAGCGTGAACATTCCCGCGGTGAGCGGAACAAATGGAACGCAAGCAAGGGTTCATTTCTATACGGAAGAAGTGGGAGATGCGAGCATTACTCTTCAAATCATTTCAAACAACGCGCAACTTAGTCAAACGATTCCTTTCCCCATCGTAGAAGCACAATTGTTACGCGTTACACTGCCCGACCACGTGAATCCAAACGAATCATTCTTACTTACCATCACGGATGAAGAAGGAACGCCTATTACGGATGCACTTATCACGCTTACTAGTATAACAGGAGAGTTCGCTGGAAGCATCAAAGGAAAAAACACGCTCAACAAGGGAGAAAGCGGAAAATACCTATTCAACAAACCCCTTTCCCCCGGATTTTATCACGTAAAAGTAAAAGTACCGGGATTTGTTGACTTTGAGGACACGCTCAACGTAGGAATCGATTCTCCCTTATCCATGAATGAGAAAAACGCGATTCACATTTCCTATGGGCAAATGCAGGCAACCCAAAACATTGTTCTTACGAACAAAACGAATCAACCTGTTACGAATGTTACGGGAGAATTCCTTGAATATGACTTATTCCCAAAAGACATCCTCATTGAAGTAGGAATCATCCCCGTTATTCCAGCCAATGGAAAAGGCGATTTGGTAATAATCGCTCACTATACCGGGAATGCGGAAGACACTTCCGTGCTGTCAGGAGCGGGAAAACTAAAAGTAAGAGGAGAAATCAATGACGCATTCCCCGTGGAAACGGAAGGACAATTAGAAGCAACGTATAACAAACAACTCGATTCCTCCTGTCTAACATTTGACAAGGAACGCGTATCCGTCGTATTGTCAGGAGAAACACAACCCTATGGAAACATGTACGGTACGGGAGGAGCCTACAATCCAACACCCTCCTATTATGGAAATAACGCTGTTCCCAACCAGTATAATTACTTATCCAACGGATACAACAACTTAGGGTATGACGATCAAGGATATTATCAGAACGCGGAAAACAAACGAGTAAGCGTAAAGGCAAAAAACAATTGCGGAGAAGAACTCATTCTCATTCCCGGAATCAGCACGCAAGGCGGACAGTTAGAAGTAGATGGATTGAAAATCGCAGCCGTCGACTCGCAACTGAGACTAGGAAATGGACAAGAAAGACAAGTGGACTTTACCCTATCGAATCGTTTGTTCCGCGCAGGATTTGTTCCCGCACAAGCAAACTATGCTCTCATGTTCAAGGCGCCGCAACTAACCGCAAGCCTGCCGCTCGATATTATATTCCAAGACAAATCAAAATCACTCCAAACACCGCTTTCCGTGACGCTCAACTTGGTAAAAGCAGGAAACACCAAAGCAACCGACCGAGTCAGCGTTCCCATCACCAACATCGGAGCATCGCTCATCTATGATATACGCGGAACACTCGAAGGAGACAAAATAGAAGGGGTTACACTCAAACTGGAGAACAATCATTCCTCTTCCACATCTACTAGCGGAAATGATACCTACGCAGGAGGATATTACCAAACAGGATACTATTCCCAAGACAGTGCGTTGTCCCCCGGACAAACACTTTATCCGCCGCTCGCCATCATCGGTGAGAGTACTACCGATAAAGCAGAATTAGGATCCCAACGCCTCGTTTTGACTGGAGTAGTTGACGGAAAAAGAATCCAACTCAAAACAGTAGACGTGTACATTCAAACAGGGGCTACTTCCTGCCTGGAAGTAAGCGCATTCAACACTCCAATAAGCTTTGTTTCCTCCCAAATACAAGGGACACTATCCAAGCGCATCACGGTTTCAAACAAATGTTTGGAACCCGTGCGCATCACGCAAGTAAATCCGGACAACGCATCCGGAAACACACTCGGAATAACTCCAGTCGAGTTCTCCGACACACTCGAAAAGGACGAAGAAAGAGAATTCAATATTACTCTCAACAAGAGCAACCCCTACAAGGCCACTTTCCCCATTCGAGTAAAAGGAATCATGATTTTGTCCCAGAAGGCAGTAGAATCAAACCCCATCAATATTGAAATAGCCCTTGGAGAAAACGAATTAGAAAGCACTCAATCATCCAACGCGATCGAAGTACCCTACTGTGAAGGAGGAATGGCCCAAATCAAATTTCCTCAACTCGCCCAAAAAAACGAATGCTCGCAGGCTTACTGCGATGCGGAACAAGCAGCCAACATGCTATCCACTCTCATCGAACAACACATTGCCAAAGCCGCCCAGCAACTACAATCAAAGAAAAACGACGCATCCTTATTCAAAAATTGTGATTTGACCCAACACTATTGCACATTCGAACAATTAGGAATAAAGTCCTCCTCCATCGATTTGTACCTGCAACACGACGTAATTACTCCCAATCTGCTCGAATTCGTAATGAAAGATGGAACATACCCCCGATTAAGCGGAATGCAAACCGAAACACTCACTTCACTAGGAGGAGATGACGCGGACGCAGGATTCGAAGCACGACTCGGAACAACACTCGGGAATAAAATATTTTTACCCGAAATACAAGGATGCGGAAAATACCGCATTGCTATTATCGGAAGCGTGGAAGTAGTAGGAAACCAACTCCAACCGGATGCAATCAACGTGGCAGTAAAACTCATTTCCCCAAGACAAAAAACAGCCGAATGCGCAGACAAAATATATAATGCGGCCAACTTCCTACCAAAAGACAGGTCACTCACTGCATTAAACAACAAACAAACACTATTAGGAGTAGTCAAGTATCCAATCGCATTAGAAGAGGCCGCTCAATGGCTCGCCGAAACCGTATTTGGAACAAAAGACAGGGCGATTCAAAACACGGGAAGCAACCGAATGGACCTACAAATAGGAAAACTAACCCAAAGCGTAGTCGAACTCACACTTGATCCTGCCACGCATGGGGACGGAACCAAACGCATCATTACCACAATAAGGGGAAGCGGAAGCGACATTCCAAAAGCAGCTGTAATCGAAGCGGGAAAAATAATTACAAGCCTAGGAAAAAACGTGAACGGGTGCATCACAAAAGATGAACAAACATGGCGCATCTCCGCCGTAAAGGATGTAGGAAAATTCACATTCGAAGGATGCGCATTACCCGGAACAAAAGAAGGCGGACTAATCGTGCGACCCAATCCAACATGCTGTGAACTATCAACGAGGTCAACCGAAGTAAGCGAAGCAACCTATTCCCTCGAACCCAATGGAAATGATCCCATGCCCGGACTACTCACACTCAACTTGTATGAGAAAAAAGGAAGCAACACCGATGGTGCTATTCCCGGAGACCAATTAACCATCGGAAGCCCCTACGCACTCCCCTTTGACACGAAAGAACAAGTATACCAAAAAGACATTCTATTATGCGCCACCGCCAACGCGGAAACACAACACCTTGCTAACAAAATGACCATCCAGACAAGCGCCACCCGGTTACTCGATAATACCAAAGCGGGGCCTCTCACATTTGAATTGCGCACCTGCACGATGGACGCGGATGACGCTCTTGCTAAAGCGTATGAAAAAGGAACAGGAGTATGGTACGCTACCATCGACTGGGACGACCCGGTAAGCAGCAAAACACTCAAACAAGCAGTAACCGAAGCAGCCAATGGAAAGAAGGCAGGAGACGCATTCTTCGCCTATCAAGGACAAGGAATACTCGCAAGCGACGACCCGGTATATCAGGAAAAATTCAAAGGGAAACAACAGGCAGCAATGGCATGGTTTGGAGGAACATGCATAGCATCATGCCTTGCATGCCATGGAGTGGCAGCCGTATTTACATTAGGAACAACCCTTCCCGCGGCGGCAGTTGATTGCGGAATTACTTGTGGTGTTGGAACAGGAATAGGATTTTATGAATTGAACAAGGAAAAAGCAGACGGCATTCCAGTACTAGAAAATATTGTGGATGCCACTGAAACCATTTATGGCGTTCCAAGAGATTTTGCCACATCCCCATTAGACCAAAGCATGGAAATGGAACCCGCTAATTCCTCTTTATTCGCAGCGGAAACTACTAACTTAATCAAAGCGATCAAAAGCCCCATTCCTGTCAAAAAACTCACGTATGTGGATCCCAAAGCAGCCATCGATCAAGCTCATTTAGCATTTCTTAAGGAAGTGGATGAATCCGTTGCCAAAAAAATAGTTAACAACACGAAGGTTGCGGACGAGTATCTAAGCAAATGGACATCTAAACAGGTTAAAGTAGGAAAAATAAAAGTTCCTGCTCCTCCCGATCCTCCTATTCGGACACAGTTAGCCAATAAGATTGAATTATTCGATGCAGAAAAACAAAAGATAGCGGATGGATTCGCCAATCTCAAGACCAAATATTCGGCAAACCCAAATTTTAATGTGGCCGAATTCGAACAACTCGAGAAGAGAGCACAAGCGAGTCTCAGAATTCTTACGAGTGAATATGATGAAACTTTAAACGGTCTGAAAAATAACATAATAAACGGAAAAAATACCCTCCTCCGAACGGGCCCTATTGATGTTGCCAAAAACTCAATCAAAAAAGCGGTTACCGAAGCCGCAGACAAAGCAGGAAAAATCACCGTTCCCGAAAAATTCATCCAAACCAAAGCAGTCAAGAAAACAACAGGATTCCTACGCGGATTAGTATGCGGGGGAATTGGAGGCGTCGCGGGATACGCCGCCTACCGAAGCGACTTGTCCGATGAAATAGAAAACAAAATATCCCTCGGAGCGGAGTCGGTGAACGTCATCGACCCCGTGAGCAATAACATCGTATTCGAGAAAGGACACACATACAAATTCGTTGTAAGCCCGGGAGAAGGAGAAGGGAAGAGCGAGAAGATTAGCATTGACATTCTTTCTCCTGATCAACGGGTTCCTGCTGCTGCGTGGTTGGACGATTGCAGTCCAAAATAGCATTCAATAAAAGAAAGATAGAAAAAGGCCCTTCTCGTTGAACGCAGGATGACTACTCCAAAACTAAATGAAAGAGCATTCACTCTCTTCACCGCATTGCTTTCTTTCATCCTCATTCTACTAGCCGGATTGCTCGTGAATACCATGATCAGTGCGGAACGCTCATCCAACCAAGTCGTATTAGAAATAGAAGCACAATCCCGAATGCAGAGTTTAGCGGACTTAACACGAGCAGACGCATTACAAGTAGTAAACTATGGAATACGAAATGCGATTGAAGAATACACGCGCAATGAAGGAAACGCATACCGTTATTCGTCCGCTACACTGGACTGGCAGCAAGTGAAAGACGATTTCTCCAAATTCTTTTTCGGAGGACCAACCGGAAGCGTATTAGCAGGAAGAATCGCAGCTAATCTGCACGTGATTGTACAATCCCAACCCAAACAAATATCCGGATACACAATTACCGTGAAAGGAGGAACGGAACCCCAACTAAAAGCAGCCATCCAAGATGTATTACTGAAAACAAGCGGAACCGGGTCGGATTTTCTGCAAGTAGTAAACTGTGCAGAAGAAAAACCACCCATTGAGTGTGTGGGAACATTCTATGTAAATCTGGATTTTTCAATGATTGATGATACTACGTATGAATCGCTTCCCGCGATACACGTGTATGACAATTCAACAGGAAGAGAACTAGTCGAACCGGTTATTCCACGAGGAAAGTTTCGCATCTACGTTCCACTGCGCATTTTCCGCGCACTACGCTACGCGCACGACATCGCACACGGACCACTCGGAAACACGGGATTATTATCCCCCGATTTTCATTCCAATCTTGACAAATTAGGAGTAGGAATGTGCGATTCCGTTGACACGAGCGGAGGAATAGCAGTAGAAAACTGCGCGTACCGAACAAAACCATTCACTCCTGCATCTCCTACAACCGTAGGACCTGATCCACCCTCTCCTCCTATCACGGGAGGAAACCTTTGCCCAGCAGAAGAATCAGGATTATCCATGCTGGAATCAGCCTACCCGCACAACGTCCCGCTCATGTGCGATGGAATCGCTTCTTCACTCGGATTGTGCGCGGGAGGAAGCAGTATTGCCTATTACAATCCATTTGATGCTATCAGCCGAGCAAATGCACTCAACCAATTAGTGAAAGATATCATCGGAACAAAAGTAACCGTGGATTTAAGCATGCCCGAAACAAGCGACTTCAAATTATTAACAGGAAGCGTAATCATTGAACCAAAAGTATCCAGTTTTCCATCCAAAATAATTCAATTCGAAGGACTAGCAGGCGTTCCAATCAAATCGGAAGCAAAATGCACCAAACTAGTTGAAACCAATGTCACACTAACGTTCGAAGAAAGCAATACGAATTACATTGTTGTTGATACGCGTGCACCATTACGATATGATGTACGAATCGTGGACACGTTCATCAAAACAGAAGGAGCACCCGGCGTGTGCGTGAGTTATTGTTTGGAAGACGTTGGAATTGGC
Organism: Candidatus Iainarchaeum sp.; assembly: GCA_043803765.1. Lineage (GTDB taxonomy): Archaea > Iainarchaeota > Iainarchaeia > Iainarchaeales > VGJJ01 > VGJJ01. The sequence goes on along the minus strand of JAZDJQ010000012.1, from coordinate 86,614 downwards.
ACATTCATTTTCGGACCCGATTTAGCAGGAAGCGCCAGCGTATGTCCTAAAACCGCATGCGCTCCACCTAATACCCACGGAATGCAACCCACCTGCGGAAACGGAGTGCAGGATGCAGGAGAAGAGTGCGACTCTGATAATCTATTCGGAGGAACATGCGAAACACAAGGAAAGGTATCCGGCATCCTCGCCTGCAATAATAGCACGTGTACGTATGATACGAGCGGGTGCCTCGACGCCCCATAAAATGAGTAAAAGGACACTATTAGGCGTTTTTCCCCCAACATATAAAAAGGGGGAAAACGGGCTTTGGTAGGTATAACAGGTTGTGTGGGTATGGGGCTAAACGAATTCTATCATGGAATAGAAGACAAGTATTATCATTTCCTTGACAGACTGGATAATGCCGGACTGCCCGTCTACAAAATAGTGGACGCCATCGAAGCACAAAACATTCCCTCTTTTCCAATCGCCATCTTTTTTTTACTACTCGTCATGGGCGGACTATTCGTATTCCTCAATCCACTTGGAGGAGGAACATCACTCACCGTGTTAGTGTATGATGAAACGCAAACACCTCTGCAGGGAATCACCGTCAAACTATCTGGAAATGGTTTAACCGGAGACGCGTTAAGCGGACGATTAACGGATGCAGGAGGAAGAGCCACGTTCAGCGGGTTACCCTCCGGAACAAGCATTACGATTACCGCAACAAGCACGGATTACCTCCTAAGCGAAAAATCAATTATCCTCGACGCGGGAGAAAACGAAACAGCGATTGTGGGAACACCCAAAACGGTAATGAAATCCATCGCACTGCAATTATACAAGTCCAACTCAACCGAATCATTTTTGGAACCGGTATCACTCTCATTTGCATGTTCACAAAAACCATCCTTCGTAAAGAATGCAACCGTGAACAACGGTTCAATCACGGTAGACATTCCATCGGATTGCGGTTCATTAAGCGTCCAATCAACGAATCCAACGATACAACTCGAAACAAGCAGTATTGACTTGGATGATACTTCTCCATCACTGTATGTTAAAACAAACCCAACAGGAAATGCTGCCCTGCAAATAACCGTTGTAGATGAAACAGGAAATGAAGTGAACGGAATCACCGTAATACTCGTAAGCAAATTCGGCGACCAACTCGCCCAAAAATTCACCAACAACGGATTCGTCACATTTGAAGGACTAGTTCCCGACACGTACGCGGTATTCATCCCAAGCGACGGTGTTCATGCCGAATTAGACTCGGGTTCATTCGAAGTAGCAGATGGAAATCCCGTGGCGAAAACATTCTCATTACAGAAAGCATCCATTGGAGAAGTACGATTACAATTAGTTGATGAGGGAAGCCTATCTCCTATTCCGGTAGCAAAAGTAACGCTCAACAAGGGAAATCAAGTCATTTCAACCAAAACAACAAACGAAGGAGGACAAGTCACATTCTCCGTTTCTTCGACCAACAACCTGAACGTTTCAATTGACCATCCCACGTATCTCATCAAAACAGGGTATCCGGTAACCGTTTCGAATGCAGGATACACACAGATAGGATTAACAAAAGCCACCCCGCAAAACAGTCAAATCGTTACCCTCCATGTAGTAGATGAGTTAGGGCAGCCGGTGGAGAATGCTTACGTTACACTCAAGAAGTCCCCTACCGGAGCAAGCATCGGACCCAACAAAATAACCGGAGCAAGCGGCACGGCCGTTTTTACATCACTCGAAGAAGGAACCTACTTTGCATCGGCATACAAGCCGGGGTTTTCCGACCAATTACGCTCGGACGTGTTCACGGTAAAAGCAAGGGAAAACATTGAAGTCACAGTAAAGCTCGTGATTGGAACAGGAACCGTATCATTAATCGTAAAAGGGGCTGACGGACAACCCCTCGCAGGAGCCGTCGTACAACCTGCTGACGCACTAACACACGAATCATTTGGAGAAGGCATTGCTACCGGAGTAGACGGAAAAGTAGAACTCACCCTGCGCGCGGACAAATTCGCCTATTTTGTAATAAATGAACCCAATCACCTTCCCCTCACTACCATACCATTGCAACTCAAAAAAGGAATCACCCAATCAATGGACGTAACACTTGTAAAGGACATTCAAAAACTAGAAGTAAAAACACTCGGAACGTTTGTTAACAACCAGCAAGTATTAGAAGAATCAGGACTCGCTCCCGGACAATCCTACACGATACGATTAGGATTGTATATTCCAAAAAACTCCGTTTTCAACGAAGCCGGCGTACACATACGAACGGGAACATCCAATGAAGGACAAACCAATCCTATTGAGAACGACGGATGGTATATCCGCGATGTACGAGGGGCGTTCGCCAAAATACAAAAAGGAACAACGTATAGTCCGCCCACCGGATTAGGAGTTGACGGACAACACATTACCAGCGGGGATGCCAAATGGGCCAACATCGTATTCTCCCCCATTGGAGAAGGAATCACCCAAATCGAACTCGATGTAGTCGTAAAGGATACGGCCATCCAAGGAGGAGACTTACCCCTCTATTACCGCGCATGGGGAAAAACAGGATCCTACGTACGCTTTCCCGTGGACGCAGTATTAGGAGGAAGTGAATCCGTCTCCCAAAAACAGGGATTGTATGCCATCGCCAACGTTAAACTCTATTCGATTGGTGCAGGAACGCATCTATGCTCGCAGGATATTTGCTTAGGATTAGTAGCAGAAGATTTAGCCAATGGAATCCAAACATCACTCGCAGGAGAATACGAAGCCGACATTTCCACCGCCCACAAACTATTATTCACATTCACCAGCCTAACGGAAAACGTGTTCCAAGACACAAGCATGGTTATTTCATCCACATCCGGAAGCGCCAGCCTGGGAGCCTACGATGTTACGAATGCAGTAGGAGTAAAGAAAACAGGCGTTGTGAGCGGAAACAAAGAAGAAATCCCGCTCGGAATCATTCAAAAAAACAACGTGGTGTTTGGATTCGTTCATTTTAACGCGGCAAAAGAAGGAAGTTCAAAAGTCACATTATCACTCGTAAGCAACAAAAAAGAATTATTCACACGGGACGTGCTCATCAAAATAAATGCAGCCGGAATAATGAACGTGGAAATAATACCAAAAGTGATTCTGCCCCTGCTCGCCAATCAAATGCTCATCCACGTTATTGAAGGAGTACAAGATATTCCGCTCGAGAACGCAAGCGTAACCATCACACTAAATAACACACTGCTCACAAGCGGATTCACCGACATCGAAGGAGTATACCCATTCGAGTTGATTGAACCTAACATTGGAGATGTCGTGAGCATTACCGTGGAAAAGCCGGGATACAAACCAGTTACTACCTCATTAACCGTTGGATCGGACATTTTATCATTCGTTCCCGCACAACTCACGGAAACACTCGTTGTAAATGGAACAACCAAGAAAACAAAAGACGTACAATTCATTAATCTCGCAAGTATCCCCTTACAAGTAGAAGACATCATTCTATCAGGAGACTTTGAAGAATTGGTTGAGTTCGTTGTACTCAATGATGAAATACTGGGAGAAACACTCGGAATTAACACCGAGAAAACACTCTCATTCAGCCTAGGACTAACCCAAAAAGGACAAAGCCTATTAGTGGGAAAAACACTCAAGGGAAATATTCAAGTCAAGCTGAATAGTGCGGAAACAGGAAAAAGCTTCATCGCCTCGCTTCCTCTTGCATTGAAAATAGGATTCGGAGGAGAAGTAGATGTAGAAGACTGCCTCCTTGTTGAACCCGTGCAATGGGACATTTTCGCTACTCCTTCCCAGCTGAAACAACAAGCATTCGAAATACGAAACACGTGCACCGTTAAAGGAAACCCCGTAAAACTAGTCGATTTATCAGCCAAAGTCAAACAACTCGCAGGAGACGAAATAGGAACATTCACCGCCACCACGGATGAGAAAAATGTTCCGCTGACAAGCGGATTCAAGGTTATCCAAAACAGCATCCCCGCAGGAGGAGAAGTAACCGTAACCATTACATTCGACCCCGCATCCATTGACTCGGGATTAGCAATTCCCCAAATCGTATTCCAAGCACTCAACATTACTGAAACAGGAATACCTGATGTATTAAGCGAAACAGTAAAAATAAACGCAGCCGTAAACAAACTCAAAAGCTGTGTACAAGTCAAAACACCCTCTTTATTGGAAATCGACTCATGCGGTATCAACACCGGAGCGGGATTATACGGAAATTATTACAACCAAACATACCGACCAACAGGAGTACCCTACTATAATCCATCCTACAGCGTGCTCAACAAAACAACCAACCCCAGCGGGAGCAGTTTATTACCATCCAACCAATCCGGCGCATACGGTGCAGGCGGGTATGACGGGTATGGAAACTATATCGGAGCAGGAGGAATACAACAATTTTCTTCTAATGCAGGGGGGTACTCTCAACTGAATGGAATGTATGCCAACCCCTACGTTGACCGGTATAATTACGGCGGTCTTCAAGGAGGAATGTACGGTTGCTCTGGAACCGAAATACGAGTAGAAAACAGCTGCCAAACCGAAATAGAAGTAAACCTCGATGTGAATCCTAATCTTCAAACCAACATTGCATCCTTTACACTCAAGCCTAATGAAAACCAACGAGTAGGCATTTACTCAGGGTATCGGATTGGACGATATGATATTGCCATCAACGCCCGACCAAAAGGAAGCACGGACGCATCCAAACAGATTGACTTGGTTCGTGTATTAGTGAAAAGTCCAACCGAAATAAACGCGGACTGCATCGAACTCTCAAAAACAAAATTCCGATTCAATGATTTCATCCAAAAACCAGTAAAAGGAAAAGTCATCAACAAATGCTACGACCAAGGCGTTCGATTGGTTGAAAGCGCGGACACACTCACGATTGCTTCCTTCTTCAATGCAGAAGGAGCACTAACGCCCGACGGAAGCGGAACAGACAAAAGAAAAAATACGCTTGTACACGACATTCAGGTTATTGGAATGCAAACAAGAGGACACGACCGAGACACGTACCAAGAAATGGAATTCCAAATATTCCCAGACTTAACATCCTACAAACCGCAACCCGACCTTTCACTCAATGAAGGAGGAATAGGAAAACGCATCTCCGACATACAAATATTCGCACAAGGAAACTATTACCAAGTAGAATCATACGGAACAATATCCGTAAAATTCCTAGACGCATACGGTGCTGCTCAACAAAAACCATTCGCTGTCATATTTGAAAACCTATTCAACCTTGCACCGGCAATCGACGCACTACTACAAGGGGGAAACACGAATATCACCAGCTTTGGAAAATGCATCAATGAAGAAGCACTATCCGGATTAACGTTTGGAGACGAATCATTCCTCGACGGAACCACGATCACGTATACTACGAAAGAGCCGGGAAGCGTATTGCTAACAGGAAAAGTAGACGGGGAATTAATGTGCGGAGGGTCCGACTACATTGGAGATATCACTTCCCCAATTGAACTAAAAGGAGTAGAAAACCCACTCGTCCGCGCCACGTTCAGGAGAGTAGGAAAGCATGATGTGGAAGTGACGATTGTGCGCCCGAAAAACGTGCAAGAAGACGTACACCTAAAGGGAACACTCAGAACGACGGTAACACGTGTATTCGTCAACACGGGAACACAAAACGTTGAACTACCCATCGAAATAACCGTATTAAAGCCGGGGAAAACAACGAATATTGCGGCATTCAAACCCCTCGCATGCGGATACGGCTACTACAGCGCTGAAAGCTTCCGCGACCACTACGGGTTTGACAAATTAAACTGGGATTGGACATTTGAGAAAGGACCAGACTGCACCAAACAATACTGCGACGGAGTACAACTACTCATCCATACTGCCAAGAAAACAAGCAAATTCAACACATTCATCAAAGCAAACAAAACCGCAGGAGTATTCACCAATGCTAGCATAACATACACCCCCGAAAACTTCATTGAAAAAATCATCGACAAGACTACCATTACATCCACGGATTATTCAACTGGAGTAGACACTACTGCCGAGTATTACCTCAGCACGGATGGAAAAATCCTCTCAACGTATGACGCAGGAGCGAAAAAAACAATCGAAAATTTGTTCAAAGACTATTTGAAGCTCCCTGACGAAGGGACTGACAAAACACTAACCTACATCAACAACATTCAAGAGATGCTGAACACCCTCAAAGAAAGTCATCGACCACTATATGCTGACACACTCATCTTCTTTTCAGCAAACAAAGTGAATAGCAATCCAACAACGAAAGAGTTGTTCGAGCGACTTAAAATGGATCCATTAGGAAATGGAGAAAAATACTATATCATGACCCTCGCCGAGTTCGACGAACTCCACCAGCAATTAAGAGAAGAGGTAATAACCGACTATGTAATGGCCGCGACCACTATCGAAGTTAGTGGTGTAGCCCCGGTTGACCTCACATTCAGTGATCTCAAATCCTTCTACCAAAGCATCGACTCCGTTGTAGTAGGATACAACGTTGCAAAGGGAGGAAGCATCATAACGAACACCGAAGCACGGGACTACCTGCTATCCAGTGGGAAGAAGAAAGGCAATTTCACTTGGAGCGAATATAATGATGCCGGGACTTTCATCAAAGAAGTACTGGATGAGAAAGTATTGCTTCTACCACAGGAGTATCCTGCGAAATTGGTCACGGACTTCCTCGCCACGACAGAAGTGCCGTATTCCTATGAAACCAATCTCACTACACTAGGAGTGCTGGAAGCATACAAGAAAGGTGTCACATTTAATGACAAAGACAACAAAATACTCGCCGACATCCCAACACCCGGGCAATATACATTCTCCTTATCCGGAAAATGGAAAGGGAATGAAGACAAGTTGAGTAGTCTTACTGTTCGCCTATCCGACAAAGATGCCAAGACGCTCAAAGATTTGCAACCAAAAGGAAAAGATTACGTGAATAATCCATTCTTCTACATGGCATTGGATGGAATAGTGGGTGTGGATAGCCGCAGTGAGTATGGTTCGCCTTTCCACATCGACCCAACAACAGGAAGGCTGACTGGGAATGCAGACTCGGACTATGGCACGATTGAAGAAATAGCCGAGTTTATTGGGAAGAATGAAAACCTTCCACTATTATTCAAGTTAGCAATAAACGGCAGTTCTTCATTGAATACGGCATACAGCGTCCCCATTCCGCTAAAACTACGCTACGGTTCGTCGTTTGGAAACCCCGCATTCCAATATGCATTAGTAGAGCGCGGTGTTCCTAATCCGGGAGCACTTCCAGCAAACAGCGTGCAATGGTATGATTGCACCAGCACCAACACTCAACCCGTACCACTCCTCGCAGGAGCAGCCGTTTGCGGTGATAACTTGCCCGCGCAATCCTACTCACTCACACAAAGCTTCCCGGGAGAATACTATTACACAGGAATACTGCTTCTCCCCCCATCAAATAGCGGAAAACTATATGACTTGCACGTTTCCTGCGCCCAAAGCGAAGCGGACCTGCAAACAATAAAGCAAACATACTCCGTTGATGCTACGTCGGATACCCAAAAGAAAATAATTAACCTCGATGAATCATACGCGGGAGACGCAGCAAAAAGCGTGGAATTCTCACTGGATGGATTATTAGATGCAGTAGAAGAAGGAGTACTGTGCGCCAAAATGGACACAAAAGGAATGTCCATTATATGGAATCTGGCGAACACCAATGTTACACCATCCACTATGACATGCCAAAGCGTTTCCACTGCACCACCTGCTGCGCCACCCGTTGCATCCCCCGCTACACCACCGGCTGCACCACCCTCTTCTTCTCCGTAGTGATAAGCAAATAAAGGAAAAAGTTGAGACACGTATACATGGGAAGCAACACGGCACTCGTATTGGGATTTGCATGGATTGTAGGAGTAATGGCCGCACGGCTTGGTAGTGTTCCAGCAGTTGACATTCCCGCATTAATGGTTATCATCGGATTCATCATCGCAGGATTTTTTTCTGGATGGTTATTCTTCGGACGATTAACCCCGCTATTAATCATGGGAATCGGTTTTTGGCAAAGCGGATGGGTGCATGCATTTCCAGTAGCAGGATTATTGTTAGGCGTGTGCACGATTGCAGCCGGAATATATGGAAAAACACTCGGCGATTTAACACTGGTTGATATCTATTCGAACGCCCAAACGAGACTACCCGGACTGATGGTTGCCGCATTCCTCAATCTCGGATTCATCGTATTATGCAGTATCGTCGTATGGTACCTCTTTGGAATTCTTCCAAACGCGGAACAAATGGAAAAATGGCTCCCTTTTGCCGGATTAGGAGTGTAAAAGGCTCAACCTTTAAATACGCTAAAACAGGGTTTTCGTGCAGTAGGAGCACGATAGTATGGGCGACATCATCAAGGACTTTTATTTCGCGACAGAAGATAAATGGTACGCGGTACTCGACTTCTTGGATACGCACGGGTTGCCTGTATACAAAATTATCGACCCCATCGACAAACGCATCCCCAGTTTTGCATTATTCGCATTGCTCGTGTTATTCGGATTAGGTTTTCTCTTCCTCTCGTTTGGAGGATTCATTCAAGGAGAAAATGTTCACGCCATCTTCCAAGTAGTAGATGAAGAGTCCTCTCCACTGCCCAACGTTCCCATTGCTTTTTCCTATAATACCACTAAAGAAACTATTACTACGGACAGCGAAGGAAAAATAGACTTGTTTATTCCAAGCGGAACCAAAGTGGATTACCAAATCGACTTATCCAAATATGAGATAGTCAAGAAGTCCGTCACCATCGCCGGCAACCAAATGGAAATAATCCAATTATCCGAACTGCAAACACAAAACTTATCCAAGACAATCAAACTCGTCAATTCGGTCGGACAACCCATACTGGGTGATGCAGAATTATCATTCGCGTGCAGCACCGCCTATGGAACACCTCCTCAATCCGTAAGCGGAACAGGCGGATTGTTCGTGATTACTCCCAATGCGGACTGCATCCCCCTCAGCGTAACCATTCACTCCAACGGATATGAGGATGTTCAATCCTATCCGCTCACAGCAGAAAAAGACGTGTACTCGATTATTCTCACACCCAAACTAGTAAAGGATGCCGCGATTGTAGTAACCGTATTAGATCAAACCACACAACCCGTTCCAGGACTAAATGTGAGCGTACAACTCGGCGGAGTAATAGTGGATAATGGAAACACGGATGCACTTGGAACGACTACTTTTTCAGTAGGAGCGGGAGAATACACCCTCGTAGCTTCCGACCCCATCAATGGAGTATTCACGAGCGCACAAGACAGTGTAATAGTTGCATCCGGAAGCACCGTCACAACAACCATCATCGTCAACAAGAACGCCGCATCCATGATGAATGTTACTGTTATTGACAAGAAAACAAACACCGCATTGAATGATGCTATTATCAAACTCAAACAAGAAAAAACAATACTCACTACTATTACTACTGGAACGGATGGAAAAGCAACTATTCCCATTCCAGATAAAACAATCCAATACACGGTTTCCGCATCCAAGAATGATTACATTCCATCCCAGCAAACCGTTTCAGGAGGACAAACGAATGTTTCATTTGCACTCGACAAAGCAACCGGAACGAATACGGCAAAACTAAAAGTATTTTTAGTAGACCAAGATGAGGAACCCATCGCCGATGCCAAAGTAGTATTATATGATGCGGATACGGGATTTCTTTCTCCATACGAAGCCGTGCTAACGGACGTGAATGGAGTAGGAACATTCAACAGTGTCATATCGGGAAACTATCAAGCATTCGCCTACAAATCATCCCTCACCGGGTTCAGTGAAGAACACTTCTTTGACATTTCGGACCCTGAAACGTATGATTATCAACTTACATTAGAAATACCCGACGGCGTTGTAAGTGTTCATGTGATGGACCAAGACGGAATGCCCGTTCCATTCGCCAAAGTGAGTGTGTATAATGCGTTCAAAAACAAACTCATCGGAAGCGACCTAACGGACAGCAACGGAACCTATGTCCTGCCAAGCAACGGGCAGGACAGCAAAGCGGATAAAGACGTATTTTTGGTGGTAAGCAAAACAAATTATGCTACTCTTACTACCATACAAAAACCCATTCTTCCAAACAGCACGCAGTCATTCAATGCGATACTTTTTCCAACTAAACCAAAAGGAAATATTTCAATCGAACTAGTAGGACTCTTTACAACGGATGGAAAAATAGTCACGGGAGTAGGAAAAGGAAAAGACTACATCGCCAAATTCCTCGTAGAGATTCCAGAAGAACAAGATGAATTAGACGACATGACCATTCACATCCGCACGGGAGACAAGGACATCGTAGAGAAAGACGAATGGTACATTTCCTCGATCAACATGCCCAAAGCAGGAATAGTAAAAGGAAGCTCATGGGACCCGGCCAATGGAGTGAACGTTGACGGGGAAAGCATTACGTTTGGTAACGCAAAATGGATTAATGCCCACATTTTCGGACCTAATCCCGGCGTGTACGAATTGGAGGCAACCCTTCACGTGCGCACCACCGCATTACCCCAAGACATACTATTCTTATCCTACAAAGTACACGCAGAGAATAGTGAAATTCTGCGCGACCCTAAGGATGCCAACCCCGCAGATGAATTATATGCTGCCACCAAATCCGCCAGTTACCAAGTAGGCGTTACCACCGTATGCGATTCCCAATTCTGCTTCGATGCATCCATATTAGATGAAGACAAACAACTCATTGAAGACGTAACGGAACAATACAATGCATCCGTATTCCAGAATTATACGCTCACGTTCAACCTGCTCAACAATGGAAACGCATTCCATACCAATTCCAATTTACGCATCAAATCATCCAGCGAAGGATTCGACTTTACAACGTACGAGATATACAACGCGGACGCACTCAAACTAAGTGGAACGGTAAACGATTACGAATTCCCAAATCCTATTCCCATGGGAGACTTCACCCCGCAGAAAAAAATAGGGGGAAGCATCCACTTCAAACCAAAACAAGTGGGAACAACCATTGTTACTATTGAATTGGTATCCGACTACCAAGTGGTATTCAGCAAAAACATCCAAATAAATGTGAACGGGGACAAAGAATTAAGCGTCACCATCGAACCGGAAAACTATCCAAGCAACGTACCCTTCACCCTCAATCTGCACGTAGAGGATAGTGCAACCCAGAATGAAGTGGAACACGCGCTTGTTTCGCTCACAACCAATCTGGGGGTTGTTCTGGCAACAAAATACACGGATGCGGCAGGAAACGCAGAAATAGAAATGCCTGCTCAACTGCCAGGAAAGAAAATAACACTAAAAGTAGAGAAAGAAGAATACAATCCCCATGTACAAATCATCACCATTTCAGACAAAGTGGTATCACTCAAACCCGAAACACTCGGAATAAACATCAACGTTAAGACCGAATCAGAGAAATCTAAAACATTCACGATTACCAACGAAATGGGCATTCCCGTAGTAGTAAAACAACTTTCCCTATTAGGAAATTTGGAAGGATTCATCGACAAAGAGAAAACCAATTCCAACCTGCTGCCCTACGAAGGAATCGTCATACAAAAAAACAGCACACTCGAAGTTAATCTCAAGTCCGTTCTAACACCCGAAGCACTCAACCTAATTGAACATGAGGACGTGGAAGCCACGCTCAACGTTGAAATAGAAAGCTATGGAAACGAGTATTTGTTAGAATTACCAATCAAATACTCCCTCTCGGTTGCAAGCGAAGTAGACGACCCCACGTGCCTCAACATCGCACCTCGAGCATGGATTACCAGCACGGATGGACAAAGTGTCACATTCGAATTCCAAATACAGAACAATTGCAGTATCGGAGGAATACCTGCCCCTCTCAAGGAATTAAAAACGAAAGCAAATTGGGCAGGAAACGAATTGGGTGAAACCACACTGAGCGTGTTCGAACAAACATCCCCCACCCCAATAGGGGCAGCTAAGGTCCGTTCCGGATTTTATTCCAACGTGCTTCCCACTATTCCCGCAGGAGACATATTAATTGCACGACTTGATTTCGCCCCCTACGGCGGAATAAAAGGAGAAGGAATATTTGACGTGGAAATACAAGCAACCAATCCACTCGAAGGAAAACCGCAACTATTAAGCGGAAAAATAAACACTCAAATAACCGTAGTGAACTTAGTGGATTGTATAACCTACGATAAAGAAATAATTGATTTACAACCCGGAAAGAAAGACACCATCACGATTGAAACAAAAGGATGCGGTGCACCAGTAGAATTCGCACTCCAAACAGACTTAGCAGTAGCATCCAAAACATTCAAACTACAAGGAGACGACAAAAAAGCAATCGAAGTGGGGGATAACGAACTCGACCAAGGACAATACCCCATCTATGTTAACGTGGAAGGATTCGAGAACAAGGTTCCATCCCAAAACAAAATACTCCGCGCCCGCATACGCGATCCGAATGCCTGTCTGCAATTGAATCGTTACGAGTTCGACGTGTACGATGACCCGAAAAATGACTTCGACGGATTTGATACCGCACGATTGGACAATTACTGCACCGAGCAACGAGTAAACGTTGTCATCGAAATTCCAAAGGATTGGAAAGACAGCCTCTGCGTTGGACTCCAAGCAGGAATCGTCGCGGGAGTCGTCACCATGGTGAGCAACCTACTCGAAGGAAAAGACGCGTTTGGCGGAGAGAAGGATGAGGTTACGGAGACAGAGGGAACCCCAGGGAATGGAGAGGAACCGAAAAGCGATCTCTCTCCCGATTCTGGTGAAAAAAATTCTGGTAAAGGAACTGAATTTTGGATTGAGGAAGGCGATGTGAAATCTACGGCGGGTAACGCGATAACATTCAAGAATGCCACAGCGGCCGATAAATATGCTAAAGAACTTACCATTAATGGCGTTAAATTCTCTCATTCAGGATCAACTATTACAGTTGTAGGTGCAACGATTGAAGGAGGTGTTTTCGATGGGGGGTACATGTTAACTATTGTCCCTGCTGACAATGAAAAAGTTGAGGCTATTACTAAGAAATATTCTGTCGAGTCGATTCCCACATCCCCCATCACAGGGTTTGTTGCGGGTACTGGCGAAACTAAGTCATTGGATGCCACTGGCGGGGGAGCTACTCAACAATCCAGTTTGGGCTCCAAGATTGGCGAGTCCCTCGTTGGGGGAATACTCAACAAGGTAGTGGGAGCGGTTTCGCTTGGCACTGGAAACCCATTCGTTTCATTCGCCGTCACCACGATTGTAGCCGGACTAACCCATTACTTCATGTCGGATGATGAGGAGTTTGATGTAACGATTATTGGAAAGGATTTGGTCATTGATGAAATCAAAGTGATTGGAGGAGAGAAGGGAAGCGATGAGAAAGTAAAGGATAAGGATATCGAAGTGAAAGAAGACGATGTGGCGATTCTTCCAAAGATTGCATTAGAACAACCCATACTAGGAAGAGTAGAAGCATTCAACCTCACGTTTACCAATATTTCCAAGTTTGTGAACGAAACCATTTTCCGCAACCTGCTTGTAACAGGAGAACGATTTGTTTATGCACAAGATGTTGAATACAAGAATAAGATTCCATCACCGGATGATTTGAAAGAGGAAGACATATTGGATTCAAAAGCACGGTTCCACTTGCAGTATAATTCATTCACTCCCGAAACATTAATCAAAACAGGAGTCCCGCCCATTGCACTGGATTGCGATACGTTCTCCGAGAAGACAGGGAAGACAGGAATCAACGCGGCTCCACGCGTTGCGTTTGCGTGGAACTTTAATGACATTGATGCCTACGCGTGCGACCAAGGACAAGTGGATAATGAAGGGAATAGCGCGCACATCTATTGTGACGCCACCCAATTCTCTATCGAGTTAATCCAGAAAGTACAATTATTACGAGAATTCATTGAAGCCAATGCCCCATTCGAGTGCCCATTAGAAGACCAATTATCAGGAGTAAAAACACAGCCCATTCCAGCAGCCGATATTGGAATCGCCTCATTAAGCGTTGACAAAACAGCCCCAACGGATGTGAATATGATAGTAGGAATAGAAAACAAGACGCCCGCAATGAATAATGCGAAAGTAAGCATTTCGTATAAGATAAAAGACGCTCTCACTGCGCCCATCACCCAATCCAAGATGGTGTTGATTCCAATAGGAGGAAGCAAGGTTAGTTTGGGGTTCACTGCCACCAATTTACCCGAAGGACACTATGAAATAACGGCCACCATTATTCCAGAGGATTGTGAGAACTGCTCCAACAGCGTTCCCGCATCCGACACGATTACTACGGAGTTCTTTATTGGAACATCCAGCGCCCTTGTAGCCTGCCAACCCTTTACTACATTGCGCTTGAGCGAATTTATTGCAGCAAACGAGGAAGCGGGAATAGGAGTGAATTATCCAAACGGAATAGGAAAGGACGAAATACTCGAATTAGTTAGTTTCCGTGCCCACCTCATGCAGGACCGATTCAGTCCAGACTTCTTTACTGACTTTGACCGGTACGCCAACAAAGTAAGCTTCTTTGACGCCCCATCGTATTATACTGACCCCATGAATGGAATTGCATTATTGTTCAAGAATAGAAACCATTGGGTTGTGAAAAGAGAAGGAGGCGTTCCCACAGTAGAAGGATACCTATTGCCCGGCCCCGGAATATACGACGTAACATTGGATATCAACTTTGATGGACCTGAAATGAGTTTCGTTAATGGACAAGAACCGGACGCCATCGTGAACGTATTATTAGAGAAGACAAGCACAATTGAGGATAATAGTCCATTCTACAGCCTGCCATTCAACGGATTGATTGGAACGGATGACGGACAAGGAAGAGTAGGATACGGAGTCAACTTCTCTGGAGAAAAGATAGTCGTGAATGACGAGCCCCATTCCCAAGTAGTAACCGTTGATATTCCGGATTCAACCCCCGTTGCAAGCGTACAATCAAGCACCGTGAACGCATACACAATACTCAATAGTTTGGAGAGAGGAAACATTCTCACGGTAACAAAAAACAGCACGAACTCATTGAGCATAAAATGGTCGCCTTCATTCGCTACTCCCGTCATGATGAAAATAGGAAACAAGAGCGCCCAGAGCGACGTGTTCGGATTCTATTCAGTAGGAGTAAACAATGACACATCGCAATCCTATATCGGGGTGCAGGGAAATCCATGGTACGGTGTAGGAGCGAACTGCCGAGACTTTGAAGACAAATCACTCCTCGATTCATATAATCGAAAGTATGATACCAGTGCAATTAACACGGATTGTGCACTAGTGGGACCACAGGAAAATATTAGTTATGGATTCGAATGGTGCGGAGATACGATTCACACAGGAAACGTTTTCTTGAAGAGCGTATTCTATACCCCGCAGGAAAGCCTATCCAGTATTAACCGCACCGCATGGAAGAGCGAGATGCAATTCATAGGAGAAGGAATAAGCGGAGCAGGAATCCCACTAAACGGAACCAATGCTATTCCCGGAAACACCCCGGGGGACACGCTTACCAGCATCGAAGAAATATTGAACCTCATCACGGAAAGAGCAGTATGCGTACGCAACAGCGGGGCAAAAACAGAATTCTTCTGGAACCCAAAAGAAGTACTGAATGCTATTGAATCACAAGAAAAAAATGCAGGCCAACAATGCATCGTGAAATAGGAGAAAAATAATCACATATGCCAAGAAGACGCGTCCGACTCATACCCGGGTGGGAAAGCATATTCTCCCATCACGCTTCAGGAAGAGAAGGCACTCATCCCAATAGTAAAGAACATAGGGCAACTCTTCCTTTGCCAGTACTACTAGACAAGCTCAACCATTACCGGAGCCGTGCCATCGACGCCAAAGTGAATAAAGAAAAAGGGCTTGCGGTTCACTTCCTTAAACAAATGAGAATAATACGAAGCGAGCTCGCGAAGAGAAAAAAAATCACACCCCCCCTTAGGATGCCTCGAATGGACATTCTGCGAATGCAAAAATCAATGAATACACTCACACAAAAGTATGGAGTCAGAAGAGAAGGAGTGGTTATTCTAGTAGGCGGAAAGAAATTTCGACATCGTAGGGAAGTGGAAGAAGAAGTGAAACAGTATAATTCCATTGCTAGAAAATATGGGGTTCCTCTCCTCCAACTCCATGATGAGCTCAACCTTTAAATAGCCCAAAAACCCGTTTCCTCCATTATTAAGTAGGATAAGGAAAGGTATGGGACTCAGGGAAATCTATCACGCAGGAGAAGGCAAATGGTATGCACTACTGGACAAGATTGACCCTGCGTTACCCGTATACAAGGTCATCGACCCCCTCGATAAAATCATCCCCAGTTTTGTCATCGTTTTGGGGTTGCTCTTCTTCCTATTGATTACGTTCATTGGACTGCCATTATTGAGCGGAGGAAGCACGGACGTTGTGTTAAGTTTTAGGGATGAGCAGGGAAATCCCATTTCAGGATTGAGCGTGGATATTGCGTATAACAACGTAGCAATGGAACAAACAACCAATTCGGTAGGAAAAATATTATTGAAGGAAATACCAGTAGGAACCACTATTTCCGTTCACGTCACAAGCAATGATTATGCACCATTAACAGAAGAAAAGACGCTGGAGGGAAAAGGAGAAACACTTTCCTTTACCCTCGCATTACTAAAGGCAATGCCATCCGAATTATCATTCCAATTCACCGATGAAGGAGGATTAAATCTAGGAGGAAAACAAGTGCAGGTACAATTATCCTGTACAAGCGGTGCCATTTTGCCCCAGTCCACCTACATCGTGACGAGCGGAGTGTTATCCATCAAACCCCCAGCGGACTGCGGCAGTTTAGTGGGAACCATTACTAGTAATGGGTATGTGAAAAAAGAAGGAGTTGTTTTCTCTGCACAAAATAGTATCATTCAATTACAAGCTATCAACGTCGAAAAAGGAAAAATAAAAGTCACAGTGAAAAGCGACACGGGAATTATCCTTCCCGGAATGGAAGTGGAATTATTCTCCTCCCAAGGAATAACAACTAATAGTACGACCACCAACTCTTTTGGAGTAGCCCATTTCTATGACGTTCCAGTAGGAGAATACTATGCGAGCGTGAATGACCCGAATGGAAACTACGCATTGGGAACAAGCAGTCAAGTAAGTGTAAGCGCGAATCAGACAACAACAACCGAAGTAACACTCGGAAAAGAAATCACGGGTGTTGTAAACGTGAGCGTGATCGACAAGGGAACGAATACGGCATTGACGGACGTGACGATTAAGCTCATAGGAAAGAATGACAACAAAGTGTATGCTACTGCAAGCACTACCTCAACCGAAAAAACGATTACTTTTAATCTCATTGAAAAAATCCCCTACGTGGTTACGGCATCCCACTCTTCCTATCTAGCCCAAAGCAAGGACATTGGAACCGTAAGCGGAACGCAAGACATAACATTTTCATTGGAAAAACTCACCTCATTCAATTCAGGAAAAATAAAAGTAATCGTACTCGATGAAGATGGACTGCCCGTTGATAATGCACACGTATTATTATACGATGCCGGAACGGGATTTATTCTTCACACACACGATGCACGAATAACCGATTCAAATGGAACCGCATCCTTTACTGGAGTTAAATCCGGAACATACTTCGCACGCGCAACGAAGTATCCGGCAGGTCCGAGTGATTCTCCCACTTTTACAACCGACAAAGCGGTTCCAACCCAAACGGGCATAACACTCACGATTGGATTAGGAACCGTACAAGTATACGTAAAAGACGTGGAGAATAAGCCCATTCCATTCGCACTAGTAGAATTCCTAACGGATGGAAGCGATGAATGTGTTCAAGGAAAATGCGTGATTCAAACAGGAGCGGATGGAGTAGCCGCTAAAGCATTCAAGGCGGATCGAAAGGTCTATGTGCGAGTGAGCGCCACCGGTTATTCCTCCTATGCAAGCCTGTCCTATCAACTCTATTCTGGAAAAATCCAAAACATCACCGTGAAATTGCCCAAAACAATTCTAGGAGACTATCCCTCTATCCAATTCGTGGATGTAAAAGACCCAATAACAGGGACAAGCGCAAATGAAATGAAAGCAGGAAAAACCTATCTCGTCACATTCCAACTGCAAATACCCACCGCACTACAGCCCGATTACGCAGGCATTCACGTGCGGGTAGGAGATGAAACATTATCCGAGAACGATTCTATTCGCATCGTTGCAACGAATATTCCCAACGCGCACATCATCAAGGGAACGAGTTACCAGCCCAATGAAGGATACGATGCCGACCAAGAATACTTAACGAATGGGGATGCCAAATGGATTAATGCCGAATGGAATAACCCCGAGAACGGAGTATATGAGATTGGGGTATTAATGCGAGTGGATGAAAAATCAGGACCGCTAGAACCACTGCTAATCTATTACCGAGGATGGGTCATTGAAGATGGGGAATGGCTGCGCAATCCGGTTGACAATGTTCTAGGAGAAAGCGATTCTTCAAGCGGAAAAGAAGGACAATATGCCGAAGCATTCCAAAAAATATATTACAGCGGAAAACCCGTCGTATGCGAGGAAAAATTCTGTTACTCGGGAGAAACCATCCTGAATACGGACGACGAATTGTTAGTTGACGGCCCTCCCTACAACGTATCCGTGAATAAGAATTTCGACTACGCATTCGTTCTCACATCCGCATCCACTGTCACGTATCAGAATCCCAAACTGCGAGTATTTTTTTCGAGCAATGGAAACTATCCAAGCGAAGAAGCAAGCTTTTCCAAATACACCGTAATAGGAACAAACGGACAACCCATTCAAGCATTTGGACTTGCAACGAATGATATTCCGGGGGGAGAAGGACAAGGAATTAACGTAGGAGAAATGAAACAATACCAAACCATTTCAGGAACATTCTCATTCCTAACAAAAGAAGTACTGCCTACCTCGATTATCGTACAGCTCATTAACAACGGAGAAATCATATTCGAGAAAGAAGTACAACTGGACTTATTCAGCCACGACATGTTACACTTGAGCGTAACACCCACTACTGCCGCCGCATTCATCCCCACCACATTCGAGGTGCATGCAACCGATAGTGAAGGATTCGACCTACAAGATGTAGTGGTTAGCCTGTTGAAAATCGACCCGAATAAGAACCAGCAGTTCATCTCCATGAAACACACGGATGCAACAGGAAAAACAACGCTCAACGCGCCGCCATCCCTGCCCAAAACCCACTTTGTCATAAGTGGAACTTTAGGTGGTTATGAGTCAAACCCCGTTGAAATTATAGTAGATGAAAACGTAGTGGTATTCGAGCCTACCCAGCTCAATTTCAACCTGCCGAATGCCCCCAACACGGACGAATTCTTACCATTGGATATTACCAATCTTACACAAGAAAATTTACTCATAACAAAGGCCATCATCACGGGAGACTTCCAAGGATTCCTATCGAATGGAGAAATGCAAAACTATGTAAAACAATACGAAAACACGACGAGCATTAACTCCCTCGAAAGCAAAACAATCCAAGTAAAAGCCGCCACTTCTGCTACCGTGAATGTAATCAACAACAAAAACCTGAAAGGAAACCTCCTACTCACTCTCAAATCCAAAACAAACCAAGAATGGGTACAAAACGTTCCACTAAACATTGGAATCAAAATAATCTCCAACTGCGATGAAGGAGGAATCCAATTATCCGGAACACCGGCATCGGGAGAACTCGTTACTACCTCATTCAATTCTAAATCCCAGACACCCTTCCAAGCATTCAATACATGCATAGTAGATGGACAATCCTTTCCACTCAAAAAAATGAAAGCCAAAATAGTATGGAAGAGCGAACCCATTGGAAACGTGGAATTAGCACTAACCGATATTGAAGGAAGCAATCAAAGCATCGAGGTACTGAAAAATGGGACGTATGTTACCCTATTTGACGTGTTTCGACATGCAGATGATACGCTGTACGAGGGAGTGTTGACATTCACTCCATTCCCGCAAAACATTGGAGAAACCGCGCAATTCACTGTTACTATCGCAGGAGAAGTAGGAATACTGGGAAAAGTCAACGTGATTAGCGAGAGCTTCGACGTCAAAATAAAAGTAACCAACCTCGAATCATGCATCAAATTCGACCCCGAACCCGAAGCCGTGCTTCAAATGGAATCGGATGAAGAGAAAGTAGAATTCAAAGTAGATACATCCGACTGCGGGTCGGTTCCAATAGACTTATTATTCTGCACAGGAACCGATAATGAAAACTGCCGAGGAGGAGCACCCGAAGGAAGACTATACTTATCCCAATACTCTATCAACAACCTCTCCGGAAGCAAAACGATTACTATCGAAAGAAGAAGCGGGACGCTACCCGGGGCATACGACGTGACGGTGGATGCACGAGCACCCGGAACCAGCTACCAACGAGTCGCATCATTAAGCGTTGGAGTGCAGAGCGACTCCAGCTACGTATTCGACATGGAGAAACCCCACTTCGTATTGTACGCCAAGAACGCCAAAGACTCCACTTCCATCATCAACCGGAAACTAACCGAACCGGTATCCGTCACGGCATCCGTATGCGACTGGGGAGAAGCAAGCAAAGGAGGATGCCCATTCTGGCCCGCTCTTGGGTGGGGAATAGGAGCTGGAGGGGCCACAGCGACCGTTATCATTACTTCAATGGAAGTTGCTGCATTCAATCCGGTTTTTTGGCCGGCACTCGCAGTGGGTGTCGCGGCATTCATCATTGCTATTGTTCTATTGGATGAAGATGACCCCTGCGCGGTGAATGCCACCCATGTGTTAAATGACTACGTAGTCAACCTCGCAGGAGAAGTATCCCCCGGAGTAAATCCTGCTGATGCCATCGAAGTCAAACTGTCCGAGAACATCCGCGAACACATATCAGCCAAATGGGAAATGAGCTCCTCTCAACCAGTATTCAAGGACGGGTCCGCCATGCAGACTGCCGCCGTGGTGGTGACAAAAGATTCAGGACTCAAGGATGCCAATCCACTATTCGGAATAATGACACTCGTATCAAGGATTCACAACAATGGAGATCCCTCCCATGGTGGAAATGCCAGCACGACCTGTCATACTGGAAAATTCAAGAACTTCAACATCGGACCGGAAAGCGAACAGGGTTCCTGCGATGGAACGGATGACGAATCCATTCTAGAAGAAAAATTCCACGTAAAGTTCAAAACAAAAGAAGCGGACAACGCATTACCTCATCTTACATTCAACACGGTTGCCTGTAACGATGGGAGTCAATTAGGAGCATCCGGTGAAGGAGCATTACCACGAGTAGCATTCAACTGGAGCTGGAATGATACCACTGGAATACCTATTGATGCGTGTGACGCGAGCAACTCAAACCATGTTTATTGCGATGCTACCCAATTCAACATCATGATGAATAAGCGACTCCACGCACTGGACGAGTTCCTGAAAGCAAACAATTACCAATTCGACTGCCCGGAAGACCCGGCAAAACAAGAAAAAGAATTATACTTCCCGGGTAATGGAAGTATCCCTCCAGGATTCATTGGAATCACTCAAATAGGATACCGGTTCGCAGAGAACAGTTCTACCAATATTATATTCATCGCGGACGTGAATAATACCGATACCAACTCCCAGAATGCCACTATTACTATTTCATTTGGAAGCAACAATGAAGGAGATGTTATTCCACATGATTGCGTAGTCAGCAGCACCATTCCTGCCAACAGTGGTAAACGATTAGAGTGCCCGGTAACCGGATTCGGAATAAGCAGCACGTATTGGGCAGGATTCGCATTATCCAGCACCACCACTTCTAACATCACCTACAGCCAATCCATCGTCCCCATCGACACGGACAGCATGGAAGAACAGAACAACGGAACATGCAAGAATATTCCCAAGGGAACTATATTGGTTTTCGGCACTCCTGCCATCAATTATTGGATCGACACATCCGACCCCAATTACGGGAGCAACGTAAATGACACCAGTGTAGTATTCACCCCGCAGGTTCCCAGCGTACAAGCATTAACCAACCTCATGCACTTCGATGCCTACCTCATTCGGGATGGGTACTCGGCGGACTTCGAGAATGACTTCAGGGAGTATTATTCCAACACGAGTTTTGCGGATGCCCCCGTATGGTTCAAGGGATCCGTTGGGAATGTTGGATTCGCCCAATATTATGGAACGGATTACTTGGCGTTCACCAACAAATATTTTAATGACCCACTGCTTCCAGCCGCAGGAAAGTATCGTATCGACCTTTCCATCCTATTTAAGGACGATTGGAAATTCTTCGATGCAGAAGGAAAACCATCGGCTGCCATCATCGCAGAATTCTATCACCTCGAAGAACCATCACCCAATTCTCCGTTCTACCGGATGCCACTCGATGGACTCGTTGGAGTAGAGAACACGGTATTTGATAGGGTAGGTTATGGAGTGGAATACATCAACACGAGCCAAGAATTGGTGAAAATAAACGATTCGCTTGTCCAAACCTATTCAGGAATGGGGAGCTCTGCACTCGCCAGTGTTACCGTAGACAAGTCATCCGATCTGCGAAAACTAAATAGTCTCCCCAGCACGAGAGGAAATATCCTCGAAGTAACCGCACCATCCGGAGCCGGTGACCAGACTATCGTGTTCACTCCATCCCTTGCAACACCGATCATGATGCAAGTAAACCACAAAATAACACCCAATCCATTCGCGGCCTACTACCAAATTAATCAGAATGGAGTTCCCCAAGACACGGGAAACACCCTCACATTCTGGGAAGGAGCAGGAAACTGCTACGATTTCACGGGAACGCCCATCTATGAAAAGTTTAATTATTCCCCGGACAGAGCAGGAACACCCACGGACAAATACACAAGCTGGCCATACTTGTATGCAGTAGATTGGGAGAAAGCATTAGTTGGAGGAAAAGCCTACTTGCGCACCATATTGTATACTTCAACCGATGGAGCCTACTCATTGAGTTCCGAGGCAACCACTGCCAAATTCATCACGGCAAACGATCCAACCTATTCCACCACCCAAATACTGGACGGAATCACCACCATGCCCTACAACAATGGTTCATCCGTTATTGATTCCATCCAAGACGTGTTCGACCTTGTAGCGGATGGAAAGATTTGCATAAGCGACTCGGGAGCAAAAGCACGATTCTTCTGGAACCCTGAAACAATATACAAACAAACAGGACAAACAAGCATCAGCGCTGAAACCAACAAACTAAAAGCAGGAAAAACATGTTTAGGCCCGCCCGGAGGATAACAATTAAATATGTCGAGAAAAATACGTACCTTCATGCCTTCCCCCAATCAGCGCTCCTTTTTTCCCGTCATTATAATGATCGCGCTGGCAGCACTATTCATCGTTTGGGTTAACAGTACTGAAAATACTCAATCCACTGGACTCCCAGTAGGGGGTGCCGTGGCTGAATGTCCTGAAATGAAAGGAGGAGGGTGGTGTTTTGCAAAAGGGGTGAGCGCTAGTGATGGTGGACTACTTGAAGCCTATAACAAAGCAAAGAGTGATTGCCAATCAAAGATGGACCAATGCAAAAGAGATCCAAGTAGCAAAGAGTCGGATTGCGAAAAGGTTTCATATTGTGAATATACCAAAGGAAGAACTGCTGGGTATGATTGTGGGAAGAATGATATGCCCGGTGGTGCTGGTGAGTGTGGCAGGATAAAAAGAAATGATGACGGCACCTACTCTGTTGAGCATTGTGAATTCACGGTTAGGGATGGTGAAGCTAGTGCCGAACCCTGTACGTATGAAGATTGGCAGGGGGGTATTCCGGATCCCGCTTTTATGAATTTTTATCGATGCAGTGTCAAAGGGTTTAAAGTTTGGGGCCCCCCAACGTGCATCGGTATTTCATCGTCTGACAGTGGGGGAGGAGTCGGTCCTTCAACAGGGGGAGGTCCAGTAACAGGCGCCACGACCCCTACTCCTACAACTCAAGGTCCGTTGCCCGGAGGAGGAGGGGCGGGGCCTTGGGGCGACGAGGAAATAAGTGTGTGGAATGAAGAGGAGAAAAAGAAACAAGAAGGGAAATAGGTGGTGTTTAAATAGAAGGAACCGGATTTTCATTGTATGCCTTCTCGTAATCCCCGTTCTCTTTTTCCAGTTGCATTGATGATTATTTTAGCTGCATTGTTCCTTGCATGGGCGCAGACGTCTTCTACCATTCCGCCATCGGGATTGGCTGGGGGAGGATCGGCGGGTGTTTGTCCGAAAGCCACGAACACCACCTGTAACGCGGGAGGAAATTTATCCGGTTACGATGCTCATACAACCTTTACGTCTGCCATGGCTATCTGTACTGCGCAGTACAATGCATGTGTTGTCTCCCAAAATGCCGAAACGGCGCAAAATGAGGAAATCTGCGAAAGGGTTCCTAATTGTTGGCACCAGATAGGACTCGTCCATACTCCCTCTTGTTCTGGAACATGTAGTGTTGTCGTTGAAGAAGAGGAGGGTCTAGTGGAGTATGAGTGTCCTTCTTCAGCTATGTCTTCTGACCCTGGGGATGAGGACGGCGTCTCTGATTGGAGTTTGTGTGATTCGAAACCGGTGAGTAGTGGGAATGATGGCATGTGGAGTTGCAGCATAACGGGAAGTGTTTTTATGAGGGACCATTGTACGTTTAGCTATTCTGACCCTGGTCCCCGCTATTCTGGGGGATCCGGTGGTGGCGTAACCCTTCCATCGGGCGACGATGTGTGGAATATTATTAGTAAATTATCTGGCAATTGAGGTCCAGCACGCGCCTCACAGACCATTCGTTCCAAGAATCTGAGAGAGCGAAGCGGTCGTTCTGGTATTTATCATGGGATTATTTTGGGCCCGCCCAACCGGGCATAATGTCTGCTCTTAAGAGGACTCATTTAAAGGAAAAGTCCCCGAGATGAACCATGAAGGGAGTGGAAAATGCCTAATTGGCTTCACCGGGTAGAGGACGCGTATTATCGTTTCCTTGATGCGGTTGACTCCGTCATTCCGGTTTATCGAATAGTGGACCCTATCGATAAGATTGTTCCAAGCATGTACGTGTTTGGATTATTGCTCTTATTTTTTGTTGGCGGACTCTTTTTTTATTTATTCAATTCAAGTGTTGGGAATGTTTCACTCTATGCGGTTTCATCCGACGGGTTTCCCATATCCGGAATCACAGTAGAAGGAGTGTTTAACAAAGAAGAATTTTCCCTAACCACTGACGGAACGGGAAGAGTACTGTTTGAGTCTGTTCCTGCGGGAACCCATCTTTTTGTAACGTTGAGCGGAGAGGAATGGGAAACACTGCAAAAAGAAATTATAGTTAATAGGACGCATGAGCCGGTGAAAATAGTATTGATGCCTATTTCATTAGCCCCCCCTGAATGGACATTTCATTTGGTAGATGCATCACATCAAATTATTCAGGGAAAAAATGGGGAAATTCATCTCGCGTGTGAAAATGGAATGTCTTTCATTCCTACAACCGAGTCCATCACGGACGGATTTTTTTCCATTACTCCACCACTTGGATGCGAGAAACCAAAAGCAAATATTCAATTAGAGGGGTATGTTCCCCTATCCCAAATAGCGCTTTCTCCAGAGAATACGGTTATTTCGCTTGAAAAAAAGAGCATTCCAACCGGAAGAGCAGAATGGATTATACAAAAAGATGAGGGAAATACTCCTCTTTCAGGAGTGAACGTGCAAGCATTCACGTCAACCCACGTTTTGGCAGGAGAAAAAAAGACGAATCTGCTAGGATACGTATCTTTTGATTTGGAAGGAGGAGATTATTATTTTTCATTCCTTGATGAATCGGGAAATTATGGAGTTGGAACGAGTCCTATTATTGAAATAGCCCCGCATACCGTGCATGAGGAAAGATGGGTGTTGTCCAAGAGCATAAAGGGAACATTAGTTGTTAGAGCAGTAGATGCTTTTTCCAACCAACCTATTCAAGGAGCCAACGTCATCGTGTTGAGTACCAAAACGAATACTGTTATTGCTGAAAAACAAACCAACTCGGAAGGAATCATTTCTACTATTGGATTGACAACAGGAGAAGGAATAACCATCGTGGTGAAGCACCCCGACTATGTGTATAGTAAAAAGGTTTTTTCAACAATACAAGGAGAAACTGAAACCGTTTTCTCATTGTCTTTAGCCAATTCAGAGAATTCAGGAATAGTCAATGTTACGGTGCGAGACGAAAAAGGAATGCCCGTTTTGGGGGCAATCGTTCAACTCATTGATATTACCGGAACGGGAACACCCATTGGAATCACGATTACTCCAACGGACGCGCAGGGAAGAACAAGCGTGAAAGGAATTCCAACAGGAAATTACGCAGTAAGTGTTATGAAGGGAAATTATAGCTACGTGGAAACACCGCCCTTTTTCTTAGAAAAAGGAGAACCCACCCAAGTGGATGTGGTGCTCACGCTAGGAGAATCCACTGTTCAAGTAGAAGTAGTGGATTCCCTTGGAAAAATAATCCCTTTTGCTACGGTGTTATTTCACACTCTTTTTGATGTGGATTGTCCGGATGAAACATGCCTCGTTCAAGCAGACGAAAAGGGGATTGCTACGCACGTGTTCAAAGCAGACCGATACGTATATATCCAAGCGTCCGCTCCGGGGTATGTTTCCCTCACCACAACAAACTATTCATTAATTCCGGGTAAAAAAATAATGATTAAACCCTTTTTGAGAAAAGAAGAGATTGGGAGTGATGTTCAGGTACAATTGGAAGGGTGGAGAGATACCCTAACGGGAAAAAGCGTGTCCATGCTGAAACCGGGAGGACACTATACGGGGAAATTCCGCGTGACGATTCCACAAGGAAAATGGAAAAAAATAGGAATCCACGTACGAGAAGGATACGATGGACTATTGGATACGGACACTATTGCCATTCACGATTTAATCGGAAGCACGGGTCAAACCGAAAAAGGAACAACCTATTCCCAAGTGAACGGATGGGAATATGATTCCGCGCATGTGACGAATGGAGATGGAAAATGGGGAGAGTGGACGTGGAATAGCGATACGAGTGGGGATTATTGGATTGACGTTCAACTATATGTAAATGATTCAGCTTCTTTAGGAGGAAACACTCCTCTCTATTATCGTGCATGGGGGGAAACGGAAGACGGATTGT
Organism: Candidatus Iainarchaeum sp.; assembly: GCA_043803765.1. GTDB lineage: Archaea > Iainarchaeota > Iainarchaeia > Iainarchaeales > VGJJ01 > VGJJ01. Next base: position 59,319 of record JAZDJQ010000012.1, on the reverse strand, counting down.
TTATTCGGAGTCCTGCCGATGCAACGCTTGAACTAGCCGAAAACACATCGGAAAAAAACAAATTCTATGCCGACTCGCATGTGCAAACACTATTTTTTGGAGAAAAATGGAATTGCGGGGATATTGTGTGCATCGCAGGAGAAACACTATTGGATCAGGATGAAGGAGTCGTATTGGGTCCTCATTCCACTCTAATAGCGGGGAGAGAATACACCTATTCATTCATTATTCAAGCGGGAAAAAAAGGAACCAATGGAAACATCCGATTAACAGGGAACATAATTGGAGACGAGTTTCCTATTAAGATAACGAACTATTTTTTCCAGACCCCGAATGGAGAAATAATAGAAGAAAAAGGAATGGATACAATTACCATTCCCATTTCACCCAATACGATTTCATTAGGAAGCCTTTCCACGGGGGAATGGATAATTGGAAATGTTACATTCCATGCCGCACAGAATGGGATAGCCGATTTTGTATTACGCGTGTACGATGAAGAGGAAATAGTAGCCGAATCATCCATTGCACTTGGAGTGGAATCCCTGCAAGAAATGAAAGTGAATAGTAGTGTAACAGGAATCTTTCCTTTCACCCCCACCACGATCACGATTTACGTCAACGATGCAATGGAAAAACCAATCGAAGGAGTGCTCGTCAACCTCTATCAGAAAGGAACGGATGGCACTACCATTTTATGGGGACAAACGAATACGATTAACGACGGAAGTGCGTCTGCTACGATCACGGGAGGATGGCCCGGGGAAAACTACATTATCATTCTTCAAAAGAAAGACTACGCGGACGCCAGTATTGTATTGCCCGTCATCATTTCTCCTTTTCAGTTGACTCCTGCTGAAATAATATTTAATTTACCCCTTGTAGGGAATGCAAGGGAAGTGAAAGAATTATCCATTCAAAACATTGCCGGAAGCCCATTCACTATTTCAGGAATGTCACTCCAACTTTCACCCCATGCATGGCTCGATGAAAAAGAAATGAAAGAAAACATCCAGCAACAAGAAGGGATGGAAATAGCACCGGGAAAGAAAGAATCGTTTTTCATTCTTGCCCAAACCAAACCCGTGGTAAAAATCAACCAAACACAATTAGTCAGCGGAAGCATTCTCGTGGAAGGGGTGAACAGCTACACGAATCAAAAATATTTAGCGAATATCCCTCTCACCATCCACCTTGCTCCGTTGTCCGATTGCCAGAATGGGGGAATCGTGCTTAATGGAATAGAAGGAGAAAGATTCGAAATCAGACCATTCGAACACGAAGGAACAATTCCATTTACTCTTTCACACGATTGTATCGTTGGAGGAGATAGTGTTGAGATGCGTCACATCCAAGCCAAAGTGGATTGGAGTGGAAATGCGCTTGGACAACTCGTATTGAGCATAAAGGACCCTGAAACACAAGAAACCTATTCCCAAGTACTACAGAAAGGAGCATACACTCCCCTCGCTTCGCAATTCCTATCAATAGAAAAAGGAGAATACGATGCTTCGCTTACGTTTATCCCCTACAAGCCGCTTTCAGGGAAAACGGGGGGATTCACTCTATCGGTTGGAGGAGAAATAGGAAACCCGGAAGCCCCCATCCTCGTTAGCAAAACCATTCCAATACAAGTAGGAGTCAATACGCTTGAATCATGCGTGAAAATCGCACCCGAACCAGGAAAAGGAGTCACCATCCGCTCGGGAGAAAATAAAGCAACATTCCTCATTGATGTAACCGCATGTAAGACACCCGTAGAAGTCGCTTTCTGCATCGAACAGGGAAACGAAGGATGCTCGGGAGGAGCACCCAAAGGAGCAATCGAAGTCCAACCACTGAAACAAGTTATCACGAAAACGAATACATTCACAATCAAGAGAACGCAAGCAACTCTTCCAGGATCATACGATGTAACGGTTCATGCCCGAATTCAGGGGAACGCATTCGAGCGAATTGCAAGACTGGATGTCAAGATGAGAGCAACTCAAGATAGGGCATTTGACATGACCAAGACCGCATTCGTCCTTTTTGGAAAAGACTCGGAAGACACCACGATCGTGCTGAACCGATTATACAAAGAAAAAGTATCCGTCACTGCCGCAGTATGCCACTGGATGACATCCTCGCAACAAACGGATGAAGGATTCTGGGTGGGACAGGCCGCCGGAACCGCCGTATCCACGGCCGCGACCCAATTAGCCAGCAGCTATATTGTTCCCCAATTGGCAAGCGCCGCGTTGGCACCCACTGCCACCGCCGCTACACAGACTGCTGCCAATGTTGGAGCGTATGCCTTCTCCTCACTCGGCAGCACGATTGGAGGGATGACAGGAGCAGGACCTATCCTCACGAAGATACTATCATTCATGCTGGGGTGCCCGGTATGCATCATCATTGGAATCATTGTTGCAATACTGGTGTCGATGATGATGGCGGAAGACGTGGACCTGTGCGAGATGTTCTTCACCGTGACGGATATGGATGATTATATTATTCATCTAAAGGGAATCACGGAAGGAGAAGAAGTCGTTCTTCCACCCGATGCGATCAATGTCCAATTATCCTCTAACATTTCCACCCATTTCAAAGGAAAATGGGTTCTCAATGAACAAGAAATATTCAATGATACAGAAGAAGATGGAGATGATGAAGAAGGCGAAGGGAAGGAAATACAGAGCGTAGGGGCGCGATTCACTAACATCGAAGGGTATGCCAACACTACTCCCCTTTTCGGGGTTGTTACACTGCGCGCCACTGAACACATTCATGGGGACGCGGAACACAAAGGAGAAGGGAAAGTAAGTTGTGTAAACGGGGAATTCCAGAACTACAAGATTGGACCGGAAGAAGACCATGGGAGTTGTGATGGAACGGAAGATACCATACGAGAAGAAAAATTCCATGTCAAATTCAAAACGGCCGAGCACACTCAAACACTGCCATTCCCTTACGTCAATGCCGAAGCATGCAACGCTGGAACGATACAAGGGAATACTGGGGAAGAAATACTACCCAAAATAGCATACAATTGGAGATGGGATGAGGAATACGGCGTTCCGATGGGAGCCTGTGATGCAGAAAACGCCAATGGAATATACTGCGATGCCACCCAATTCAACATCGACTTGATGAAAAGATTACGTGCATTAGAAGAATTCCTTGAAGCGAACAATTACACGTTTGATTGCCCCACAAACCCTAATTCTCAACCCCAATCCGTATTCAAACAAGTAAACAAAATAATCAAGGATGAGAAAGTAGGAGTGAAAGGGATTGGTTATTCCATCACTAAAACAAACGAAATTACTTTTACTGCGAGCATCGAAAACAGGACTCTCATGCCCGTCGACGGGAACATGATCATATACCTTTTCGCGGAGAGCCTATCCACCGATTATGAGAATGCACCCAAGCCGATTGACCTCTCCTGCACTTCCGTGGGAACAATCGATACAGGGAAAACGGCTGAATACGTATGCAGTATCCCCAATCTTGCAGCCGAAAAATACGATATCATGTATGTGTTCGGATTACCCGACGATGGAACGCAATCCCCTGTCGTCCAATTCCTTAGTGTCAACGTGAATAATTACGTCAATAAGACGATAGGGCACTGCCCTGAGTATCCCAAGTCGACCAAACTATTAGGAGGGAAGCCTGCACTAAATCAATGGATTGATGGAGATGATGAGGAATTCGGACAATATGTGAACGAAAAGAACGTCATCTTCACTCCCTCGGTTCCAAACGTGGAAACGCTCAACAAGCTTACTCACTTCACGGCCAACCTTATGGCAGATGGGTACTCGGATGACTTCAAGGACGACTTTGCGAATTATTACAACAAAATATCATTCGCGGATGCGCCCCCGTGGTTTGTAGGGTCGAATGAACACAAGGGATATAGGAGGTTCTATGAGAAGAAAAACGCGCTCGAATTTGTATACAAGTATGGGGAACAGACCTATATTCACACTCCGGGAAAATATTCGATTGATATGGATGTAGAAATAGAAGGGGATGATTGGCAGTTCTTTGATTTGGGAGGAAAACCAAAAGCCAAGATAAAAATCCAGTTCTATTTACTTGATACGCCTATCATCAACAGCCCATTCTACCGCATTCCTATTGATGGGGAAGTAGGACTGGTTAATGGAGTGATGCAACGGGAAGGATACGGGATGGAATATGCGCACGAAAATGGGTTCATTAAGATTAATGACAGCTTCGTGGAGACGCATGATGATATGCAAAAAGACGGTTCATTCGTTTTGCACACGCTGGTTGAAAGGGGCATCACCCAACTCAATACTCGTCCTGAAACAAGAGGAAGACTGCTATACGTGAACGCCCCTACCGGAATGGGGGATTACACGATGGCATTTTCCCCATCCATTGCCACTCCATTAATCGCCAAAGTATCCCACGCCCAAACCAACCAACCATTTTCAGTTTATTATTCGTTGTCCGATGGAGGCGAACCCGTCATTACAGGAGAAACCCTCAATTATTGGGATGGAGTTCAAGGGTGCATGGACTATGAAGGAATGGATAGTGCAATAGCATTCAATCAAAAACCAGATAGAAGGGCTAACAACGAAGAACAATTAACTAATTGGCAATACGTGTATGCGCAGGACTGGGGGTATGCCTCAACGGGTGGAAACGCGTACCTTCACACATTGTTTTACACTCCTACAGATGGAAGTTTCACACTAAGCGCGGAAAAACAAGGAATCCAATTCGCCACGAGCAACTATCCTACATTCACTACCACCCAATTCTTAGACGGAGTATCTTCCGTTGAACATAACAATCCCAGTCAGGTAGTCGATTCCATCCAAGATGTGTTTGATTTGGTAGCAAAAGGAGATGTATGCGTATATGATAATGGAGTAGAAGCCCTATTTTATTGGAATGACGACGCGCTCTATCAGGCAATGGGGGCAAACAGCATGGACCAAATAATGAGTAAACTCACTCCAAACCAGACGTGCATATGAAATCTGTTGAAAAAAAGGGAAGGTCTTTAATTCCCTAAACGGTTGGGGAGAAAGAGTATGAGCCTATTGTTTGGAATGATGCTCCTCCAAATAGGGGGAATTTTGGGAGACTTGGAACTCATCATGAAAGTAGTAGGACTGCTTTTCATCATCAGTTTTGTCCGGTCCCACATTCAACACCCTATTTTGTCGGTAGGACTCATTATCGGATTATCCTCATTCCTGCTATTCGACTTCTGGAAAATATTTGGAGGAGCATTGTTTTTGTACTTACTCACCATGTTTGGAATTATTCACATTCTTGTAGATCTCAGCTTCCTCGGAGGATTTCGATCTCCTATTCTTAACCTAGGGGGAGTGCTCTATCGAAAAAGCGCAAAAAGGGAAATGCCTTCTCAGCATGAACAACATCGTGAACAAGGGAGAGAACAAGAGTACGAAGAAAGGCAGCCGCATGAAGAAATGGAACAAGAGTATGGAAGAGGGCGAGAACACGAGTATGGAAATGAACATGAACAAGGATATGAACGAGGACATTCAACGCCATCCCCGCGTGAAATGCAGGGACAACGCACCGCATATGAGCGAGCATTACGACTAGCCCATCAAAGGAGAACAGCAGGAAAAAGGGGTGATCAAAAATGACGATACTCAATCAGAAAGGAAACCTCATTATAGGAGTATTAGTCGTCATCCTCATCTTGCTTCTCATTCCATTCCTTATTACGTCCTTTATTCCAGGAGCGGATTTAGTGTTAAAAGTCGTATTGATATTTTCCATCTACTCATTCGTAACCCAAATGATGCAAGGAAACGGGACGCTAACATTACTCATTACTGGCATATTAGTCTACTTTATGGTGTTCAAATATGGGGACTTATTCGCATCCTTATGGTTTGTAGCAACCGTATTCACCCTCGTAGGGGGAACACTTATTGTGACAAGTGCGAGGGACTTCCTAGGATTTGGACAAGAGGAAGGGGGGCATGGGGAGACGCATCACCCTCCGCATTAGGGTTTCCGTTGAGCGTGAAAACAGGTTTAAATACCCCAGTGAACAAATCATCCTTAACTCACTGCTTCGGGTAATAAAATGAACCAACGTGTAGAATCTTTTTTGACCAAAATGGGCCTTACCGAGTATGAAGCCAAAGTCATGGGTACATTGTTTCGATTAAAAGAAGCAGACTCTCCGCTCGTTGCAAGTGAGTCAGGTGTACCTAAAACACGCGTGTATGATGTATTAGGCGGACTCATACAGAAGGGGCTCGCCGTTGAAGTCGCCACGCGCCCAAAGAAATACCGCGCCATGTCCCCCCAAGAATCATTCAACAAACTGGTAGGGGAGAGGCAAAACCAATTAGACACTCTTCAGACGGAAGCAAAAGAATGGATAACCCAATTGAAACAGCCTGAAAATCAGGCTGCGTCCATCGAAGAAAAAATACTCAAAGTCAAATCACGAACCGACTTTTACAAAATACTAGCCCAAGAAATAGATTCAACAAACGAGCGCATCACCGGACTAACACGACTGGATATGCATCATCACTTGCTTCATCACGCATTACAAAAAGCAGCAACACGAAATGTTAAAATACGGCTGGCAGGAGAACACCCCGAAGAATTCAAGGAAAAAATGCAGAAAGTAGACAACATTGAATTACAAGACGCAAAACACGGATTGCACGCCTATGTGATGGATGGAAAAAAAGTAGTGATGCTGTTATCGGATATGAAACAGGAGAAACCCGAATATCATTTTGCAATATGGCCAGAAAATACTCCTCTTGCCCGTGCGTTGGAACAAACATTTGATACCAACTGGGAAAAATGAGGGAAATTCCTATTAAGGAAAAAGGAATTGAATTGAAACTATGACTATGGAACACGATGCCTATCGTTATGCTATCCGGAATGCCTATGACCACCACGGAAAAGCGGATATCGCAGCAGTAATAGGAAAAATAAAAGCACTCTATCCTGATGAAAACGTAAAAGAAATGGTTCCCATTGCAAAAAAAACAGTAGAAAAAGTAAACAGGATGGGATTAACCGAGATTAGGGAAGAATACCAAAAATTCGAAGCAGAAGGATTCGAACTCAAAATACCCGACAAAAAAGTGGGATTATTGGATTTGGAATGGACAACGAATGAACCTGTCATCACACGATGGGCACCCAACCCCAATGCCCCCGCCCACCTCGGAAATATGAGACCGGCCATTCTGAGTTATTTGTATGCAAAAAAATACAATGGAGAATTCATCCTCCGATTTGAAGACACGGACCCCAAAATAAAAAAACCCATGCAAGGAGTAGAAGAATTATTCCTGCATGACTTAGAATGGGTACATTGCCCCCCTGACAAAATCGTACGACAATCCGACCGACTGGAAATTTACTATGATTACATGCACCAACTCATCGAAATGGGAAACGCCTACGTGTGCACGTGCGAAAGGGAAAAATGGAAAAAAAACACGCTCAACAAGAAACCATGCCCCTGCCGTTCATTAGAACCAACCGAACAAAAAAAAAGACTCGAAAAAATGTTCCAACACGAATACAAAGAAGGGAAAGCTGTTTTGCGCATCAAAACAGACATGAACGCGGAAGACCCGGCAGAAAGAGACTGGTGGGCAGCCAAAATAGTGGATAAACCCCAGCACTACAAGATAAAGGACAAATTCGTATGGCCCGGATACAATTTTGCTGCCGCGATTGATGACCACTTGATGGGAGTAACCCTCATCATACGAGGACAACAGCACACATCCAATGTAAAAAAGCAGAAATGGCTATATCGGCACTTCGGATGGACCTACCCGCACACGTTTCACCACGGAAAACTATCACTGGAAGGAGCCGAATTAAGCAAAAGCAAAATGATTGAAGGAATAGCAAGTGGAAAATATTCAGGATGGGATGACCCCCGGCTTTTTACGGTACAATCGCTCGGACGAAAAGGATTCAATCCCCATGCATTTGTGGACATGATGGTAGACTTAGGAGTAAAAACGAGTGACACGCGATTAAGTATTGATATTTTGGCGAACTACAACCGAAAATATGTTGAAAACAGCCCTATGATTCCATTTATCCTAAACCCTATTCAATTAGACGTGGACTTTGTTCCCGAATTAATGATAGAAATGGATGGAGAAAAAAAAGAATTGAAATCAGGAACACAAGCATTTTATGTAAGCAAAGAAGATACAAAAAAATGGAGAATAGGAAGCACCCTGCGCCTGCGCAACGCCTACATTGTGAAAATTAATAGTATGGACGAATGGAAAATAAACGCCCAATTCGTAAGCATTGCACGATTGGAGAACACAACTCAAACTAACTGGCTAACACATGGAGTGAGTGTGGCCATTACCCAACCTGACAGCAGTATTGACTATGGAATGGCGGGAGAAAAAATAAATGAATTAGGAGTAGGTACGGAAATTCAATTTTCAAACTATGGGTATTGCCGCATTGATGAGAAAAAAGAAAATGAAACCAAATTATGGTTCACGCACGAGTAACGAGTTTTCTTCTCCACCCAAGAAGAATTTCTTTACGAAAACGGTTAACATGAAAAAGAAATTTTATCAAACGGTCATTAGCAGCTCTTGGACTTTCACCATTCTGCCTCAACGTACTTTTCAACACGGTCAAAAAGTTTCTCCCCGCTATCGAATCAGGATTTCGAAAATACGCCACCGCCTCACGCTTTTTGAAAAGGTCATAAATGCGCTTGGATTGAACATTATAACGAGGATCATCCCGTTTCAACCAACGATACCCTTCATGAGCCGCCAATAAAGCAATCGTAATTCCCCTATCACGCAGGGTTGCTTCTTCTCTCTTCCTGAATGTTTCCTCTTTACGCGATTGAAGAGCATTAATCATTTTATTTCGCCGAGCGGATGTTATTTGCTCCCGAGGAGGTATTCTTCCAGACATAGAGCAAGGGGGACGTTTTTCACCAATAAAAAAGGACAGGGTTGGCGACAAGCTCATTAACCCCTGCTTGGTTGAAAGGGGCATATGCCCCCGTTTCCCCCTTCCTCCATATGGCGATTTTCCTACTTTTTACCTACCCCTAGGAAAATCATCTCAATGAACGAGGGAAACACCCCCCTTGTTGCAAGCACGAAATGGAAGGGCGTTTCCTACAAAATAGAGTATGCCAATCCTACCGGCAGTTTCAAAGACCGAGGAAGCACGGTGGAGATTTCTCACGCCATTTCAAACGGATTCAGGAAAGTGGTCTGCGCCAGCACGGGAAACATGGGAGCAAGCATTTCAGCATACGCTGCACGAGCAGGAATACATGCTACGATCTGCGTTCCGCATCATGTGCCTGAAAACAAAATTACTCAAATCAAAGCATATGGGGCAAAACTCGTACGCGTACAAGGAGATTATAATGAAGCACTCAAAAAAACATGGGAGATTGCCTCAACAAAAAAAGGATACATGCTCACGGGAGATTATCCATTGCGAATGGAAGGACAGAAAACAATAGCATTAGAATTAGTCGAACAAATGAAAGGAAAAAAAATAGACCAGATTATTTGCCCCATTGGAAACGGAACACTTATTACCGCGCTGCACGCAGGATTATTTCAACTCAAAAAACTAAAAAAAATAAAATCGTTTCCACGACTAGTAGGCGTGCAAGCAGAAAATTGTGCACCATTGGTTTCGGCATGGGAAAAAAGCACGTATGCGCTCAAACCCCTGCACAACCCGCACACGGTAGCAGGCGCCATCGAATGCGGAAACCCCATTTATGGAAGCGAAGCACTCGCCGCCGTGCATGAAACACAAGGAGAAATACTAGCAGTGAGTGAAAAAAGAATGAAAGAAAGCAAAATAAGCCTAGCTAAAACGGAAGGATTATACGCAGAATATTCAGGAGCCGCCGTGCAAGCGGTTGTGGAAGATTATGATTGGAAGGGAAACACGATCGCCTTGTTGTGCGGACACGGATTAAAAGAGTGAACATGAAAGGAACGGGATTCATTTCATTCACACGAACGCTTTTTGGCGGAATTTGGGAAGAAACTATATATACGGGAAAAACGCTCTTTTTAGAATGAGAAAATACCTGCTTTTTGCGATGGCATTGCTGGGAGTCCTTGCGTTCAGCGTACCGGCACATGCCATTATTCCCAATCAATCCCTTACTGTTTTTGCCGTAGCACCCGACGGAACGGCATTAGATGCAGAGTTAATGCTGAAATTAGTCCCCGGAAATGGAACCGTATGGTCAAGCGTATCCGGTCCATTAGTTGGAACGGCCACTCAAAGCACGGAAAAAATAGCCGTGAAACTAGCCAAGAATTACTCGCCCGACGTAGACAAGTATGATTATTTTTTCTCCATTGATTCAGAAGCAAGCGTAGTGGATGGACCCAGCGCGGGAAGCGCAATGGCATTACTTGTTGTGAGTTCACTCCAAGACAAAAAAATTCCCTCCAACGTGGGATTGACTGGAACCATCACCCACACCGGAGAAGTAGGACCCGTAGGAGGCATTTTCGAAAAATCAAAAGAAGCAGCAAAAGGCAATGTCAAACTATTTCTAATTCCGGAAGGAGAATCAAGACAGGTCGTAAAAATGAGCGACGGAGTAAAAAATATTTTTCTACCCGATTACGCATTGGAAGAGTGGGGGATGAAAATAGTTGAAACACGCAATCTGGATGACGTGTTAAAATACGCGTATTCCGATATTGGAAGTATTGATATTTCACAAACAGCCGAGGCGGAAGAATCCGTATACATTCCAGAAAAGATAGTTCCTTCCCCATCCGCCGAAGCACTAGGAAAACTCAATACATTGTTTATCCAGCAAACACGAGATGCCACCCAACGAGCACAGAATGCCCTGAATCACACCCTGTTAGATGACGCGGGATTAATCGAGGTATTATCCCGCAGCGTGAGCGACTCCGAAAAAACAGCCAATGAGGCAGAATTACTCACCCAGAACGGGTATCACTATTCGGCAGGAAACTTTGCTTTTCTCGCGAGAGTGAATGCCTACTTTGTGGAAGATGTATCAAACAATTCTGAACTAATCAACATGGAGAATGGGCTATTAGAAGAATGGGTGGATACGTTATTGGACAAGATTGAGGAACAGCAAAAAATATTCGACAAGACGGTTCCTATCGAAGGAGTAGAATGGTACATCGCCGCACAACAGAGATTAACATGGGCAAAAACACAATTAGAAGAGTTAAAGGAAATCTCAATCATTGAAGCGGCAACACAGGACGCGGAGCACGCTCAAGCGGTTTCACGCGTACAAGATTATGAGTTTGCCCGCGCATGGTACGAATCAAGCTCCGAATTCTATAACGTAGGAGTAGAAAAATCCACGAAGGGACTAAAGACACAGACACCTTTTGCGGATTATTATACTGATTTTCTAACGAATGCTGAGAACGGACTCACCCTTATACAAGATGGAACAGGAGCTGATGCCGAAAGAAGACTAAACGCGGCAAAAATGGACAAGTTGAATGAGCACCACCTCAGTGCTGCCATGAACGCGGCATCCGCACTAGCACTCGTTAATGCCATCCTTATCGAATCCGATGGAGAAAAAGACGTTCGAGAAACACTCGAAACTAAAATAACCCAATTGGAGACTAAATTAAAAGACAAACCAACGCAATACGGGTGGGCCAACCTCTATTTGGATCATGCCAAGTATTACCTTAACTCGGCAAATTATTACATGGAAAAAAATCAAGGAGCAGTCGCTGCGAGCAGTTTGAGCAGCGGTCTATCCCTCATATTGTTGGCTGAAAACACATACGAGGTAACAAAAGACGTGCAAGAGTACTACGCCACGCTACCCGAATCACGATTTACTTTACTTAATGGAATTGCCTCCCCCGTTGGCAATGGAAATGGAGGAACAATACCCATTTCGATTAATGGCGAAGGAAAAGGAAGCGTCCTCATCCAGACATCGAATGGCAATCCCATACCATTAGAATGGATATTAGGAATAATCGTTCTCTTCCTGGCAGTCGTGCTAATCGTATCCTATAGCGGGCGCATCCAAAAAATGGATTGGGGTAAACGTGCGGATGCACCAAATGAATTGGATGTAACACTTCCTGCCATTAACTCACGCATCTTACAGCAGGTAGACGAACTTGAAGCACGACTATTTGCAGCTAAACAAGGATTACGCCATGCAGCCTATCAACATGCAAACGGACTGCTTTCAAAAGAAGCATTTGAAGAAATATCAGGGAATTATTCCCAACAGATGAGGGAAACAGGAAAAAAATTGAGGAAAGCATCCGCCGAATTGAGAGGAAACGAAAAGAGACCCAAAAATGAAACCCTCCTGACCAAAAAGACGATAAAAGAAAACGAACCAACTAAAAAATGGCCTGCGAAAAAAGGAAAGAAAAAAGGTAAAAAAAACAAGATATAGAAAAAGAAGAAAGATGGAGCACAGCGCCCCATCCCCCTTTTTTCTATACGAGCAAATTTATCCAAACAAGCTGGCTAACCCGGCGGCTGCTTCTTCTTCGGACTTTTTCTCATCCTTTACTGGCTTGGCTTCGGCTTTGGCTACTCCTGCAGCTGCGGGTGCAGCGGCAACCGGCGCGGCCGAAACGGCTGCTTTCGCAATTGCATCGTCAATGTTGACGTTCTTTAAAGATGCAACGAGTGCCTTCACGCGGGCGGAATCCGGCGTGATTCCCGCGGCTTCCAACACCTTCGTGACATGCGCCTCGCTGACTTCTTTCTTTGCGGAATGCAAGAGCATCGCACTATACACATATTCCATGGCGTGTCACCTCATTTCTCCTTTTTTGTCATTTATGTAATGACGGTAAAAGCACCCCTACAGGGTGTCCTCCTTAAGCTGGGAATTGATTTCAACCGCAGCACGCTGCGCCTTTCCTAACACTTCGACCGCGGTTTCGGATGTAATAACATTGGCTTCTATTGCTACTGCTTTTGCCTCGCGGAATGCCTTCCCCAGAATAACAGGAATGGATTTATCCGTGTAAATTCCAGCGTTTACTGAAAGATTGAATGCCTGTTGTTCCGCTCTAACAAACTGGTTGAACACGGCTTCTTCATCAATGTCAAGAACAGAGGCAGGATAGATTGTTCCATTTTCAAGCACATTCGTAAGAGATAACCGTAACTTGATTGGTTTTATTCCAAACTTTCCAAGCACACTAATCACCGGCTTGGTGACAGGCTCCCCTTTCTTCGTTACAACCTTGTCTTCCACCACTGCAATCGTGGCGCCCTGTACTCGTACATTAAGACCGGCACCCTTCAAGTCGGATAATGCAGGACCGGGAGGCAACCCCGTATCTCCGGCGGGAATCACAATGTCTTCAGGGGCTAATTGTCCTTCTTTCGCTGAAACCTTTCCGGATGATTGTTTAACTAATGAAAATAATTCAAATGGATTCGTCTTGGTGAAAAGAACAGCACTTGACCCTTTCACATTGTCAACTAATGAAGAATCAATTCCTGCGTTCCTGAAAGCATGCTGAATCACTTTGCGTTTTGAAACAGTCAACACGGCTTTTCCTGCGAGCTTTACTTTTAGTGAACCGTGCAAACTAGCAGGGAAACCTTTCAAGTCTGCTACTCCAATAACAGGATATTCTTTTGCCAACTGGGTGAGGCGAGCGACTTCGGATTCTTTCCATTTACGCGTGTGCGTTGTCATGCCAATGCGCCCCCTTGCTTTCCACCAATCACAATAGGAGGAGACATGGTCATTTTGACTAATACCGATTTTACGTTTCCGGGCTTGTTACCAATTGCAGGGAGAACTGCTTGATACACGGCAACCGCATTTTCAGCAATCGCCTCATCCTGCATTTCTTCTTTACCAATCGAAACGTGAACAAGGGGCATGAATTTTCCTTTACGGTTGGAAATCTTCACTACCGATTTTAAACGCGCAACAATCGTTTGCAATTGTTTAATATCCATTGTTACGGGCTTGGGCATTCTATTCTTTGGTGCAAGCGTCTGCCCTAAGTACTTTCCAACCGTCAACATGACGGGTCCCTCGGAGAGGAATCCAATATACTGATTGGTTATTTCGGCAATCTGTTTCTTGTTAAGCTTGCTAATTTCATCTTCCATCATGACATGGTCTACGATGTCCTTTGCTTGAGAAGCAAATTCTTTATCGCGAACAAACAACAGAACTTTACCATCGCCCTTTCCAATAGGATTGGGTAATGCTACATCCACATCGACTTGGTTTTCCACTTTCTTAAAATCAATATTTTTGAAATTAATCGTAAAATCAATCGTCTGCTTGAACTTCCTCGGTTTTGCCGACTGGCGCAACTGCTGCAACGCATTCAAGACTTGTTTTTTTTCCATCGAAAAACCTCCCACTCTCAAGTGGTTGGACGGCTTCCTCTTCATGGAATAGAATGAGAAAGTAATGTAATTCCGCGGGGGAATGCTTAAAAAGAATGGCCATAAATGGAGAGGGAGTGAGAATAAAACACGCTTAAAATACGCACAATCTTGGACAATCGTCCTTTATTTCCCATATAATTTAAGTATTTCCCCCCCAATCCGGTCCCACGACCAAACGAGTTCCTTATTTTCTCCCTTTGGAAAAGGATGCGTAAATGCCATCATTATTTTCTCTGCTACTTCCTTTGAATCATCCGGGTTTTTCACTCCTAATGCCACTTTTGCTTGAATAAAGTCCATCATCGCACTTGATTGAGTGGCTACAATAATCGTTCGTGAGGCAATGGCCATCGTATACACCAAACCTTGACTTTCCGAGTCGGCCATCAATGAAAAAACATGAGATGTTGAATACAATTGAGCTAACCGATCTAAGTTTTCAAACTGAATATATCCTTCAAATGTTACGTGGGAAGACATCTTTTCTTCTTCCACTTGTGCACGCAAATTTTTCATTTCAATTCCATCCCCCACAATGAATAAGTGTGCATCTGGGAATTTTTTCATTATCAATGGGAGAGCACGCACAAGGCGATGCACTCCTTTCTGCTTCACCAGACGTGCAACGGTTAAAATAGAATGTTTTTGCACCTTTTTTTTAATAGAAGCAAACTTTTCCACATCAATACCATTTGGAATGCGAGCGTATTTCTCTTCGGGCAATGGAATATTCTGCTTAAACAATTCATACTCATACGCTGACACGCAAATAAGGGAATCTATTTTTTTTGCCAAGAAGCGATACATTGCATACATTAACGGGTGCAGTTTTTTCCTCAAGGGAGAAGAAGAAATAGAGCTTGCCCCGGTAATCACCATGCACTGTCCTTTTTTCTTTGCCGCAAGAGCGGCAAGAGTAGTGAGAGAATTCGTTCCATATGCATGAATTACATCATGATTTTCCTTCGCAAGTGCAAAATATAATGGAAGTGAAAAATAAAACGCTTTATTGAAAATGATTCCAGGGAATTCCGTGATGGGAATGGTATCATATGTTGTTTTTCCGATTGGATTATCTGTAACACAATATACTTCCACATCCACTTTTTTCTTCTGAAGGAATTTAGCAAGATAATAAACAGACTGCTCAACCCCTGCCATATTTTTACGGAGAGTGCCAGCACAAACTAATACTGCCTTCATAATGTCTCACTCAACTAAGAAACGTGCTTTTCCTATTCAAAAACATGAAGGTACAAACATGGGAATGCTTATCGAGACGATGCAAACTGGTCGTCGAATTTTCCGTCGGTAAATTCTAATTGAACCGCTTTGGCATGCTTCCCATCAATGGTTATTCCCATGGTGTTGCACGTTCCAATGATTTCCCTGCATGCGGAACGCAGTTTGTACGAATTCAACTTTCCCATCTTCATTTCGGCAATTTTCTTTACCTGGTCAAAAGTAAGATTGCCCTTCACTTCCGTTTTGGGATTTCCTGCTCCTTTATCCGCACCGGCTTCTTTTCGTATCAATGCACTCGTGGGAGGGCTTCCTACTGTAATTGTGTAATTCTTATTCTTGTCAATGTCCAGTACCACGGGAACTTTCATCCCTGCAAAGCTCTTTGTTTTATCATTAATCTCTTGAACGATTTTCCCCACGTTCAACCCCAACGGTGCAAGTGCAGGCCCAATAGGAGGGGCTGCTGTGGCTTTTCCCCCATCAATCATCAACTTTATTTCAGGCATACCTTTTTTCTCCCAGAAGCAAACTTGCGTAACAGTACGATTGAAACACTTGAAAAGGCTTAAAAAAGGACTATTTGAAAAAAAGAAAAATTCACTCTTTTATTACGCGTATTTGTTCCGCTTTAATCGTAACGGGTATCTTAACGGTGGCTTCGAGCAATTCCACCGTGACTTCTTCCTTTGTCTCATTCACTCTAATCACGCGTGCTTTTTCCCCCTTGAAGGGGCCGGCAATCAATTCTACTTTCTGGTCAGGCTTAATGCTTTCCATTAAGGGCTTGCTTGATAGAATTGTGCCCATTTCCTCAATCTTTACATGACCTGCCACAACACCACGGCTTTTGATGATGGAAATTCCCGCAATGGCACGCTGTACGGTGTTTTCGTGGTCGGCTTCAACTAAAACGTATCCTTTCAGTCCGGGCATCAATGCCATACTGTAAATCTCCAGCCCCTCTTTCTTGGCCCGCGCCGTTAGAATGTCTATTGCCATTGATTCCTGTCCAACCGTCGTGCGAATGGTATAAATCATAAAAAAAACCCTATTTGTAGGGAAAAAGAACCCCCACAATGCTTAAAAACGCCCCCCTGGACGCACGACTATACCGCATTCCGAATAAAGAAAGTAATAAGCTCAATCGCATACCCAAGGGCGCCTAATATTACTAACCCAATGGCGGTAATTCTTGCCATATTCATAAATTTGGCGGTATCTGGTTTTTTGCTCACAATCAGAATCCTCTGGGTGGACGAAATGAAAGAAGAAAACCATTCCCCAATGTTGAATGCCATAACAATCTATCCTGTGCTCCGTATCACTCAGTGAATTCAATATCCAAATCTAATTTATTACTTTCCCCTGCCGCTACAGGAGAATCAAGGAAAGGAATCTTTCCTCCGGCAATCACCACCATCGCCTGAATATGCGAACGGGGCATATTCTCATCAATCATGGCCCCCCAAATGATATGGGCATTCGCATCAATGCGTGAACCCACTACTTCTACAATCATTTCCGCTTCCCGCAACGTCATATCGCTCCCACCCACCACATTAATCAATGCACGATTCGCACCTGAAATATCAACATCCAATAATGGAGAAGTGAGTGCGTTCTCTACTGCTTCAAGGGCACGAGCATCACTCGCTTTATCGGCTTTACTTTCACCTAATCCAATAAGGGCAGCTCCTCCTTTGGAAAGAATGGTGCGCAAATCAGCAAAATCCAAATTAATCAACCCGGGACGTGTTATCATTTCCGTTATTCCTTTTACCGCATTCACCAATACTTCATCCGCCACTTTGAATGCAGCATTAACCGGCAAATCAGGAGCAATCTCCAAAATTTTATCATTCGGAATAATAATAACCGTGTCCGCTTCCTTACGCAAACGGTTTAATCCTTCTAATGCATTCTCAATTCGTGTTCTTCCTTCTACCGTAAAAGGAAGCGTAACCACTCCAACCGTAAGTGCATTCTGTGCTTTTGCAATATTCGCAATAACAGGAGCAGCACCCGTTCCCGTTCCACCGCCCATTCCGCATGTAATAAAAACCAAATCCGAACCACTCAACAAGTCTTTCAAATCTTCCTCACTCTCACGAGCAGCCGCCTCTCCAATAGAAGGGTCCGATCCTGCACCTAACCCTCGAGTGAGTTGCTTTCCAATCAAAATCTTCCGATGAGCATGAATATGCAACAATGCTTGTGCATCCGTGTTAACGGCAAACATTTCACCTCCTTCCAATCCTACTTCACTTAAACGCTGTACGGTATTTGTTCCTCCCCCTCCTACTCCAATCACGCGAATCTTGGCATGGGTTTCCTGAATCATTTGCTGAAGGGCTTCCTCATCTTTGAGCTGTTGTTCTGTTTTCTCTGCAGGATGAAAACGAACAGGTTGAGCGTCATACGGATGATAATTCACCGACCCCGTGGTCGTATATCCTATGCTTTCCCCCTTATCCTGCAATCGATTCACCCGGTCAAAAAAAGAGCTCATGAAAATCATCCCCCTCACATTCACTCAAAACGGTTACTCTACTCATTAACATTTCTAACCTTAAAAACACTCCCATTAACACGGGGGGAATTATTAACCCTGCGCGCCTCCACGTTGCACGATGAATCCATGGGCAGTAGGTTTGACGTTGGGGATCATTCTTATTTCAGGAGTGGTTATTTATATGGTGTCCCAATGGGAATTGCCCGTAGAAGGAAACCCCTCTTCCGAATCAAAAGAGTGGGTGCTCATGCAACCCCAAAAATGCGTTGAAATCCCATGGAGAAGCGAGTGGGCACAACAGCACCAAGCATCCTATAGTACTTTTCCTGTCCAGGAGGAGATTATTATTCTTACTTCCTACTATACCGTTCGAGGCGTACCCATTGAGGAAGTGCAATTAACCTATCAGGCAACCGACTCAACCTGTACGCAATGCGGGTGTTTAGAACCATTCGTTTTTGCTCTCTATGTACGCACCGAGGATGCGGCCCGCCTTGCCGTATCCGGATTCACTATTCTCAATGCGGATGATCCAACCGTTTTCACCGGGCTGTATTATCGGCAATCCCCCGGACAAAATATTAAGCTCGTAAAAGAATCCGAATGCGAAGGATTGTTCGCCACGCAAACATTATTAGACGGATTATTTGGAAACAAAAAGGATTCGTGTTATATTCAAGCCGCGATATCGGAAGGAAACCCTGTCATTTGTCAAAATGTTTTTGCAGTCAAAGCAAAAGAAACCTGTTATCAAGAAGTCGCCGTATCACTAAAATCGGTTGATATATGTAATCGTATTGCATCACAAGGAGGAATCAACAGCTGTATTGGAAGCGTGGCAGGAGTAACACACAACGTGGCACTCTGTAATATGATTACGGATTCCACCGCCAAATACTTTTGCGAATTGGGAGCGAGTCCAAAATAAATAAAAGCATTCATTCCTTCTAATTTTTTTTATATTTTTATTTTTTTTTATTTTATCGCATCGTGAAAAATTCGTACAAAATCTTCCGGCTCAACAAGGAAAACTTTTTCACCGCCAAGTTTACGTTCACGAACTGCATTTTCTAATAATTCGTGATTAAGTCCTTTTACCGGATGTTTGCGTAATTGTTTAAGGGCATTCTCCATCGTTTTGTTGCGAAAACGAAAAAGCGTTTTGAGTAATGAAACAAATACTGGAAATGATTCCAATCGAGGAATTTTTTTGCGGCGTTTCAATACTAATAGTCCGGAGAAATGATTGGGGACAGGATAGAACGATGTTGGAGAAATCCTGCTCAAAATCATTCCATCATAAAAATGCTGTGCAATAACCGACAAGGGATGGTATTCCCCGCTCCCGGGAGGAGAAAGCATTTTTTCAGCAAATTCCATCTGCCAAATAAAACTCCCCCGTTCAAATCCATGCTGAAATAGTTTGTACATAATATCGTCTGAGATTGCATAAGGGGGCGAGGCTACTACTTTGTTGAATGGAACACGATTCAAGTCTACTTGCAAAAAATCCTTCTCAATCACAGTAACATTTTTCATTCCTGAAAACTTTTTTTTCAAATAAGCGGCTAACCCCGCATGCAGTTCTATTGTGGTTATCCGCGCAGGGGTTTGCGCCATTATTTCCGTTACAAGACCGGTTCCTCCCCCAATTTCAATCACGCAATCCCCCATCGTGAGAGATGCCGAATCAACGAGTTTACGCACAACCCGTTCATCAATCAAAAAATTCTGCGAATACCTTTTTTCGGGAAAAAAACCCGCTTCGACCATGCTCCGTTGAAGTAATTCGAGACTCACAAATTGGTTCACCGAGTAAATCGTCCTGCCGGCCTACGTAATCCATCCTCTACTTGCGGAGGACGGGCGAAAAGGTAATGCTTCTCATCTCCTTCTAACTCTGAAATAATACGTCTCCGCAGAATCGAAACAGGCGAAGTGAGAAACTTGATTCTTTTTTCAATATCATCAAATGACTCGAATGGTTTTTCCTGCCGTGCACGGAGAATATCACCTAAATGGTGTTTGCCAATTCCGGGAAGCAATTCTAATTGATGACGCTTAAGGGAAATACTCCCGCTTGTATTGAAAAAAGTGAGAAATCTTTTTTCATTCGCACGGATTACTATTTCCACTGCTTTCTCTAACTCTCCTCGTGCGACATTGGTTAATTGCTCAAATGGAATGCGCTGCTTAATATGGTCAATCTTGTCACGGGATTCCTTTCCAATGTACACCTCTTCCAATGGCTTCAATTCTACGCCGGGTTTTGGAACGACTTCAAGAATAGTGAAAAAGTTCATACCTAACACGAATGCCGCAGGCTCACTCTTGAAGCCGGAGCTTTTTCCTTGGGGGAGATAATCCAATATGAGTGCTTTTTCCTCGTTCATTCTTATTCACTCCAAAAGAAAGGGATGCATTGGTCTATTTATGAGTGTCTTCCACTCTCAACCTGAAACAAACCGCTTTTCCTTTTTTTTGCTGGAAAGCTGTTTTCAGGAACCCGAGTGCTTTTTTACCAGGGCAAGCACTTCCCCAATTTGGGCATCCGTTAGTTCGTTTCCTTTAGGAAGGAGAATCTTGATGCTTTCCTCATCCTCTGGGAGAAAATCGACTATTTTCACCGCAACATCCTCGGACATATTTTCAATATTCAATAAATTGTTAAAAAGACTCTCCGCCTTATCTTTTGGTAATTTAGCAAACTTGACAACATAATCCAATGTTTGCGTTTGCTCATAGGAAGGCTCCTTTCCCCCCATATCCCTATTTTCAAGAAAATCACGAATATGGGATAAGGAAACGGGTTTTCGTTCAAGGATTTCTTTTCCAATCATGCTTCTTTTCCTCCTTCCAATGCGCCCACGACCGCACTCTCAACGTTGTCCATTGCACGCTGTTCAATACTTTTCAAGTGTACGGGATTCACTACGAGTTCACACCACTGACTGCCCTGCTGTACATTTACAATAACGGATTTTCCCTGCATCCGCACCACGTTGCCCGTTAACCCATGAAAACGACGAAAAGGCATACCCGAATGAATTCTCCCATTAATCACGATCTGAACCGTTTCCCCTTCCTTATAGGTGCGCAAGCGTGTGGTAACCGTAGGGTTGCCCCGCGATGTTATCTTGGCTCGAGATTTTGCCCGCCACCCTCGTGCTTTCTTACCTGCCATATTGTCATCCCAACCTGCTTTCCCAACTACAACAAGGGAATGGGAATCTTTTATAAAGAAACCCGTGCCGGAGGGGCTTTTTCCTCCTTTAGAATAGGGGAGGAAGTTAGTCTTCTATTTAAATGGTTTTTGGGAGAGAGAGGGAGTATAAAAGGGCTTTAAAAAGCGCCTACGTTGGGAAAAAAGGGTTGGGAGATGATGATGCATGAGTGAGGGTTCCGGACAAGTATTTGAACAACATTCCTTTGACCACAAGGGAAGAACGATTGACTATGCCATCGTGAACTTGGTTGCGAGTGGTGGACTGAACGCCAACTTAGACTTGTACAATTTAGCCATGTCCATCCCCAACATTGAGTATGAGCCCGAACAGTTTCCAGGGGCCATTCTCAAAATGAAAGAGCCCAAAGTGTCCATGCTGTTATTCAAAAACGGAAAAATCATCTGCTCGGGAGCCAGCGCCCAAAGCCAGATTGATGTGGCAATAAAAAAAGTAAACAAAATGATTAATGAAATACAACCCACTGTCAAAATTCTGAAAAAGATTGAATACGATGTTGTGAATCTGGTGGCAACAGGAAATTTGCACCAAAACTTGGATTTGTTTGCCACCGCCATGCAATTAGACAATGTGGAATACGAACCCGAACAATTTCCGGGTGCAATCTTACGATTGGATGACCCTAAACTCACCATGTTGCTTTTCAAAAACGGAAAAGTCATTTGCGCTGGAGCAAAAAATGAAAAAGAAATGATTCGCGGACTTGAAACAGCCGATGATTTGGTACGCGGACTTACGAGCGGAAGTGCAACAAAAAAGAAAACCACTCCCATGGTTGTAGAAGATGATGAGGATTTAGAAGACGAAGAGGATGAAGAAGAAATTCCTGTCGTGCCGGTGAAACCGACGCACGTCAAACAAAATATTCCAACACACGGGCGGGTACACGAAGCAGAAGAAAACGAGAATGAAGAGGAACTTCCCCTGCCTGATGAAGACGAAGAAGAGGAAGATGAGATCGACCTTTCTCCCATCAAAGGAAAAAACCGCAAAGCCCCCGTCAAAATCCCGCCGAAAAAAAAGAAAGTGAAAGGCGAAGACGATGACGAGGATGAAGAAGACGATGCGAAAGAAGAGGAAGACGAGTTGCTGTGATTCGGCCTTTTTGCTTTATTGCAAAAATCCTGGGGAAAAGTTGTTTCACATCGCCTTTTTGTTTTGTAAAAATACTTGGTGAAAAAATGCTACGCAAAGAAATTCATAAGAAAACTTGGCCGCAATTTTTTGATGCGATTACATTGGGTCAAAAAAAGTTTGAGCTTCGATTGGCCGATTTTGAGTGCAACCCGGGGGATGTTCTTATTTTAGAAGAATGGAATCCTCAAACAAAACAATACACTGGCCGCTCTATCAGGAAAAAAATAACATGGGTTAGTAAAACCAAACAACAGAATTTTTGGTCTAAGGAAGAGGTAGAAAAATACGGCTTTCAGATTATGTCCATCGGCGACGAATGAGAGGGTTTGCCCAGCCCAACCTTTTTAACCCTTTTCTAGGCAGTTTATTCTTGTTGACAGTCATAGGGACTTGGCCCCACCCGGACCCATTTCGAACCCGGAAGTGAAACGAGAACCCGTGGCTCGTGGCGCTGGGGTTTTCCTCGGAGCCGCACCAACGCTGTCAACACTCATTCTTTTACTTTTTTTCCTCGATAGGGGTACCATACAATGGTACCCGTTTTTCGGTGCGGCCGGGCGAAAACGGCCCGCGGCAGCGCTGTCAACACTCATTCTTTTACTTTTTTTCCGCCCGCAGATGTCTTTATAACGATTTGATGTTTCTTATTGATTATGGAACCCTCGCTTGAAAACGTGCAGGAAGCAGAACACGCTGCGCATGCTACTCTCACTGCTCACGCGTCTGAGGGAATTCCTCTAATGGAAGAAAAAACGGCTTCTTCTGCGCATCATTCTCCTAATACAATTGTTGAGCGTCTGAAACGCATTATTCTTTCCAAGGAAAGTTTGTTTGTTGGACTTGTTTTCGTTTTAGGATTCATTGTCCGCGCCCACTTGATGCGGTTTGAACTCTTTTTTGAGTTTGACTCATACTGGCATGCGCGCATGGTGTCCTACATCCTCCAAGGGTTGCCCGCGCCTGCATTTGATCCGCTCGCCTATTACCAGAATGCGGCTGCGGCCACGCTCACCAATACTCCTTCCTTCTTCTGGTATGTCTCTGCGGCGATTTACAAGATTTTTACACTCAATGGAAAATATGTACTCGAGAATTGGATTCTGTGGGTAAAAATTCTCCCTGCATTATATGGAGCATTGGCGTGTGTAGGGATGTATTTTCTTGGAAAGGAATTGTTTCATGGAAAATATGAACGGTCGACGGGACTATTCGCAGGGATTCTTGCCGCGGTTGTTCCCGCTTTTGTTTATCGCACGATGGGGGGATTCTTCGAGGACGACTCGTTCGGCTTCCTATGGATGGTCTTTGGATTGTTCTTCTTCGTCAAAGCCGCGTATAATGAAACGAAATTGAAGCGTCGTATCGGATTCGGCGTGGCCGCAGGAATATGTTTTGGGGGGATGGTATTGTCCTGGCCCGGTTCGAATCAATTAGTTCCGATTCTCATGGGGATTGGAGCAGTGGGGTTTCTCTCTTTCCTCGCACGCAATGAACACGCAGAAGCGAGGCATTTCGGTCTCGTATGGCTGGCCGCATTCATTCCGTTCGTGATCATCTCTACCATACAAACGGGAACTTTCTGGATGGACCAAATCGCATCCAATCTGGGACTGCGCCTCATTGGGATTGAACTCTCGTGGCATTTCACTATCATCTTAATACTTGCAGCCGTGGGTTTCTTCGCCGTTTGCGAGCGGTTCTCACGCAAGGATGATAGGTGGCAGAAAGCAGTGAATGGACTCTATGTATTGTCAATCCTGCTATTGCTGTTCATCCCTATTTTTGTTGTACTATTCAACTATACTCTCACAGGAGGAGGAGTGCTGGGAGCCACTATTGGTGAAGAGAGTCAGGGGAGCAATTATTTCGGGAACAAGTATAGTATGCTCGTCGTTTTTGCTTTGTTGGGGATTCCCTCCTGCGTCTATCTGTTATGGAAGCGGCCCCAATCCCACCACCAGTTGGTCATCCCGCTCGTGTGGATTGTCATTGCGTTCATTCTCGCGTGGGGAAAACTTAAATTCACGTTTTATTGGGGATTGCCTCTCGCTCTCATGGGAGCAGTCGTATTGCATCTAACCCACCGTTCCATGGAGAAACGGAGCGTTGGGACTCAGAAGATTATCATTGCGGCAATTGGTTTTTCATTGCTCTTCGGATTGGCGGCCGGAATCTTTTTTGTGGAAGAGAATACTCCCAACATCGAGTCCTCCTGGGGATGGAAGACTGCCCTATTTTGGTCCGATGAACATCTCCCCCCGGATGCTAAATTCTTCAACTGGTGGGATGAGGGGCATTGGATTACATTTCTGGCTCAGCGGGGAGTGATTGTCGACAATCGGAATACTGATTTGAAAGCATCCGCTGACGTGGCTCTATTTCTTATTACGGATAACATGGATGAGGCTGTGGGGTTGTTGACAAAGTATGGATCGACCCATCTCATTTTTGGGGATGACCTTTTGACCAAGCAGACCAATCTTGGATTCTATGCATATAATGTGATCATGGCTAATGATCCTCGAATTATGGAATTCGGAGGATCCATGCTTTTCTGTTCGAGAGAAGAGACAACCCTCACGAAGGAAGTCTCGTACAAGTGTGGCGACAACACTTTTACTCCTGCCCAGATGGAAGCATTTTCTACCGTCTGGAATGGACAACCCACCCTGCTTCAAGGAGGTTCCCCGCTTCACTTATATCGGGACAAGGCCATGAGCCGCTTGTATGTGTTCACGACGAAATCCAATTCTACCATGCTCGTGCGATTATGGTTCGATGATCCAACTTTAGAAGAGACGTTCCCTGCTCTCTACTCGAATACTGGGGGGGTTCGCATCTGGGGGTTTAATCCGAAAGCTATTCTTCTACGGGACGGGGGGAGTGTGGAAGGTGATACGATTATTGTGGATGCGAACGCAGGTGTTGCCGATGCCAACATCTTGGACACCAACACCGAGTGATTCGAGAGTTGCACCACGTGCGCTTTAATAGCCACCGAGAATCGTTTTTGAATATTCTTCCTCTTGTATGAGTGGATGATTCCCATGATGAAAAAAATTCCCATTCTCGTTTTCTTTTTTCTCGCATTGTCATTCGCATGGATGAACATCTATCCATTCAATTTTCTCTCGATTGCCGCAATTTCCTTCATTGTGGCTCATTCTACTTTTCCCTTTTTTATCAGGAGGATGCACCTGCAGAAAATCGTGTGGAATGACTTCAACAAAATGGAAGGAAGTCATGTCGTAGCAGGGATGGGCGGGGTTATCGTTCTTCTTTCTTTCGTCTTCTCCATTATGATTGCGCTCGCATTTCATTCATACTTTGACCTTTTCCAGGATATCGACTTGTTGTCTGTGCTCGCAGCCTTGCTCACCATCATTATGGTTGGGCTCATTGGAATGGTGGATGATGTGATTGGGTGGACGAAAGGGATACGGCAATACCAGCACGCCCTGTTCCCCATTTTTGCCGCATTTCCCCTAATGGTATTACCGCAAACGATTGGGAACACGGGAGTGGATATTCCCTTTTTGGGATTCATGAACTTTGGAATTATATACGCACTCATGTTGGTTCCTATTGCGGTCACGGGAGCAAGCAACGCCACCAATATGCTGGCTGGATTGAATGGATTGGAAGGAGGGATGGGACTGCTTAATGCCTTCGCCGTGCTAATTGTCGCATTGGTATTGGGTCGCATTGAGGTCGCCATTATCATGGTCGGGCTCATTGGAGCCGTTCTCGCATTCTTGGTCTACAATTGGACCCCGGCTAAAATATTTCCCGGAGACTCATTCACCCTCATGATGGGCGCCGCTATTGCCTCCGCGTGCGTGATTGGGAACATGGAAAAAATAGGAATCATGATTTTTGGCCTCTATTTCGTCGAGCTTATCCTCAAGGGTCGCACGAAAATGCAGGCTCAGAGCTTTGGCATTATCCAATCGGATGGCATCCTCAAGAGCCCTGAGAAAATAGGCAGTCTGACTCATGTCGTCATGCGCATGGGACGATTCACCGAGAAGCAGGTGGTGTTGATTATCCTTGGGATGCAAGTCGTGGTCATCGTTATAACCCTCCTTCTTTTTTGGCTCAACCATACGCAAGCCATTGCATTGTATGGGGGTACATGACGCATGATTATGCTTACCTGCTCCGCCGGGGGGCACCTCACTGAGATGAGGCAATTGAAATCCTTCTATGAAAAAGCACCCCACTGCTTCATCACGTTCGAACGACCGGACACCATCTCATTGGCTGAAAAAGAAACCGTGTATTTCATCACTCGCCCTGCGCGGAATCCCATCACTACCATTCGTGCATTCATCCGTGCCCTTTCCATTGTGGATGAGGTCAAGCCTCGCATGGTAGTGTCTACCGGAGCCGATGTGACGGTCCCCGTATGCCTTGCCGCCAAGCTGCGGGGAGTTCCTGTCATATTCATTGAGAGCTACTGCCGACCCTACACTCCGAGTTGGAGCGGGAGAATCATTTCCCTGTTTGCCGATCGCGTACTATACCAGTGGCCAAGCCTCAAAAAATATTACCCCTCCGGCGTGTATGCCGGATCCATCTTTGCGAGGAACCAATCATGATTTTTGTCTCCGTGGGAACCCATCCTCAACCCTTCTACCGATTGTTGAATGAAATCGCGATGCTTGTCGATCAAAAAATCATCCAGGAAGAAGTCGTGGTGCAGTCTGGGAACACACCATTCACTCACCCCAAAATGAAAGTCACCTCATTCATGAGCATTCCCACGTTTGAAAAAAACCTCTCCGAGTGCCGCCTATTTGTCACGCATGCTGGAGAGGGAAACATTGGCACCGCACTGCAAATGGGGAAACCCCTTATCATCATGCCCCGACACAGGGAGAACGGAGAACATACGGATGACCATCAGCTTGAACTCGCCCATACCATTGCCTCGCGCGGCGATGGGGTGGTAGTAGAGTCTCTCAAGGAATGGAAAACCACCCTCCATGAGGCTCAAATAAAGGTCGCCGCGCGCGGAGACGTTGAAGATGGATACATCTCCCATATTCTGACCCGACTTGCCTTGGAACATGGAGTGGGATTGAAAAAAAACGAAACGAAAAAGACTTGGCCCCCTCAAACGGCCAGTATTGTCGTGGCCACCCTTAATGGAGGAGAGCCTCTCATCAAGGCCGTGAATGGAATGCTCCGTCAGGACTTCAAGGGGAAATACGAAATAATCGTGGTGGATGATGGAAGCTATGATGGGAAAACTCCATTCTTGTTGAAAAAAAACTTCCAAAAAAATCCCCGCATCTCCCTCATTTTTTTACCCCGCTCCGGCGTATGCAAGGCGAGGAACGCAGGGATCAATGCCGCGAAGCATGAGGTAGTCATCAATATGGATCATGACTGCGTTCCCCAAAAAAACTGGTTGCAAACACTGGTGAATGGATTTGATTCCCCATGCGTAGGAGCGGTTTCGGCATATGGACATTATGGTGGAACCAGCACGGGATTCCGAAAGACGATATTGGATCACCTTGGCGGATACGATGAAGATTTTTTTTATTACCGAGAGGATACTGATCTTTCCTTTCGAATCATGGAATTAGGATTTGAATATGTCCGAATACCTACCGCATCAAAAATGTATACGGAGGATCGCACGCTGGTATCCCCGAAGGGCGTCCGGGCGATATTGAAATACACGCACCAGCGACTCAAGTATCATATGAATGATGTTCTATTGCACAAGAAACACCCCACTAAATTGTGCGATGAATTCCTCCACGTAAGATGGAAGTTTTTTGTAGATCCGGTTGAAGACTTCAAGGTTGTCACGGGGTTGTGGAAGGATTCCGAAAGAGAGCTCGAACTATCCTCTCCTCGCGGTCTCAAGTTTTTCGAGAGCAAATCCTTCATTTATTTTCCTTTTCTCGTGTTCGTCGGATTGGGATATGCCTTCGCTGTCAAGATTGCCCGCATGGCCGGAAGCTTCAAACATGGCCATTGGTTGATGTGAGGTAATGGTATGGTCCTCAAGGAACAACTATTCAAGCAAGCTCTCATGAGCACGGCAAACCAAACATTGTCTATGATTATGGGGCTCTTTTCCTTTTTTCTCCTAAGTCGTATTCTTCCACGTGAGGATATTGCCATCATTGGAATCACCGGGGGATTTATCGCCATGTTTGCCTTTCTCATGATTACCCCGGAAGTGCTGCTCTTTCGAGACTATGTTTCATTCAAAAAAAACCCAAAAAAATTCGCTGAAAGTTTTCTATCGTTCTGGGCAGTCCGCACGATGTTGGTTTTTTCTCTCATGCTCGTTGGGGGATGGCTGCTGTATTCCTCTCGCGGGGATTTTCTGCTTATCTATCTCATTGGCACTGCACTCGTGTATCATCTCAACACGCTTCAAGCATCCATCCAAGAATTCTTTTTCGTAGAATTCAAGCAGAAAGACATATTGAAGATGAACCTCGCCTATCAACTCCTCTTCCTTGGCGGACTTGGAATCGTATACGTCGAGCGGGAATTGGGAGTTTATCTCCTCCTGCTCGCCGTCCTCACGGGACTGTTCTCCATGGCATGGGTGTATCGCTTCCTGAAAACATTCCCCTTTCCTTTGCTGCTTTCTCCCAGTGTATTGAAGCAGGATTTCAAATCCGTGTTCAACACCTCTATCCTCTGGAACCACTTTATCGGATCGGTGGCCCAATTGATTTATCGCGCGGACATTTTCTTCCTCGGATTTTTCGCCACCGCGTTTGCGGTGGGGAACTATACTATTGCTCTCACCCTTGCAGGGGTATTCATTTTCATTCCACAAATCCTACAAAAAATGTGCATCGTGGCCTTGGCGCGAACTACTGGAAAGGAGAATGATCTTTTCATCGTGAATGCTATCATCAAATATTCCATCCTTGTGAGTACCGTGCAGCTTATAGGATACTATTTGGTGGGGGACTACGTCCTTTCCTTCGTCGCTCCCACCAATCATGCTGAAGTGTATGGATTGGGCCTCCTCCTCGTGGGGGGAGTATCCCTCTTCAATGCCGTGAGACCCCTTCATGGCTATGCGTATTCGAGAGGAAACCTCAAACAATTATTTCTCGAAGTGTTCCTTCCCTCAGCGGGAATCGCACTGGTCATGTATGCATGGGCAGCTACGCAGGGTGTTCAGGTAGCCGCGGCTTCCAATGTGTTCGTGTATGCGACATTGTCCATTTTGCTCATCATCTATGCTATTCGGCGAATCGGATACCGATTCCACTTTGAATGGGTCACCCCATCCGAGCGAGAGTTGTTAAAAAAGATTCTCCACTCCTTTTCTCGTATGACAAAGGGGGCATGACAATATGGATCACGATCATCCGGTGGTGAATCATTCTCCCGCTATTTCCTTGTGGAAAAAGATTCATGGGAAGGCTCTCTGGTACTCTTTCCTCATCCAATCCCCGTGGTGGACCCGAAAAAGTGCGGGTTTTTTTCCTGTGAAACATGGCCAATTATTCATTGAGCCCCGCGAAGGGTGGCGCGCATTTCTACGATCCCGCGATGCATGGGAGCCCGCTATCATTGCGAAATTGGATGCCGTTATTCGCCCAGGTGAAATGATATTGGACTTGGGATCCAACTATGGAGAATTTGCCCTCCAGATGGCTGACCTTGCAGGGAAAGATGGGAGAGTTGTGGGAGTGGAAATGGACCTGCACTATGTGACTATTCTCCACATGCTCCGGGAATTCAACCCCATTCTTCTCGAAAGATTTCAAGTGATTCACGCTCCTCTTTCGGAAAAAAACGATTTGCATTGGATTCATGCACAGTCCAAGATGATTCCCTCTTTCTATTTTGTTGATATTGAAGGAGCTGAAAAGATACTTGCGGAACAAGTATTTACCGATTCTAAATGGACCAAACACAATCCGCGATTCCTCTTAGAGCTCCATCCTGAGATATATGGAGAAGATGAGAAGAGAGAAACCATCGACCGATTCACGCGAGAAGGATACTCCCACGAAGGAGTAGACTACAAGCACTATTATTTTTGGCGTCCATCCACCACAGGAGGATCGAAATGAATCTCTGGGATCGGATTCTCCAACCTATCAAGGATATCCGCGAAGAAATAACACTTCCAATAAAATGGGAGACCTTGCATCTTCACGTGCCCATGTGGGTAAAAGATGTGGATTTTTCCAAATACCAAGGAGGATTGCTCGTGGATGTTGGGTGCCACTACGGATTAGTTAGCATTTATTTTATTCACCAAACCGGTGGACACGCGCATGGTTTCGACGTGAACCCGCGCATTCTGGCCTTACTACGAAAGAATCTCACACATTCCAAATATGCGAACCAATTCACGCTTCATGAATATGGCCTTTCGGATCGGGAAGGATTCTTTCCGCTCTACCGGGATACCCAATATAGTGGAGCCACGACTATTGATCCCGCGCAAGTGGATGTCGCGAAAGGAATGCTTGGATTGGACCTCCGTCAAAAAGACACGGCTCATGTAAAACGACTCGATGAAGTAAAACTTCTAGGGAAGGTGTCCCTCATCAAGATTGACTGCGAAGGAAGCGAAAATCGCGTCCTGCTGGGCGCCCTACACACCCTCCAAAAAGATTGCCCGGATGTTATCTTTGAAGCCCTCACCGAAGAGCGGAAGTTGGAGTGCGAAAAGACATTAAAGGGTCTCGGATATACTGTTAAGGAACTAGATTCCCGAAACTATCTGGCTATGAGGGTAATTAAATGATCTATCCGAGCGAATTATCCATCGAACTCACGAACATCTGCAATCTAAAGTGTGCACTATGCGACAATCCATTCATCGAACGACCTAAGGGATTCATGGATTTAGAAAAATTCAAAAAACTCATCGATGAGACAGACTCCTACGTGAAAAGTCTCAATTTCGGGGTCACGGCTGAACCACTTCTTCATCCTAAAATAGAAGAATTCATCGCCTATGCCAAGAGCAAAGGAAAACGGACAAGCATCACGAGCAATGCGACCCTCATGGAAGGAAAGGCAGCTTCCATCATCAAGGCAGGATTGGACAATGCAGTATTATCCTTTGATGGGTTCACCCGGGAAACCTATGAAGAGTACCGGAAGCCTGCCGTGATTGGAGTGGATAATTTTTCGCTCGCCAAAAAAGGGATTGAAACTCTTTGTGCGGAGAAAAAGCGATTAGAAAAGAACAACCCCAACATTATTGTTTCATTCATGGTGAATAAATACAATGAGCATGAAATAGGACAAATGAAAAAATGGTCAAAGGAAATAGGCGTCAATACTCTCCTCCTCAAAGCCATGCACTTCGCGTGGGTCGCGGGAGACGTGAGTGGGGTGGCCAAGCAATGGGAGTCTACCAACAAGGAGTTTGTGCGACGATTCGATTACACCAAATTGGGCACTTGTTCATGGGTCAATAATAATTCAGTCGTGTACTGGAATGGGGAATTGGCTAGTTGTTGTTTTGACCTACTTGGGCATACCAAGTTTGGAAATGTGTTTGAGGAAGGATTCAAGAAGATTTGGGAATCTGAAGACCATAAACAAAAACAAATTGCCATGACCCAACGGACCCTCAAACAATGTATCGGTTGTTCCTCTGGAGTGAAACTAGGAACCTACATCAACCATACTCCTAAGTCCTTGGTCGCCGGAATCATAGATAAGATGGGATTGGACTGATGTCGCGTGGACAAATTAAAAGGACCGAAAGAGGACAAAATCTCTATGCGATATACTCGAGTACTATTGATTCCGGTTGCCTACCATAAATCATCGTATCGTCCCGGCGATGTACCCGATTTGGCATTGGGATACATTGGGGAATTCCTCCAGATGAATGGAGTGGAATACGATGTATTGGACATGAATCTCGGATACGGATTCGAGGACATTCTGAAGAAAGTCGAAGCGTTCAAACCCAATCTCATTGGAATCGCAATGAAGAGCTATCGGTACAAGGATAGCTATACACTTATCACCCAAATTAAGGACGCCCTTCCTCACATTCCTATTGCAGTTGGAGCCGCCCATATTTCTACGGCGAAAGAAAAAGTATTGAATGAGTGTTTAGCCATTGATTATGGAATCATCAAAGAGGGAGAAGAGACTCTTCTTGAATTATGCCAAGACAAACCCATTAGTGAGATCAAAGGACTTATTTATCGGGAAGGAGGCAACATTGTGTTCACAGGCGAACGACTCTTTCGAAGAGACATTCAATCCTTGCCTTGGCCCAAATATGAGAAGTTCGAATTGTCCAAGTATTGGTACCCAGGAATGGTCGTCCTTTCTTCTCGCGGCTGCCCTGAAAAATGCATTTTTTGTGCGGCTCCCGTCGTAAGCGGGAACTGGTGGCGATTCCGCTCCGCGGAAGACATGCTCGAAGAGGTTAAGTATTGGTACGAGAAAGGATATCGTCGCATTGAATATTTGGATGATAATTTTACCCTAGACATGAATAGAGTTATCAAATTCTGCCATCTTATTCAGAAAGAAGACTTCAAGGGACTTATCCTTAACGTTCCTCAAGGCGTGCGCGCGGATCGAGTGAACAGAGAAGTGTTGCAGGCCATGAAGGACGCCAAGTTCGAAGCGATTATTTATGGAGTCGAAGTAGGAAACGAGAAGATGCTCCAA
Source organism: Candidatus Iainarchaeum sp. (assembly GCA_043803765.1). GTDB lineage: Archaea > Iainarchaeota > Iainarchaeia > Iainarchaeales > VGJJ01 > VGJJ01. Next base: position 26,076 of record JAZDJQ010000012.1, on the reverse strand, counting down.
TTGTTGCATAAGGGAGAAACCCTCCAGCAGATTGAGAAGGCAATCCTGGATGCCATTGATGTTGGATTCGATGTCCACCTCAACATGATGGTTGGATTCCCTGACCAAACACTCCAAGATGTTGAGGATACTTTCAACTTTGCTCTTAAGTATCCTATTCGATGGGCCTCCTTCAACAATTTTGTGCCTTATTTCGGAACGGAAGGATTCGAACAGGCAAAGAAGAGAGGATTGTTCCTCATCGAGCCCGCGGATTACCTGAACGATGTGAACCAGAAGGCCGATCACATCATTATTTCCACTCCTTGTATTTCCACGGAGCAGAGACGATATATTGAGAAGAAGATCCCCAAAGTCCAGAGGGAAATACGGAAGAAATACCATGTGCGGCGATTGATGCGCGACTATGGATTTCCCGGAAGAGTCATCGGCACATTATTGGCTCACAACATTATGCCCTACTCCATCATCGACTATGCTATCAAGGTCAAGAACAAGAACGCATAAAGAATCTACTGATTATTTTTTCTTTTTCGCCTGAATCTTTTTTGGAATAAGAGTTATCGTCTCTGTGAAAGAGATTGGAATGTCTTTCTTCACCTCCGCGAGACCATAGGCAGTCAATCCACCCATCCGAATGTGCGCCCTCTCCGGGAGCTCCCCAATGTTCCACAAGTAGTCCACTAATGGTTTAATGTGCACAAGAATATCCGAGAAAGGAATTTTCTTGTTCCACAAGGGATTGCACCACACAATGACTTTTTTCGAAGCCACTTTTGGGAAGAGACGCGCATGCACCACCCACCCATCCTTGGGGGAAGTTCGCCCATAGATCATAGGAGAAAACCCCGTTCCGGAGTGGGAACTCTCATACTCAATACGAAGATCAAATTCTTTTCCATTCAATATTACTTTTGTCTCGTTAAATTGGTGATTGCGTTCCTTTCCAGTAAAGGTAATAGTTTCACTTCCTATTTTCATGGACGAAAAAATACCCTTCACGAATCCCTGACTGATGGAGATGTCCTGCATGAACGTGTCGTGTGATGGAATAAATACATACTCGCGGACAATTTTTTTCGGGAAAAATTTTTCGTGCATGGAAATGCGCAAATCAGTCGTCTTGAGATGTACCACCATTTCTCCCTGCGTCTCCTTTTCATTCGTTGAAAGAGAGAGGAGACTCATTGGGGCATTTCCTTCTTTTCCATGGATGAAAAAACCATTTCCATCCGAGAATTCAATACCCCACTTCGCGAGAATCTCTTGTTTTCCCACTTTCAAAGAGGTGGTGTATCCCCGCTCATCTACGCGGTGAGAATCGAAAGACACCATGTTCATGGACTCAGCATCCAATGGAATAAAAATGCGTTGGGCGAGAGAATTATTGGTTGAACGGATGCGCACTAAAACAAAAATCGAATTGAACCAAGTGGTATCGAATCTTCTTGATTGGTTTACGACAGTGGAACAGTCCCGTGGATTTGGTGGGCCGGTCGTACATTATTGGGATGATTCCCTCTCCTATATTGGACCTGGAACCGATTGGCGATACGAAGGATTAATCACGGGGCTTCTCTCGTTGGAGAAAAACACGAAAAATTCTCATTACCTCGAATATGCTCGTTCTTGTGGAGAATACATCCTCAAAAACCAACGCGATAATGGGACATTCAATGATTCGGCATTTGAAGCCAACCCTTCCATGGGATTCATTTCTATTATTCACGAGTGCGCAGTGGACATCGCGCTATTACGATTGGGCACGCGACTTGAAAAAATGGAAAAAGGAAAAGGGCAGCCCTTCATCGATGCCGCAAGAAAAAATATTGACGGTGTGCTCATCGCCCGATTCTGGAATGATGAAAAGAAGACCTTTCAACAATACGAGAAGGGGCAGTGTAATAACGCCCCTAATCTTTTTGTCCCGAACAAGATTGCCACCGCATGCGAAGCCCTCTTGTTATTAACCGATGCTACTCGTGATCAAAAATATGCTGAATATGCTACTCACGCAGGGGCGATGATTCTCTCCCTTCAATCCAATGAGAAACCCACTGCCGGGGGGATTTTCCAGGCCAATGACAAGGAACAAATTATCACCTATTACACTGCTCGCTGTGTCTCTCCTTTGTTTTTGCTATACGCGCACACGAAAGAAAAACGATTCCAACATGCCGCCCAAAAGGCTGCCCGATTCATTATTTCCCAACAACTTGAGGACGGGTCATTTGCTTTTGGATATCATCATGGAAAAAAAATTCGGTATCCCATCTTTGGAGCAGGAACCGGAGACGTTCTCCGTGCATTGAAAAAGATTGGAGGGTTCCAAGCGAATGTGAAAAAAGGAACTACATTCCTTCTTTCCCTCCAACAACCCACTGGAGGATTTGCATCTTTCGTTGGATTGGACGTGAATGAAAATAGTCCTTTTGTGGCGAGCTGGAAAGACCATCTGTCCGTCGCTGGATGGAACGATAAAGCATTGCGTTTTCTCGCCAAAAAAACGAAAGGAAAAATTCCCCGTGCGAACACGAGCGCGGCATTTATCATCACGTGTGAGGATGGTACCCTTACGGAAACACGGAATGAGTGGAACATTCATGGAAAAAAAACTTTTCATTTTGGAAAAAACGATACATTTGCTGGGGGAGATTTGCTTGGACTCAAACGGTTGACTTACTCCTTGACACGCGGATCTCCAACTCCCCTAACGAAAATAGGACGTTTCCTAGGAAAGATAATAGGATTCCGCTAGGTCAGCGGGTTTTTTGAAACCACTCATTGAGAGTACGGAATATGGTCTCATTGGCTATGACTCGACTATATAATTTACCTGCAGCCTTGCTTTGTTTCTTGCGCACTTTAGCATCAAAACGGTGCTTTTTGACCCACTCTTGCCCCATTGCCAGAAGGTCGGGCCAGGAATGGGAGTAAATGCTTCCCGAACTACTCTTACTATTATTATTGTTTCTGGAGAGAACCTCCTTCAAATCCCCAGATGGAGGACCTAATGCCCAGACGTCCAATCCGGAGCCCAGGCAATCATACACTTTTAGGGGGATACAATAATCCAATCGCGTATCCAGTGTCACAAACCCAAAATCGGCTGCTGAAAAATAATCACCCAACCTTGAGTCTTCTACATATGTTCCGTCCACCCAGATGATTCGTTTTCCCAATCTCTTCTCCTCTAACCGGGAACGAATCTCATCTGCCTGGAAAGTGAGAGTCTTTGTCCCTTTTTTCGTGAGGGGAACCACCATCATAATCGTGATCTTCGAAAGAGAGGGAACTTCGCTCAGACGCTGAATGAACGTGTCCGTATCCGTGTAGAAGTGCGCTCCGGGATACAATCCTACTATTTCTTTTGGAGAAATACCTAATTTCTTTCGAACCTCGATGCGGGTCTTGGGATTGAACGCAAATCGTTCGGGAATTGTTCCATTCGGCGCGAGAATAATTTTGGAGGAATCCATGAACGGATAGACCATGATGTACTGTTGGATTCCCGGCGAGACGATGAAGATATTATCCGCCAAGAGGAACGTCAGCCACTCTACAACTTGAAACACCCAGCGCTTGAGATTGAAAAAAGGGGAACGGGGATACGCCACGTCCACCCAAGGATCGCGCAAATCCACGGCTATCTTCCCGCCCGAAAGTTTCGTTGCAAGTGCGGCGAACAACGAATGCGTGAGCGGAGGTGACGTGGACCAGACTGCGTCATACTTTTTACTCAATAGTAATCGAAACAATTCCATTGGGCCTGAATATCGCACCACATTTGAAATGGGGTTCACTCCTTTGCGGGCAGGAGCATAACAATCCACACTCCATCCTTTCTCACAAAGGAATTTTTCCACCGAACTCACGCGTGCGGGACAGGCACCACGCTCGGGAATCATATAGGGGGCGACCAATGCAATGCGTGGAGGATTCATTCAGACTTCGCTCCTTTTTTCTCGATGCTAAATACCCGTTGCAGATCCTTCTGCAGGCGGGTGAGCGAAAAACGCTTTTCGATTTCAGAGAATGAGGCTTTCTTCGGGAGGGATAACGCACGGATTAGAGAAGACGAATAATCCTCCAATGAGGGAGAAGGAGATACAATACAATAAGGATGAACAATCTCCCTCGCAATCCCAAAAGAAATTGTCACAATCGGCTTGTGAGCCATCAATGCCTCAATCGTGACATACCCGAAACTCTCGAATCGGCTAGGGAATAATACCGCGTCGCAGGCGTGATAGTATTCGACCAACTCCTCAAACGGAACAGAATCGCGTGCGTCAACCACCTCGGATTGGGCACGCGGAGAAGTAAGAGAGACAAAGTGCCACTCGGGGTGCATACGAGCCAACTTTTCAACGATATCAAACCCCTTATAATGGTCCGGCCGTCCAACGAAAAGAATGATAGGCATATCGGGCAGTCCAAGTTTTTTTTTTTCTTTCCATTTCTTCTTTCGGAATACCTGATCATCGGTGGCAAGAGAGATGGGAATCGATTCTATCCCATAATCGGCACGCAGACAATCCCGGGTAAACGTCGAATTGGAAATGACCATGTCCGCGTTGGCAAACGATTTTTTTTCGAAATAGCTATACACGAATTCCGTCCGAATACGATCCAATGACCACGGCATCGCTGCACGAGCGAAAGACGAATAAGTCCCATGACAGATAGCAATCTTTCGATAACTCGTTGTGCGTGGAAGGGCCCAACCATACATTCCACTGTAAATCACCGTGTGAGGATTCAATTGAAAGAGTTCTCGCCCTAGTTTCTCCGCGACCTCTTTCGCCTTCAAGGGTTCGGCCAACAATGGAAAATGGCTCGAGTCGGAATACAGTGGAACCAAATCAGGAATAATCTTCTGCAGCAAACGAGTGAATTGTTCCGCGCCCCCCACTTTCTTAGAATAAGGTTGACCATAGAGTAGGACGGTCGTCATATGTAAACCCCCCCAAATTTATCGTTATAACCTTAATGGAGCATTCGTTCTTTGCACTACGAAAAGAGCATCATTTATAGTTGGTGCGGGCAAATTGTTCTCGTATGACCCTGTTCATCAAGCCCTTTGGAAAACTCGTACTCGCCAAGCTCCAATTCCTCCATTGTGTGCGCATATTCGAACTCAATGTGCTTACGAAATACTTGGAACCCCACGCGGGGGAAACTATTCTTGATGTGGGAAGCGGAAAAGGATTCTATTGCGGATTCCTGAAAGCAACGGGGTGCAATCCCACCGGAATAGAACCCACCCCCCGAGAAGTGGCCTTCGCCCAAACCATCCAAGATCCAACTATCCCATTCCTCGTGGGCATGGGAGAAGAACTTCCGTTTTCCAATGGAAAATTCGATAAAGTCGTATCCGTGTGCGTACTTGAACACACGAAGGATGACCAGAAAGTATTGAAGGAATGTTTTCGCGTCCTCAAGAAAGAAGGCGTATTCGTGTTGAGCGTGGATGCGTTGGACAATCCTCATTTTGATGAGACATACAAAAAAATCCACGCCATGCAACATTTTGTGAACCAATACTATACGCGAGAAAAACTGGTGAAGATGCTCGGAAAAGCCGGATTCGACGTGGAAGCGAGCCAATACCTTTTCGGAAGCCCCCTCTCAACCTACGTTATGCGCGTCGGAGGAGTTTTGCATTTTGGGTTATGGTTCCTGCTCGCATTTCCCATCCTATATCCCATCCTCTGGGTGGACCAACAAATGAACCCGCAATTAGAGAGCGGAATGATCCTGGTATTGAAGGCCGTGAAGAAGTGAGCACTTACTTCCACGCATAAATGGTCAATGAATGAGGAGAGTTAGAATCAAACACCGGAGACAAATGCGAATCGTTCGCGAGAATGAACGCATCCATGGACTCACGCTCCTTATCAATGACATCCTGGCGGATACTACTTTCTGAAAGATTGGAATATCGCAGACGCATCACGAAAACAGGTCCCTCATGCATTTCAATGAGAAGCGGAATATCTTTCATCGCATCATCCACTTTCACATACTTCCGATCTCCAGAGAGGAGAGGGAGAAAATAAATACAATCATCACTCGATCCAATGACCAGTGCATCGGAAGGAATAGCCCCCTGAATCTGATCCGAGACCGTGGCGCGCTTCTCGAGCAACCCTTGGTGCATAACATTCAACGCGAGAATACCCGCCACGAAGAGGAGGAGAATGCCTGTTCCCATTCTGGAAAAATTCGCAGAACCTAACTTCTTTGTTACCGCTGGAATCAAACGAGAAAGGGACTCCGCATACACAATCAGCAAGAGGCCGGAAAGCGGAATGAAATACCGCATTCGTCCCGTGATTGTGAGAGGAGAAAGAAAGGGATAAACGCTAATATTGGTGGTTTGGGAAAAAAGGAAAAGTGTGAAAACAGAAGCAAGAATGAGCTCGAGCCGCAAGACATGTGAACGGAAAGGGGACACGAGAAGGAGGGGATACGCGATGAGGAGTATTCCCACAAATGAGATGAGGTTATTCAAGAACAACGGCTGAGGGAACGACGTGAAGAGACGGGCGGGAGAACCAAACTGTGTGGAGAATGGATTTCCATAATACCATGCATTCCAACCCAACAATAATAAGCCCGCCACACAACCCCCAACCGCAAAGAAAACGAAGCGGTGCTTCCAGTGAAACCGATCCTTTCGCGTATTCCAAAAAAGAGCGAGGGCGAAACCAAGAGAAATCAACACCGTCTCATACCGCACCAACGCGGCCAGACCGAAAAGAAAACCCGCCACGACCATCCGCGAAGGAGATCTCGCGAGATAGAAATACGCCCCCGCGAGGAGGAACGACAAGGCGAATGTCTCCGAAAAGAGTGTGCGGCTCTCCCACAAAAAGGCCGGATAGAACAGAAATAACAGCGTCCACCGTCTATCGATCTTTATCTTTCCCAAAATAAGAAAGAAGAAAAATGAATTAAGTAAGTGAATGAGTAACCCTGATAGCATAATAAAAGGAAAGGGAAACCACGTGAATGGAATAATGGAGAACGACTTTCCGATGTGGTAGGAAGAGAGATAATCCTCCCCTGAAACAATGCCACCGCAATACAAAAGGGGGTTCGCGTCCTTGAGATTATTTTCCTGGAGAAGGAGGGCGTTACTAATGTATTGGTGTTCATCAATTGACACAAAAAAAGGGGGGAAGAAGAAGAGGAAAAGGACGACCACACAAAGAATGCCCAACTTTAATGAGTGTTGCGAGAAAAAGGAAATAACGCGGTCCATGGAAGAGAAAATATGTCCAATACTTTTTATGTCATGGCATTCTCGCCAAAGCCGCCCACGATTGTACCAAAAGCGTATTTAAACAACATTCGAACACCCATTTAATCTAAGCTTTTAATGCCTTAGTCATTGCCTTTGAATATGAGCGAAAAGGTTTCCACCCTTGTGATTGGCGCCGGATTAACTGGCATGAGTTGTGCGGCAAAATTGGGGAAGGATGCCGTAATCCTCGAAAAAACGGAACGCCCGGGTGGGCTATGCAAGACAGATATCATTGATGGATTCATTTTGGACCACGTCATCCATCTCATCCATTGGAGAAACGAAGATGTGCGGTCTTACATTGAAGGACTCCTGAAAGACAACCGTACCTATTTTCAACGAGAGGCATACATCTACACGCATGGAAAAATGGGAAAATACCCCATCCAGGTCTATGTTGATGCCTTTCCAAAAGATGTACAGCTCAAATGCTTTGAAGGACTTATCAAAGCACACTTATCAAAGGAAACAAAAAAGAAACAAAATTACAAGGACTGGTTGCTCGCCAAATTCGGAGAAGGATTGTGCGAGCTGTTCTTTTTTCCATTCAACGAAAAACAATGGGGGCGCCCATTGGATGAAATCGTGCCAGCCGGCACCACGAAGTATACTCCCAAAGCATCGTTGAGCGAGTTCATTCGAGGAACATTCTTCCATGAAGACGTGGTGGTGGGGTATAATCCTAGGTTCTTCTACCCCCTGCGAGGAGGCATTGAGTCCTTATCCCAAAAAATGGCGGTGGAAGCGGAAAAGATCTATTATAATGAAGAAGTAAGTCAGATTAGTCTCAAAAAAAGGATACTCGAAACAAGGAGCGGGAGGAAAATTTCCTTCGATTTTTTGGTCTCAACCATGCCCCTCCCTAAATTAATCCAAGCCATCCAAGATGCTCCCAAAAAAATAAAAAGTGCCGCAGGAGAGCTGAAAAATATTTCAGAGTATAGCCTTAACTTTGGGATTAAAGGAAAACCCCCTCCTGGGCAATGGACTTATTTTCCAGAAAAAAAATTCACTTTTTCGCGCATTAGTGTGGGGAGTCGGTTCTCTCCCCACATGGCGCCCGAGGGATGTTATTCTCTGTGGGTGGAAACATTCTTCAATCCTGAAAAGAAGCCCGATTTTGATGCATTAAAAGAGAAGGTCATTAAGGAGCTGATTGAAATAGGATTCGTCAAAAGTAAAACGGATATACTCGCGTGTCAACCCGTTCACATGCCATTTGCATATGTCGTATACGATTTTGCCTATGAAAAAAACATAAGGATTATCTTAAACTATCTAAAAAAACATAAGGTGAAAATTGCCGGTCGGTTCGGAGAATGGAAGTACACCTCCATCGAAGAATCAATCCTGGATGGGTGGAGAATTGCTCAAGAAGTAAGAGAGGGAAAATAATGCGCGCGATTCTCTGGTTAGGGAGAGAACCGAGCTACATCCGACATGACGTGATCATTAGGGGACTGCGAGCAAATGGGGTTGAATTAGCCATTTGCGCAGACACCAATCGTAATATGGTTATTCGTTTCCTGAAAACATTACCCCAATTCATAAAGGCAACACGGAAGCCCCACGATTTTGTATGGGCGGGGTTTTTTGGACACCCATTGGTTCCCTTTGCGCGGATTTTTACGCCAAAGCCAATATTGTTTGATGCATGGCTTTCGAGCTATGAAACAATGGTTCATGCCCGAAAAAGCATATGGGGAAAATCTATTGGGGCTTTGTTTTTCAAGTGGCTGGACCGGTTCGCGGCAAAGTGCTCCGATCTGACCATTTTGGCTTCGGAGGGTGAAAGGAACTATTTCGTGCATAAGTTAGGAATCCCTGCGGAAAAGACTGCTGTGGTATTGATTGGCGCCAACACGGAAAATTTCGTTATCCAAAAGAAAAAGAAGCAATCCAAGACTATCGTAATATTCATCGGGACATTCTTGCCTATTTCGGGGGTGGAAACCATCTTGCGCGCCGCCAAACATCTGGAAAAAAACAGGGAGGTAGAAATATGGATCGTGGGGGATGGACAAATGGGGGCCGCCAATCGAAAACTGGCGGAAGAATTGGGGTTACAAAACATAAAATTCTTGGGAAAAAAGCCTTATTCCGAAGTTCCATCCCTATTGAATCAGGCGGATATTGCGTTGGGAATATTTGGTTCGGGCGAGAAGGCCAACCGGATTCTACCAACAAAGATGTACGAGGCCATGGCCCTCGCCAAACCCAGCATCACCGCGCGTAGCGAGGGCGTGCAGGAAATACTCACGGATGGGAAGTCCGTGGTGATGGTGGAGCCCCATGATGATAAAGGATTGGCCGAAAAGATCGCGTGGTTGGCCAAAAATCCTCAAAAAGCCGTCGAAATAGGAAAAAATGCCCACTCCATTTTTCTCGCTAAGGCCACCCCCCAAAAAATAGGAGAGCGAATTATTGAACTTGCGAAAGAAATCCGATAAACTATTTTTTCTTTCCGTTTTGCAACCAAGCAAAGGTCTTTTCTATTCCCTGTTCAAGCGTGTGTTTAGGCTTCCATCCCAATTCCCTTTCTGCCTTGCCATTATCACACCACAGTCGAATAATCTCGGATTGGGGGTGGTGGTGTTCAACATGCTGAATCAAATCCTTATTTTTTGTGATCAGAAGGGCTAAATTATTGATGGAAATATCTTTCCCTAACCCTGCGTTGTAAATTTTACCATGGGCACGGGAATCAAATCCCGCCTTCACAATAAAGTCTGCAGTGTCCTCAACAAATAGCAAGTCACGCGTCTGCGTTCCATCCCCAAATATGAGAATGGGTTTACCTTCAATAAAACGATTGACAAAAATAGTGACCACTCCCCCCTCGTTATTCGTTTTTTGAAACGGCCCATAGGTGTTGAAGGGGCGGAGAATAACAACGGGTAGGCCGTATGCGTAGTAATAATTCTCAACCAGAATTTCAGCGGCTAATTTGCTTGCCGCATAAGGTGATTTTTGTCTCGTTGGATGGATTTCAGAGATTGGCTTGTTGGAATCTGCCATGTCATAGACCATGCATGTGCTGACTAAGACGAATATTCCATTTTGCTTTCGACACTCCTCAAGCACATTAAATGTTCCAACCACATTGGCTGAAAAATCCCTTTCAGGATGATCAATGGAGTATTGAACGTTTACCTGCGCCGCCAAATGAAAAACAATATCAAAGTGGGTTTGGAATGCACGCTTGACTACCTCGCCATCCTCCACGCTCCCCTCAATAACATTAACCAGCCGAGGATTCCCCCGGAACTCATCCAAGTTTTGGGGAGTCGAATTGGAATAATTGTCTAAGACCGTGACAGTGTAGTCCTCATTTTCCAATAACTTTTTGACCACGTGTCTTCCAATGAAACCGGAGCCTCCTGTGACTAATGCATGTTTCATTTTCATCCCTGATACTTACGATACCATTCCACGGTCGTCTTTAACCCATCCGCAAAAGGTGTTTTGGGTTTCCAACCAATGGCCTTGTTTATTTTAGTGGTATCCGCTGCGAGCGCGCGTAAGTCCCCCAACCGGCCTGGAACGTGTTGTACCGTTGATTGTGAGCCCGTGGCAGAGAGAACAAGGGATGCTAAATCTTTAATGGAAGTTTGAACCCCTGTTCCGATGTTGAAAATCTCCCCCTTGACGTGAGAAATGTTATCCAAGACCCTTTCATACGCGTCAATCGCATCCTCAATAAACATGAAGTCCCGCGTCTGCTTTCCTTCTCCCTCAATGCGCAAGGTCTCATTTTTGAGGGAGCGGCTAATGAAAGTAGGCAACACAGCCCCATGCCCCCAAATATTCTGATTTGGACCATACGTATTGAAGTTACGCATGGCTACAACGGGATACCCATACCACTCGTGCATGGTCATACAGTGCTTCTCGCACGCTACTTTAGTTGCCGCATAGGTACTGCGAGGACGTAAGGGATGATTTTCATCCATGGGCGTGTAGAGAGGGTCCCCATACACTTCGGGGGAAGAAGCCATGATAAGGGATGGGTGATTTTTGCTTTTCAGAATTGCCTGCGTAAAGCTAAAAGTTCCCACTTCATTGTTTAGGAAATATTCTTGCGGAATCAACATAGATTCGTCGATGGAAACAAATGCGGCAAAATGGATAATGGCATCAACATCAAAATTATTGAGGATGTGAGTATCAATTTTTCCATAATCCATTCGATGCAACTCAAATTTGCTATTGTCGTCTCCTAAAATCTCAGGCTTCACGCGCTCAAAAAATGTTCGGGAAAAATTATCCACCCCAATTACCTTGTTCACATTCTTCTTTTTCACGAGACGCTGAACCATGTTCCAACCATAAAATCCGGCTGCTCCAGTTACCAATACGCGCATACTGATCACACCAAGAACTTTGCACAAACATTATAAAGGTTGATTAAAATTTCTGGTACATTACTCAACCCGTGCCTTTGGTTGTACACAAAATTAGGGGTATTATAAGCGAATCTTTTCATGGAGTAACCATGCCATCTAAGCAAACCATTTGGGCGGGAATATCCATTGTCATCATCCTCTTTCTCCTATCTATGATTGGATTGGAATCAATAACCGCTCTCCTGAGCCAAGTGCCTTTGGAGATATGGATCATTGTTTTGGGATTGGGGGGCCTCGCCATCCTGTTGGATGCATTGGCATTGTGGATATTGCTTATCCCCCATGGCCCTATCTCATTTTTCTCTTATCTGCCCTTCTATTTGGTCAGTTGGACGGTGGGGTCGCTCCTGCCCGGGCGCCTAGGAGACTTTTCTCTGGCATTATTTTCGGAAGTAATACAGGTAGACCGCAAAAGGATCGTCGCGGGGGTTTTCCTGACCAAAGTCCTTACCCTCGTTGCCATCCTTGTCATGGGTTGGGTTCTTGTTTTTAGACAAATTCTCCCCCCCGAATGGAACACATTCCTGAGTGGAGTAACCGGCATGGTTAGCGTGGCATTGCTTATCCTTCTTATTGGGGGAAAGTGGAAATCATCTCTCTCCCGCCTCTTTGAAAAATACTTCCCAAAAATGGGGAAAGGATATCGTGCATGGACTGAATCCAGTATACTTCACAGGCAGGATGGCATTCCAATCGCGGGAAATCTATTCCTCACGTTTGTCCGATTTTTAGTAGTTGGTATTAGCTTCATCATCCTCTTGAGCTATTTTGGGAACTCCGTGGATGTGGGGAGCGTAACAGGAATAGTGGCCCTTTCCTCCATCAGCATATTTGTGCCCTTCACCTTTAATGGGGTAGGAATAAGAGAGTCATTCATTGTCACTCTCCTTGCACTTATAGGGGTGGATGCCACGATTGCAGCTAGTGTCGCCCTTGTCCACTTAGTGGGGGGATATATTATCGTTATTTTACTCAACATCATGCTTTGGCGCACGATTAGGAAAATAGGGGAAAACCATTCAACGAAATGAGCCGTTTTGCTTATACCATTCAATGGTCTTGTCCAACCCATCTTCTAACGAGTGGGAAGGACTCCACCCGGTCAATTCCCTAATCTTTTGACCTTTAACTCGGATTCCTTGAACAGGAGTGAATACGACCCTTTTTCCCTGCATTTTTGACTGCATCCCATCCACAATCTCCTCTCCGGAATAGGATGTTCCGAATGAGAGAATGAATGATCCGCCGGAATGAGAGGCCGTGAAAGGAGCAAGCGAAAAGATTCCCTGCACGGCATCCTCAACATATACGAAATCACGGAAGTAGTTTGGTTTTTTCTCTAACGGTTTTTTTTGAAGGAGATTGATGAGATTGTTATTGATATACTGCCCCTTCTCATTTGGATTAATGGGGCCAAACAAGTTAGCAATACGCACAATAATCACATCCAATATTCTTTTTTCCGCAAGTATGCGTAAAATGTCCTCGGCGAGGAGTTTGGTCTTACCATAAAAAGCATTGGGAGACGCGGGGGTAGCATCATCAATCTGGTCCCGTGGACCAAAAATATTGATGGTGGAAGAAAAGAGCATTGGAACTTTGGTGTGGCTGCATGTCAAAGCAAGTGCAATCGTCCCCCCCACATTCACTTTAATGGTCTCTACTGGATCCGCCTCAACCTGCGCAGGATTTGATTTTCCCGCAAAGTGAAAACAGAAATCCGGCTTATTTTCTCTGAAAAATTTCTCTACTTCAGCTGGAGAGGTAATATCCATGGTGACCTTTTGTACTTTTTCAGAAATCCCGTGATACTTCCATGTTAACGGATTTTCCTGCGTGGTAATACCAAAAACAGTGGCCCCTTCTCGAATGAGTGCCTTGCAGACCCATCCCCCCAGGAAGCCCGAAGCCCCCGTCACGAGGACTTTTTTCCCATTCCAAAATCCATTACTCATGTTTTCCTCTCTTTTTTTCAACGATCGCCGCGCGGGCATTTTTCTGAAGGTAAAGGATTTCCTCTTGCAATAGGCGGTTTTGTTTGATCATCTCTGCGATAAGACCGAGAATGATGATGAGGGCCCCCACAAGAATAAGCCCTATTGAAAGAATGGCAGAAGGAAGGTGGGGAGAAACCAATCCAGTAAGGAGGAAATGACGCAAGACAAAAAGTCCGAACAAAAAACCCAAAAGAAAAATGGTTCCCCCAATGGAAACAAAAATTCGGAGAGGTTTGTAGTTCAGGTAACCTATGACTAAGGTCAAGATAGACCGACGCGCGTACCTCCATACACTAGAAAACAAGCGCGAGTCCCCGTCCCGTTTGCGAAAATCCACGGGAATTTCCAGAATTCGCAATTTGTAATGGGCAGCCTGAAGAATTGTTTCTTGCGTATACGTGAATGCGGAGAGAACATTGAGACGCAAGGCTGCTTCACGCGAAAAAGCACGAAACCCGGTTTGTCCGTCCGAGATTGAAAGGCCAGAAACAAGGGAAACGGCTTTTGTGGCTAAGCGGTTCCCCCATTTTTTTTGGATGGGCATATCCTCAATCCACCCCTTGAACCGGGAACCCAATACCATGTCGGCCTTTCCGTCAAGAATAGGTTGGACTAAGAGAGGGATTTGCTTCTGATTGTACTGCATGTCCGCATCCGTATTCACGATGATGTTTGCCCCCATCTCGATCACGGCATGATTCAATCCATCTTGAAACGTGCGCGCCAATCCTTTATTGGTGGGATGAGAGAGGACAATGGCCCCTTTCGATTTTGCGATTTCTGCCGTGCGATCCGTACACCCATCATCGATGACGAGCACTTGGATTTGAGCAATACCCTTGATTTTGGAAGGAATCTCATCAATGACTTGACCAATAGTCTCTGCCTCATTGTAGGCCGGAATCATGACAACGAGTTTCATGGGATGCATACCCATCTGCCAGACAAAGGTTTTAATGACTCCGCGTACAATGGCCATTATTTCAGGAATGAACCATAGTTTTAGCGTCGCCCGTGAATTAATAAACAATCTCGAATGTGAGTACATGCATGAAGATTCTCGTCACGGGTGGATGCGGATTCATTGGCAGCCATTTCATCAAAGAGACCCTGCGTCAAAACGAGGATTGGGAAATCATCAACCTCGACAAGCTTACCTATGCGGGTAGAAAAGAAAATCTTGTCGAGATAGAGAATAATCCCCACTATACATTCATGAAAGGAGATATCTGCGACCCGATGGTTGTGGAAAAAGCCATGCGGGGTGTCGATGCCGTCATCAATTTCGCCGCCGAATCTCATGTGGATCGAAGCATTCAGGATGCGCGCGCATTCATTCGAACGGATGTGGAAGGAGCATTCACCCTGCTGGATGCGGCACGAAAAAATGAAGTGAAAAAGTTTGTCCAGATTTCCACCGATGAAGTGTATGGTCAAATCATGAGCGGGTCATTCACGGAAGAAAGCCTCCTGAATCCCCGCAATCCCTATTCGGCCAGCAAGGCCGGTGCCGATCGTCTCGCGTATAGTTTCCATTCCACCTATGGGATGGATGTGTGCATCACCCGCAGCTCGAACAATTATGGAACCCATCAGTATCCGGAAAAATTAATCCCCTTGTTCATTACTCATCTCATCCAAGAGAAAAAAGTTCCCGTGTATGGAGAAGGGAAAAACATTCGGGATTGGCTCCACGTGAAAGACAATTGTGCTGCTCTATTGGGCGTCCTAGAAAAAGGAAAAAGCGGAGAAGTCTACAACATTGGTGGGGGAAATGAACGAACCAACATGGAAATTACACGATCCATTCTCGCGGAAATGGGTAAGGGCGACGAGATGATTACGTACGTGGAAGATCGAAAAGGACACGACTGGCGATACTCATTAGACTCTAGGAAAATCGAACATGAGCTCGGATGGAGACCCCGTGTCCCATTCGAACAAGGACTCAGGGAGACTATTCGATGGTATGCACAAAATGAAAAATGGTGGAAGCCCTTGGTAGAGCGCCCAATAAAATAGGATTATTTTTTTTCCATGAGCCAACCATACAATTCCGCGTGTTGGTGGGCAACCGTCTTCCAGTTTCGATCCCGCGTGAAACGTTTCATGCTCGCGACCATCGCTTTGCGAATTTTCATATCCATAACGAGTGATTGGATGAGAGAAATCATATCCTCTCTATGCGAGAATGTGCGAAGACACCCATATGCTTCCTTGATCTCCTTGAATGCCTCCAACGTGCTCGTCAGCACGATCCGATGATGACCTAACGCAATGTGCAGTGTTCCTGACTCGGTGACTTGGCGATAGGGAAACACCACCACGTCCATCCATGAAAGCGTTTCGGCGATTTTGGAATCAGGAACAAAACCCGTCCAGTGAATGCGAGAAGAAACTCCTAACGATTCGGCATTCTGCTTGAGTGAGGATACGTAGTCCTCATGCCCCTGCGTCCCGCCTGCGACGACCAGCACGTACTCCGAAGGAAGAACAGACAAGGCTTCGATGAGCATCTCGACTTGCTTGTGCGGAACTACAAAACCGAAAAAACCAATGATTTTTTTTCCCTTCAATGAAGGGGGGAGATTCGTCTTTTCTTTGAGAACATTGGGTGTGACCATCCCATGAGGGATCACATGAATCTTGTGTGCGTGAGAGGGGTACTTTTCTTTCAAGCGGGCCATCTCCTGCGTGTGGACGATGATGACATTGGAACGAGAGAGAATCGTGGAAAGAAACCGCTCATGCATGAAACGAACCAATGGATTCTTCGACTTTGGAAGTTCATGTAATGTCGTTACCACTTTCGTGTGGGAAGGAAATGCGTTGTAGAATGCAGGCGTGCTCGTTCCGGACACGAAAAATTTCCCGAAGCGGCCGAACTCATACTGGATGTGCACGAGGTCAAATGATTTGCCCAAATGTTTTGCCAGACTCGCATACTTTCCATTATCCGAACTGCACGTGTTAGACACGGATTCAACTTCTAACTCTTTGATTTTCTCCAGTTCAGATAATAGAAAATGAGAGTACGTGTAGATTCCACAATTTTTCTCCTCTGGAATCACCACCCCTATACGCAAAGCCATGAATATGATCTGTTCGATTCGAGTTTAAAGAAAGTGCCTATATCTGTCAGCCATCGGGTTTTGCACCAAAATCCATTATTAACCATGGAAAATAAGTATGGTATGGATTCGTGAAATAGGAACTCAGTTTAAGTAGAATTGGGATGGGAAAAACGTATGAGCAAAGGAAATTCACGCAATGTATTGGTGACTGGAATCAATGGATTCATCGGATCCCACCTTGCACGCACATTGTTGGACAAAGGATTTGAAGTCCATGGAATATCCCGCACACCCGGACAAACTCCCTATTTGAAAGGAATCCCCGGATTGGATCGCGTTCCTCTCCATGCCGGAGACATCCTCGACGCTGGATTTCTAACTGATCTGTTCGCCGGGAACGAATTTGAAGGGGTATTCCACCTAGCTTCCCAATCCGACACGTGGAAGTCGACTCAACATTCCACCGAGACATGGGACGTGAACGTGAATGGAACCCTCAATCTTATGGAAACCCTCCGCAAACAAAAAAAGGATACTCAGGTATTGATCATGAGTTCCGTGCGCGTGTTCCAATCCCCCTCCTCCAACCACGGGAATCCAGAACTCATCCAATTACACCCTTATGATGCTAGTAAGTGGGCTGCGGAAGTGCTCTCTGCGAGCTATTTCCACACCTATGGAATCAATGGAACCATCGCGCGCAGCACTAATGTGTACGGATCCAACGACTACAATTTCTCCCGTCTCATCCCAAGAATCATGAAAGGAGTATTCGTCGATCAAAAAGTCCAACTGCGAGGAGACGGACAATTGAAGCGGGACTTCATGCACATCTCGGACACAGTATCGGGACTCCTCGCGATGTATGAAAAAATCCCCTCTTCTCAAGTCAAAGGAAAATCCCTCACCCTCGCGACAGGAAAATCCTACTCCATCCGTGAGATGGTAGACATTATCCAAGAAGAATCGGGGAAGAATATTCCAGTGGAATGGGAAGAAACTCATTCCATGCATGAGCGAGACCATCCCGTCATCGATACGCGAGTGACTGAAGAGGTATTGAATTGGAAAGCACGCATGGATATTCATGAAGGCCTGCATGACACGGAGAAATGGTATCAGGATTATTTCCAAAAGGTGAAAAAATGAAAGGAATCATTCTCGCGGGAGGAAACGGAACACGCCTACGCCCGCTCACGAATTCCACTAACAAACACTTGCTTCCGGTGTACGATAAACCCATGATATTTTATCCCTTGCAAACACTCAAGGAAGCAGGCATCACTGACATTCTTATCATTACAGGAACGGAACACGCAGGAAATATCTTCAAACTCATGGGAAGCGGAAAAGAATTTGGCGTTAAGTTCACGTATCGCGTACAAGACGAGGCTGGCGGACTCCCTCAAGCCATCGCATTGGCCGAAGACTTTGTGGGAAATAGCAAATTCGTTTCCATCAATGGGGATAACATCCTCTCCGATTCTATTCAATCCTACGCGGATGCATTCGAGAACGGAACTGAGGATGCACGCATCCTATTGTATGAGACTACTATGGAAGAGGCCAAAAAAATGGGGGTCGCTGTACTGGATGGAGAAAAAGTCACGCATTTGATAGAGAAACCAGAAAACCCTCCTTCCCAATGGGCATCCATCGGCGTATATTTCTTCAAACCCAGCGTTTTCGATATCATCCGTACCCTCAAACCTAGCGCACGAGGGGAATTGGAGATCACGGATATTCACAACACGTATATCCTGCGCGGAACCCTCGCGGCAAGCAAAATATGCGGAGAGTGGCTGGATGCGGGAAGCGTGGATGAGCTTGCACGCGCGAATCGAATCGTAAAAGAATGGAAGGGCGTCCATAAATAAGGAGAAAAACCGTATGACCACGCGTATCCAATCCTTACTATCCTCCATCTATGGAACGGTATTAGACGTGGGAGGGAGCGCGGGCACCCTGCATGAGGACTTGCTCAAAAAGATCCCTGCGGAATACATTATCTCCCTCGACATCGAACTGATCCACACGCGAACCAATCAAGTCATCGGGGACGGACAGATGATGCCCTTCAAGGATCACGTCTTCAACAGCATTCTTGCAGGGGAAGTGCTTGAACACGTGGAAAACCCCCGCGCGTTCATCCAGGAATGCTGGAGGGTGTTAGACCACAATGGCGTGCTGGCGCTTTCAACCCCGAACAAGAAATCATGGCTCAACCGCATCACTCATTCATATGAGATGCCCCTGCACCTTTCCCTCTTCGACCCGGACTCATTATGCAAATTGTTGGACAATGAGGGTTTCTCCATCCAAAAGATGGAATTTTTTCCCTACACGGAAGAGAGTTCGGATGGGGCCCGAAACAAATGGTTCTTTCCATTGAGAAAAATTGTTCACTCCCTTATTCCCGATTCGTTGCGTGAAGATATGATTATTATATGTCGCAAGATTCCCCATATATGCAGTCATTAATTTTTTTTTAGATATGAAGGAAGAGTCGAAATCCGTGAATCCGCCTTATCAAACAATAAGACGGCGATGGGTTCCGCACCGGGGAGATTCATTTCAAAGCACTTAATCCATTTGTTCAGATGGAACACCCGCTTAAGCGTCTCTTGGGTGTATGGTCGCACATGGTCGGGCTGATCCCAAAATCTCTTTCCGGGAAGTGGTGCCACTACGCATATATATTTTTTTGATATGCGCATCAATTCATATACAAATTTTTCAGGGTCGTGAAGATGTTCGATGAGATGGGCGGAATAGACCAGATCATAACTATTGCTTTGGATTTTATTGTCAAGAATGTCCATTTTCTGTATATCTTTTCGTGTAGGGTAAAGGTCGACGGCTGTTATTTTTCTACCGATTTCAGTAAAATAATCAATCATTTTTCCATTCCCCGCTCCTACATCCAATACGGTGTCAATAGGCAAATGTCGGAATAAAGGATCATAAAAAAAAACGATGAATAATCATCTGTCGAAAAGACATAGGTATCCTGTTATACGATAGAATTTTAATGGAAATATCCATCGTCTTTGCCCGCCTTCTACTATGATTTATTTTATGCGCAGTAGTCATTGATAGAACAATGCTCGAAGGGGGGCTTTTTTTTATAAAGAATAGGATACTAAATGTTTATTCCTAGTGATTCAAATGGGTATCAACGTTCTTCTGCTCAATCCACCCTATTTTGCTCAGTTCAGCAAGAGCTCTCGCTCTCCTGCCGTATCAAAGGGGGGGTGTGTTTACTATCCTATTTGGTTAGGATATGCGGCAGGTTCACTTGAAATGAATGGACACACGGTTCAGTTAGTAGATGCGACCGCATCCAAAAAAATAATGACCATTGAGGAAGTGGTTCAACGAGTAAAAGAATTCAACCCTCAACTTGTCATCATGCACACTGTGACAAGTTCTGTGGTGAATGATGCGAACGTTGCTGCATCGATCAAGAATGTTCTTCCTTCCGTTGTACTCGCAATGGTCGGACCGCACGTTTCCGCGGTATCGGAGAACACGCTCACCCTTGCACCCGCCGTTGATTTAGTATTACGTAAAGAGTACGATTTAACCAGTGTTGAACTTGCGAATCATTTGGAAAAAGGAACATCGTATCACAACATGAAAGGAATAACCTATCGAAATGAAAAAAAGGAAATTATTCAAAACGAGGACGCACCTGATGTTCCAGTTGAATATTTAGATAAGCTTCCTTTCGTTACTCAAATATGGGAGAAGCACTTGAATATTAAGGATTATTTCTATCCTTCTGTTCTATGGCCGGAAGTTACTATTATCACCGGCCGAGGATGCCCCTTCCGCTGCACGTTTTGCGATTGGCCCCAAACATTCACCGGGCATAATTTCCGTTCACGCAGTGTAAAAAATATCGTAGATGAGTTTGAATGGATTGCACGTCATTTACCCTACGTAAAGGATATTATGATTGAGGACGATACTTTTACGGTTGATCGAAATCGAGTGAAGGAAATTTGCCAAGAAGTTATTGACCGCGGCTTGAAGTTGACGTGGACGGTCAACTCGCGCGCCGATGTTGATTTAGAAACACTGAAAATAATGAAAAAAGCAGGCTGCCGATTAGTATGCGTCGGCGTTGAAAGCGCATCACAAGATATTCTAAACAACATCAAGAAAGGAACGAATATTCAGAAGATTGAACAGTTTTTCAAAGACACGAAGAAAGCAGGCGTATTAGTGCATGCATGCTTCATGATGGGAAACCGAGGAGAAACAAAAGATACGATTAGGGAAACGGTTGCATTTGCAAAAAAAGTAAATCCCGACACGGTGCAATTTTTTCCTATAATGGTGTACCCGGGAACGGAAGCATACGAGTGGGCCAAAACCAACAATTTTCTTACCATCAAATCGGAGAACTGGGAAAACTGGCTCCTCGAAGATGGAACGCATAATACGATCGTATCTACGGACAAACTGTCATCTAGTGAATTAGTGCAGGCGTGTGATGACGCACGAAGAGAATTTTACATGCGCCCAAGCTTTATTGCCGCCAAAATATGGGAAGGAATTACTACTCCATCCGAGTTCCCCCGTCTTGTAAAGAGCGGAAGAACATTCTTCAAATATTTATTCAACACGAATGAAAAATCCTCATTAGGAGAGACGAATCAACGTATTCCCCCCGTGGTATGAAGGGATTATTTTTCATTCATTATCAAAGGAATTTTTCATATGACAACGCGTAAAAAAAAAACAAGTGTGAGCGTCATTATTCCAGCATACAATGCTGAAAAAACACTCCCTTCCTGTGTCGATGCGCTTCTCCAGCAAACCGTGCTACCCGACGAAATTATACTCGTGGATGATGGAAGCACGGACCACACTACTATTATCGCGGAATCCTATTCTACTATTATTCTAATCAAACAAACGAATCAAGGTCCGGCGAAAGCACGAAACAATGGAGCAAAACATGCGAAAGGAGACATTATTTTTTTCTTGGATAGTGATTGTGTTCCTGAAAAAAACTTCATTCACGAAATGCTTCTCCCCTTTCATGATGAGAAAGTGGTAGGAGTACAAGGAGCGTATCGCACCCGTCAACAATCATGGGTGGCACGGTTCGATCAATTAGATATTGAATATCGCTATACTCACCTGCAGAGAGCAAAGAAAATGGATTGGATAGGAAGCTATGCTGCTGCATACCATCGAAAAACATTCATCGCCGAAAAAGGATTCGATGAAACATTTCCAAGAGCATCAGGAGAAGACGCGGAACTGTCCTATCGTCTTTCTGAGAAAGGAATGAAACTCGTTTTTTCTCCTACTGCTATTGTGTATCATACTCATCCGGCAACACTACTACATTATCTTAAAGTTAAATTTTTTCGTGCATATTGGCGGACCCGAATGTACGTTAAACACCCTGAGAAAAGCATTCATGATAGTTATACTCCCCAAGAACTCAAAGCAGGATTTTTTATGGGCGCTTTTTTTCTACTCGAGATACTCTTGCTAGGATTATTTTTTCTACTCAACGCTTATTCATTGAAAGCCGATTTATTCCTATTAGGAGTGGCAATCCTCGCAACTATTGCATTCATGTATGCCATTTTCACCTCATTTTTTTCGTTTACTTTCATGCATCACCGAGCCCTTCTTCCAGCAGCTATCTTCCTTGTATTCCTTCGCTCCCTTGTTTTTGTTTTGGGTGCAGGAATCGGCTTGATTGACCGGAGGACGTGGGAATGACTAATGAAAAAAAGCTTCGCATTCTGCATGTGGGAAATCATACGATTCCATGCATTGGAGGAATAGAGAATGTTATTTGGCAGAGTGCGAGAGAGCAAGCGAGACAAGGGGATCATGTGGAAATTCTTGTATTCAACACGTGCACGAAAGGGAACATCCTCCCGGCACGCGAAGAGAAGGACGGCGTGATCATCCATCGTGTCCCCCCGAAAGGGTTCTCGTTCTACCGAGCCCCTCCAGCGGATGAGTTAATGAAGTTCGCTCAGGACAAGGATATTGTTCACATTCATGGAGTGGGTGCATGGATGGATGCATTGGCGCAGCGCAAGAAAAAACTCTCCGCCAAGCTCATTCTTACCACGCACGGAGGATTTTTCCACACACGAAAAAGGGGGTGGTTGAAGTGGATTTACTCCGTATTTGTCCTTCCCTCCTCTTGGAAATCAATAGATGGAATTCTATACGTGAGCGAGAACGACAAGATGCACTTCTGTGAATTGCCCCAAGAGAAGACCATCATCCTTCCAAACGGGATTGAGGAAGAATTAATCCCTTCTACTATACCGATGAAGAAACGGCATACATTCCTCTTCTTGGGACGATTATCCCGAAACAAGCGCGTGGATCGGCTCATCGATGCATTCGTCGAGTACTCCGCGCACGACCCAAAAGCCAAACTGTTGATTGCCGGACAGGATTGGGAGGGCATTCAGAAAGAATTGGAAGAGCGCGTGCTCCGGAAGGGAGGAATGGGAAAGATCATCTTTCTTGGAAATGTAACTGAAGCGCAGAGGAAGTCCCTCTTGAAAGAATCTAATGTCTTCGTTTCCGCATCCGAATATGAAGGGTTTGGCATCAGCGCCATCGAGGCCATGGCCAATGGGGCAATTCTCTGCCTGAACACGATACCGAGCTTCTCCTCGTTCATCACCCAAGGAAGGGGTTTTCTTGTCGATTACTCCGACACGAAAGCAGTATTAGGTATATGGAAGGAAATCGAATCCATGACCGCCACACAATTGTCTATTCAGAGAAAAAATGCGCATGCTTTCGCCAAGACCTTTGCATGGAAGGTCATCGTGAAGAAACAACTCGAATGGTATCACTCGATTTTAAAGAAATAATGTGAAAACCGGAATTACGCGGAGACTTTTTTTTCTTTCTTTCCGGACGTCATGGCAAGTACAACGCGCAATCCCTTGAGGTTACGCTTCACTTCATCCAAGGAACGCACTTTTAACGCGCGACGGAGCATGTATGAGGGGCGCGTGTAGAATCGACGGAAGGCCTCCTTGTGCATATCTAACAATTCCTGCCCATTCTTGTATCCAGTGGGAATAAACACGGGCTGCCACTCGTTCCACTTTGTGAAATTCTGATTTCGATCCAGCGTACCGAACTGCTCCGCGGTCTGCCAAAGTTCGGTGCCGGGATACGGAGTCGTAATCGTGAACTGCGCATAATCCGGATCCAAATCAATCGCAAACTGAATGGTTTGGCGGGCCTTCTCAGGGGTTTCCCCGGGCAATCCAATCATGAAACTTCCACGAATCTCAATTCCACATTTCTTGACGAGCTTCACTTTCTCGGCCAACTGCGGTACGGTCATCTTCTTCTTGATGTTGTCTAATAGGTCTTGGGAACCCGCCTCGATACCAAAGAATATGTTCCAACACCCCGCTTTTTTCATCGCACGAAGAATAGGTTCATCCACTAGGTCTAACCGTGAATAGCACGACCATGTCAATTCAAGTTTTTCGCGTTCCAATGCTTCACAGAATTGAAAAACCCACTGTTTGTTCAGCGTGAAAATATCGTCCCAAAAAGCCACTTCCCTAATCCTGTATTTTTCCTTCAACTCTTTTAACTCCCCAATCACATTTTCCACGCTCCGCTGGCGAAATATTCCATGAGCATCATGACAAAATGTACAAGTGAAAGGGCATCCGCGTGAAGTCATCACTTGAAACGTGTGTGGATCCTTCTTGTATGTGTTAGGGAGAGAAGTGTACTTTTTCATATCTACTAAGTGTCGTGCAGGAAAAGGAAGCGTGTCTAACTTCATGACTTTTTCCGCCTGCACCACGCGTTTTTCCTTGTATCCGGGCAAGTCCCGCAGAACATCACTAATAATTCCATCCGCTTCGCCAGCAATCACAATATCTGCTCGCGTTTCCTCCGCCAATTTTTCCGGCATCACCGTGGGATGGGGGCCCCCGAGAATAATAGTGATAGTCGGCCACTGATTCTTGATCACATCACAAATCTCCTTCGTGACATGCGCCAACGAGGTGATGGCGGCCACGCCCACCACATCCGGTTTGAAATTGGAAATCTCACTCAATACATCCGAAATCATATAGCGATTTACCGGACAATCCATGACCTTGACCTCATGACCATCTCTCTCCAAGACGGCGGCCATACTCAATAGTCCGAGGGGCGGAAGGAATCCTCCTACATCCCCCATATCCCGAGCGTACCGCTCATCCAATGACTGCGGGGGGAAGACCAGCAATGCCTTCATTCCGAGGAATGGTAAACCGGGTTTTTAACTATACTCGCAGACGGAGGCGGATGAGCTCTTTTAACATATAAAACGGATCAGTCAAACGGAGGACGGATCCTGGTTTGTCTTTCCACGTAATTCCTATTTCCTTGATGACAAATCCATTCCGCTTGACCTTGTAAAGCAATTCAACATCAAATGCCCATCCTGTTGTTTTCAACTTCAACGGAACGATTGCCTCCCGCCGAAAAATCTTGGCTCCGCACTGGCTGTCTTTGATTCCAAGCCCAAAAAGTAATTCCCGAATCAACCCAAATCCATCTCCAAGGAATTGGCGCAGGAATGACTGGGGGGGATGGAGAAAAGAGTTTGGCATTTTTCGTGACGCAATCACCGCGCCCACGTGTTTCTCAAACAAGTATGGGATAAGTTTCACAAATTCATTTGGGGAAGTAGACATGTCAACATCCGTGAATCCTACGAAGGGATAGCGGGATTTTTCAAATCCACGAATGACAGCCCCTCCCTTGAGTGTCTTGAATGGAAAATCCATGTGTCGAATTCTCTTTTGTTTCTGGGCCCACTTCCCTGCACGTTGTGGGGAATCGTCACTGCAATTATTGGTAACTAAAATAATTTCAAATTTTCCAACATACGGATCTTTCTGCAGGGCATCATAGTAGGCACGCACCGTGGTATCGATGAACTGCGAACCATTGTAGATGGGAATGATTACACTAATATCCAGCTTCATTCGTGCAGGCATGCAGGTGAAAAGCCCGGCTCTGTTGACTTCCTCTTTTAGAGGAAGTTAATCGTTAAAGTGATTTTTCGGTTGATTATTTCCAAATTGTAGGTTAGTGCCTTTAGGTGTGCTTGTTTTTCGTGGTTCCCGCTCGAGCGGGAACCCACGAACCCTCCGAGGGTTCGTTTGATGGCTGAATTAATCGATTCAACAATATTTCTTTGTGCGTATTCTTTTTGATCAAAATTTTCGTGCATCTTTTTTCGTAGTTTTCCTCCGATA